>NZ_CP042437.1:7210535-7811413 GCF_007971525.1 Mucilaginibacter ginsenosidivorax
ATGCTATCGGCCTTAAAATCGACATTTTTTTTTATCGCCTTCTTTTGATCTGCGCTGAGGAAAATACTGTTATCAATCCCATTTTTAACGGATATCTTCATGTTATCCGCCGCTTGCTCTGATTTTGCCTTATCATTGCTTAGGGTCACGATATCTGCCGTATTGCTTTTAAACAACAGTACAAAATACACCAGGCTAATAAATATATACATTTTAACAGGATGCAGATATTGCGTCCTGCGACCGGCCAGATACTCGGTTGTAAGCTTCCCTGGCTTAAAAAGCAGCGGCTGTAACGTATGAAAAAACTGATGGTCGAAATGGAAATAATCGCTGACGGCATGATTCATCATATGGCCAAAGCTTTCCTTTACCTGAAGGTTCTCCTGCCCGCAGTTTGAGCAAAATTTACCCTGCAAAATTGCCCCGCAGTTTAGGCAGTCGTTTTCCTCGCGGTAGTGCTTTTTCATTTGTAAACGGGCTACAGTTTGTTCAGTAATCAAAAAAATGCAATATTTTCTTAAGCGTGTTTAATGGCGTGCTTCAATGCAGCATTATGCCTGTATCTAAATGCAAAGGGAAATATAATAGCAATAACCAGGGCATAACCGGCAAAGCTAAGCCAGATGCCATGCCAGTCTTTACTTTGATCGGCATGTGTGAAAAATTTGTCTATCACAATGCCGCTTATACGGCTGCCAAAAAAGGCGCCAAAACCATTTACCATCATCATAAATAAACCCTGCGCGCTTCCGCGTATTTCTGGTGCTGCCTGGGTTTCTACAAATAATGATCCCGATATATTAAAGAAATCAAAGGCCATACCGTATACTATACATGATAAAACGATCATCCATAGGCCTCCGGCAGGATCGCCAAAGGCAAATAAACCAAACCGTAACACCCAGGCCAGCATACTAAAAAGCATTACATATTTAATGCCGAACTTACGCAGGAAGAAGGGGATAGCCAGGATAAACAATGTTTCGGAGATTTGCGATATCGACATAATAATGGCCGGATACTTAACCGCTATCGAATCTTTGTAAACAGGGACTTTGGCGAAATCATGAATAAAGGTATCGCCATAAGCGTTGGTAAGCTGCAATGCTGCGCCCAACAACATGGAGAAGGCGAAGAAGATGACAAACTTAGGATCTTTAAACAACGCAAACGCATTTAACCCCAACGAACTTGCAAATGATTTTTTCTCGGTTTTAGCCGACAGTGGCGGGCATTTGGGCAACGTAAATGAATACAAACCTAATATTAACGCCACTGCACCGGCTATATAAAATTGATTGGCCGAAATTTCGCTGTGCGTTAAACTAACTGTCCACAATGCTGCAATAAAACCAATGGTACCCCAAATCCTGATAGGGGGGAAATCTTTGACAACATCGATATTATTACTTTTTAATGCAGAATATGATACAGTAATGGACAGTGATAACGTGGGCATGTAAAACATCATGTTCAGCAAAATCACCCAAAAAAAAGTTGAAGGGTTAGTAACAAGCGGCAAGCTGAATAGGGTTAGTGCCCCAAGGATATGCATTATGCCGTATAGCTTCTCTGCATTAATAAACCTGTCTGATATAATGCCGGTAATAGCAGGCATAAAGATAGATGAAATGCCCATCGTCGAAAAAATAGCACCGAATTGTGCTCCCGACCAGTGTTTGTTTTGAAACCAATATGCGCCGATAGTAAGCAACCAAGCCCCCCACACAAAAAATTGCATAAAATTCATTAGTATTAAGCGGAACTTAATATTCATATGGTACGGGTTTTAATAATGATAATCAGTGTTAAATTAAAAACGGGAAAGTAACGAAATAAACGCAAATCAAAAAGCTAAGGGAGGTAGAATTTAGCAAAATGATCCTAAATGTTATGCTTTGTTACCAAGTTTACAAAAGAGGGCTTTATTTGATAGGTATGGATAATATAATTTGAGAATTTCGGGATAGGTTTATTTACTAAATCCGAAATCGAAATTCTCAAATCCGAAATCAGGAGGCTTTACGTTTATTCAACTCATCGCGTATTTTAGCGGCCTTTTCGTATGATTCTTCGGCAAGGGCCTCCTGCAATTTTGTTTTCAGCTCGTCAACACTTAACGAAGCAAAGCCACTGCCTACTGTTGAGGTATTAACCGTTTTTTCTTCCTGTGTCTCGTTGATATTTTCAAGGTAAACAAAGTCGTTGCCTTCAATTACAATTCCGGCTGTCGACAGTATAAATTCGTAGGTGAAAATTGGGCAATCAAACCTGACCGCTATAGCTATAGCATCAGATGTACGGGCATCAATTTCAACCGAGCGTTTACCATCGCTGCAAATTAACTTGGAATAAAAAATACCATCAACCAGGTTGTATATGATAATCTCCTGCACCTCTATCTGGTAGGCCTCCGCAAAACTTTTAAAAAGATCATGCGTAAGCGGGCGGCTTGGCGTCATTTTTTCTATTTCAATCGCAATAGCCTGTGCCTCAAAACTACCTATGATAATAGGCAGCCTGCGCCTGCCGCTAACTTCGCCCAAAACTAAAGCATAAGCGCCGGATTGTGTTTGGCTGTATGACAAGCCTACAATATCCAGCTTAATTTTTTTCATGTTATTACCCATCGCACCTTATATTTATGCTGAAGCTTTATATTCTTTTACTGTCGCTATTAATTGGGGCACCACTTCAAAGGCATCGCCAACTATGCCGTAATCTGCCACTTTAAAAAACGGCGCTTCCGGATCTTTATTGATAACCACTATTACCTTTGAAGAACTGATACCAGCCAGGTGCTGAATAGCGCCTGAAATTCCTATCGCAATATACAAATTTGGACTGACAGCTATACCGGTTTGTCCAACATGTTCGCTATGTGGCCGCCACCCTGCGTCAGATACCGGTTTTGAGCAGGCTGTAGCAGCGCCAAGTAAATTGGCCAGTTCTTCTATCATACCCCAGTTTTCGGGGCCTTTTAATCCACGTCCGGCAGATACAACTATTTCGGCATCAGGCAACGAAACTTTATCGGCAGCACGAACTATCTCTTTAATTATCGCCTTAAAATCCGATTGTTTGGTTGCTGCCGCAAAATCTTCTACCTGCGCGATGCCGCCGGTTTCTACAACTTTATAAGAGTTTGGAATAAGAGCAATGACCTTATTTGCCGAAGTTAACTCAACTACCGCGAAGGCCTTGCCCGAAAAGGCTGTTTTTTTTACCCTGAATTTACCATCATTTTGCTCCGGAAGGGCCACAGCGCCATCGGCGACGCCTGCTTCCAGCTTAACGCCCAAACGCGGCGCCAAACCACGGCCCGAAAAGGTGTTTGAAAGTACTACAACATCAGCGCCCTCTTTTTTTGCAGCTTCGGCTATGATAGATGCGTAGGCCTGGTTTATGAAGTTTTTTAGCTTATCGCCCGATACATTAAGTACTTTTTTTGCACCGTACTTGCCCAGCGAGGCTAATCCGGCTGCATCTACGTCGCCGATAGAGATGGCTACCAGGTCGGTATTATTTTGATCGGCAATAGCCTTGGCATAGCTTACAGCTTCAAAAACTGATTTTTTGAATGTGCCGCCGGCATTTTCCGCATATATTAAAACTGACATATATAATGAGTTTCGTAAAAAACGATTTGAATTAAATTAGATAACGCGAGCTTCGGCATGTAAAAGATTAACCAGTTTGGCCACGTCATCTGCGGCAACTAAAGTAACCTGTCCGCGCGGGGCCGGTGTTTCATAACTGATAATTTCCGAAAAAGTTTTTACTTCAACAGGCTCCACCACTACTAAAGGTTTGGTACGTGCCGACATGATACCACGCATATTCGGGATCTTCGGCTCGGCAACACCTTCGGCTGTGCCTGCAACAAAAGGGAACGGAATGGTTAAAATTTCTTTGCCGCCTTCTATCTCCCGTTCAACTGTAGCTTCATTATCTGCTGCATCCAGCTTTTTAATGATTGATACCGACGGAATATCCAGAAGCTCGCCCAGCATGCCGGCAACTTTTGATCCGTTGTAATCAATAGATTCGCGACCTGTAAGGATCAGGTCGAAAGAATTAACTTTTGCATATTGCGCAACCTGGTAAGCTACATACCATGCATCATGTGGCTTCGCGTTAATCCGTACAGCATCGGTGGCGCCAATGGCCAGCGCTTTGCGAATTGTGGCCTCGGTACTTACTTCGCCAACATTGATAACTGTTACTGTGCCTTTGCCGCCGTCGGTTAATTCAATAGCCCTTGAAAGAGCTATCTCGTCGTAAGGATTTAATATAAATTGAACACCGTTGGTATTAAATTGGGTGTTGTTATCAGTAAAAGTTATTTTTGTGGTGGTATCGGGAACATTACTTATACATACCAAAATCTTCATAACAATAGGTTTTGGCAAATTTAACTAAAAAACATAGAGTTTAAAATGGAGTTGAGCAGATTAGATAAGCTACTGGAATTTATTAAGAGTGAACCTAACGACGAGTTTTTAAAATACGCGCTCGCTACCGAATATCTTCGTCTTAATCAGGTAGATAAGTCGCTTGAATATTATGAAGACCTGGTAAATAACCACCCCAATTATACCGGCACTTATTACCACTTAGGTAAACTTTATGAGGCCCTGAACCGTAAGGATGACGCTATTGCCACCTACGAAAACGGCATGAAAATCACCAAAGCCAAGCGCGATAACCACGCATTTTCGGAATTGCAGGCCGTTTACCGGCAGGCAATGGGTATTGAGGAAGATGATGACGATTATTAGTTCATTGGTTCAATGGTTCATTGGTCTTTTGCGCCGGATGTATTATTTTTCAGTTTGCGGTTAATACAACAGCAACGAAGTAACGCGGTCCCATCACTGTGCTATAGACCAACGGATAAGTAATAAAGCGATACCAATGAACGAATGAACCAGTGAACCAATGAACAAAAGAAGCTTACTATTTCTTCGCGATGTTTTAATGTACACCTTTACTGCTTTTGGTGGTCCGCAGGCGCATATCGCTGTTTTACTGCGCGAATTTGTGCAGAAGCGCGGTTATATCACCGAGGAGGAATTGATGGAACTGAACGCATTGTCGCAGGTATTGCCCGGCCCTTCATCAACCCAAACCCTTGTTGGTATTGCCTGGAAAGTTGGCGGCCTGCAATTGGCGCTAATAACTTTTTTAATCTGGATTTTGCCATCGGCCGCCATAATGGGAATGGCCGCCATCAGCTATAAAATGTTTGCCAACCAGGCTAAGTTTAATCATGTGGTAAGTTATGTGCAACCTGTAGCTGTTGGTATTGTTGCCTACGCAACCTTCAGTTTTGCCCATAAGTTTTTAAAAACCAAGGTAAGTACCATGCTGGCTATTGGATCATTAATTGCCACGCTGATACTACAAAATGCCTATGCTTTTCCGCTGTTGATTTTGTTAGGAGGCATCCTGTCATCGGCGATGGAAACACAGCCACAAGAGAACGAACTGAGGGTAAAGCTTTATTCAAATGTAAACCCCAACAAGGTGGCTTATTTTATCGGCATCCTGTTGTTTTTTGCTGCTTTGGGCGCTGTCATTAACCAAACATCCCCTTTCAGTTTGCCCATTCGTTTGTTCGAAAATTTTTACCGTAACGGCATTCTTACATTTGGCGGCGGGCAGGTTATGGTACCCTTGCTTTATACCGAATTTGTAGAAGTGAAACACTATCTCAGTAGTTCGGAGTTTCTTTCAGGTTACGCTTTACAACAGGCATTGCCAGGGCCCACATTTTCGTTTACTTCCTTTTTGGGAGGAATAACTTTAGGTAATAAGGGATATGGTGTTGGCGGGCAAATAGTTGGCAGCCTGGTAGCGGTAATAGGCGTAAACACTCCGGGCCTAATTCTGATACTCTTTATCGTACCCTTTTGGGAAGATCTTAAAAAAATAACCCGTATCAAAAATTCGTTAAGCGGCATAAACGCCGTGGCAGTAGGTTTTATGGCAACAGCCCTTATCCTGTTGGTACGCCCATTTGGAGGTAACTGGGTGGCTTATTTGTTAATGGCCTGTACGTTTCTTTTGTTGAAATTTACGAAGATTAAGGCTCCGCTGATAATCATTATGGGGGTGATTTTAGGGTTGATTGTTTAAACCTTTGCGGTGGGGCAGCTGAAAGCTGCAACCAGTGTTAAGCGTACGATATTAGCCCCCTAACCCCCTGAAGGGGGAACCATAGTTGGATTAGAATATCGTTAAAAAAATTACATAAAGTCCATTAAATAATTACACAATAATAATTGTATCTTTATAAAAAGAAAGGAGATACAAAATGTCAAGGCCAGTATTAAAGGTAGAGAATTATGCGCCGGATGAGATAAAAGCAATGTTCCGGGACGATGAGCGTTACACAATAGGGATACGTTTGTATGCTGTCTACCAGGTATCCATAGGACAGCCAAGCAGAAAACTGGAAGAATTATATAATACCAGTTTTAAACAAATCACTAATTGGGTACATCGGTTTGAAAAAGAAGGCATAGACGGTTTAAGGGATAAGCCAGGCAGGGGCCGGACAGCAAGACTGAATGAGGTACAGCGGAACAGGATAGCTGATTTGTTGACAAAGGAATCGCCCGCAGGCCATGGTTATAACACCGCTACATGGACAGGGCCGTTGTTGATCGAATGGATAGCAAAGAATTACGGCCTTGTTTATAAGAAAGCCCAGATTTATAATATTATTAAATCATTAGGCTTTACCTATCAGAAAGGGCGGGGTTTATTCCCTGAAACGGATACACAAAAACAAGAAGCATTTAAAGTGGCATTAAAAAAAACTCCTTGAATTGCCCCCGGATAGTGTATTGCTTTACGAAGACGAGTGTTCGCTGTCCAACACGGCTACGGTAAGCTACGGGTGGTCAAAGAAAGGCGAACAACCTCAGATACCGTGTAAGCAGCGAAAAAGGGAAAGGCAAACTGTTTTCGGAAGTTATAATTATGATACGGGCCAAATAACGGTAAGTTTTGCAGATAAAGGCAATAGCCATACCTTTAAGAAACATCTGAAGAAAATACTGGCAACCTATAAAGGAGTATCAAAGATAATTGTGGTATTAGACAATGTAGCCTACCACCATGCAAAGAAAATAAACGCATGGATTGAAAGGCATCCGGTATTAGAATTGTTTTTCCTACCACCATACAGCCCTGATCTCAATGCAGTTGAAAGGGCGTGGTGGTATATGAGAAAGAAAATAACGCATAACAGGTATCTTAAGACCCTTAAAGAAAGAAAGGCTGCTTTTTGGAAAATGTTCTCTCATTTCCTAAAACCCAATATTGAACTAAAAACCGTTTGTGAAATTAATTATTAGACCTTATATAAAGCCCGATTCGATAAGAATCGGGCTTTAATTTTATGAATCAAAAGACTCCCCCTTTAGGGGGCTTGGGGGCTAAAACGGCGGCTCATCATCAATATCATCCATCCGTGAAGGGCGTATAATAAAATTGCTTTGCTTTTCAAAATCCTGCGATGGTGCAAGGCCGCTAAATGCGTTACCGGCAGCAGGAGGGAAGCTGTCCATGCCTTCTTCAAGGTTGGCAAATTTTACATATTTACCCACGAATTTGAGCCTTACTGTACCGGTTTCACCGTTACGGTGTTTAGCTATAATAACCTCGCCCACGCCTTGCGTTGGGTTGCCATCCTCATCTTCGGTTAAGCCATAATATTCGGGACGATAAAGGAACAATACCATATCCGCATCCTGTTCGATAGAGCCCGACTCACGTAAATCTGATAGCATTGGCCTTTTAGCGTTACCCGGCCTGGTTTCTACGGCCCGGCTTAACTGCGATAGCGCTATCACCGGAACGTTTAATTCTTTGGCTACTGATTTAAGGGCACGAGAGATACTACCAATTTCCTGCTCACGGTTACCACCGCCTTTGCCGTCTGATGATTTACCATGCATCAGCTGCAGGTAATCGATGATGATTAACTGAATGTCGTGTTGCGATTTTAAACGACGGCATTTGGCCCTGAACTCAAATATATTTAAAGCCGGTGTATCATCAATAATGAACGTTGCTTTCTCTAACCGGCCAATTTTAGAGTGGATCTGTTGCCATTCCCACTCTTCTAATGTTCCTTTACGGATCTTTTCCTGCTCAATTTCGGCCTCACCGGCAATCAAACGATTTACCAGCTGAACTGACGACATCTCGAGCGAGAATACTACAACTGGTTTATCAAAATCAACCGCGGCGTTACGGGCACAGCTTAGCACAAAGGCTGTTTTACCCATCGCGGGGCGGGCTGCTATAATCACCAGGTCGGATTTTTGCCAGCCCGAAGTCATACGGTCGAGCCCGGTAAATCCGGATGCCACACCGGTCAAGCCATCTTTTTTATCTTTTAGCGATTCGATATCACGCAAAGCCTCCTGTACCAGGTCGTCCATTTTACGGGCATCACGGCGTAAGTTGCTTTGGGCTATCTCAAACAGATTCTTCTCGGCTTTATCCAACAGGTCAAGCACATCGCTGGTATCTTCATAGGCACTGTTGATTGTTTCTGTAGAGATGCGGATCAACTCGCGCTGAATGTACTTCTGTATAATAATACGCGAGTGGAACTCGATATTGGCGGCAGATGCCACACGGCTTGTTAATTCGGTAATATAGTATGCCCCTCCAATCATTTCCAGGTCGCCTTGTTTGCGTAACTGGGCGGTAACAGTAAGGATATCTATCGGCTGGGATTTTTCGAAAAGTTCTTTTATCGCCGAAAATATTTTCTGGTGATTGTCGCGATAAAAAACTTCGGATTTTAGTACGTCGATAACTGATGACAGTGCATCTTTTTCCAGCATCAGCGCACCTAAAACGGCTTCCTCCAGGTCTGTAGCTTGCGGGGGTAACTTGCCCATTCCGGTGTAAGGAGTTGGGTTGGTAATTCGGCTACGGCGTTCGTTTGTATTAGGCTTGTACTGATTCTCGTTCTCAAAACTCATAAGGCAACAAAAATATACAAAAAAAGTTTCGGGCAGGGTACTTTTAAACTAACATAGTGTATCCAACTTCTAAAGCAATCATTCTCAATTTAATAATTTAAGCTGTTAAGTTAACATCGCATTGTTAACAAGCTGTGGATAAACTTTATTTGCTATTGATATACAGTGTTTTAACTCTATGTTAACAAAGTTTAAGATTGTTAAGTATTATGGTTGAACCAAAATGCTTATTGGGTTCAATAACGGCTTAATCAATTAATATAGCTATTTTTGCGAAAATATAGAACAGTAAAAATGACATTTAATTCAAGACCTCAGCGCGAAAGTAACCAGATGGTTTTTGGCATCAGGGCCATTATGGAAGCTATCACTTCGGGCAAAGAAATTGAGGCATTATACATACAACGGGGTGCAGCCGGCGGCTTATCGCACGAGTTGAAAGCGCTGCTTACCGAATATAATATTACGGCGCAGCAAGTACCCATTGAAAAACTGAACAGGCTTACCGCCAAGAACCACCAGGGGGCTGTTGCTTTTATTTCGCCAATTGTTTATCAAAAAATAGAAAATATCATTCCCGATGTTTTCGAGAGAGGAGAGGTGCCGCTGATTTTGGTACTGGATTCTATTACCGACGTACGTAACATGGGCGCTATTGCGCGTACTGCCGAATGTGCCGGCGTGCATGCTATAGTTATCCCGGCGAAAGGATCGGCACAAATTAACCCCGATGCCATCAAAACCTCGGCCGGCGCTTTGTATAAGATACCGGTTTGCCGCCATGATAACTTTATGCAAACCGTTAGGTTTTTGCAGGAATCGGGCTTGCAGCTGGTTTGTTGCACCGAAAAAACCAAAGAAGATATTTACATGCCCGACTATACAGCCCCAACAGCCATCATCATGGGATCGGAAGAAGACGGCATCCGCAACGAGATTATTCGCATAGCCGACCACCTGGCTAAAATCCCGATGTTTGGCGAGATCGAATCGCTTAACGTATCGGTATCAACCGGGGTAATTTTGTATGAGGCGATAAGGCAGCGTGGGCTGAGTAAGTAAGTTAGGCCTAACTATCAGCTAAAAACGTTAACCAGTCACCAAACATACCATCAAATAAAATCTGTTTAAGGTTTGCCACGCCTGCCGGTAATTATAACCGGCCGTGAATAGGGTGGTACTTCACATCGGCGGCTATGCTTTGCTATTTTATATTCTCGATTTTTTATAAAAAGAAGGTTACTCTTTAAACGTAGTACGAAAAACGGCTTTGCACACCCTGCATTCACCGTTTGAAAGCCTTTTTTGCGCAGATGCTGAAATGGGAATTTTAATTTGGTTTGACGCCGATAAAAGTGGATAATAATCTGTTATTTATCCCTCAAATAAAACTTAATGATTGCAGGTTAAATTTGATAAGAATTTGAATGCATCAGGTAAATAAATTGTTTTTCACTTAATAATCATATTTGATTAAAATTAAAAAGTAAATCCCTCGTTTATTCATAAATTTTTGTTACTTTAAACTTTTAAATCGGACTTTAAGATTATTTAAGATAATGATAGAAACTAAGAAGTCGCTATTTGATAACCTTCAGAATTTTTTCGGATTCGACAACTTTAAGGGGGAGCAGGAAGCGATAATCACTAATATCCTGGCGGGTAATGATACTTTTGTTATTATGCCTACAGGTGGTGGTAAATCCATGTGTTATCAGTTACCGGCGCTAATGAGCGATGGTACTGCAATTGTAATTTCGCCATTGATTGCCCTGATGAAAAATCAGGTAGATCAGTTAAGGGCTTTCGGAGGCTCTGATAGTATAGCTCATTTTTTAAATTCATCGCTTACCAAAGCAGATATTGGCCGGGTTAAAGAGGATGTATTGGCAGGCAAAACCAAGTTATTGTACGTAGCGCCCGAGTCACTGACCAAACAGGAAAATATTGATTTTTTACGCCTTAACCAGGTATCATTTGTGGCCGTTGATGAAGCGCACTGTATCTCGGAGTGGGGACACGATTTTCGCCCCGAATACCGTAAGATACGGCAGGTGATCAGTAATATTGGGGATAATATACCAATTATTGCTTTAACAGCTACGGCAACGCCAAAAGTTCAGCAGGATATCCAAAAAAACCTGCAAATGAACAATGCTACCATTTACAAATCGTCATTTAACCGTTCAAACCTTTTTTACGAGGTACGTGCCAAGCGTAACGTGATTAAAGAGATTGTAAAATTTGTAAAACAAAACCAGGGTAAATCGGGCATTATTTACTGCCTTAGCCGTAAAAAGGTTGAAGAGGTTGCTGAAGCCCTGAACCTGAACGGTGTTAAAGCCCTGCCGTACCACGCCGGGTTAGACCCAAAGGTACGAGCCGATACACAGGATAAATTCCTGATGGAAGATGTTGACGTTATTGTGGCTACTATAGCCTTCGGGATGGGTATTGACAAACCGGATGTTAGGTATGTAATTCACCATGATGTGCCTAAGAGCATGGAGGGCTATTACCAGGAAACCGGTAGGGCAGGCCGTGATGGCGGCGAGGGTGTTTGCGTTGCTTTTTATTCGGAAAAGGATATTGATAAGCTGCAAAAATTCATGAAGGACAAGCCTGTTGCCGAACGCGAGATTGGCACACAGATATTGAAGGAAGTTATTGACTATTGCGAATCGTCGGTTTGCCGCCGCAAGCAGTTATTACATTATTTTGGCGAGAACTTTAACGAGGCCGGCTGTAATAACATGTGCGATAATTGCTGTGGTCACAAAGAGCACTTTGATGGCGAAGAACATTTGCATAAAGCCTTGAGCCTGATTAAACACATTGGCGAGAAGTTTGATGATCATTACATCATCAGCATATTGATGGGTGAGGATAATGCGCAAATAAAAAACTACGAGCACGATACCCTTGACTACTATGGGTCTGGCAAGGAGCAGGGTAAAAACCTGTGGAATTCGTTGTTGCGCCAGGCGTTGTTAAGCAATTATTTATCTAAAGATATTGACCAGTATGGTTTGCTCCGGTTAACCAAGCTTGGTAATTCGTTTATTGAGAACCCGCACAGCATCCGTTTTGTGATGAACCATGTAATAGAGGGGACAGATGACGATGATGAAGCAGATGGCCCTAAACAAGGTGGTGGCGCACTGGATACCCAGTTGCTGCAAATGCTGAAAGACCTGCGTAAAAAGCTTGCCAAACAAAAAGGATTGCCTCCGTTTGTTATTTTCCAGGATCCATCACTGGAGGAAATGTGCACACACTATCCGGTGAATACCGAGGAATTGAAACAAATTTCGGGCGTAGGTGCTGGTAAGGCTTTAAAGTTTGGTAAACCATTTACAGATCTGATTCAGAAATATGTAGACGATAATGATATTGATCGCCCTGTTGATATGGTAATTAAAAGTGCCGCCAACAAATCGGCCCTTAAGGTTTTCATTATCCAAAACATAGATCGTCATTTAAACCTGGATGATATTGCCGCCTCAAAAGGGCTTACCTACGAAGAGATATTGAAAGAAGTTGAAACCATAGTTAACTCGGGCACCAAACTTAACCTTAACTATTACATTGATGAGGTGATTGATGAAGATAAGCAGGAAGAGGTGTTCGATTATTTCCGCACCGCCGAAGCTGACTCGATAGACGATGCCCTTGCCGAATTAGGTAATGACGATTATACCCGCGAAGAGGTACAACTCATGCGAATTAAGTTTCTTTCGGAAATGGGTAATTAAGGTTACAATTTTATGAAATGCAAAAGGCCTTTGAATCACCCTCAAAGGCCTTTATATTTTATAAGCGGCTTATTCGTTTTCGTCAAAAATCCTCATGTAATCAGAAAATTCTGTATTTTCCAATTCCTTAATAATTACTGCCTTCGCAATATCAAAATCTACAACAAAACAACAAACTTCCATAGTTCCGCTCCCAATACTTCCACCATCACAGTGTCCAAGCCCCGTCCAGCCTAAAGTATCATCCATTTTTAGTTGCAGTCTGTTTCTTTTGGCAACATCGTATGGTGTTCCCATACCATTTACTCTGAACTCAATTACCAAGGTGTATTGTTCATCAATATCTATTTGCTGATATCCAATAGCAACCATATTGTTTATTTCCTGTTGTATTTGTTTTGTGTGACTTGAAAAAAACTTGGATTTAACTTCTTTGTTTTGCCCCTGTGTGCCAACAAGTCCCCAGTGTACGATTCCAGTTTTTTTGTTTTTATCCCAAGTCTCCCAATAATAAATTCCGTCGTCTACTTTTTTGTATAACTTAAGCATTATTGAAGATAGTAAATCTTATTTAAAATTCAGATAATCCAGGTTCATATTACCATTAGCAACAATGTGAAGTTTTAGCACATGTATGCCTTTTGTTAAAGTAATTGAGCCGATGGAGTCTGACGCGTTCCAATGATGCCATTGCCGCCACGCAGTAGTATCCTGATTATCGTGGGTTGATGCTATTTTCATAGGCGCGGTAGCATCTTTACCATCAACATCTATAGAGATAGCCCCATCGCCATTTGATGTATATAAAACGCCGATAGTATAAGTTCCTGATTTGCTTACCTTAACGGTGTAGTTGATCCACTCGCCGGGTTGTGTCCAGCCAACATAAAATTTGTTCATGTCGCGCGGCACTTTGTTGTACGGATTATCGTCAATATGGTCGTGTGCTTTGGTGTACGAGATATCAACGCCCTCCTGCATCCTGAACTCATTTAAAAAAGTTCCGTTGGCTGGGTTAAGCCTGCCACTGCCGTTATTGGTGCTGTCGCTGTCATGATAGGCTACGCCTTCGCCACCGGTATTATAAAATTCGCACTCCAGCCTGCCGGGTAGCTTCTGCATTTTATTTTGCCAGGGTTTGCCTCCATCAGGCAATTGAAATGTAGAGGCACAGCAAAAAAATGCTATACCGAATAGGGACAATAAAATGGTTTTCATTTTGAGGCTATAGTTGGTTGGCCTAAGTTATAAAAATCAACAGATGATTTAACAACAACCGTTTTATTTCGCGATAATCATAAACTCAGTGCGCCTGTTTTTGGCCTTATTTTCGTCGGTGGTATTTGGCGCAATCGGCTGGGTTTCGCCATAACCTTTATAAACAAGGCGGGCAGCTGGTATACCGTTAGTAACAAGATATTGGTAAACCGATTTCGCCCGGTTTTCTGATAGTGTTTGATTAAACTGAACCGCGCCAACGTTATCTGTATGGCCCGATATTTCGATATGCACAGTTGGGTTTACGTTTAAGAATTCAACAAGCTTTAATAGTTCTGCTTTTGAATCGCTCTGTAGGTCGAATTTGTTTGTATCAAAGAAAATATTTTTCAGAATTACCTTATTGCCAATTTCGATGGGGGATAATAATGCTTTAATATGAAAAGGCTTTTGCTCTTTGTAACCAACCAGCGAGAAATTATCCGAATAAAACAAATAGCCGCTTTTTGAAATATTCAATCCGTAATTTTTGCCCGATGTTATGGTAGCCAAAAAGTCGCCTTCATTGGCACTGCTGTAATCCTGGTAAACAGGGGTATTGTTTTGCAGATCGATGATCTCAACGGCGGCTTCCAGCGGTTCATGGGTTTTTATATCATTTACGTTGCCTTTTACATAAGTTACAATATGAGGCCTTAAGCTTGCAGGGAGTTCAAAAGTATAAATATCATATCCCCCAAAGCCATTAAGGTTATCTGAGGCAAAAAAGGCGTAGTTACCGTAAGCGGTAAGCGTAAGTCCGTTTTCATCGCCGTTGGTATTAATAGGGTAGCCCAGGTTTTGAGGCTTTTGCCACTTGCCATCTTTGCCAAGCCTGCTTACAAACAAATCTTTGTTGCCTAAGCCCGGCCAGCCGTTCGAGCAAAAATAAAAGGTACTGTCATCAGCATGAATAAACGGTGATTGCTCGTCATAGGAGGTATTGATATTGGGCCCCATATTTTCCGGTTCGCCCCAGCCTTTATCTGTTAGCGACGATTTCCATATATCGTACCCGCCATACCCACCTTTTTTATTGCTTACAAAATAAAGTGTACGCCCGTCGGCACTGATAGATGGTTGTGATTCCCATCCTGGTGTATTTATGGGCGGACTCAGGTCGAAGGGTTTGCCCCAATCATCTCCCCTTTTTTGTGCAATATAAATATCACAACGGCCACGGCCGTCGGGGCGATTACAGCCGGTAAAAAAAAGGTATTTACCATCCTGCGATATGGATTGCGCCCCCTCATTGTATTGATCGGTGTTAATGCGGTTGCTCAGGTACGTAGCCGTATCCCATTTGCCGTTTACTTTAAGGCTTTTATAAAAGTCTTCGTTTTTATTTATTTTACGGGTAAAAATAAGCATGCTTTCATCGGCTGTAGCCACCGGGAGGTACTCATCATCAGCAGTGTTGATATTAGCGCCCATATTAATTGGCTTAAATGGCACGGGATGTTGTAAAGCCTGTATGCTGAATTTTGTATCGGCTATAAGTTTTTGAGCCAATGCATTATTTTGAGGCGTTAAATCAGGATAGGTAAGGTATTTTTCCAGGTGCTGTTGCGCCTGTGGGTATTTAGCTTCAAAAATTTCTGTTTCACCAATTCGCAGGTAAATGGAGCGGTTAAATTCAGGATTTAACTGTATAACTTTAAGATATTCCTCAATTGCCTGCTTATAAAGGTGCCGCATCTTTAATACATCGGCAAGCTGAGCATGGGCCTCCACAAACTTCGAATCTTCCGCAATAGCCTTTTGCAGGTTTTCGATAGCATCATCGTAATAATGCTCATCCAGGTTTTGACCAGCCTGGGCAAAATATTTTATTGCCTCACTATTTTTGGTAGAGTATTGTCTTTGCTGAGACCATGCAGTAGCAGAAATGAACAAAAACAACGCGAAGACAGTTATAATTCTCATCTATTACAATACGATAATTTATATTGTAAGTTACAAATATTACGGAATATTCAGGTATTTATGCGTTTGCAACGAAATTTCCCATTGCGGATTGTTCATCACATAGTCAACAATAAGCGGCGTCATTTCTTTTGATTTTGACCATTCGGGCTGTAAATACAGTTTACAATCAGGCGATACCATTTTTGCGTGGTACTCGGCCCATTCAAAATCCGATTTGTTAAAAACAATTACCTTTAACTCATGAGCATGTTCGGCAACCTGCGGTGTTGGCGCTTTGAATTTTTTGGGCGACAGGCAAATCCAGTCCCAATCGCCGGATAGGGGGTAGGCACCAGAAGTTTCAATAAAGGTTTTTATTCCCCGCTCATGCAGCTGGGTGGTTAAATAATCAAGGTTATAAATCAACGGTTCTCCGCCGGTTACCACAACTGCCTTTGAAGGATGTACGGATGCGTTGGCAACAATCTGATCGGCAGCTGTAAGCGGATGTAGTTCAGCATCCCAGCTTTCCTTTACATCGCACCAATGGCAGCCAACATCGCAGCCGCCAAGGCGGATAAAATAAGCGGCTTTGCCGGTGTTGTATCCTTCGCCCTGTATTGTATAAAACTCTTCCATTAAAGGAAGCAGCGTGCCATCATCTGGAATTTGGTGTGCCATAATATTTTGCAAAAGTACCTAAATAAGCCGAAAGCATGAAGCTGAATGGTAAACGCAGGGTAAAACGTTTACTTGTTTTGCACACCCGGCATACGGTTGTTAGTAGTTATTATAAAATAAACAATATTTAAGTGCCTGTATAACTGTAAATAATACGATTTTGAATCGTAATTTAGCGTCATGAAATCATAATTAATCTGTAAAACAACTGTCGCCATGAAAAAACTGTACGTTCCAATTATCTTTTTGGCTTTGTTATGTTTTAGTTCATGCGTTGATATTGAAGAGCATTATGACTTTAAAAGCGACGGCAGCTGTAACGTTGCGTATGGCTTTGACATGAGCAAGGCTGTTTCGGTGTTGGTAAACCTGGTATCCGATTCATTGAAACAAACCCCTCAGTTTAGTTTAGTTAAGGATACCACGCTCAATTTTTACAATGCTATGCCCGATAGCACGCAGCAAAAAATGAATGCCGCCGAAATTGAGCTGGCAAAAAGCAGTGACCTTACTGTAAATATGAACCTGAAGAAAAGTATAATGAAGGTTGCAATCAACCATAAAGCCAAAGATGCTGCGGATCTTAAATATTACCTTCAAAACGTATCTAAAATAGCGCTGAATAGTCAAATCAGCGCCTTGTCAACCGGACAGAACAATAGTAAAACCCTTGATGCTAAACAAATGGTTGCCGGACAGGATTATTACTCCTACGAGATAACGCCGCACCGGTTTTATCGCATAGTTGATAAGATAAAGTTTAACGCGTTTTTAAAGAAAACAAAATCAACCTTTATGATGGCAAAAGCCATGCTGATAGATATGCCTTACAAAGTGGTGTTAAACTTTGCCAAACCGATAAAAAAACTCAATAACCCTAAAGCCGTACTCTCGGCCGACAGGCGAAGCATTACGCTGGTAACTAATATGGACGAGGTAATTAAAAACCCCTCGGTTATGAATTTGAAGATCGATTTTTAATAAATGAACTGGTATAAAATCGCCGAAATAAAAAATACACTTGAGCCATTCATCAAAAAAGTTAAAGCCGGAAATAGAAGCATTTGCCTGGTAGGGTTTGAGGGAAAGATTTACGCAACTGCAATTAACTGCCCGCATGCCGGGTTTGACCTAAGCCAGGGTTTGTGTGTTAAAGGGAAGATTGTTTGCCCTTATCATCGTTACACCTATAACCTAACCACAGGCAAGGGCGGGGAGGGGCAGAATGATTTTTTGGAAACCTATGCTGTAGATATAAGGGGCGACGATATCTACGTTGGTATTAATTCTTTTTGGGATAAGGTGAGGCAGGCGTTTAAGTGATAGGTTGGTTGGGTTGAGTAAGTTGATTGAGTTGACTAGGTTGATGGAGTTGAATAGTTTGGATTCAACAGTTTGATTACGTGAGATATTAGCACGACTAACTTAATCGTATCTAACTTAATCAACCTATTCAACTCAATCTAACCTAATCCAACTTATTCACCCCAATCAACCTAACTATACACTTCTTTATTGGCCGAAGATAAAGTGTTCTTCAATAATCCAATAATGGTCATTAAGCCAACGCCACCTGGTACAGGGGTGATCCATGATGCTTTGGGGGCCACATTTTCAAAATCAACATCGCCGTAAAGCTTGAAGCCAGATTTTGTAAGGGCTGAAGTTTCGCGGTTCATGCCTACATCAATAACTACAACACCATCTTTTACCATATCGGCAGTAATGAAATTCTTTTTGCCGATGGCTACAATTAAAATGTCGGCATCTAAGGTGAATTTTTTAATATCCGGGGTACGACTATGGCAAATGGTAACTGTGCAATTGCCGGGTGTAGTATTCCGCGCCATTAAGATGCTCATAGGCGAGCCAACTATGTTACTACGACCAACAACTACGCAATGCTTACCGGCGGTTTCAATGCCATATTCTTTCAGCATTAATGTGATGCCATACGGTGTAGCCGGGATAAATGATGGCAGGTTGCGCTGCATCCGACCAAGATTAACCGGGTGAAATCCATCCACATCTTTCCTGTGGTCGATACGTTCTGTTACTTTCTCGGGATCAATGTGTTTGGGCAAGGGGAGCTGTACAATAATACCATCTATATCCGCATCGGCATTCAATTCTTCTACTTTTTTTAACAACTCATCTTCGGTAACCGTATCCTCAAAGCGCACAAGGGTGGATTTAAAACCAACCTTTTCGCAATTTTTAATTTTACTGGCTACATAAGTTTCGCTGCCGCCATCATGGCCAACCAAAACTGCAACCAAATGTGGCTGTCTACCAGTTTCGGCCAAAATTTTAGCTGCCGCTTCGGCAATTTCAACCTTAAGTTTTTCTGATACGTATTTTCCGTCGAGTAACTGCATTTTAGATAGAATCAAGAAGTTAGAGTCAAGAATCAAGAATGAAAAATCAAATTGAAGCTGTCTTGGCTCTTGATTCTTAACTCTTGATTCTTTTTAAATTTAATCAAGTTTCAAAACCGCCATAAACGCCGATTGTGGTATCTCTACGTTACCTACCTGGCGCATGCGTTTTTTACCTTTTTTCTGTTTTTCCAATAGTTTACGTTTACGGGAAATGTCACCACCGTAACATTTGGCGGTAACATCTTTACGCAAAGCTTTAACTGTTTCGCGGGCAATGATCTTGGCGCCTATAGAAGCCTGGATTATGATTTCAAATTGCTGGCGGGGTAAAAGTTCCTTCAACTTTTCGCAAATCTTTTTACCAAAATCATAAGAGTTACCCCTGAATATTAGTGATGATAAAGCATCAACAGGTTCGGCATTTAAACGAATATCCAAACGTACAAGATCCGACTGGCGATAGCCTATCTGGTGATAGTCAAAAGATGCATAACCCTTTGATATCGTTTTTAGCTTATCATAAAAGTCAAAAACGATCTCGCCCATCGGCATCTCAAATACCAGCTCAACCCGGTCAGATGTTAAGTATGACTGGTTGGTGATACTACCTCTTTTTTGAATACATAACGACATTACCGGCCCAACAAATTCAGATTTGGTGATAATTGTGGCCTTAATATAGGGCTCTTCAACAAAATCAATTTTACTTGGATCGGGAAGGTCAGATGGATTGTTTACTATAATTGGCTCGCCTTTGGTAGTATGGGCAATATAAGATACGTTAGGTACGGTAGTAATTACCGTCATATTAAACTCGCGCTCTAACCGCTCCTGGATAATCTCCATGTGCAGCATGCCCAAAAATCCGCAACGAAAGCCGAAGCCTAAAGCTGCAGACGATTCTGGTTCAAACACAAGGGAAGCATCATTAAGCTGCAATTTGGCCATAGATTCGCGCAGTTCTTCATAATCTTCGGTATCAACCGGGTAGATACCGGCAAATACCATTGGCTTTACTTCTTCAAAACCTTGAATTCCAATCTCGCAGGGCCTGTCAACATGGGTAATGGTATCGCCTACTTTAACTTCTCTTGCTTCCTTAATTCCTGATATAATATAGCCTACATCACCGGTTTTTATAACATCTTTAGCAAGCGGCCGAAGTTTTAGCGTGCCTACCTCATCGGCCAGGTACTGCTTCTCGGTAGCTACGAATTTTACTTTTTCGCCTTTCCTTATCTCGCCGTTAACTACTTTAAAATAGGCGATGATACCACGGAACGAGTTGAATACCGAATCGAAAATCAAAGCCTGTAAAGGTGCTTTAGGGTCGCCAACGGGAGCAGGTACACGCTCAACAATAGCTCGCAATATGTCATGAACGCCCATTCCGGTTTTGCCCGAGGCAGCGAGAATTTCTTCTCGCTTACATCCAATCAGGTCAACAATCTGGTCTTTAACCTCCTCGGGCATGGCGCCGGGAAGATCCATTTTATTAAGCACCGGGATAATCTCCAGGTCGTTTTCCAAAGCAAGGTACAAGTTGGATATGGTTTGCGCCTGGATGCCTTGTGCCGCATCAACAATAAGCAAAGCGCCCTCGCAGGCAGCTATCGAACGTGATACTTCGTATGAAAAATCTACGTGGCCGGGTGTGTCTATCAGGTTAAGGATATATTTTTGCCCGTTAAGCTCATAATCCATTTGGATGGCATGGCTTTTTATAGTAATACCCCGCTCGCGTTCCAAATCCATATCGTCAAGCAATTGTGCCTGCGATTCGCGTTGGGTTATAGTGTTAGTGTATTCTAATAACCTATCGGCAAGTGTGCTTTTGCCGTGGTCGATGTGCGCGATGATACAAAAATTACGAATATGCTCCATTGAACCGCAAAAATAGCTTTTTAGGATGATAAATTGGCAGGCTGTTTTTATTTACTGTTACGTTAACTATATAGTACCCAAAATGCGACCAGGAATACAGCATAGTAATGGTCGGTAAAAATGAATAGTAATACTCTTTTCTTTAGAAAAAATAAAGATGTTTAACCATCCTGTCTATTATATACCATGAGCGAACCCGACATGCCAAACTGCAATAGGCCAACAATTTTTTTGTATTGAATAATCAGGCCATCGTAAAATTTGTTTGTTTTGGCCCTGTCAATTAAATTGCTCTTTTAACCGAACCAGTCTATCTATCATTAGGTTAAGTTTTTCTTCCTCGTTTTTAAACATTCTTGGTTTTAAGTAAAAAGTGGTAAACAAAAACCAGATAGTAATAGAACTATAGGTGCCAATTTTAAATGCCAGGGACGAATTTTCCAATACTTCGATAAAGTACAGTGCCAGGCCGGCGCTGATTAACAGTATGTATATATAATAAAACCAACCTGTGATTTTTGAACGTGTTTTTTGGTATTCCTTTAGGCTGTCTAAATACTCAGCGGGGTTAATGGTTGCATCGCGTTTGCTTAAAATGTGATAGTGCCTTACGGTAAGTGCCAAATACATGAGCATGGTAAGCAACACTATTAAAATACCCGCCGTTGTAACCCCCGACTTAAAGGCCAGGAAAAATGTAACAATGGCCGCAAATACGGTAACGGCCACCATGGCCACAATTGTCCAATACAACTTGTTGGTTATGCCGCGAATCCCCTTCTTTACCTGCTTCAGCACATCATCCACTGAAAGCTGATCTTGCTTTGGCTGTCCCTGCCAAACCGACATCAAATGATCAAAGTCTTTCATACTGGTTATATAATTCTGTTAACTTTTGTTTTATACGATAAATTTTCACCCTCAGATTTCCCTCCGATATTCCCGAAACTTCTGCTATTTCGGGATATGGTACTTCATCAAGTACCAATGTTATTATAATTCTTTCCGATTCCTCCAGTTTTGATATGCATTTGTATAGTAAAGCAACCTGCTCATTCTTTTCAGAAAATTCCTCTCGTTTAGTTTCAGCTATTTGTTCGGTAAGCTCGTCTTTTGCCTGTCGCTTCTCCGATCGCAGGTAGGTTAAGCAGGTGTTTACGGCAATACGATAGATCCAGGTAGAGATCATGGCCTGGTTGCGAAATTTATCGAGGTTTTGCCATACTTTCAAAAAAGTTTCTTGTAGCAGGTCGTTCGCGGCGTCATCGTCGCCGGTATAACCATAGCACAAATGGAAAATCTTTTTAGAATTAGCTGCATAAATTTCCTTGAATGCTGCTTCTTTGTTGGCCACTGTTAATAGAATTTATATAGTTTAGATTATCTTAGTGTACATATGTTACAACAGGTAATCACTCTTTTTAAACCAGTTCAATTTTTTTTCAGCATCTGTAATTAATGCATTGTAGCTATCGGCAAAATCATATTGCAGGTCTTCGTGTAGTTTAGCTATCAGCGTTTTTACCTTTTCAACTTGCCGGGTTAATATCAAGCGGATTGGTTTGTATGAAGTTCGCCTGTCGGCATACTCCAGGTAATTGCTGCAAAAATTTAGCAAAAACTCAATCTCGGCTGTTTTTGAGCCGGTAAACTTAGTGTATTTGCTCAATAATCGTAATATTTTGCGCATACCTTTAGCTGCGTTATAGCTTAGGGCTGGCAACTGGCTGAACATGAAGCCAGCCTCGGCTTTTACTTTTTCTATAAAGGAAGTCTCGTCATAGGCTTCAAACAGTAAATAAGCCAGCAATTCCTTGTTTTCTTTTTTATAACGTGCCAAACGAAGCAATAACTCAGACAACTGCTCATGCGGCAAATGCTGAATTTCTTTTTTGATATGTTGTAGTCCGTAGGTAGTAACCGTCATTTTAAATAGAATCAAGAATTAAGAGTCAGGAATCAAGACATGATCAATTCTGGTTGCCAATATATACAAAATGTTTTAAGAGAGGCAAGAGTCAAGAATCAAGGCAAGCACAAATCTTCAGTAAATGTCTTAAAAGAGTCAGGAATCGAGACCGGCGCAGCCCTCAATAACAATACAAATTAATAAGGGAGCAGTTTGTAAACGACAAAGATTCAAAGGGGGGAGCCATCTGTTTGCTGCTTAATTTTTCCCTTCTTGATTCTTAACTCTTGATTCTTTCCGCCGATTCTTAACTCTTGATTCTATTTCACTATTTTTGTAAACTGATCAAAATCCATGCAAAAAAAAAGCAAGCTTACGCTGTACATTTTTATAGCGCTTATCGCCGGTGTAATAGTTGGTTATATATACAACACCAACGTAATTAATAAAATTAATTCCAATATCAGTGTAGCCGATGCGCGTATTAAAGCTATCGATAAAAATCTCTTATCATCGGCAGATACTACTACAGAGGCCTTTAAATCCATAAAAAAACTGAGGCAGACTGAGGTAAAAGCCCAGCAGGAAAACAGCACCTTAAGGGAAGATAAACTGGAAGGCTTCAATATTTTAAGCAAGATTTTCCTGAATTTGATAAAGATGATTGTGGCGCCGCTGGTGTTTACAACGCTGGTAGTTGGCGTGGCAAAAGTAGGCGATATTAAAGCAGTAGGCCGGATAGGCGGCAAAACCATGCTTTGGTTTGTTAGTGCCACTTTAGTGTCGTTGTTATTAGGAATGCTGTTGGTAAACCTGTTTGAGCCTGGTAAAACCATGCACCTGCCATTGCCAGACAGCCATTTAAGTACCGGCATCAAAAAATCGGCACTGTCATTAACCGAATTTATCGGGCATGTGTTCCCCTCAAGCTTTATTAAATCAATGGCTGATAACGAGATATTGCAGATTGTGGTGTTCTCTTTGTTTTTCGGTATAGCCACGGCGGCTATAGGTGAGCAGGGTAAAATAGTTATTAAAGCTATGGATGCCATTGCCCATGTGATATTAAAGATAACGGGCTATGTAATGAAGCTGGCACCTGTTGCCGTATTTGGCGCTATAACAGCGGTGATTGCAAAGCAGGGTTTAGGTGTTTTATCCACTTATGGCATATTTATTGGCGAATTTTACTTTTCATTGGTGTTGCTTTGGCTTATCATTATATCAGCAGGTTTTATTGTTTTACGCAAGCCGGTGTTCAGACTGATTAATAACATAAAAGATGCTATGCTTATTGCATTCAGCACTTCAACCAGTGAGGCTGCTTATCCAAAAGTATTGTTAGAACTGGAGCGTTTTGGTTGCAGCAACAAAATTGTGAGTTTCGTATTACCATTGGGGTACTCATTTAATTTGGATGGTAGCATGATGTATATGACCTTTGCATCATTATTTCTGGCGCAATCGTACGATATTCATTTATCGTTCGGGCACCAGTTGTCTATGCTGTTGGTGCTGATGCTTACAAGCAAAGGGGTAGCCGGCGTGCCAAGGGCATCTTTAGTTGTTATTGCAGGAACGCTATCAATGTTTAATATCCCTGAGGCGGGATTGTTCTTGCTGATCGGAATTGATCCATTACTGGATATGGGCAGATCAGCAACTAATGTGTTGGGTAATGCAATGGCGACGGCGGTGGTTAGTAAGTGGGAAGGGGAATTAGATGGTAAACAAGTGGAACGAAATGCAGACATATAAAGCATTAATATTCAATGGCAGAATCTGCAGACTCTGACCAGAGATTGATAAAACAATAAAAAACTGTCATGCTGAGTGGTAAAATTTCGCGAAATTCTGAAGGGAAAATGACATCGTAAAAATAAACTACTGTCATCCTGAGGCACGAAGGATCTATTGGCGGACTTTTCTATAGGTCATGCACAGCTGATAGATCCTTCGTACTTCAGGATGACAGGAAAATTGGATATGTTATGGGTAGGTACGAAGCATCTATTCGAAAACTTTACTCGGCGGCGATGAAGGTGGTAAAATAAATCCTTCGTTCCTCAGAATGGCAGGGAGAAAAGCGCTATCACTTTATATCTCGCTTTAGCAACTTAGAAACAAATTACAAATTATACATAAATACAATTCACTAACTAAATGTCCAGTACTACAAAAAAAATATTCCTCATCTCTACAATCGTAATTCCGTTCCTTTTATACTGTTTTTACTACTACGGTATGATGATCAAAAACGCACCTTACCGTTATGCCGATTTCCAGTCGATATCCATGGTTTATGGGCCCAAAGATAGCCTGGTAAATAAATTTAACTCCCGCACAGGCGATTATCAGTATATTAATAAAAGAGATTCGCTGGTGAAAATGCATGTTAAGCTTACCGATAACGACTTGTTATATCTGCATCATAAAGCGGCCGACCTGGGTTTCTGGGATTTTCCATCTAACGAGAGAGGGGATACCGTTAAAGAAAAGCCGGTGCGTTACATCATTGAGTTTAAATATAAAACCAAAACCAAACGGGTTGTTTTTGATTCGAACTTTCAAGGCGATCCTAAATTGATAGATGCTAATAAACAGCTGATCAAAGAAATCGACCAAAGTTTAACAACCGCCGAAAGGCGACTGAAAAAATAAAAGAAGGCAGTGTTGTTTATTAAATAACCAATCCCTATATTTGCACCTCGAATTTTAAAACAATAATTAACAAACATGTACGCAATAGTAAGTATAGCAGGACAGCAATTTAAGGTTGCAAAAGACCAGCAGATCTTTGTACACAGGTTACAAGGTGACGAGGGCGCTAGTATTGAATTTGACAGTGTATTGTTAGCAGAAAACGAAGGTTCATTCAAATTAGGTTCTGATTTGAAAGGCGCTAAAGTATCGGCTAAGATCGTGTCTCATTTAAAAGGTGATAAAGTAATCGTTTTCAAAAAGAAACGCAGAAAAGGTTACAAAAAGAAAAACGGTCACCGTCAGCAATTTACCAAGATCGAGATCACCGGTATAACATTATAATTTAAAGTTTTAAACCGAGCCGATTTATCAGCTCATAAAAGATATAAACAATGGCACACAAAAAAGGGGCCGGTAGTTCCAGAAACGGCCGCGAGTCGCATAGCAAACGTTTAGGTATCAAAATTTTCGGTGGTCAGCCAGCAATTGCAGGTAACATCATCGTTCGTCAGCGTGGTACTAAACACAACCCAGGCGTTAATGTAGGTATCGGCAGAGATCATACTTTATTCGCTTTAGCCGAAGGTATTGTAGTTTTCCGCAAAAAAGCTGATAACCGTTCATACGTTTCAGTTGTTCCGGCTACAGAAGCAGTTGCCGAAGTAGCAGCAGCGCCAGCGGTAGTTGAAGCAGCACCTGTTGCAGAAGAAGCTCCAAAAGCAAAGAAAGCAGCAGCACCAAAAGCTAAAAAAGCTGATACTGAAGAAGCAGCAGCTGAGTAATTAGCTAAGGTATTATAGATATAGAAAACGTCCCGGTCAATTTGATCGGGACGTTTTTGCTTAAGAAAAAAAGCAAATTTAGCTTCTGAACTTGTCGCTAAGTACCTATAACTTTAAAACAAGTATCCTGTTTACATAAATACAAGTACTGCATCCTTAAGGCTTTTCGATGAATGGGTAACTACCGCATCAGCATGCCTGTCTTCCGGGTCAAATAAAAATGTATCGATACCTAATGAGCCAGCCGCCTTTATTTCTGATTCGGGATCATCACCAATAACCAACAACTCTTCTGGCCGATAATTGTTATTGCTCATAATCATCGTAAAAATATCCTTTTTTGTTTCTGAGGATATTTGCGGGTCGACAATATAGATTCCTTTGAAATCGGCTTCGATGCCTAACAGTCGTATTTTGCTCCATTGCAGTTTGGTAAAGCCGGTAGTTACCAGGTATTTATCTATTGGGGTTTCACTAATGTATTTATACTCTTCGTAAGGCCGCATCGGGAGGGCATACTCCAGATCTTTAAGTAAATCGAGTCCTTTATTTTTTGCCGTTTCGCTGAAGTTGAATTTTTCGGCCACCTGCTGGTAGGGGCGGCGCTGCATTTCTGCTTTTGCCTTTTCAATTTCCTCGGCACCAATCTCCTCGGCCAAAGTATCAACAAAGCCAAAAACCGCTTCGAAAAGATTGCCGGAAATTGAACTTACAGGGTAAATGGTATTATCCAGATCTAATATGATAGCCTTTTTCATAATATATTGTCAACAGGAGTTAATGCAATTGGTTCACTTTTTTTAATGAGTTTTTTCATTACATAATATCCGGTTGACACAAACAGGCATATGCCGGCAAATACCCACCATAAGCTATCAAAACCACCTGATGTAATAATCCTGGCGCCAACCGCAGGGGCAATAATCTGCGCTGCCGACCATGACATGCCATAAATAGCAGCATACGAGCCCCGGTTACTATTGTTGGTTCGGCTTACCCAAAACGAGTTCATGAACGGCATGGCGATGATTTCGCCAAAAGTTATCATTACTACTATCAAAACGGCTATTGCTGCGTTGTGGGGTAGTATATTCAATAAAACAAAGGTAATTCCTGATAATAACACACCTATACTGATATAAGTTAAAGGATGTCTTTTGCCGTCGAGTTTATGTACAAGCACCATTTCGATAACTACGATCAGTATGCCGTTGAGCGCCATTAAAAAGCCAATAAAGCTTGAGTCAAGATGCCACTTTATAACGTAAAATACAGGTTGGGTTATAAAAAACTCGTAGAAACAGCAGGAAAACAGGGTGTTTAAAATAATGAACATTAAAAACATTCCATCTGTATGGGCTGCCGCCGATTTTACAGCCTTTGTCACATTTTTTACCGATTTTCTGATTTGCGAGCGTGGCATAAGACTTAGCAAAAGTACCGCCGCCGAAATATTGGTACAGCCATCAACCCAAAAAAGTAAATGATAATTAATTGATGCTAAAACACCGCCCAGGCCACCACCAACTGCCCAGCCCAGGTTAACTGCCAATCGGTTTAGCGAATAGGAGCGGGTTCTGGTAGCATTATCGGCGTAATGAGCAATTGCCGCCGAGTTTGCCGGTCTGAATGATTCATTACAAACACTGAGCACAAACGTTAATATGCAGATGCTGATGAAGGTATGCTGGTATCCTAAAATGATAAACTGGATACCTCCTAAGAGCAAAGCCCCAACCTGCACATCATAAAAGCCAATTTTATCGGTTAGTTTGCCACCCAAAAACGCTCCTCCAAACGCGCCAATGCCAAAAAATGCCATTACCCAACCCGATTGTATCACCGTAAAATGCAGTTGTTTAATCATATAAACACTCATAAACGGAACCACCATGGTGCCACTACGGTTAATAAGCATTACCAGGCTCAGGTACCAGCTGTTTTTAGATAGTCCGTAGTAGGCGTTTTTGTATGATTGGATAAGCTGGCTTAGCATGGTTGTACAAAGATAGTTTTTAAGGCAGAAAGCATAAAGCCGAATGCTAAAAGCCCAAAGCAACCTTCAATAAATGCTTTCTGCCTTAGGCTTTATGCTTTTAGCTCAGTTTTGAATTCCTGTTCCTTAACCAATGATCGGCCAAAACCAGCGCGGCCATCGCCTCAACAATAGGTACAGCACGCGGCACCACGCAAGGATCGTGGCGACCTTTGCCCGATATTTCGGCGGCGTTACCTTCGCTGTCAATAGTGGCCTGGTTTTTCATGATGGTGGCAACAGGTTTAAAGGCTACTTTAAATTCGATAGGCATACCATTGCTGATACCGCCCTGGATACCTCCCGAGTAGTTGGTGATGGTTGTGATATCGCCTAAATGCGACTTTACAAAAATATCGTTATGTTCAGATCCCCTCATTTCGCTGCCCGCGAAGCCCGATCCAAATTCAAAGCCATGTACGGCGTTGATGCTTAGCATAGCTTTACCTAAATCGGCATGCAGTTTGTCAAATACTGGGTCGCCTAAACCAACAGGGCAATTTTTTATATAGCAGCTTACTTTGCCGCCCACGGTATCACCGTCTTTGCGTATGCCGTCAATAAACGCTATCATTTCTTCGGCTGTTGCCGGATCGGCACACCTTACAATGTTTTTCTCACGTTCGTCAATAAACGCCTGAACATTTTTAATCTCCACGTTTGGCGCGTAAATTTTGCCAACGCTGCTTACATGGGCCGCAATCTCAATTCCCTGGGTTTTGAGCAATAGCTTGGCCAGGGCGCCAGCAGCAACACGCGCCGCGGTTTCGCGGGCCGAGGAACGGCCACCGCCACGATGGTCGCGAATGCCGTATTTGGTTTGGTAAGTGTAATCGGCATGGGAGGGACGAAACACATCCACATTATGGGTGTAATCCTTTGATCGCTGATCTTCATTCGGAATCAGCATAGCTATAGGAGTACCCGTGGTTTTTCCTTCAAATACGCCGGATAGAATCCGTACCGTATCTGCCTCTTTACGCTGTGTGGTTATTTTTGACTGACCAGGCTTACGCTTATCCAGCTCGCCTTGTATATAATCGATATCAACTACCAACTGTGCCGGGCAGCCGTCAATTATTACCCCAATGGCCTCGCCATGCGATTCGCCAAAAGTGGTTATCCTGAATACTTGCCCGAATGAATTGCCTGCCATTGTTTTAGATGTGAGATGTTAGATATGAGATTTGAGACTGACCCAATCCCGGAAATTAAACCTGTCATTCTGAGGAACGAAGAATCTATTAGACGACATATTTTGCGGACTGCAAAGTTTGTGAACAGATCCTTCGTTCCTCAGGATGACAGGGTGTATGGTTTATATTGTTACTTCCTCCACAATAAACCCTTGCTTCTCCAAATCATCCCAAAATGCCGGGTACGATTTATCAACTACTGGGCCGTTTTCAAATTCCAGTTGAGGAACTATCAGCGCAAGTGGTGCAAAAGCCATAGCCATACGGTGATCATGGTAGGTGTTGATGAACATACGCTCCGGGATAAACTTTTCGCTGCAATCCAGTTTATAAACCTGGCCTTTTTCAATGAGTTTAACGCCCATTTTGGCAAGCTCGGTTTGTAAAGCCAAAACCCTGTCGGTTTCTTTGATTTTCAGCGTTTCTAAGCCGGTAAATGTTGCTTCATGGCCTAAGGCCGCGCATACTACAATTACTGTTTGTGCCAAATCGGGGCATTCCTTCATATCGAAGACCTTGCGGCTTAAAGGTTTGGCCTCTTTTAGTAAATGCACACCACCATCTTTAAATTGCGATGTAATACCAAAGTTGGCCATTATCTCGGTTATTACGCTGTCGCCCTGTAGGCTGTATGCGGTTAAGCCGGTCAGGAATATTTCTGCTTCATCGGCCAGGGCAGCAATAGCATACCAATACGATGCGGCGCTCCAGTCTGGTTCAATGTATAATGATGTTGTGGCAAAATCCTGGTTGGCTATGGCAATCACATTGTCGGTCCAGGTGTGCCGGATGCCGGCTGTTTGTAACATAGCCAGGGTCATTTCTACATAAGGGCGCGACGTTAGCTCGCCTTCAATATGTAATTCCAAACCAAGTGGTAACCGGGCTGCTATGAGCAAAAGTGCCGTAATGTACTGACTACTGATATTGCCTTTTATACTGATTTGACGGCTTAACTGCTCAAAGCCACCTTTTAACCTGATAGGAGGGTAACCCTCTTGTTCTTCAAAACCTATATGGGCACCCAGCTCCGTCAACGCATCAACCAATACACCTATCGGCCTTTCCTTCATGCGTTGGCTACCGGTTAAAATAACCTCGTCATCCTGGATGGCATAATAAGCCGTTAAAAAACGCATTGCCGTACCGGCCGGGCCGATGTCGACAGTTTGTAGTCCATGGTCTATGGTCGATGGACCATGGTCGCTGCCGCCTGCCAAAACCTCTTGATCCTTGACTCTTGATTCTTGATTCTTCCTCAATATCCCTGCTAACAAAACCGAATCGGCCGAATCAGATACATTATCTACCTTAACCTTACCGTTGCTCAGCGCTTCAATAATGAGGGCGCGGTTACATTCACTTTTCGAACCGGTGAGGTTCACCGTGCCTTTTATATGCTTATTACTTTTACTCAGGATGATGTTTTGCATCGCTATTTATTTAGGTTGTACGTTGTACGTTTTACGTTGAAGGGAATAAACCTAATTCAAAACGTATAACGTATCACGTAAAACGTATAACATAAAATTACGCGTGTGTTAGTTTTTCTGCTGCCTGGCCTGCTTCGCTGGCGTTCATGATGGCTGTTTGCCTGCTGATAGATTCGGCGTGTAAAAGCTCCAGTAATTTTTCGGTAAACTCGCCGCCTAATTTTAATGCTTTAGCATAGTTAGTGCGTTTTTGCAGAATCTCGTCCCAACGGCCAACCTGTAAAATGGTAATGCCATTATCTTTTTTATGCTGACCAATTTTATCGGCAATCAGCATACGTTCGGCAATTTTCTGGATAACTAAATCGTCAATTTTATCAATTTGGTTGCGTAGTTCGGCCAGTTTATCGTTAACCTCGGCATTGCGTACTTCTGGTTTACGTAATGCCAAATGATCGATGATGTCAGCAAGGGCAGCAGGGGTAACCTGTTGTTTAGCATCTGTCCAGGCTACGCTTGGATCGATGTGCGATTCGATCATCAAACCTTGCATATCCAAATCCAACGCTTTTTGCGAAATGTAACCTATAAGGTCGCGGTTACCCGATATGTGGCTTGGATCGTTAATGATAGGTAATTCAGGCGCTAAAGTTTTTAATGCGATAGCAATATCCCACATCGGCTCGTTACGGAAAGCAGATTTTTCGTAAGATGAAAAACCGCGGTGGATAGCAGCAAGTTTGGTAATACCTGCATTGTTGATACGCTCCAAAGCGCCAATCCATAAAGAAAGATCGGGGTTTACCGGGTTTTTAACCATTACCGGTACATCAACACCACGCAAAGCATCAGCAATTTCCTGTACAGTAAAAGGGTTTACTGTTGAGCGGGCACCAACCCAAAGGATATCAACACCTGCCTTTAATGCTTCTTCAACGTGTTTACCGGTAGCTACTTCAATAGCTGTTGGTAAGCCCGTTTCGGCTTTAGCGCGTTTTAACCACTCCAAACCAATTGAGCCAATACCTTCAAACTCTCCCGGGCGAGTACGTGGTTTCCAGATACCTGCACGCAGGGCAGAAATTTTACCGGTTTGGGCTAATAAATGAGCGGTTGCTACCAGCTGATCTTCAGTTTCGGCGCTGCACGGGCCTGCAATTACCAATGGCTCTTTACCGGTCTTAATCCAGGTATGAAGTGGCTGTATGTTTAAATTTAGTTTCATTGTGTTTGTTATTTGTCCCGGCCGCTTGTTTTTTAAACCGGGGTTGTTTTATGTTTTAATTTTTTTGATTTCTTTCTTTTGGGCGATGATCTAAAAAATCATCTTTTTAAACGTTGCGGCGGATGTTAATATATCGCCTGCCGCGGTCAATTCTTTGGGGTTTGGGTGCTACTGATGGTTCGTCATCGTGTCTTTCATATTCGCCAAGTATGTTAAAGTTTTGTGTGTATTTCAGTATCTGCCGTATGGCGTTGTCGTAATGTTTCTGCTCGTCCCACTCCACATCTACATAAAAATTATATTCGTTACGCTTACCAAGTATGGGCATTGATTGAATTTTGCTCATATTTAAACCTTCTTCGGCAAAAATATTAAGCACTTTGGCCAAAGCCCCAACCTTATTACTCACCTGGAAACAAAGCGATGCTTTATTGGCCGGTTTTTTATCCATGTTATCATGGTGGGTGAGGATCAAAAAGCGGGTAAAGTTCCGTTTGTTCGATTCGATGCGGCGCTCCAGAACATCCAGCCCATACAGTGTTGCAGCTAATGAATTGGCAATAGCTACAGTATCTGTCAATTGCTCATCGCGGATGCGTTTGGCACAGGCGGCAGTATCGCTGCTCTCGATAATTTTAAGATGGGGGTACTCGTCAAAAAAATCAACACACTGGCGCAGGGCAATAGGATGCGAGGTTACATATTTTACATCCTCAAATTTTACGCCCGGCAAAGCCATCAGGTGCAGCTGAATAGGCAGGTAAATTTCGCCTACCACCGGGAAACCATAATCGAGCAGTAAAGTGTAGTTGGGTAATATGCTGCCGGCAATGCTGTTTTCAATAGCCATTACCACATAATCAGCCTCGCGGTTCTTTAACTTCTCAAAAGTTTGTTTAAAAGAGTTGCACTCAATCATCTGGGCGTTTTCGCCAAAATAACGCAGTCCGGCTTCTTCGTGGAAGGAGGCGCGGATTCCCTGTATGGCAACTCTTGGTTTTTCTATTTTCATAACCCCTGTTAATGCAAAAAGTCCCGGCATTTTGTGCCGGGACTTTTTAAATTTTTTATGTGTGTTTAGTACATATTAGTCCCGGCTCTTACTGGTAAAGTAAAAGTAGTAACCATAAAAATATGCACTGTTAAATTTCATTTGTTTTTTATTACGTTGTAAATGTACGGTAAAAAATGATTCCGTCAATAGAAAATTTTATTTTTTGATAAAAAAAGTAGGCGAACGAAATTTTATATCGTAAAAATGGATTTTACCTTCTTTTAAATAGTCCGCGATCACTATAAATAATAGGAATGCCTAATCGTTCATGCATCTTGTCTAAAAAAACATCTCCAGGCAGCAGGGTCCCCGATAGTTTAATTACGTCGCCGTTGTTAAATATTATTTCGTACTTATCAAGTATGCCGCTCCGGTTGCGGCTATTTTGGTTATATAAAATTAGCCTTATATCGGTTTTATCGTAAATAATAATGTGTTGTTCATCAACGCTATATGAAAATTTGTTTTTTCCTCTGGAGATTTGAAGATACTGATGACGGCCCTTTAAATTTGTGGCAACAAAATATGAAATCGCAGCTACCGATAATAACATCATTAATATGGGAAAAACCTCGAGCCAACGACCAACCGTTATTTTAAAGAACAGCAAAGAAAAAACTGTAGTATATGCCAATAAGGATAGTGAAAGTGTCAGTATTTTCCCGGTTTTTACATGATACACAAAATTATTGCTGACAAAGTGGGGTTGGTTGCCAATATTAAAAAAGTATTTTTCAAAAATGCTGAGATCTAATGTCTGATTGAAGAAATCAGCAACGAGCTTTTCCGCAGACTCAATATCAGCAGCGTGGTAATTATATAAATGATTTGATTATCCTTATCCAGATAGTAAACACAAAATTTGCCACCGAAATATAACCCCAGCTTCAGGTAGTTTAACTCAGCGTCCTGTATAGTTACCGATGGGCCGGTTAATTGAATATCGGTTAAGGGGCGTTCCAAATCCCAGGGAAAGTCTTTTATCAGTTGAATTGTTTCATCCAAATTTCTTGGCTGCTCGTCAGAGAATTCGCCTTTTTCGTAAGTGTTACGTTGTAGTTTGGATATAAATTGAGGCATAGGTTATTATAGGGCGATGCTTGTTTGCTTATAATTCAAATTTAAAATAAAGCATCGACACCTATGAGGTTTGCAATTAAATTAAGCTGTTTGCTTTTGTTCGATGAGGGGCGAAATGTGCTGAATTTCATACTCCCGCTGCATTACCCTTGCAGTTTGTGTACTGCCGTCATGACTCCAGCCAGGCGGGTTAAATAAATAACCAAGCTTGTTTTTAACGCCTGGCGCGTGCTTAACATCGTGTATCAGCGCTTTCCATTCGTGAAATATAACATTTACCGGACCCATATCATCGGGTTGTTTGGTAATACCATATTTAACAGGCTCGGGCAAATCCTCGTCGCGGAAGGTGCCAAACATTCTGTCCCATAAAATTAATACCATGCCCATGTTTTTATCAAGATAGGGGATGTTTGATGCGTGGTGCACACGGTGATGTGCCGGTGTTACAAAAATCCAGCCATACCATTTTGGTAACGGGATTTTATATTGTGTATGTACCAGGTTGCCATAAAACTGGGTAACCAGGTATGCGTATAAAATATCTAATGCGCTAAAGCCAAACAGGGCAAGGGGTAAGTAAAAAAACACCCTATACAATGGCTCAAATACAGTTGAACGGAAACCGGTAGTGAAGTTGAAATGTTCTGACGAATGGTGGGTTACGTGTATAGCCCAAAAAAGGCGGCAATAGTGGCCAATGTAATGTAGCAGCCAATACAAAAAATCCTGTGCAACAATCAGTACAAACCAGTATAACCAAACGTTATGGATTTGAAACAACCTGTACCTGTAAGTGAAACTCAGGATAATAAATGTGCTGCCTTTTACTATCAGGTTGGTTACAACGGCAAGCGAGGTAAGATAAACATTGGTAAAAGTATCGCGTGTTTCGTAATAATGCCTGTCTTCCCAATAACTTAAACCCATTTCTACAAGGGTTAAAATCACCAAAAGGCAAAGTATTACAATGGCGCTTATTTCCGTTTTGTCTAAGTGATGCATTTACAAATTAATATAATACAATAAACTCTCGCAAAGTTCGGCTTCTGTGCAGATATTATCAATATTACATTGACCAATGTTGGTCAGCAGGGTGCAATTTATATTTCCGCTTTGGTTCTTCTTGTCCTTTTTCATGTACTCGAATAACGTATCGAAGCTTGATTCGTGGATGGTATAACGTGGATAAAGATTATTCAGTGTATCTGTTATCTCTTTTAACTCTTCGGCAGGCAGGCCTGTTTTTTTGTGGGCCAGGTACGATTCGCAGATCATGCCTATGGCAATAGCCTCGCCATGCGATAAATGATCTTTATCATTAATCAATGAGTAGGTTTCAACTGCGTGACCGATGGTGTGCCCGAAGTTTAAAGCCTTGCGGATACCTTTTTCATGCGGATCCTCCACGGTGATTTTATTTTTTATGGCGACGGACCGATGTACCAGTTCGGCAGATGGTTTGCTCAGGTCGCTGTTTTTTAACTGGTTCCAGTAATTAGCATCCTGAATGAGGCCATGTTTCAGCATTTCGGCCAGGCCCGATAGGATTTGTTTTGCAGGCAGGGTATCTAAAAATCCCAATTCAATAAATACAGCCTTGGGTTGGGTAAAGGTACCTATGATGTTTTTGATGCTATCGATATCAATCCCGGTTTTACCGCCTACTGATGCATCAACCTGCGATAACAAGGTAGTAGGTACGTGTACAAAATCAATCCCACGCTTAAATGTGGACGCAGCAAAGCCGCCAAGGTCGCTGATAACGCCGCCGCCAAGGTTAATAAGCAAGCTTTTACGGTCGGCCCCAAAATCTATCAGCATTTTCCAGATGCCGATGCAAAAATCAATATCCTTGCTTTCTTCGCCGGCGTTTATTTCAATAATGTCAAAATTGTCCTGGTCTTCTATTTTGCTTTTTACCAGGGGCAGGCAATGTTGTGCGGTATTTTCGTCGGTTAAAATAAAAAAACGCGAGTAGCGGCCTTGTTTTACAAAGTTGGCCAGTTCATCTATGCTGTTTTCAAAAAAAATGGGGTAATTATCGCTCTGAATGGTGTCCATAATTTAAATAACCATGATTTTATTTCCTCTGAATTCAACCAGGTCGCCTCGTTTTACTTTAAGGCGTTTGCGGTAATCAACCTGTCCGTTATAGCTTACTTCCCCCTCACTTACAACTATTTGCGCCTCGCCTCCGGTGGGTACCAGGCCTGCTGCTTTTAGTAGTTGTATCATCGGGATAAAGTCGCCGTTTAACTTAAATTCAATCATGGTGGGCAAAAATAAACTATTCATGGAATAATGAGTTATCAATTTTATAATTTTGCGGATGCTTTCTAATGAAACTAATAATAATTCTAAACACGGTAAGCCCTCTTTTGAAAATACAGAAATAGCTTTTCGTCATTCATCTAATGCAGATCTTAACCGGGCTTATTGGTTATTCAGGATCATCAATGTTAATTTTTTGGTAAAGATAGGCCCCCCGGTAACCAACTTTGCCATTAAAATAGGCCTGCCGATTAAAGGCATTATTAAGGCTACTATATTTAAACACTTTTGCGGCGGCGAAACCATTACCGGGTGCGATAATACCATCAAAAACCTGGATAGCGGCGGCGTAGGTACTATTTTAGACTATTCGATAGAAGGGGAGGACGATGAAGTCGTTTTTGATAGCACCAGGGACGAGATCATCCGCACGATTGTACGGGCTTCAAAAGATAAAGCTATACCGTTAACCGTATTTAAGATAACCGGCGTTGGCCGCTTTGCTTTGTTAGAGAAGCTGGATGCCCGCCTGCCACTTACGCCCGATGAGGAAAGCGAATGGCAAAGGGTGCAAAGCCGGGTATTGGCTATTTGCGATAAGGCCTACAAAAGCAATGTGCCTGTGATGATTGACGCCGAAGAAAGCTGGATACAGGAAACTATCGACTTGCTGGCTTTAACTATGATGACGCAGTTTAACACCAAACAGCCCATTGTTTATAACACTTACCAAATGTACCGCCATGATAAACTGGCATCGATATTAAACGACCACGAGATTGCGAAGGGCGAAGGTTTTATATTAGGTGCAAAGATTGTGCGCGGCGCTTACATGGAAAAAGAGCGTAAGCGTGCCCTGGAAATGGGTTATAATTCGCCCATTCAGCCCGATAAAAAATCAACCGACCTTGATTATGACTCGGCATTGGATTATTGTACCAGCCATATTAACGAAATAGCCTTTATTGCGGGCACCCACAACGAAGAAAGTTGCCGCCTGCTGGCCGAGCTTTTAGATAACAAGGGCATCGACCATAAGCACCCACACGTATATTTTTCGCAGTTACTGGGCATGAGCGACAACCTGAGCTTTAACCTGGCCGATGCGCAATACAATGTGGCCAAATACGTGCCCTACGGGCCAATAAAAGCCGTGCTGCCATACCTGTTTCGCCGCGCGCAGGAAAATACCGCCATAGCGGGCCAAATGAGCCGTGAACTGAGCTTAATAGTGAAAGAACGGAGAAGAAGAGGCAAGAATTAAGAGTCAAGAACCAAGAATCAGGATTGAAAATATCGGCCGCTAAAATTAGCGGCTTTTTTATTGCAATATTTTGGATGGGCGCTGTTCAGTAGGGTTTGGTTGTAGTTAGGGGAGAGGGTTGCTAATCAACCGCAATTGTTATGCTGAGTTAGGGCTAATAAAAAGACATTATTTGCTGATAAACAAGTGAAAATTTTGCATATTTATATCAGGTATTATCATATGCCATCCTAAATTATGAAAAATGCATTTGTAACAGGTTTAATCCTGGGTATCCTTAGCGGTACCTGGTTGTTCATCATGCGGTCGTTTGGGTATAACAGCACTGGCAACCACGTAAGCCCGGTTGAGTATTTATCATTACTGATACCCTTTTGCGGTGTTTATTTTGGGGTGAAGCGCTATCGTGATGATGATAAGCAAGGCGAGATTGGCTTTTTCGACGCCTTGTTTCAAAGCTTTAGGATTTTGCTTATCGGCGGGCTGTTTGCCTGTTTGGCAGGGATTGTTTACATTAATTATTTTGATATGGCAAGTAACCTGTTTGCTTTCTCGGGCAGACTGTTCGGTGGGTTGGTTATTGGTATTTTAATTTGCTTAGGGGTTTCTGCCGCATTGATGAATAAATCGAGCAAGCTGAATTAATAGAAGCACGGCTGTAGTTGATGACTTGCAGGTTATAAACTAACTTCGGTAGCTGCAAATACTATATAATAAAAGAATATTTAACGTCAAATGTGCGCTAATGAAGAGGTTATAATATTGCTTGAAATTTAATTTAAAAAAAGTTTTGCAACTTGATTAAAAATCCTACTTTTGCCAACCCAATCGGGAACGGGATGTAGCGTAGCCCGGTATCGCGCCACATTTGGGATGTGGAGGCCGCAGGTTCGAATCCTGCCATCCCGACAGCTAACGCAAAAACGCCTTCAGGTTATTCTGAGGGCGTTTTTTGATTTAATAAAGACTTATTAAAAGTTAAATCGATGTAGTTTCGATTCAAATCCTGTTATGTCTTGCTGGAAATATTAGTTTAATTCCATCTTCTCAAGAAACCCGATGTTATTAGCATAACTTAAGAGATAACCGAAAAACGCTGATTTCAGTAACTGTGATCAACCGCGACCTGTTGACATGCCACCATCTACTGCTAAAATAGCTCCGGTTGTAAATGCACTTTCGTCAGACAAAAGGAATACAATCGCGCTTGCCGCTTGTTCAGGCTTGCCGTTTTTACCGAGTGGGTTGAGACCTAACAGGCTGTTGTAGGTTTCTTCAACCTTTTCAACACCCACAACATCGTTCAACACATTGGTCACAAAAAGACCGGGAGCGATAGCGTTTACCCTGATATTTTCAGGCGCCAACTCAACTGCAAGGTGTTTGGTTAACGCGTGCAAACCTGCTTTGGCTATTGAATAAGCTGAAGTCGGCATGCCCTTTACAACATTTTCTGACCAGTAAGAACCAATGTTTACAATAGCGCCGCCACCGTTTTCTTTCATTTTCTTGGCTACCGCCTGTGAGATAAAGTAGAAACCTGTGTTGATATCCAGCAGCGCAGCGTACTCATCTGGGGTTGTTTCCAAAAAAGGTTTCGGCCTAAAGATACCTGATGCGTTTACCAGGTAATCAATTTTGCTTTCCTTTTCGATTTCGGCAATGAATGCCGTTACACTTTCAATGTTGGTAATGTCAACAACTTTACCTGTAACCGTGATTTCAGGATTGTTGTTAGAAAGATCATTTACTGTTGCTATAACTGAATCTTTTGTTTTACTGGCTACAATAACGCTTGCGCCGCTTTCAGCAAGCAATGATGCTGTTGCTTTTCCCATCCCACTGGTTCCACCGATCACCAGGGCTAATTTCCCGTTTAAATCTTGATTTTTCATGTTTTTATTTTTTTAAAATTTACCCTTTGACGTAGTTTCTAAATTCTGTGACAAACTTTTTTTTCAGCTTATAAAAAAACGGCAACCCGAACGCAATTGGAGTTGTAGTGCCCGGGAGTACGCTTCGCCCGTTGACGTATTGTCAGTTAATTAATTGTCATTAATTTAAGCGTAGGAACTTTCCTTGACTGTTATTTTCAGGGTTGTATATATTTGTAAAAAAAAATATTGGCCTTTTAAAACGTAATTTAAATTAACCCTCAGGGAATTATTATGACACCTTTTAGCAAATCATATAAAGAAGATGATGACCTTGAGTTAATCAAAGAGTCTTTTGAAGGGTCTAAAGGCGCATTAAATAAATTGATAAATCGTCATCAACGATTTATTTATAATCTTGCTTTAAAATTTGTAGGTGACAGGGATGAAGCCGCTGACCTTACACAGGAAGTTTTAATTTCGCTGGTGTCGAAGTTAGACAAGTTCAATGGTAACAGCAGTTTCCGCACCTGGTTGTACCGCATAGTCTATAATCAGTTCATCGATACTAAGAGAAAGAAAGTAGAAAAATCAGTTGTATCCTTTGAAGAATACGGCGATTTTCTGGATACCGCGTATAACGATGAGGGAATGACACCGCAAGAGCAGGCGGACAATGAAAAGTTAATCGACTGGACACGTAATAAATGCCTGACAGGGGCGCTGATTTGCCTGGACAGACAACAACGCATGGTTTTCATACTTGGTGCAATCTTCAATTTGAAATCCAGTATAGCGGCCGAAATTCTTGAAGTGACGCCGGAGAATTTCAGGAAACAACTGCAACGTGCTAAGGGCGATTTATTCACCTTTATGCAGGATAAGTGCGGGTTAATAAATGTTGCGGCTCCTTGTCGCTGTCAAAAGAAAACCAAAGGATATATTCAGGACGGCATTGTGTCGCCTGAAACCATACAATTTTACCGTCAATTCACCGACTCTATAGAATCCGTTGTCGAAAGTAAAAACCGGGAGATAGATTACCTGATTACAAATCCATATTTGTACTTATTTACTCAGCAACCTTATGAAACCCAAAAAGATAATGAAATTAAATCCCGGCATATTCTAAGTGATCCGGCAGTTATGCAGCTTTTTCAGTTATCATAGGCCCTGGTTGTTTAAACTTGTTATATTTCTTACAATGTCAAATTAGCCAGTAACCTCAAGTCATGGAGGAAAAGGTTCGAAATTTGTACAGGCAGGGCGACTAAAAGCGATATCAACCAATATTAAAAAGCCTTTAAATCTATGATTTAAAGGCTTTTTTGATTTACTACCATTGATTAAGATGTTGCCGGAAAACTTCCTGATCCGATGTTTCCGCGCTGTTATGAGTTAACAATAAACTATTCAAACCATCCCTGTTTTTTAAAGGGCGTATAATCATTTATTAACTGCCGCCTGGGGATTTTTAATGGTTGTAATTTAGAGGGTTATATTTATATCGAACATTTTTAACGGGAATGGTTGATTATTTAATTAAAAAAATTTACCTTCGCCAACCCAATCGGGAACGGGATGTAGCGTAGCCCGGTATCGCGCCACATTTGGGATGTGGAGGCCGCAGGTTCGAATCCTGCCATCCCGACAAAAGCGATACCAATCGATTAAAAAAGTCTTTAAATCTGATGATTTAAGGACTTTTTCTTTTTAGGTTGATCCTGGTTAGTCAAATAAAAAAGGATCAGTCCGAAAGGTTGGGAAATAACTATTGGGGATTTGCGCGTGGAGCAATTACGGTAAATTCAGCAAAAATGCACCTGGTTGGTCAGCCGCTCTTAGGTGTTACCCGGAAATAGCCAATAAATAGTCCAGATTTAGTTGATTGCGGTTACTATATGGTTTCCCGGCCAGGCGAACCTGCTGACCACCACTAATCCCCTGCAACTGCACGGTTTGATAATGGGCGATGGCCCCGCCACCTGCCAACAACTGGTAGGCATGCTCGGAAATAATCATGTCGTTATTCAACTCTTTAGTTTTGGCCTGTAGCCTGGATGCAACGTTTACGGGGAGGCCCATTACGGATAATTGCGGAGCGTTGTCCAGCCCAAACTCGTCAACAAAAACTTTTCCGGCATGCAGGCCTACACCAATCTCGAGCGGGCCTCCATAATAAGGTTCGTCATAAGCTTCGTTGTACAGGCTAACCGTTTGGAACATTACTTTGGCGGCCTGGTAGGCATTATTTACAGATTCTTTCAACCCGGTTTGTAAGCCAAACACGGCATATAAACTATCTCCCGCTATCTCTACCACCTTACCTTCAAATTTTTTGATGATTTGGTTAAAGGCGGTGAACAAACGGCGCACAATTTGAATAACGGTTTTGCCAGACTGTGCTTCCATTAAACCGGTGAAGTTCCTGATATCGAGAAACAGGATGGCAAGTTCCTGCTCTTTGTCTGGGGGAGCAGGTGTCGGGTTCAACATGAAATAATTATTTTCCATAGTAGTATAGACGATTGACGCTTAAAATCATTTTAAACAAAAGTAGATGGATGGCCGAACGATGGCAAAGCAAAAAAGGTAAACCGGGGGTGCTTAACGGTAAAGACGGGGATATTAGCGGTAAACCGGACTTTTTTGTTGGATAGATTCGGGAAAAACTACTTGTTTAAATCAGCAATATAGATATGAATGGTGAGAAGCAGTTCGCTGAAACCTTTAATTTGCGATGCAAAGTAGTGCTTTGCATACTTTGTAAGTATCATTCGGCAATCACATTAACAGTTTTTTTTAGAATGGCCGGAAATTTGGCCGGCTGATGAGCGGCGAAAACGACCATGGTATTGAACTTAATATTACCACCAGGGCTACTGTAAACCAAATTGCCATTGTTTTAAATTTTTGCTGGTCGTTAAGCTGTCGTTTGCTTCTGGCCGAGCCAATGGTAATGAGGGTTATCCCGATCAGCATCATGGTGATGTGTTCCATGCCAAAAAAACGAATGGCCCGTTCATGTACTGCAGTGCCAAAGTGATGTAAAAAATAAGCCACAACAGGGCTGATGCAATATAGCCAAATTCCCAATATTAACTGAATATGTGCTACTGTTGCTATGGTATGCCTTACTATGTTATCGAATTTCAGATAAGGCTTTTGCAATAACCAGCCACGATAAGCCCCAAAAATGGCGAACAGGAGGGTGCTCAATACCAACCAGCGGGTGAGTGAGTGTAATGCTAATAAAGTTCCGTACATGTTTATGCAGACGATTACCAGGCAATAATATTTTAAAGTTTTTATTTTTTTTCTGCGGATTTTAAATTTGATAATAGGAGGTATAAACGAACAGAGTCATCCGGAGAAATCAGGATGGCTCTGTTCCCCTAGTGGAATACTTTCACCAATTAGAAAGCTTTATACGAAGGTAATCCAAGATTTAGAAGTTAAATGATTCATAAAATAGGATTATGGTGAGTTAAATGAAGGTCACTAAGCACCAGGGATTTACCTTGAGCGGGTTTGGATGGAGCCAAAAATTCAGGCTTGCTAAATTATATGCTTAACTATTTATCCACCCCCTCAACTATTCTGCTTGATCCCAAACTTTTTTTTATTCATCCCCTCAACTATTCTGCTTGATCCTAAGATAATATACTGAAAAACAATGAAAAAGGGTTGCTTTTTACAAGCAACCCTTTCAAATTTCTAACCTGAATCCGGTTAGTACCCAGCGCCGGAGTCGAACCGGCACGGTTTCCCACAGGTGTTTGAGACCAGCGCGTCTACCAATTCCGCCAGCTGGGCATACTCTGTAAATCTAATCAGCGATCTTTTACAGGCGGGCTGCAAATGTATCTAAACTCTCTTTAATTCGCAACAGATATTTTTGTCTGTAGTAAATATTTGCAATTTTTATCCTTCTTTCTTCCTGCGCAGTATGGTCAAGCTGTGTATAATCCGTTGTTAGTTCGTGAAGGTTTTCGTTAATATCAGCCTCAAAAGCAAGCACTTCCGCGGTTATTGATGCCAATTCTGTGCTGTTATCAACTTCCATCAATCTTTCATTAATATCCATCATTTCCATCAAAAAATCAGCCGGTAATTGTGGTTTTGCGCCCTCAGAAACCAGGTTATGGAGCTTTAAAATGTATTCCATTCTGCGTGCCGGGTCATTTAATACCTGGTAAGCCTTGTTATTTAGGGTAGATAATTCCAGTATTTCCTGTTGTTTTGCCTCATCTTCGCCTGCATAAAAATCGGGATGATACAGTTTGCTTAGCTCATAAAATTTCTTTTTGAGTTTGGCCGCTTCAATATCAAATGATTCGGGTATGCCATAAAATTCAAAATAATTCATAAACACGAATTTCACCAATTATGTCGAATTACACGAATTTTAATTTGTTACCGCTTTTCTATTACACCTGCTTGCCAGCGTTTTTTGTGTTAGTTAGCTCATTCGTAGAATACTGCACAGCTCTCCCCGTTTTTAGTACCAATCAGTTTCATTCGTGAAATTCGTGCTTATCACTATCTTTGCCACATAACCTACATAATATGTTATTTGAGCAGATGCGGCAGAAGCCGTTTTTTATATTGGGTCCGTGTGTAATGGAAAACCAAGAGTTGTTATACACAGTTGCCGAAAAGGTTGCCGAAGTTGGCCAAAAATATAACGTGCCTGTGATTTTTAAATCTTCTTTTGATAAAGCCAACCGTACATCCATCCACTCTTACCGTGGCCCTGGGATAGGGAAAGGAATGGAGATGCTTCAAAATGTGAAAGAGAAATTCGGCTTGCCTGTTATCACCGATATTCATGAACCTTTCCAGGCGGCGATAGCCGCAGAGGTGGTTGATGTGCTGCAGATTCCGGCGTTTTTATGTCGGCAAACCGACCTATTGGTTGCCGCCGCCGAAACCGGCAAAATAGTTAATGTAAAGAAGGCACAATTCCTGTCGGGGGCCGATATGTTTTATCCCGCCCAAAAGGTATTGGAGGCTGGCAACACCAAAGTAGTACTTACCGAGCGTGGCAATATGTATGGTTACAATAATCTTGCTGTTGATTTCAGGAATATTTACGATATGAAGGCTTTTGGCCATCCCGTTTGCATGGACTGTACCCATTCGGTTCAACGGCCAGGCGGCGCGGGCGGTAAAACAGGCGGCGATCGCACTTTTGTGCCTATGATGGCCCTTGCCGCAAAAGCATTTGGGGCGGATGGTTATTTTATTGAAACCCACCCTGATCCGGATAACGCCTTGAGCGACGGCCCCAACATGCTGAAGCTTCATGATTTGGATGCCCTGATAGCTTCGCTTGTATAGTGTTGGGTTTTACGTATTACGTTGCAAGTAGTACGTGAATTATCATTAAAAACGTAAAACGTAATACGTATAACATTAATGAAGGATATTGCTAAAAGAGTTTTTGCTATCGAGATAGAATCGCTGCAACATGTAGCGAAATTAATTGACGATGAATTTACTAAAACCGTCGAGGCTGTATTGAATTGTACAGGTAAGGTAGTAGTTATTGGCATAGGTAAATCCGGATTGATAGGAAAAAAAATTGCAGCTACACTTGCCAGTACCGGTACTCCAAGCTTTTTCCTGCATCCCGGTGAGGCATTTCATGGCGATCTTGGGATGGTTGGTACTAATGACGCTGTTATGCTGATTTCGTATTCGGGCGAAACTGATGAAGTGTTACGCATAATCCCCTTTTTAAAATGGAATAATAACCTGGTTATAGGCGTTACCGGCAATTCAACCTCTACCGTTGCTAAAAACAGTCATCATCATTTAAATATAAAAATCTCCCGTGAGGCTTGTCCGCTGGAATTGGCGCCAACATCGTCAACCACAGCTGCGCTGGTTATGGGAGATGCGCTTGCCATCGCATTAATGGAGTCCCGGGGGTTTAAGCAGCACGATTTTGCCCGTTTTCATCCTGGTGGCAGCCTTGGCCGCAAATTATTGGTAAAGGTAAAAGATATCATGCGTACAGATAAGTTACCTTTTATAGGTGAAGATGCGTCGTTTACAGAGTTATTGCTTAGTATGTCGGCAGGGCGATTGGGAATGGTTATTGTTGGGCAGGCCGATAATATTAAAGGAATTATTACCGACGGCGATTTACGACGCGCTTTATTAAAGCACCCTGATCCATCTACATTAAGTGTTTTGGAAATAATGACAGTTAACCCACTAATTATTGATGGCGAGGAATTTGCGGGTTATGCCGAACAATTGATGATTGAAAAAAAAATCACCACGTTACTCGTCGGCTCGGCATCTAACAGGTCGGTCAACGGCGTATACCAGATCTATAGTCAGTAAAGTGGTTTATCCAACTCAAAAAATAATATATATTTGCAAATATCTACCCCTGTTTAAAAATGTTTGATCATCCGTCAAATCAGATTCTGCAACAATTTAAAGCTCCGGAAACTGCCCGCATTGCAATAATAGGGTTAGGTTACGTAGGATTGCCGCTCGCGGTTGAGTTTGCAAAAAAATTTCTGGTAAAAGGGTTTGATATAAAAAAAACAAGGGTTGATGAGCTTAATAAGGCCCATGACCGTACCTTGGAAACCAATTCCGAGGTGTTAAAATCAGTTTTGCTTGGCAATGACAGTGGCAAACTTGTATTTACATCGGAGGTTGAGGATATAGCTGATTGCAATGTATTTATAGTTTCGGTGCCAACACCTACCGATCAGCACAATCGTCCTGATCTTGAGCTAATAAAAAAAGCAAGCGAATCAGTTGCGTCTGTACTTAAGATTGGCGATGTAGTGATTTACGAGTCAACTGTTTATCCCGGAGTTACCGAAGATGTGTGTGTGCCGATACTTGAACGGGTATCCAGGCTTAGGTTTAATATTGATTTTTTTGCGGGGTATTCGCCCGAGCGGATTAACCCGGGAGACAAAGTACATACACTTACCAATATATTGAAGGTGACCTCAGGCTCGACGCCCGAAGCTGCCGATTTTATCGATAAACTTTATCAAACTATAGTTACAGCGGGGACGCATAAGGCGCCAAGTATAAAAGTTGCCGAAGCTTGTAAAGTAATTGAAAACTCCCAGCGCGACATTAATATCGCGTTTGTAAATGAACTGGCAAAAATTTTCCAGATCATGGGTATTGATACTCATGCAGTTTTAGAAGCGGCCGGTACCAAGTGGAATTTTTTGAATTTTAAACCGGGACTTGTTGGCGGCCATTGCACCGGGGTTGATCCGTATTACCTTGCCCAAAAAGCCCAGGAGGTAGGTTACCATCCCGAGATTATACTGGCTGGCCGCAGGCTAAATGATGGCATGGGCACATATGTAGCTCTGGAGGTAATTAAGCTTATGGTTAAGAAAGATATTCCGGTAAAAAACTCAAATGTGCTTGTACTCGGTTTTACTTTTAAAGAAAACTGCCCCGATGTACGTAATACCCGGGTAATTGACATTGTAAAGGTTTTAAGTGAGTTTGAAGCATGCTATGAGATTTACGACCCCTGGGCCGATCCATCGGAGGTTGAACTGGAGTACGGCGTTAAAACCATTAACGCATTTGAAAAATTGAAAGGTGGGTACGATGCTATTATTGTAGCAGTATCGCACAGGGAGTTTTTCAGCCTTGATTATAAGCAGTTAAAAAGAGGGGCTGCATCGGTTATATATGATATAAAGGGTATACTGGATAAAAACATGGTTGATGGCCGGTTGTAATTTAATTTGTATTTTTTTCACACAAAATGGTTGTAAAAACTTACTGTAATTTTATATTTGATTTGGTGTCAATTTCTTAATTTTTAATTTTGGTACATATGAAATAACACATTTGTAATCAATTGTACTTTCAATTATCACATTGTTATTTATAAATAAATATGCTAATTTTAGCGGGTGTTATATACTTCAACAAGCTCTAATACATGATTCACAGATACGCTACTTTTATTAAAGCGGTGAACCTTACCATCGATTATATTATACTTAATATGAGCATGGTAATTTCTTACTTTATCGAAGATAGGTCATACATTTTTTGGATAAACAACAGGAAATATTTACCCATTGTTTTGGTGTTTAATTTGATATGGTTGTTATCAGCCAATATTACCGGCTTGTATGAACATGTTTTGAATAAAGATTCTATCAAAACTTATCGCGGAGTAATAAAAACATACCTTCTGTTTGTAAGTTTTATTTGCTTTACTATAATTATACTTATAGGTACAAAAGCCTATTTTATTACACGCGAATACCTGTTTTATTCACTTGCATTATTTGGATTTTTACTTGGCTTGTGGAAACTGATATTCCTTACGATACGTAAAAGCGACAGGGCATCGCTGATTGATACCCGTGCCGTTATTATTATTGGTGGTGGCAGGATAGGTGCAGATCTGTACGGTTTTTTTAAACAAAACCCAGAGCGTGGCTACAGCCTGGTGGGCTTTTTTGATGATAATCCCGAACTCGTAAATGATAAACACCTCTATTTGGGTGGTACTAATGATTGCATAAGCTATGTATTGAATAATAAAGTAGACGAAATTTTTTGTACCCTGCCCAATTCTGAAGCGGCAACAATTGAGCGGCTAATGCTTGATGCTGATAAAAACCTCATCAGGTTTAAGTTTATTCCAGAGTATTATGATTATGCGAAAAAACCAACTTTCATTCAAAGTTTTGGTCATATTCCCGTTATATCTGTAAGGCCCGAGCCATTAGAAAATATGCTCAACAGGTTTATAAAGCGACTGTTTGACGTGGTGTTTTCTTTATTTATTATTCTTTTCGTGTTCAGCTGGTTATTCCCAATCCTGGCTATCCTGATCAAACTTGAATCAAGAGGTCCGGTATTTTTTGTACAGGAACGTTCGGGAAGGGATAACAAACCATTTAAATGTTACAAATTCCGTAGCATGCGGGTAAACAAGGACTCTGATAAAAAGCAGGCAACCCGTGGTGACTCCCGTATCACGAAAACAGGGGCCTTTATTCGTAAAACCAGCCTTGACGAACTTCCCCAGTTTTTTAATGTGATTTTAGGTAACATGTCTGTAGTGGGGCCACGGCCGCACATGATTAGCCATACACAGCAATATTCGCAGCTTATTGATACGTTTATGGTAAGGCACTTTTTAAAACCAGGAATTACAGGATGGGCCCAAATTAATGGTTTAAGGGGCGAAACCCAAACAACACAAGCTATGCTTGAACGTGTTGAAGCTGATGTTTGGTACCTGGAGAATTGGTCATTCCTGTTGGATATGAAAATAGTTTTCTTAACGTTTTGGAATGCTTTAAGGGGAGAAAAGAACGCTTTCTAACATGGCGGTGTTTCGCGATCAGTTAAACCGCGTTATTAATCTGCCGTCTATACCAAAACGCATTGTTTCTGTAGTACCCTCGCAAACCGAGCTTTTGTTTTATTTTGGTTTGAATGTTGAAATTGTTGGTATTACCAAATTTTGCATTCACCCGGAGGCAAAAGTTAAAGAAATAGCCAAAGTAGGGGGCACCAAGCAGCTAAATATTGAACTGATAAAATCCCTGCGCCCCGATTTAATTATCGCTAACAAGGAAGAGAACGATCGCGGCCAGGTTGAAGAGCTCATGGATGTTTGTCCTGTTTGGGTAAGTGATATATATGACCTGGAGACTGCCTTAACCATGATCGAGGGTGTTGGTGATATTGTTGGCAAGGGGCAGGAGGCCTACGCTTTAAATCTCGAAATCAGACACCGTTTTGATACCTATATATTCCCCCCTTTGAATATCACTGTAGCCTACTTTATATGGAAAAACCCGTATATGGTTGCTGGCAGGCAAACGTACATTGATAGCCTGCTGCAAAAGTGTGGCTTAACCAATACTTTCGAATCAGAACGATACCCTGAAGTGTCTCCGGATGACTTAGCTGCCGCTAATCCCAACGTGATATTTTTATCATCCGAGCCATATCCGTTCAAACAAAAACATGTCCACGAGTTTAAACAATTGGTGCCAAAAGCAAAAGCTGTTTTGGTTGACGGCGAAATGTTTTCATGGTATGGGAGCAGGTTGTTGCAGGTGCCGGGGTATCTACGTAGGTTATTGAACGAAATTATTTTGCTGGCTCAATAACCACTATTTTATCACCGGCAAAATTATCTTCGATTTAGCATGGTAAACATTGATGGTTTCTTTCACAAAATCGCTGTCCTTTGCATGATATATATCCACAAATTGCTGCGGATTTCTGTCGGCTAAAGGAAACCAGCTGCTTTGTACCTGGATCATTATTTTGTGACCCTTTTTAAAAGTATGGGCAACGTCGGGCACCTGGAATTTTACCTGTGTAGGCAATCCAGGCACAAATGCTTCGGGTGCCTGGAAGCTATTACGGTACCTACCGCGCATAATTTCGGCCCGTACCAGCATTTGGTAGCCGCCCATAGGATATTTGGTAACCGGGTTAGCTGGTGTATTATCGGGGAAAACATCTATGATTTTTACTACAAAATCGGCATCGGTATTTGAAATACTAACGGTCAGGTCGGCAGTTACCGGGCCGCCAAGCGTGATATCATTAGTTAATGTATCGGTACTGTACGTTAAAACATCAGTGCGGCGGGCGGCAAAACGCTGGTCGTCGGTCATGTATTCGCGTGTGCGGTATTCGTGCACCTTTTCGGCATAGGGAACCGGTTTGGCCGGGTCGCTCGTATAGCTGTCAAAGGTATTTTTGGTATTTGTTGGGCTATTAAAGGATAACTTCCCGTTTTGTTCCAAATAAATCGGCGTAGGCACCGCATCAGCAGGTGGCCATTGAGGTAACTTCCGCCATTTATTTTCCCCCGAAAAAAATATAGTTGCTTTACTAAGCGTATCTATCGAGCCTTTCCCCTTTAAATAGTAATTGAAGAAGGGGATTTCGATGTTTTCCTGGTACCACTCGTTGGTTTTGCTGCCAAACTGGATGTTGCCTAAGTGAGTACCATCTTTGCTTGCCCATTGCCCGTGAAACCAGGGACCTACTACCAAATTACTTTTGGTTGCCGGGCTTTGCTTCACTAAGGCCTGGTAGGTATTCCACGCCCCGTAGCCATCCTCGGCATCAAATAATCCACCCACAACCAACATGGCAGGCTTTACGTTTTTGATCCCCGAGCGCGTATCGCGGGCTTTCCACCATGCATCAAGGTTGGGATGAACCATCATATCGCTCCAAAATTTAAGGCTGTCGCCCGATGCTTTGGTAAAGTTGGGTAATGCTCCCGTTTTTAAGTACCATGCATAGTTATCAGGGCCATTTATGGGATACGTTTTTGCAGGCAATATGGTAGGATGGGGGCGTGGCTGGCTAAAACCGTAACCTACATGAAAATCAAATGCGTCCATCAAAAATAAAACGCCGTTATGGTGGTCGTCATCGCCAAAAAACCTATCGGTAACCGGTGCCTGCGGGCTAACAGCCTTCAACGCCGGATGGCCGCTTAAGGCTGCTTCAGTTGCATAAAATCCGGGGAACGAAATCCCGGTTACACCAACCTTACCATTGTTGTTATCCAGGTTTTTAACAAGCCAGTCTATAGTATCATAGCTATCGCTGGCCTCATCAATATCTTTATTTGTTTTTTTATTGGGATTGAAAGGACGTACCACTTCGAATGTCCCTTCGCTCATCCAGCGCCCCCTGATATCCTGGATCACCATGATATAGCCTTCCCTGCAATATTTGATCATGAAATTTCGCCAGTATCCACGGTAATCTTTGCCATACGGCGCACAGGAATATGGGGTGCGGGTTATCAGGATCGGGTGCTTTTCAGCCTGGTCTTTGGGCTGATAAACAGATGTAAAAAGCTTTATCCCATCGCGCATCGGGATCTGAACTTCTTTTTTGATATAATTATTTACAAACCAGGTTGAGTCGGCATTTTGAGCAAATACTATTGCAGGTGCTAAAAGGATTGTAAGCAGTAACAGTTTTTTCATAAGGAGGTGCACGTTTAAACGTAAATATATTCTTTTTTAAGAACGTGCTGAAATGAGATAGATTTTACAACAGGGCAAACGCATCTAAATTGGGTTAACATAACTTAACACATTTTAAATATATTTTTTATAAATACATAATAATCAATATTTTATGATTTAGCATAGTTAACACTAAATTGATCTCACAAGTTAGGCGCATCCAAATATTTGTGCCCGTTGTCGGCCAATACAAGTCCCTTTGATGCTTGGATCGTTTAACCACTATCAGCCAATAAAAGCAAGGTATCGTTTGATGCTTATATCTTCCCGACGCTATAAGCTTACTTCGTTAGCTATTATTAAATGACAAATCATCATCGCTAAATATTTAGATGCGTTTGCCTTGGATTTTACAATTGTAATATCGTTTACAGCCATAAATATTCATCATCTTTAACATATCAAAACAATATCATCATGAAAATAATCATTGTGGGCGCCAGTGGCACACTTGGCAAACACGTTACCGCAGCTTTAAAAAGCAATCACGAAATAATAACTGCCGGTTCCAAAAGCGGCGACATACAGGTTGATATCAACTCGCCCGAATCTATCGGAAAATTTTATGAGCAGGCGGGCAAGTTCGACGCCTTGGTAAGCACAACCGGCCATGGCCATTTTGGGCCGCTAACAGCTATGACGTATGCCGATTTTATGAAAGGGATTAACAGCAAACTTATGGGGCAGGTAAACCTGGTTTTAATGGGTCAGCATTTTATCAATCCCAAAGGATCTTTTACTTTAACATCGGGTATTTTGAGTGAGGATCCTATCGTATTAGGATCTAATTTAAGTGCGGTAAACGGTGCGCTTGAAGCTTTTGTAAAAGCAGCTGCTATTGAACTGGAAAACGGTGTACGCATAAATACCATAAGCCCGGGTGTTGTAGAAGATTCGCCCGGTTATTTTCCGTACTTCCCCGGCCACATCCCGGTAACTATGGCGCGGGTTGCGCAGGCTTACGTTAAAAGTGTTCTGGGAGCGCAGACCGGGCAAGTGTACAAGGTTTTTTGATCACTTGTGTTGATTTGACTTTGAAAGCGGCCAAAAACGTTAACCATGCCCCCAAACGATGAAGATACCCAAACAGATACCAACAATTACCGCAAAAAAAAAGACCGATAATTTACATTATAGGATAGTGACTGCGTTGATGATAGTTTTTGTGCTATATGATATTTTTATAAAACCGAAAACGATAGGGCATGATTGCCGATATAGTTTATTTGTTTTGGCTTTGCCTACGCTAACGGGAGTTATTGTCCTCGGTATTTATCGGCGCGCTTTTCTATTGGACGCTTATAGGGGCGGCAAAGGTTTTTTATCGAAGCTGTTTGTTGTTGGTTTTTACCTGGTTCAGGGTTTACTTTTTTCTTATTTAAGTTTCGGGTTTGTGGCCGATGTTGCCTGGGATTACCTGAATAAGCAGAAAGCTGCTAACAATCCAACAGAAAAAATATATTGCAAGGTAACCCAATTCTGGACCGGCAAAAAACCAAAGGTGTATTTTGAATTTGAAAATAACATTGAAGCTTTGGATATCGGTTATTCAAACCCGTATCGGTATGATAAAGTAAAACCTTCCGATTATAAAATAGAAATTACGTTAAGTAAGGGGCTTTGGGGATACTATATCGTAAAATCATGGGATGTTATCAAACGCTAACCATTTAAGCAGCTATACGTTAACATACTTTGTTTACACTGTAATAAGCTTCTTACAAACAGGATACTGGTTTTTACCTGATTTCTTCGATATTTGATGATAGCGGTGCCATAGGCCGCTGTTTAAACCAATTTTCATCTACACTATAAAAACAAGTAAACCTAACAGCATGGAAAACTCTCGTCGTACGTTTATAAAACAGGCCGCGATAGCCGGGACAGGTGTATTGATCACTAAAAATGCATGGAGTGCCAAAAGCTACAAACGTATTATTGGTGCTAATGACCGCGTTCGGGTGGGTGTTGTCGGCTTTTCCGACAGGCATAAAAGCTCGCACATCCCCAGCTTTATGAATCATTGTAAAGAACTTAACTTCGAAGTGGTTGGCGTATCCGACATCTGGAAATACCGGCGAGAGGAAGGGGCTGCTACCTGGAAAGAAAAAATGCAGCATGATGTAAAGGCATACCGCAACAACGAGGAGTTGTATGATAGCAAAACGGTTGATGCGGTATTTATCAGCACCGCCGATTTTCAGCATGCCCGCCACGCCATTGAAGCGGTAAAAGCAGGCTGTGACGCCTATGTTGAAAAGCCTTTTGCCGAAACAATGGAGGATAACCGCGCAGCGTTAAAAGCCGTTAAGGAATCCGGAAAAATAGTGCAGATAGGATCGCAGCGCAGGAGCGGGGATAATTACCACGCTGCCAATGATTTTATCCGCTCGGGCAAGTTTGGCCCTATTACCATGGTTGAGCTTACCTGGAATGTTAACCAGCCAGGCCGCTGGCGCCGCCCAGAATTGCTGAGTAAGTTAAAAGAGGAAGATACCGATTGGAAACGTTTTATTATGAACCGGCCATACGAGGCCTTCGACCCACGCAAATATTTGGAGTATCGTTTGTTTTGGCCCTATTCATCCGGCTTAGCCGGCCAGTGGATGAGTCACCAGATTGATACTGTACATTGGTTTACAGGGCTAAAACATCCGCGCAGCGTGGTTGCCAATGGGGGTATTTATATGTGGAAGGATGGCCGCCGTAACTGGGATACTATTTTGGCTGCCTTTGATTATGGCCCATTGGATGATCCTTCAACCGGTTTCCAGGTAACCTTTGGCTCACGCATGCATAACGGGGATGAACACCCCGCCGAGATATACTACTCCAACGGAGGCGAACTGAACCTGATTACCAATAAGGTATCGCCGGATGGCGGACTTACAGAAAAAATGGCCGCAGCCATGGGCATGAAAGCCAACCTGCTGCCCGAAATCAGCCTTGCAAATACACAGCAGGTTGTGGCATCGGCCAACACCGGCGGCGATGTGCTTACCTCAAACCATGTACGCAACTGGATGGAATGCGTGCGCAGCCGTAAGCAGCCCAATGCGCCGGTTGAAGCGGGGTACAGTCACTCTATAGCTAATATCATGACCAATGCCGCCGTACACACGGGTGTTAAGGCCACGTTTGATGAAAGCACCCAGGAAGTAATGACAAATGGTAAGGTTTTTAAATATTGACCAGCAATTACCATGAAAAGCTTTAAAAAAACAAGTTTAATAATAGTCTCAATAGCCTTTGCCGCAAGCGCGGCCGCCCAAAAAAGCGAACAGGTAAAGGTTGTTGCGTCAAAAAATGAGCGTAAGGTAGATGTGTTTATCGGCGGTAAGCCGTTTACAAGTTTCCTGTACCCCGATAGCCTAGAAAAACCGGTGCTATATCCCTTGCGTGCAGCAAATGGCACTGTTGTAACCCGTGGTTTCCCGCTGGATCCTAAACCAGGCGACCCAACAGATCATCCGCATCATATTGGCCTTTGGTTTAATTTTGAAAACCTGAATGGGCTTGATTTTTGGAATAACTCTTACGCCATCCATCAAGACAAAAAGAATTTGTATGGCTGGATCCGTACCGACAAGGTGTTGGAAACCAAAAGCGGTGCAACCGGCGTATTAGCATACCATGCAAACTGGACAAACCAACAAAAAGACGTTATTTTAGAAGAAACCACAAGGTTTGAATTCAGCGGGACAGGTAACCAGCGCATCGTTGATCGTATTACAACTTTAAAGGCTGTAGTAGACGCAACTTTTACGGATGCTAAAGACGGCCTGCTTGGCTTGCGGCTGGCACATGACCTGCAAATGCCCGCCACCGAAGACCAAAAATTTACCGACGACAAAGGCAACGTAACCATAGTGAAGGCTGGTACCGATAAGGTAGCCAATGGAAATTATCTGACCAGCGCCGGCAAAACCGGCAACGATGCCTGGAGCACACGCGGTGTATGGTGCAAAGTTTACGGTAAAATGGGGGCCGATTCGGTAAGTATTGCCATTATAGATCATCCTCAAAACCCCAATTATCCTACTTTTTGGCATGCGAGGGGCTATGGGTTATTTGCCGCGAATCCCCTGGGCGAAAAGATTTTTACCAATGGTAAATCGGCAAAAAATTTGCATCTGAATAAAGGGGAGTCGGTGACTTTTAGGTATAGGATTGTGATTGAGAATGGCGGGCAGACTATCGGTGCAAAAGAGCTTGATATGATAGCCGAGAAATTTTCGAAATAATTTATTCAAAGAAGGAAAGAAAAATTCTCGATCGGTAAGTTATTGATTGAATTGGTTTGCGGATAAAACACATTGGTTCCTTCGTAACGGCTTTACCGGAATTTTTAACTTTGCCCGCACCTATGAAAAATAATTGGCTACCTGGTATTGTTGTTTTGGCGTTGCTGTGTTGTGCTTTCGGGAAACAACCATCGTTGCGCCTTTTTGCGATAAAAGGTTATGCCCAGGGTACTACCTACAGCATTGTTTATTATGCAGCTGATAGTCTGGTTAGCCAGCAGCAAACGGACAGTTTGTTGCAACGGTTTGATAAATCGGTATCGCTTTACCTGCCTCAATCACTTATCTGCAGGTTTAACCGCTCGCCAAAAGGCATCCGTGTGGATGATATTTTTCGTGTGCTGGTTAGCCGCGCCCTGCAGATAAGTCACGCTACCGGCGGGCTGGTAGACCCCACAGTAAAACCGCTGGTTGACGCCTGGGGCTTCGGCGTTTTTAAAGCCGACCACGAACCCGGTAGGGAAGATGTGAAAAAAATGCTGCGCCAGGTGGGTGCAAATAAAATAAGGCTGAAAGGGAATTTTTTATATAAGACGGTGCCCGGTGTACAACTGGATTTGAATGGTATAGCCCAGGGGTATTCGGTTGATCTGCTGGCCGATTTGCTGGAGCGGCATCATATTCACGACTATTTGATTGAACTGGGTGGCGAACTGCGCATTAAAGGCCATAAACCCGGCAATGAGCCATTCCGGGTTGGCATTGAGGGAATCAGCGGCGATGACCTGGACCCTGCGCCCATGCGACAGGTGATTGAGCCGGGCGACGGTGCCATCACCACTTCGGGCAATTACCGCAAACACCATGAGTCCGGGGGCAAACAAGTATCGCACCTGATGGATCCGCTCACGGGTTATCCTGTACAAAACGAAATGATAAGTGTGACGGTGTACGCCAGGGACGCAATCACCGCCGATGGGTATGATAATGGTTTTATGGCCATGGGTTTGCAGCGCAGCCTGGCTTTTTTAGCAAAACGGAAAGATATGGGCGCTTACATGGTTTACCGGCGACCCGATGGTCGTATCGCAGATACTGTAAGTGCTTTTTTTAAGGGATATCAACACAAAACTGAATAGATGGAAAGAAGAACGTTCCTGAAAAATACCGGCCTGCTGAGCGGCGGGCTGTTGATTGGAAATAAACTGAGTGCTTTGCAGCCCGCCGGGGAGCCCATTAAAATAGCAGTGATAGGTTGCGGAGATCGCGGTACCGGCATTATGAATATCCTTAACGGAATGCCTGATCAATTCCGGGTAACCGCTTTGTGCGATGTGCTCGATTTCAGGCTGACGGCTGCACAAAAGCTGGTTAAAACCGGTACCGTAAAAACTTATGTCGATTACAAAAAGCTGTTAGATGATAAAGAGGTAGATGCGGTTATTGTAGCCGTGCCTTTATACCTGCATTACCCGATAGCAGCAGATGTGATCCGTTCCGGCAGGCATTTATACCTGGAAAAAACGATGACCTATACCATTGATCAGGCGCTGGAGCTGGTGAGCCTGATGCATGGCCGCAATGAACAGGTTTTGCAGGTTGGGCACCAATACCGCTATTCGCCCTTATATTACCGGGTGAAGGAGATGATCCAGAAGGGATACCTCGGCAAAGTGACCCAGGTAGATTGCCGGTGGGACCGCAATGGCAACTGGCGGCGCCCGGTACCCAACCCGGCACTGGAGCGGGCCATTAACTGGCGCATGTACCGGGAATATTCGGGCGGGCTGGTAGCCGAATTACTTTCTCACCAGATAGATTTTATCAACTGGGCCTTTGATACCCATCCGCAGGAGTTTTTTGCAACAGGAGGGATTGATGTTTTTAAAGACGGCCGCGAAACCTACGATAATGTACAGCTTATGCTGCGCTACCCTGACCAGGGTATGATAGGTAATTTCGGGGCGATGTGCGGTAATGCACATGATGGGTATCTTTTTAAGATCAAGGGTACACTGGGTACCGTATCTCTGCTCACAGACCAGGGAATGTTTTACCCGGAAAAAAAGCTCCTTAGTGAAAAGGGAACGGTTGACGGCGTTACTGGTGCAACACGCATCGTCTGGAACAAAGAAGGAGGGACGTCCATTTTACCCGAACCCACGAAGGATGGAACCTGGTACGCATTTAATGATTTTTATCAAAAAATTAAGCGTAAAGAGTTACCCGACAGTAATGTATTCACCGGTGCCCGTACCGCCATCAGCGTGCACCTGGCCAACCAGGCATTGTACAGTCAGAAGGTTTGTAGCTGGGATAGTAATTACAAAATTGGATGAGCATGAAAAAGCAACTGCTCATGTTTTTGCTGATGACAGCAGTCAGTGCCGCTAACGCGCAAAGTCGGATGGATACGATCAGGCTGGCCGACCCAACTATATTTTATGACAACCGCACCTATTATCTTTATGGTACGGGCAGCCCGGATGGTTTTGCGGTTTACACATCAAATGACCTCGAAAATTGGAAGCGAGAGGATAAACCAGCTTTGTTAAAGAGTGATAGTTATGGTTTGAAAAGCTTCTGGGCTCCGCAAGTATTTAAGTATCGCGGCAAATATTATATGGCGTACGCCGCCGATGAGCATATTGCCATCGCGGTGAGCGACAGTCCACTTGGGCCTTTTACACAACGCGTACATCAACCGATCACAGAACCTGGGAAGCAGATCGATCCGTTTATTTTTAAAGATGCCGATGGAAAGTTGTACCTCTATCATGTCCGGTTAGATAAGGGTAACCGTATCTATGTGGCACGGTTGAAGGATGACTTGAGCGATATTGACAGTTCGACGCTGATGGAGTGTATCCATGCTGATCAAGGCTGGGAAAATACTGCAGCTTCCGGCTGGCCTGTGGCGGAAGGACCGACGGTAACCAAAATCAATAACCTATATTACTTATTTTATTCTGCTAACGATTTCAGGAACATTGATTACGCGGTGGGATATGCTACGTCTGCCAGTCCAACCGGGCCATGGACTAAATATATGGGAAACCCGATACTGAGCAGGAAAAATACCGGGCAGAATGGCAGCGGGCACGGCGACTTATTTACCACAAAAAACGGCGAGCTGTTTTATGTTTTTCATACCCACAGTTCAGAAAACGGTGTTGGTCAGCGAAAAACAGCAGTCGTCAAATTGTCCAATCTCGGGCAAAACCCCGCTGTTATTTCCGTAGTGCCCGGTACTTTCCATTACCTACAAATTAAAAATTGATTTTTGTGCAGGTCCAGCAATGTTTTTTTATTGGCTAAAAAGGTTTGTAAGTTTGATTAACAACACGATATAAACCCTTCGTTTAAAAATAAAATGCTCCGTAATTTGGAGACATCGTGATGACTGAAAAGAACGGGTTTTTTTACGTGACAAATGTTTTATGATTGAAGAAAAGCATGCGATTCAAATTTTCAGATCAGCTGTATCGGCGGTACAGCCGGGGCATCTGTTACGGCAACACTTATCTGTAAGTAAGGATTCGTTGACTATCGGAGGCGTGGCCTTTCCCAAAACAACCATCAATCATATTTATGTGGTTGGAGCCGGAAAAGCTGCAGCAGCAATGGCCGTAGAAGCCGAAATGATTTTGGGCGGGTACATTAGCGAGGGTTTGGTCACAACCAAATATGGTCATGCCTTGCCCACTTCTACAATAAGAATTATTGAAGGGGCGCATCCCGTGCCGGATGAAAATTGTGTTGACGCCGTTACTCAAACCATAAAACTGCTTAAAAAAGCAACAAAAAACGACATAGTAATTTGCCTGTTAAGTGGCGGTGCATCGGCCCTATGGTGCGATTTACCGCCGGGAGCTACCCTGCAGGAGGTGCAAGCAACGTTTGACCGGTTGATAAAATCAGGAGCCGCTATTCATGAAATTAATACGGTTCGTAAACATCTGTCCAACTTTAAAGGCGGTCAACTTGTACGAGCTTGCAACGGAGCCTCAGTTTTTTCATTCATTATAAGTGATGTGCCGGGAGATGACCTGGAGACAATTGCCAGCGGGCCCACCGTTCCGGATGCTTCAACCTTTGAGGATGCAGAAACTATCCTTCAAAAGTATAACCTATTATCCGTATTACCACAAAGCATCAGCCGGCATATTAAGGATGGCATTAAAGGAACAATTAAGGATACGCCTAAGCCAGGAGACCCACTTTTTGATAATACTGTCAACCGGATTATCGGCAATAATAAAATGGCTGTTCTGGAAGCGGCCAATATGGCAAAAAAATTAGGATATCATGTACACATAGTAGATCATTTGATAACCCGAGATGCAGAGACGGAAGCAAAAATACTGGTGGATATGGCCCGTCAATATAAAGCCCCAAAACCGGTTTGTATAATACAAGGCGGCGAAACAACCGTCAAAGTAACGGGCACAGGAAAAGGTGGCCGCAATCAGCACTTTACATTGGCTGCGTTAAGTGAGTTGAATAAGCTGCGCCAACAAAATATTTCTGATGAAATTACCATTTTAAGCGGGGGCACCGATGGAACAGATGGGCCAACCGATGCAACCGGAGCAGTTGTGGACAATGATACTTTAAACCTGGTTTTGCACCGTGGATTGCTGATAGAAGAATATTTGAAGAAACATGATGCGTACCATTTCTTTAAACAAACAAATGGCTTAATCATAACCGGGCCAACGCAAACCAATGTAATGGATATTATGATAGCCATAGTAAAATAAAGCATGATGATAAATACGTACTATCTGTTTTTTCTTCTGATTGCCAGCATTGGTTTTATTATATGGTTTACAGCGTATAAAAAAGTAAATGCTTTTTTTACGCTATTAATAGCTGCCTTAGGGGTTGGCTTATTCAGCGGCTTGCCATTGGTAGAAATAGTGACTGCACTTAAAACCGGTTTTGGGCATACCATGGAAAAAATCGGGTTGCTTATTATCCTGGGTACCACTTTGGGGGTAATACTGGAGAAAACCGGCGCAACCATGAGCATGGCGAATTATATTTTGCGTGTAGTTAAAGAGGAAAATGCACCAATCGCCGTTACACTCACCGGTATTATAATCGGCTTCCCTATTTTTTGTGATAGTGCATTTATTATTTTGAGTGGTTTAAACCACTCCCTTGTAAAAAAAGCACACAACAGGATGCCGGTTATGGCTGCCGCCCTGGCAACGTCGTTGTACGCGGTGCACTGCCTGGTACCACCGCATCCGGGTATTACAGCGGCGGTAGGTACAGCAGGTGGCGATTTGGGTAAAGTAATGCTCTGGGGTATTTTAGTTGCTATACCAGCCGCATTCGTTGGTTATATCTGGAGCGTGTGGCGCGGGGGCAAAGTTGAATATGAATACACGGAGCCCGAAGTTATCCCCGATGAAATAAAACAGCTGCCGCGGGCTGTATATTCTTTCCTGCCTGTCCTTTTGCCAATTGTCTTGATTGCTTGTAAATCGGTAATGCCAATTTTTGTTGCACCGGCGTTGATGGTGCAAAACGGGTGCCTGCAAATCATTTCGTTTGTGGGAGAACCGGTTATGGCGTTGGCTATTGGGATTGTTGCCTCATTTAAACTCGTTCAAAAGCCATTCAAGAAAGATCTGAATCATTGGCTTACAGAGGGGGTAGACAAGGCAGGGATGATTTTGGCCATAATTGCCGCGGGCGGAATGTTCGGCGAAATGTTGCAGGCCACTGGGATGGGAAAAAACCTGGGCGGCATGCTGAGCGGGCTGTCTTTAGGTATTTTCTTTCCATTCCTGGTAGCTGCCATTTTAAAAACAGCTCAGGGTTCGTCAACAGTTGCCATTATTACAGCATCTTCGCTGGTTACACCATTGCTTTCAAATTTAGGTTTGTCGTCGCCAATGGGTCTTACATTAACCATATTGAGCATGGGGGCAGGCAGCATGGTGATAAGCCATGCCAATGATGCCTATTTCTGGGTAATCAGTCGTTTTTCTAATCTGGATACTGCTTCCACATTGAAGGTATACAGCGTGGCTACTTTACTGATGGGGCTAACGGTGCAGCTTTTGATTTGGGTACTCTTTAGCATATTTAAATAAAAGATATTCAAAAACGGATGATAGGCTGTAGATACCATAAATAATTTGAGGCCTGGTTTCGCTATTTGCTATTGCCTGGCACCGGGTTGCTTAACTTATCAATGACAGACGTTATCGGCCAGCGTCTATTTTATACAGCCGGCTTACCTGGTTAAAAGCCCCAATAGGTATTGGGCATACCACCGGGCAAGATAGTCGTTCGGATGATTGACATTGTTACCCGTCATATCCTGGTAAGTTTTATGTTTTAACAATTCCCGGTGTACGCCTGTCAGGTCGGCAACCACGATACCTTGACCAGCCAGTTTATCAAGTTCTGTTTTGTATAAAGATTGAAAACCATTAAAAGCAGAAGCCGGATTGGCGAGCATAGGGGCTATCAAGATGAATTCTGCTTTGGTATTGGCTGATCTTACCGAATCAATGATGGCTTTAATTTGTTCCCGATAAGTTCCGGGTGCTACGTGTGCGGTGCCATCATTCATCCCAAACCCTATAACCACCAGGTCTGGTTTTTCGCTCATCACGCGCTGGCGTACAGAATCCTGTCCCCATTTTGCCAACCGGCCAGCGACTGAGCTATTGACAAATGTTATTTGGCTGCCATAAACGGCCTTTAACCTGTTGATTACCAATTCTGGCCATACCGGCATGTAGGGTGGGGTTTTTTCCAGGCCGCTGGCATTATAGCCCACTTCAATGCTGTTGCCATAAAACACCACTTTCAGGCCGGTTTGCTTTTTTAATTTACTGACCGTATTGCTAAGCGTAAGTCGGGCAAGTTCAGGTACAGGCCCTCTCCAATGACGTAACTTTTCCGGCAGGTATGACACAACGAGTTGCCTGGAACTGAAATAGGAGCCTTCGCTAAACAAGACAAAGGTACCGGGCATCATGCCATTCATCGAATGCCCGGGTTTGGCCTCCTTAAAAATCAGGTCTTCCCGGCAAAAGAACGGAACAGACGAACCTTTCAGGATCACCAGTTCTCCGTTACTTTCATCCCAATCTTTTCCCTTTATATATTCCCGGCTATAGTCGGCCGCCCTAACCGATAATATTTTCGCCGGCCTGAAAAGTAGTTTCGCATTCAAGCTGCCCTGATCTCGGATGACTTGCACAGATTCATCTATAACGGTATCTGTTTTCCAGAATGGTTTGGTGTAAGCCCTTAAATCGATATATTTTTTCCAGTCTTCGGCATTAAGCAAGGGATTGAATACTTTAACAACTTCGCCTGCAATAACCGCGTTTCCCTGATCTGAAGGGTGTAAGCCATCGTAGGTTAAACTAATGGCCTCCCTGGGATAAGGATAATCGTCTGTTGCAGGATTAAATGGAATTTTTGTAAACTCAGGATAAGTGTAATTAACATAAGCGCCAGATGCAGGGTCTTTAAGGCGTTTAAATTTTACCAGTTTGTCCATCGCAAGCTGGCCGTCATGGTACAGATCAATAACGGGTATTTGTTCATAGCGGCCGATAGAATCAATAGCGTTCACGATGGTTTCGAGTGCCTGACCGTTTTTTTGGCGGTAAGATCCAAAAGCATTGTTCCGGGGATCGTTGATATAAACAAAATCGGCCCGTTGCATCGGTGTTATCAAAACAATCCTGGCAGTTGGGTTTAAACGCCGCAACTTATTGATGATAATCCGGAATGAGCCATATACTGTAGCGTTATCTTTGCCTGTTTTATAGTCATCCAGGCTGCCCGTCCGCCTGCCCTGCCACCAATCGTTTGTTCCTAAAAAAACGGAGTAAATGTCTGCGGCGGGTATACCCAAACTGTCAATATGTTGCGCAATACCGCCAGAAGTCCATCCGTTGAACCCTTTATTGATATAGTGCAAGCCAGGAAATTGTTCGGCCACCCGGGTCAGGTAACCTTTGGTTACCCTGCTGCCCGTTTCATCCAAATGGTCGTTCAGATAAGTGATCGAATCGCCGATAGCCACCCAGGTTTGCTCTTGGGGCTTATAAGCGCTGAGCAATAGCAGTACAACTGCCAGCAATAACATTAGCCTTGTTTTTTTCATGAGGGCGTTATTTAGGATTAACCGGATACAAGAAGCGAATTTAATGAAAGTTGGCGGCCAACTGTCCTTAACTGTATGGCGGGCCCAGGACAACCGCATCTAATAAGGTTAACATAACTTAACACATTTCAGTTAATTTATTTATAAATATTTGATAGTCAATATTTTACATTTTTTCATGGTTAACATTATATTGATGTTGCAATTTAGACAGAGCCAAATACTTGTGCCTGTTATTGGCCAACACATCTCTTCGTCATCCGCATCATTTAACCAGGATCAGCCAATAAAGGCAAGGCGCCGCCTGATGCTTATATCTTCGCCATGGCAGAAACTCATTCCGTTAATTATTGATATGCTTTTGCCCTGCTACTTCAAATCGGGGACAGAAATTATAACAACCACATAAAAGGTAATGAAATATGTAATACCGTAAGGCGCACTTGGGAGTTGCTGCCATCCGACGCCAGGCGCGCCGATTTTACCATCGAATTAAACAGCGCTACGTTGATTCCCTTTTTTCATTGTATCATTACCGTACGCCCCATGTTACATAAGCGTACAGTTATTATTTATTTGTTTTTGATTAAGTTGTTGATAATTAACTGTTTGAAAGTTTGGTATATTATTGATACCTGAATGATAAAATGATTATTATTATTGCTGTTAAGTAAAATTTAAATCACTAATTCACCAACTTATTAATTCACAACAAAAAATGTTATCACTTCAGCATATTTCAAAATACTACCAGGTAAGTGGACTTAAAAATTATGTGCTCAACGACCTGAGCCTTGAGGTTGACGAGGGCGAGTTTATTTCTATCATGGGGCCATCAGGATCTGGTAAATCAACTTTGCTTAACGTTATAGGTATGCTGGATGAACCAACCGACGGCTATCACTACTTTGCAGGCCATGCTGTACACCAGCTTAAAGAAAAACAACGCTCTGCTTTGTATAAACAATATATCGGCTTTGTTTTCCAGGCGTATCACCTTATTGACGAGCTTACCGTGTATGAAAACATCGAAACCCCTTTAATTTACCAGGATTTTAAAAGCTCGGAACGTAAAGCAATGGTTGCCGATATACTGGATAAATTTAATATAGTGGGCAAAAAAGATCTTTTTCCGGCACAGTTATCAGGCGGGCAGCAGCAATTGGTAGGTATAGCCCGCGCATTGATTGCCAAACCCAAATTGTTATTAGCCGACGAGCCAACAGGTAACCTTAACTCCAAACAAGGCGAAGAGATCATGGAGCTTTTCCGCAAGCTGAACAAAGAAGACAAGGTAACCATTATACAAGTAACCCACTCCGAAAAGAATGCCGAATACGGTACGCGCATCATTAACCTGCTCGACGGTAAAATAGCATCATCAAAACAACTCTGATCATCATATAGTAATGCGATATTTTAAATTTATATTTTTTGGTTTGATAGCGCTGTCGGCAACACAGGCACAGGCGCAAACCGATTCTGTTCTATCTATCAGGCAATGTGTTGACATTGCGATAAAAAACAATCTCGATGTAAAGAAAAGCGAACTGCAGATGGAGCGTTTGCAGGTTGGTTACAACCAGGCTAAGGAATATTTATTGCCTGCCATTAACGGTTCGGTTAATCATGGTATAAATAATGGCCGCAATATTAACCCCTTTACAAACAGCTACGTAACGCAATCACTTACATATGGTAATTATAGCCTGAATGGTAACCTTACGCTTTTTAGCGGAATGCAAAATCTTAATAACATTAAGCAAACCTCACTTTCGTACCAGGCAGGGAAAATGGATTTTCAGCAAGCCAAAGACCAGGTAACTATCAATGTAATTACAGCATACCTCCAGGTATTAGATAACGCAGAACTGCTTGGCCAGGTAACTAACCAGCTTGAGGTGTCAAAAAAACAGGTTGAGCGATTGGATATTTTAGAAAAAGAAGGCGCCAATAAGCTACCGTCAGACCTTTACGATTTGAAAGGTACATTTGGTGATAATCAGCTAAATTTGGTATCAGCCAGAAACGCTTTAGAAGTTTCAAAGCTTAACTTGATGCAAATGCTGAACATCCCCTACAATAAGAACCTTAAACTCGAACCTTTAACAGTACAGGATGTATCTGCAAAAACAGATGCCAGTTCAGACCAGGTATATGATGCGGCGCTGCAACAACTGGCTTATATCAAAGCTGCCGAATTAAGAAGTAAAAGCGCCGAGAAAGGTGTAAAGGTGGCGCAGGGCGCCTTGCTGCCCACACTGTCGTTAGGAGCCGGAATTTTTACGAATTACTCGAGCGCGGCACAAAGTTCAACTTTTATAGATTCGACCACCGTAAATACCGGGGCATTTGTAAATGGTGCCGGGGGCACCAAACAGCCTGTTTATTCTACCCAGGCTAATTACAGCAATCATAGCATCGGCTATTATGATCAGTTTAAAAACAATTATAGTACCCAGGTTAGTTTAAATTTGCAAATCCCGATCCTTAATTATTTTCAAAACCGTAACAAGGTCAAGCTGGCAAAAATAAACCTTGAGGAAGCAAAGTATGTGGAAAGCAACACCAAAATAGTTTTAAAACAAAACGTAGAACAGGCGTACCTTAACATGACATCTGCCTACGAAAGATACACCGTATTATCAGAACAAGTTAAAGCTTATGCCGAATCATTCAGGATTGCCGAAATCCGCTTTAATAATGGGGTTTTAACTTCTTATGATTTTGTATTGGCTAAAAACAACCTGGACAGGTCAAAAATCAATTTGATAAATGCCCGTTACGATTGCTTTATCTACAACAAAATATTAGATTATTACCAGGGCAAGTTAACGTTGTAAAAAAAACAGAAAAGTTTTAGGAATTGTAAAAAAGTTTTACATTTATCTCAGAATTTATTTCTGATATGTCCGGTTTATATTGTTAACGCCATTAGGCCTGATGATATAAGCCGGATTGCTATTTAAGGGCGCCGCTAATCTACTTTTTAATTACTTCTAAATAATTTTCATAAATTTATCGACTAATCATAACCCTTTGAAAAATGAAAAAAACATTCTTACTTACATTTAGTATCTGCCTGTTAGCTATAGGCTTTGCATCTGCCCAGGTGATACCAAGCTTTTCATTCGGCGCTAAAGCAGGATTAAACTTTTCGGCATTTCCCGCAAATGGGAAGTACGATAACAGCTCGCAGGCCGGTTATTTAGGTGGCGTTTGGGCACGGTTCGGTGCCCTCGGCTTTAATTTTCAACCGGAATTATATGCCACAGCCAAAAACCTAACCATTAAAGACGATGCCGGAAATGAGAACAAAGCTAAGTTTACAAGTTTGGACGTACCCTTACTTATAGGTACTAAAATTGGCGCATTTGGTTTAGGTGGTCGGTTTTATGGTGGCCCTGTTTTTTCATTTACAGTGAACAGAGACCAAAGCTACAGCAATGCCGCTGCCGAAGTTGCAAAATTAAATTACAAAGATGCTAACTACGGCGTTCAGCTTGGCGCTGGATTAGATATTAAAGATTTTTCTGTCGATTTAAGATACGAAGGCGGTTTGAATAAAATTAGCTACGGACCCGGCTATTCGCATACCCGGGTTAGCATTTTTAGCCTTTCATTGGCGTACAAGATATTTTCATTATAAAAAGTTTAATTCCAACTGATATTGAAGGGCTCGCCGTACTATGGCGGGCCTTTTTTATTTGAAGTAACCTTGTTGATTACGCATCATTGAAATGTCTTTTTAGTATTATAATTTCAGGCTAATTGGCAATAATAGTATTATACTTATTGTAAGTTGTACACCTATATTTAAATTCCGGTTTTTACCCAACAAAAACAGGTAAAGGTTGCAGTATAATGAGTATAAATTCAAATAGCGTTAAAATTTTAACAGGCAGATTAACAGTGATATTTTTATTGCTGTTAATGGCTAAATTTGGGAATGCCCAAATTAAAGATACCTCATCAAGGCCAATCAGACTAAACCAAATTGGCTTTTATCCAAACGGTCCCAAAAGGGCAATAGTTTTAAATGGCAATGGCCGTTCATTTACCATCCGGTTGTTAAATAACCGTACTGTATTTAGTGGTATTTTAACACCGTCTGCAACTCCATCATTCGCTGGTAAAACCACCTATATCGCAGATTTTAGCAGCTTTAGCAAACCGGGAGAATACATTTTGACTGTAACCGGCTCTGGAAATTCTTACCCATTTAAAATAGCGGGCAACGTTCACCAAAACTTAGCTAAAGGAGTTATCAAAGCCTATTACTTTATGCGGGCATCAACCGCGCTACCGGCAAAGTATGCCGGTAAATGGAGCAGGGCAGCGGGGCACCCCGACGATAAGGTATTGGTGCATCCGTCGGCGGCAAGCGACAAACGGCTGGCAGGTACCATTATCTCCTCGCCCCGTGGCTGGTACGATGCCGGGGACTATAACAAATACGTGGTAAACAGCGGCATCAGCACAAGTACACTGCTCTCATTATACGAGGATTATCCGGCATACATGAAAACCGTTAAGCTTAATATCCCCGAAAGCGGCAATGGCGTACCCGACCTGCTGAACGAGGTGCTCTGGAACCTCCGGTGGATGCTTACCATGCAGGATCCTGACGATGGAGGGGTGTATCATAAATTAACCAACGCCGCATTTGATAAGTTTGAAATGCCGGATAAAGATACCACGCCCCGGTATGTAGTACAAAAAGGTACGGCTGCTGCCCTTGATTTTGCCGCGGTTATGGCACAGGCCTCAAGGATTTTTAAGCAATTCCCGCAACAAACACCCGGCCTGGCCGATTCATGCTTGGTCGCAGCAAAAAAGGCCTGGCAGTGGGCCGCTAATAATCCCAATGTTGCTTACCGGCAGGATCAGAATAATAAAAAGTTTATCCCGGCTGTAACCACCGGCGGTTATGGCGATAACAATTTTACCGATGAATTTATCTGGGCAGCATCTGAGTTAGTTATTAGCACCGGCGATGTCGGTTACCTGAAAAATATTAACCTGTTGCCCGATGATAAAATGCCTGTACCGGCCTGGGGCCAGGTGAGGCTACTGGGCTATTATACCCTGCTTAAAAACGACGCTGCCGTTCCCGAGCTGCCGGAGATCAAAAGACGATTAATAAATGCCGCCGATGAATTGATCAAAGGTGTGGACGACAATGCTTACCAAACCTCGATGACGCTATCTGCGCGGCATTTTGGCTGGGGCAGCAACTCAGATGCGGCTAACCAGGGCGTTTTATTATTACAGGCTTACCGGCTATCGCACGATAAAAAGTACCTGTATAATGCGCTGGCCGATTTGGATTACCTGCTGGGCAGAAATGCTACAGGGTATTCATACGTAACCGGGTATGGCACTAAAACGCCCATGCACCCGCATCACCGACCATCGGCAAGCGATGGGGTAACCGATCCGGTACCAGGGTTATTGGTAGGCGGGCCAAATCCCGGTATGCAGGATGGTATTAAAGTACCATCTAAAGTGCCCGACGAAGCTTACATCGACGATACCCAGGCATATGCAGCCAATGAAGTTACTATAAATTGGAATGCTCCAATGGCTTACCTTGCTAACGCGATAGAAGCTTTGCAAAGCCAGTTAAGCGTAAAAACGAAATCAACTAACTCAAAACATCTCAAATAAAATCAATCAACAAATGCGAAAAATTTACATAACGGCAGCAAGTTTACTTTTGCTCAATGTAATATCCCCGGCAGTACATGCTCAAAAAAAGCAGGTGCTAAGCGCTATCGATGCAAAGGTAAATGCACTGATAGCTAAAATGACATTGGAAGAAAAAGTAGGCCAGATGACCGAAGTTACCTCCGATGTAGTGTCAAAAACAAATGTAGCTGATCATCAGCTGGATGCGGATAAGCTAAAAGAAGCTATCACGAAATATCATGTTGGCTCTATCCTTAACGTAAGCGGGCATGCCTATAGCCGCGAGCACTGGTATGATGTAATATCGACCATCCAAAAGGCTGCCGACCAGGATCGTTTAAAAATTCCGGTTATTTATGGTATCGATGCCATACATGGCGTAACTTATACCTTAGGCAGTACGCTTTTCCCGCAGGAAATTGCCGTGGCGGCTACCTTTAACCGCGATATTGCCCATAAAGCCGGCGAAATTACCGCCTATGAAACCCGCGCCAGCTATATTCCATGGAATTATTCGCCGGTGCTCGATTTGGGAAAATCAGCCCTTTGGCCACGCATTTATGAAACCTTTGGCGAAGATCCATACCTGGTGAAAACCATGGGTGCCGCTATTATAAAAGGCTACCAGGGTAATGATGTAGGCGATAAATACCATGTAGCCGCTTGTATGAAGCATTACCTGGGCTATAGCTTTCCGTTAAGCGGTAAAGACCGTACCCCGGCCTGGATTCCTGACCGTTATATGCGCGAATACTTTTTGCCTTCGTTTGCCGAAGCCGTAAAGGCGGGAGCCAAAACATTAATGATTAACTCTGGCGAGATTAACGGTGTACCCGTACATGCCAGCAAATATTTGCTGACCGACGTATTGCGCGGCGAACTGCATTTTGATGGCGTAGCCGTTACCGACTGGCGCGATATTCAATACCTGCATGATCGCCATCATATAGCTGCCACTCAAAAAGATGCGGTGATGATTGCAGTTAACGCCGGTGTAGATATGAGCATGGTACCTTACGACTATACTTTTTTTACTTACCTGGTTGAGTTGGTTAAGGAAGGTAAAGTACCCATGGCCCGTATTAATGAAGCCGTACACCGTATTTTGAAAGTTAAGTACGAACTGGGCTTATTTGAGCGCCCGGTTGGCAACCCCGATGATTATCCGAAATTTGGATCGGAAGAATACCGCATGGCAAGCGTGCAGGCTGCAAATGAAGCCATCACACTGCTAAAAAACAACAACAATGTGTTGCCGCTTAAAAAAAGCATGAAAGTGCTGGTAACCGGCCCTACGGCCAATACCATGCGCTCGTTGGATGGGGGATGGAGCTATACCTGGCAAGGTGACGAATCGGATAAATTTGCCGCAAATAAAAACACTATACTGGAGGCTATTCAGCAAAAGATCGGCAAAAATAATGTAAGCTACGAAGTCGGCGCTGCTTTTGACAGCCTGCAGAATATCGACGAAGCTGTTAGTGCAGCAAAAAAAGCCGATGTAATAGTACTTTGCCTTGGCGAATTATCCTATACCGAAAACGTAGGTAATATTGAAGACCTTAATCTTCCACCTGCCCAAATTCAACTGGCGCAGGCCCTGGCCAAAACAGGTAAACCGGTCATATTGGTGTTGACAGAAGGCCGCCCGAGGATTGTTACTGATGCAGAGAAACTTTCGGCAGCCACGCTGATGGCTTATTTACCGGGTAACGAAGGCGGCGATGCTATAGCAAGCATATTATTTGGCGATGTGAACCCATCGGGCAAATTGCCGGTTACATATCCGCGTTTTCCTAATGCGCTGAATAACTATTACCGCAAAAACCTGGAAAACGGCAACCCGGATGATAAACACGGATACAATCCACTATACGAGTTTGGCACAGGCCTAAGCTATACCACATTCAGTTACAATAACCTGCACATCAGCAAGCCGGAGTTAAAGGACAATGAGACATTAACTGTTACGGTTGATGTTAAAAATACAGGCCAGGTAGAAGGTAAGGAATCGGTGTTGTTGTATACCAGTCAGCAATATGCCAGCATTGCGCCGGATACCAGGCGTTTAAGGGCTTATGACAAAATCTCGTTAAAACCAGGCGAAACAAAAACGGTATCATTTAAAATTACCCCGAAAGACCTGGCATTTGTAAACGATATAAGTAAAACTGTAACCGAAGCAGGGGAGTTCAAGATCATGGTAGGCGATCAAACACAAAGTTTTAATTACGTCTCTGCTGCCACCGTTCCATCGAGAACGGGTAGACTATAAATAGCAGAAATTTCACGAATTGGGGCGAATTGACACAAAATATAGTAAACAGCTAACATTAATGAATAGCTAAACTTTTAAGATTTGTGTTAATTCAACCCAATTCGTGTTTAATCAATTCGTGAAATTCGATTTAATTTGTGAGATTAGTGTTATTATGAAGAAGATTTTGTGCTCTGGTATTTTGCTGTTAAGCTTCCTTAATTTTTCATGTTCAAAAGGAAAAACCGATAAAACGCCCGATCCGGTTGTTGATCCGTCTGTTACCATTACGAAGGGCGCTGATGTTAGCTGGGTTACCGAAATGGAAGCCAAAGGCGTTAAGTTTTACGATAAATCAGGCGCTCAGCAAGATTTATTCGCCCTGTTAAAAAGCCTTGGATTTAATGCGATAAGGTTACGTGCCTGGGTTAACCCAACAAATGGCTACTGCAACACCGCCGACGTGGTGGCTAAGGCGCTACGGGCCAAAGCTCAGGGTTTTGATATTATGATTGATTTTCATTACAGCGATACCTGGGCCGATCCCGGTAAGCAGGCCAAACCAGCCGGCTGGACCGCGCTTGATTTCGCTATCCTGACAACCACATTGCACGATTACACCAAAAGCGTTATGAATACGCTAAAAGATAACGGCATAACCCCGCTATGGGTGCAGGTTGGTAACGAAACCAACGATGGCATGCTTTGGGAAGACGGTCGCGCCTCAAAAAACATGGCCAATTTTGCTGCACTGATCAAAAGCGGTTATGCTGCTGTTAAAGAAGTGAGCCCTACAAGTCAGGTAATTGTACACATCTCCAATGGTTATGATAATGGCCTTTTCCGCTGGATGTTTGATGGGTTGAAAGCCAATGGGGCCAAGTGGGATATCATAGGCATGTCTTTATACCCATCCAAAACAAACTGGGCCGATTTGGATTCGCAATGTTTAACCAACATGAACGATATGGTTTCCCGGTATTCCACCCCGGTTATGGTGGTTGAGGTAGGGATGGAAGCCGCCGCACCAACCGAGTCGAAAGCTTTCCTTTCAGATATTATCAGCAAAGTGAAAGCTGTAAATGGCAGCAACGGCAAAGGCGTTTTTTATTGGGAACCCGAAGCCTATAACAGCTGGCAGGGCTATGGTTTAGGAGCTTTTGATACCTCCGGAAAGCCTACTATAGCGCTGGATGCGTTTGCAAATTAAAGCCTGATCAGCCGAACCAAACTTAAAGTTTTTCAAACTTCGTAAGTTTGGCCAATTTGCCATTTTTCCACTAATAGCCACCTGGCTTGTTAAACAAATAGCGATGAGGGTTAAAAAGAAAAGTTATTTAGTTGCTGCTTGCCTTTTTTTAATAGGATTGTTGCTTGTTGATATGGCATCAGCGCAGGTCATTAAACAAAAAAAGTTTAAAACCAGCCCGGGGGTATTTGTAAGCACAACAGGTACGCGGTTTACCATAACCTGGCCCACCGGCCAGGGTAACAACGGCCGCCTGGTATTGAATCTGAAAAATGATGAACCATTATTCAGCAGCATCGAATTAAGTAAGAGCGGCGTATATCAAACTATTATCCAAAACGTCGACCCGCAATTCATCATCTCTGAAGGTAAGCGCGACCTGGTGTCCCAAAACGGCTGGAACATATTTTTTGATAAGGTGCCCTTAAAGCCGCATCAATCCTATAAAGTTGAATTTCATAAAAAGGATATCAACCTAAATAGCTCGGGTTCACGAACTGTAATTACAATGGGTGGGGTAGCAGCCCCCAACTTTAACGGCGACCTGCAGATAACACTATATAACGGCCAGCCCCTGTTTAATATAGCCGCGGTTGTATCAACCCAAAAAGATTCGACAGCCATACTGTACGATGCTGGCTTGGTGGGGAAGCACCTGCCTGTAAAGAGCATCAGCTACAGTGATGTTTACGAAAAACTGCAAACAAATGATATCAATCAGCCTGATACTGCTAAAAATATAGCCGTAAAGTATCGTACAATCATCGGCACAAATGATAAAGGAAGCATTGCGGTTTTCCCGGCGCCGCACCAATACTTTTATCCATTAGATGAAGCTTTCAACCTCAAATTTGTGTGGTATGGCAACAATTACCGCCAAATGCTCGATGGCTTTGGCATTGGTGTAAGGCAGGAGTTAAATGGCGATAAACGCTATGTGCCCTGGTTTAATGCCCCGCCAGGAACAAAACAGCGGCTTAACTTTTTTTGCCTGTTAGGTATCAGCGGCGCGCCGGCGTTATTAACTCACGTGAAGCAATTTACGCATAATGACAGCTATAAACCCTTGCCGGGTTACAAAACCATGGCCAGCCATTTCCATAATGAGTTTATTATGAGTGTTGTGCTCAAAGGTAAGCCCGTACCAGATAGCCCCAGCTTTGTAAAAGTATTTAAACGACTGGGCGTAAACATTGTGCACCTGGCCGAGTTTCACTATACTGCTCACCCTAAAGGTCCCGACGAACAACGTTTACGGGAGTTGAAAACGCTGTTTGAGCAATGCGCCCGCTTATCCTCATCAAATTTTTTGTTGTTGCCCGGCGAAGAGCCGAATGAGTTTTTTGGAGGCCACTGGCTTGAGTTTTTCCCAAAACCGGTTTACTGGATTATGGACAGGAAGCAGGGTACGCCATTTGAAACTACTGATGCCGAACATGGCAAGGTTTACCACATTGGTGATAAAAACGATATGATGAAGCTGCTGCAAGTAGAAAATGGACTGGCCTGGACCGCCCATGCCCGTACCAAAGGATCAACAGGGTTTCCGGATGCCTATAAAAAGGAAGATTTTTTCCTGTCGGACAGGTTTTTAGGTGCCGCCTGGAAGGCCATGCCGGCCGATCTGTCGCAACCCAGGTTAGGGAAGCGGGTGCTGGATTTGATGGACGATATGAATAACTGGGGCCTGCATAAAAAAGTACTCTCGGAAGCCGACTTGTTTAGCATTGAACCGGAAAACGAGATGTATGCCCACATGAACATTAATTACCTGAAACTGGATAAACAACCGGAATATAAACAGGGCTGGCAGCCGGTTTTGGATGTGTTGCAGCAGGGTAAGTTTTTCTCCGCCACCGGCGAAGTTTTGATTGAAGATTTTAAAATAAATGGCCGGTCGTCTGGCCAAACCGCTGCCTTACCCGCCAACGGTCAATGCCACATCTCGTTTAAAACCAGCTGGACATTCCCGCTTAATTTTGCCGAAATTATATCTGGTGATGGTAAGCAGGTTTATCGCAAACACGTTAACCTTGATGCAACCAAAGCATTTGGCAACCAGATATTCAGCGTAACAGAAAATCTTAAAGGCCGTAAATGGGCACGTTTAGAAATATGGGACGCTGCCGCCGATGGTGCTTTTACGCAAACCATTTGGCTTAAATAAAGCACCTGGTACTTTTTTAATGCTGATACTTTAAGTTTCGCCAAATCAGCTTAACTTGTACGCCAATCAGCAAATGAACAAGCAATTAAAAATCACAAATGGCCGCATCATCACGCCCCAGTGCATCATTAACGGCACTATACTCATCAGCCAAACAAAAATAACGGCTATATCCCAACGCGATATCGACGCACCTGACGCCCTAGTAATTGATGCTCATGGCAATTATGTTTCGCCGGGATTTATTGATATTCATGTGCATGGCGGCGGTGGCCACGATTTTATGGACGGCAACGAGGAAGCTTTCCTGGAAATAGCCCGTACGCATGCCCGTTATGGCACCACAGCCATGGTGCCAACAACATTGACTGCCGAGAAGGCCGATCTGCTCAAAACGCTGGATCTGTATGCCAGTGCCGATGTTAAAAATACCATGGGGGCACAATTTTTAGGTATGCACCTGGAAGGGCCATACTTTGCCATGAACCAACGTGGCGCGCAAGACCCGCGCTATATTCGCAATCCCGATGAGGAGGAGTATAAAGAGATTATTGCTTACTCCAAAGCAATCAAACGCTGGAGCGCCGCGCCGGAATTGCCGGGTGCAATTAAGTTTGCCAAATACCTGCAGGCCAATGGTATTATGCCGGCTTTGGCCCATACCGATGCTATTTACGAGGAAGTTGCCGTAGCTTTTGAAAACGGTTACACGCTTGCAACACATTTATATTCTGGTATGTCGGGGGTATCCAGGCGCAATGCCTACCGTTACGCCGGGGTTATTGAAGCAGCTTTTTTGATTGATGCGATGGATGTAGAGGTTATTGCCGATGGTATTCATTTGCCAGCGCCCTTATTAAAACTGGTTTACAAAATTAAAGGCCCGGACAGGGTAGCGCTCATTACCGATGCCATGCGTGCGGCAGGTATGCCCGAGGGGGATAGCGTACTGGGCAATAAGGATACCGGTTTAAAAGTGATTGTAGAAGACGGCGTTGCCAAACTGCCCGACCGCAGTTCATTTGCCGGCAGTGTGGCCACCTGCGACAGGCTGGTACGTACGATGATGGAAATGGCCGATGTGCCGCTGCATGAAGCCATAAAAATGATGACTAAGAACCCTGCGACAATTATGGGAGTAGATGACCGTAAAGGCACTTTGGTTGAGGGCCTTGATGCAGACATCGCCATTTTTGACGAGCAGATAAATATCCAGGCAACCATCGTGAATGGGAAGCTGGTGTTTGGTGGGTAGTTTTTTGAGTTGTGAGTTGTGAGTGAGATTATGTTAAATGTAACGATCCGGCAATCTGATGCAATACAGGTTGAGATAAATTTGCGATAGGGATGGGCGTGGATACCGGTCTGGGTGTAAGGCCATTACGGCTTATGAACAGACAGCCCAGGCCGCAGGCATTGCCCAACTTAGGGAGTGAATTTCAATCTAAGTCGTAATCTTGATTTTGATTCGATCCGCCCGATCACAAAAAATCAATAATTCACTAATTCAACAATTCCATAATTGAAGATTCCCTTATTACCAGCGTTGAGGGTAAAACTATTTCCTTATTGTTTTCAACCGCTTTGCCGGCCAAATGGTCAAATAATAATTGCGCGGCTTTTTTGCCCATATCAAAGGCCGGCTGCAAAATGGTTGTGAGCGGCGGGTTTAGGATGGGGGCGGTTATCTGGTTGGTAAAGCAAACTACTTTAACATCCCGGGGGATATTTAGCTTCAGTTCATTGCAGGCCAGGTAAGTTGATGTTGCCAGGTGCTCAACCGTTGCAATAATACCGTCGGGCTTTTGAAGCCTGAGGTGTTCTTTTATTACTTCAACATTTTCGTTATTATACTTATTTGAACAGGTAACAACGCCCGATTCCTTCGGCTGGACGCCTCGTTCGGCCAGCGCTTGTTTATAGCCTTGTTCTCTGGCCGATAGGATGGAGGGGTAACCTTTGATTGTAACGAGCGAGATGTTTTTACAACTGGCATCCAGCAAATGATTGGTGGCAACGTACGCGCTGTTGAGGTCGTCGGTTGTTATTTTCACCGAATTGAGATCATTAAAAACCCGGTCGAAAAATACGACAGGAACACCAGCCTGTTGCAGGGTTTTAATATGGCTGGTATCTTCGGTATTACTGGCTACCGACATAATTACCCCATCAACCCGGCCGCTGGCAAGTTCGCCAAACATATAGGCTTCACGCTCATAACTGTCATGGGTTAGGTAAATCAGCGTATGGTATTTTTTTATGGCTACTATGCTTTCAATACCGTTGATGGCCTGGCTAAAAAAGCTATCGGCAATTTCAGGAATAATAATTGCGATGGTGTTGCTGGCTTTTTTACGGAGACTGCTCGCATAGGGGTTGGGTACGTAATTGAGTTTGCGGGCGGCTTCAATTACTTTCAGCTTTGTTTCGGGACCGATGTCATGGCTATCTCTAAGGGCTTTTGATACCGTGGCAATAGATACATTGAGCACTTTGGCCAGTGTTTTCATATCTATTTTATCGCTTTTGGGTGTATCGGCCATAACGGTTAAATGTAATTTATCTGATATAATAAGGGCGCTAATTTAGTTAAACGTTTAAGCAAATAAATAATATGATTTTGCTAAATGTATAGTAGTAATTAAGCATGTTTGGATTTTATAGCCGTAAGGAACTGTTTGCCAATTGCATTTCCTTTAATAAAATTATAAACTTATGAGCAAGTTAAAAGAAACACCCTTTCGGGATGTATTAGTGGCTGTTATGGTATTAATAGTTTACAACAGCTGTATCATTGACATTTGATAATGTTAAACCATTGCCAGTCCATTTTATTTTATAGATTTGAGAATTGAACCGGGTATAACCTAATTCCCATTGCAAAAACAAACATGCTGAAGCACATTTCCATAGGCGATCTTATCGTATTTTTTACTTATTTCGTTTTGGTATCCGTATATGGTTACCTGGTTTATCGCCGTAAAAAAGCAGAAACCAATTCCAGTTCACACAGCTTTTTCCTGGCCGAAGGGTCACTTACCTGGTGGGCTATAGGCGCATCCATCATCGCATCCAATATCTCGGCCGAGCAATTTATAGGCATGAGCGGCGATGGTTTTTTTGCAGGCATTGCCGTGGCCGTTTACGAATGGCTTGGCGCGGCCACGCTGATTATTGTAGCGGTGTTTTTTATGCCAGTGTATATCAAAAATAAAATTTACACCATGCCGCAGTTTCTGAAAGACAGGTATAACAGCGGTGTGGCCTTGGTGATGTCGATATTCTGGCTGGCATTGTACATATTTATTAACCTTACCGCTATTTTATATCTTGGCGCACTGGCCATTAACGGCTTGCTTGGCGGCGGGTATTTACATGAAATTATGATTGGCCTGGCCATATTTGGAGTAATTATTGCGCTTGGCGGTATGCAGGTGGTTGGTTATACGGATGTGGTACAGGTTGCTGTACTGATTATTGGCGGACTTGCCATTACCTATTTATCGCTGACTATTGTGAGTGATAAATTTGGTTTCGGCCAAAACGCGCTTACCGGTTTAAAGCTGATCCTGAAAGACTCGCCCGATCATTTTCACCTCATCTTTAAAAAGCCTGCGCATGGCGCATCTGTAGAAACAATAAGTAAATATTTAATACTGCCCGGGTTTGCCATGTACGCGGGTGGTCAGTGGATAAGCAATCTTAACTATTGGGGCTGTAACCAGTATATCACGCAGCGTGCACTGGGCGCCAATTTGCATACTGCCCGTACCGGGATCCTGTTTGCCAGTTTGCTTAAAATCCTGATGCCGGTTATTGTAATGCTACCGGGCATTGTAGCCTTTGTATTGTACAAACACGGCGATTTGCCAATGCTTGTTGGCGGTAAAAAGGACGGCGCCTACTCGGCCATATTATCCTTTTTGCCTTCCGGTTTAAAAGGTTTGTCGCTTGCCGTTTTAACCGCTGCAATTGTCGCTTCGATTGCTGGTAAGGTTAACAGCATTTCAACCATTTTTACGCTGGATGTGTATAAAAACTATATGAGTACCAAAGCTACCGAACGCAATATGGTTTGGGTAGGGCGCATAGTTATTGTGTGCAGCCTTGTAATCGCTGTAGCCTTTACCTGGAACGATATGCTGGGTATCAGTGGCGAGGGCGGTTATACTTTTGTTCAAAAATACAGCAGCTTTGTAAGTCCGGGCGTATTGGCTACCTTCCTGTTAGGTATGTTTTGGAAACGCACCACCGGTGAGGCTGCCATCATAGGCATCCTGACTGGCTTTGCAGCTTCGGTGTTCTTTAACCAGTTTGCGGTTAAGGTATTCGGACCCGAAACATGGTTGTACTCCGCGTTTATCAACCCATCCGGTGTTTACGAAATTCCTTTTTTTATCTGCCTTGGCTGGTCGTTCCTGACAACTTTTGGGGTGATGGTTTTAGTAAGCTTATTTGGCCCTGTCGTTAATGCAAAATCTATCGAGGTTGATAAAGGAATGTTTAAGTTGAAATCGTCATCGATAGTGCTTATCGCGGTAATATTGCTGTTTCTATCTGCCATTTACGTGCGTTTTTGGTAGTTTTAAATATACCAGGAGTACATGGACAGGTAAAGGGCAAGTAAGTTATCCAGGTGGTGGATGAAGATTCAACATAAGGATGTTAATATATACAAACAACAAAGCCCGAACTTGTAATAAGCCCGGGCTCTGTTGTTTGTATCAGCACGCCATAACAGCAGCTTTTGCCTGTTTACAGCGGATTTGCTTATAATCTTTCTATCTCATCAACCGAAAGCCCGGTGAATTTTTCGATCTGGGCAACAGGCATGCCATCTTTTTTCATTTCACGGGCAATAGCAATAGCTTTTGCTTTTTCACCTTTTCTCTCACCTTTTTTTTCAGCCCTGTCTAATAAAAGTTCTTCTATGCCCATGGTGTTGCTCCTTTCTGTTAAAATTTCTACCTGTTGTTCAAATTTAGTGTTTATATCCTGATTTTCAAAGCGTATGTAATACCTTAAAAAATTCATCAGTACCCTTATCTTTTCTTTTGCTATCTGTTTGGTCAGCAATAACTTTGTCAGGTTAAGCTTTAAGTTCAGCAGCAGTTCATCACGCTCCCGGCTGCTTTTCAAATCTTTGCCTGCAAGTGCCGCCTTTGCGGTAAGTACAACAAGGGCAAAAGGGTTTTCGCTGCCTTGTAGTGCCTCATCGCTTTGACTGGCTATTTTATAAGTGTTGAATGTATAACGTAGGCTGGTGCCCATAAAGTCTATCGCAAAATAATTGGGCCTTTCTTTTGTATTGGCTTCGGTAAATATGGCGTAGGCAACTATTGGTTTTTGATATTTATCCAGTATCCGGTAAAAATAAGTGTACATGCGGCTGGCAAAATCTTTTTGATACTGGCCCTGTACTTCCACGTGCACCAAAATCCATTCTTCTTTACCGGTTTTAGTAAAAACCTTAACCAACTTATCGATCACCTTTGGCGAATACTCATTGTTTTCAGGCGGGAAAACCTGCTCCAGCTCTTTATCCAGGAATTCGAACCCTTTGTCAAAGTCGAAAATCTCCGGGGCATCAGGATTAAGAAAACATAGGAAATCGTCAAAAACATCTTCGAGTATCCCTTTCCAAAGGATGTCGTCTTTTCTTCTCATTCAGATAAAACAGAAATTAAGTATAGTTAAAATATTCAACATAAATCACATAACCAACCAAGCCCGACTTTTAATAGTGCCGGGCTTGGTTGATGGATGGTTGATTAAGCGAGTAGCTGATAAGGTTAAAGATGTTGGGTTTTCAAAAACCACTCACTTAATAAACCCAATCAACCACTCACTATCTACACCGCGTCTGAAAGTGACGTAAAGGTAAAATCACGGATTCGCATAGGAGGAATCAACGCGTTTTGGCCTGATTCTCCGCTTACAGTGCGCTCAGGTTTACCTAAAGCATCCAGGTTATTAAGCATAATAACCGGGCTTTCGTTAAACCTCAAATTCTTGATCGGGAATTTGATCTGTCCGTTTTCAATATAAAATGTACCGTCACGGGTAAGGCCGGTAAACAATAATGTTTGCGGATCAACCGGGCGGATATACCACAGGCGGGTAACTAAAATCCCTTTTTCGGTGCCTTTTATCAATTCTTCTAAAGTTGCATTCCCGCCCTCCATAATGATACCATCGGGATTTGGAATTGATTTAATGCCTTGTTTTTGAGCCCAATAACGCGAGTATGTGAAGTTTTTAACTACTCCTTTTTCAATCCAGCTTCTTTTTATCTGGGGTTGGCCATCACCGGCCCAACTGCCTGTTGGCAAATCGGGATGCGATGGATCGGAGTAAATGTTTACCCTTTCATCAACCATTTTTTCGCCAAGTTTGGTTTTACCGCCGGGTTTGCTTAAAAAGCTGCGGCCTTCATCGGCGCTGCGTGCATCAAGGCCGCCATACAATTGTTCAAGTAATACAATACCGGCGGCGGGCTCTAAAATTACCGTGTATTTTCCCGGTTCAATAGCTTTGGCGCCTTTCGATCCGGTTGCCTTTTGGGCAGCTATTTTGGTAAATGCCAATGTATCCAGTTTACTCACATCGTTATAACCCTTGGTAGAGTATCCCGAGCCTGTACCGTCTTCAGAACGTAAGGTTACCGAGAAATTTACATCTGTAGAGGTATTGTAGGCAAACAGGCCATGCGAATTCATCATCGAGCTAAAGCCCGCGCTGTTTTGCAAAAAGCCTGCTGCTATTAACTTATTTTCTTTTGCTGTGTCCAGGCTTTTGCCCACCATATCTGTACGCAAGGCAGGTGTAATTGCCGCCGTTTCGGATACAAAAGTTTTTGAGCGTGGTGCGTAGGTTTGCGGGCCTAAAAAGGATACAAACTCCGGGTTTTCGGGTGCCAGTTGTGCCAGTTCTTCGGATAAGCGAACGGCTTTTTCAACCGAGGCATCATCATATTCGTTGGTGGTTACCACGCCCAGTTTTTTGCCAAAGGCTGATGAAATAACCATACTGGTTTGGCTTAACGAACCACTGGTAGATACTGTATTGCGGGCATACCTGATGTTGCCCGAGTCTGATCCGCCAAAGTTGATCTCGCATTCATCGGCTTTTGAATAGCCCAGCGCCTTTTTTAATATCGCGCGGCATTCATCTTCTGTTAAAATTGCCATATATTAAATTTTTCTTGCTGTATTAATTACGTTAACTCCTTTAAATAATGCTGTAGACGATCCGTGCGACACGGCGCTGGCCTGCATAGGCTGGCCTTTACCATCAAAAAATGATCCGCCTAAGCGATAATCATTGGCATCGCAAACTGCGGCGCAGGAGTTCCAAAACTCCTGAGTGTTTGACTGGTAGGCCACATCATTCAGCATACCTACAATTTTGCCATTTTTGATCTCGTAATAAAGCTGGCCGCTAAACTGGAAGTTATACCGCTGCTGATCTATCGAGAACGAACTATCGCCAATGATATAAATGCCTTTTTCTACGTTTTTGATCATATCATTTACGCCCATAGGCACTTTGCCGGGTTGCAAGGATATGTTGGCCATACGCTGGAACTGCACATCCTGCCAGCTTTGCGAATAACAACAGCCCTGCGATTCTTTCAACCCAATGATATGGGCCTGGTCGCGGATGGCCTGGTAGTTAACCAGAATACCATCTTTAATAATATCCCACTTTTTGGCCTCAACACCTTCGTCATCATAACCAACGGCGCCAAGCGAACCAACCTGGGTTTTATCGGCCACAATGTTTACATTTTTGCTGCCGAAATTGAATTTTTTTGATTCCCATTTATCTAGGGTAAGGAAACTGGTACCGGCAAAGTTTGCTTCGTAACCTAATACGCGGTCAAGCTCGGTAGGGTGGCCAACAGATTCGTGGATGGTTAACCAAAGGTGACTTGGATCTAAAACCAGATCATATTTGCCTGCTTCAACAGATTTTGCTTTCAGCTTTTGATCAGCCTGGGTAGCTGCCGCACGGGCATCTTCCAGCATATCGTACCTGTCTTTATAAAGGGTTGTTACACCTTTTATCTTATCGCTTTCGCGCGGGGTCATATATTCATAACCCATACCGCGTGGTGCGCTTAAGGATTGACGCGTTTCAAATTTACCGGTTTTGGAGTCTATTTTAGTAACCGCGAATAAAGGCCAGATGCGGTGGATATCCTGGTCGATATATGAACCATCGGTTGATGCAAAGTATTTTTGCTCGTTTACCAAAAACAAAATAGAGTTTACATAATTGGCACCGCCTTTCATGGCTGCATCATTTACAGAGAGCAGTAAATCTGTTTTTTCTTTCATCGGAACTTCAAACGCGTTGCGCTCAATCGGCGTTTTCCAGCTTACTTCGCCATGGCCCTTTTGAGGCACCAGCTGAACCGGATCTGTTTGGATGCGTGCGTTTTCTTTGGCGATGGCTACGGCAAGCTCGGCTGCTTTGGCAATGCTATCATTATCCAGCTTATCTGTAGCGGCAAAACCCCAGCAACCGTTGGCAATAACGCGGATACCCATACCGTACGATTGGGTATCAACTATATTTTCAACCTTGTTTTCGCGGGTTACCACAAACTGGTTAAGGTAGCGGCCTATACGCACATCGGTATAAGTTGCGCCTTTTGACCGGGCGGCGTTTAAAACCACGTCGGCCATTCGTTTTTTAAGGGCCACGTCTACCGGGCTCATATCATGGCCGGGCAAAACGGGCGAACCGAAAACGGGGATCCTGCTAAGCATGGATGCACTAATGCCCATTCCGGTTAGGTAAAGGAAATCTTTTCTTTTCAAGGTCAGTCAGTTTTAAGTCCTAAATATAACGAGCGAAGTTTGAATATTTGAATGTTTGAAGCAAAACAGGTTGATTTGTTACGGATTATCTTAAGATTTTCTGACTACATACGTTTTTGCAAGCTGATCATGCCAGGCTTGGTGCATAGGGCTCCACAAAACTGTTAAAAAGCCAACACCACATAACAGGCTTGATAATATTTTGCCAAAATTCCGTGCCAGGGATTTACTAAAATCTAACCGTTGGCCACGGGCATCCACTACAATCATCTTGCAGGCAATTTTTCCTATGCTTGCCTGCAATTTCGTGGCTTCAAAAACGGCGTTATAAAAAATCCAGGCAAGTACGCTTATAAGCGTTGGCAAATACCTGCTATCTTCGGTTTCATCATCAATATTATGAAATAGCATCTTTTTAACAAGTAATATCACAACAGTGCCAATAGTAGTGGCTACAAATAAAAGTGCGTAATCAATAATATAGGCCAGCAGCCGCCACCAAAAATTGGCAACATTACGTTCATCAGGCAGGTATATGCCTTTGGAAATGAAATAATCCTGAAATTCTGGTAAATCGGCGGCGTATTGCAATCCATCGGCTAAAGGCGATAATAAGAAATCATCCGCCTCGATGTTCATATCCATCAGTTGGGTATGCGTGTAAGGGCCATCCTGTTGGCTACCTCTTAAAATATAATATTCGTTTATCATTAATTTACAGTTTAGGTTTGTGTAAATTAACTAAAATTGTAATTATGGGCAAATTAATCCCAATCAATAATTTAGCGCGTACATTATAATATTAACCCCAAATTTGGTATTATCTTCGGCCAGGAAACGCTTATTCCGGTAATCATAGTCCCATTCGCAACCATAATCCTTACTGCTATACAATACAGCTATGCGCCCGTTAATTTCTATGGCTTTTAAATAATCGTGCACCAAATCATCTCCCCAGCCATTTAACTCAAAGCTGGTGGTAGGGGGGCCTTTATCGAAAGAGAAAAAAGAATGGTATATTTTATGGTTGTTGGGGATTTTTTTCAATGCAGTTGGGCCAAACAAAGCTGCCATTTGCGCTTCGAATGATTTGGCGAAAAGGCCGTCTATATCATGGTTGCAGTCGTCCACAAAAATAAAACCGCCATTTTCTGCATACTTTTTAAAGTTGGCCCGCTCTTTAGTGTCAAACTGAACAAGCTTATGGCCGCTCAGGTAGCAAAATGGGTACAAAAATATATCATCGCTGCTTAAGGGGATCACTTTTTCCTGCTGATCAATGGGAATAGTGGTATACTCCAGCAGCGAATTGAGGAGGTTTGATGGCATGCGCTGATCGGTGTCCCAATCGCCGGAGTGGTAACTTAACCTGGTAAACGTAAACTTTCCGCTGAATGCCATCGTGTTTTAAAAACTTAAAAGTAGTACAATATTTTATGCTGATGCTACATTTGTTTGCATTGCTTGTAAAGTTTTGGATACTTTATTTAATTTTTAATAAAAAATACTGGTTTTTAATCAAAAGGGTGATATATTGGGGGAGTACATTAAAAACGTATTAAGTTGGAACTGACCGAAAATAATATAAAAGCGCTGCTTGCCAAGTTGCCTGCTTTAAAAGGCGAAATTCAGAAGGTAATAGTAGGGCAGGATGCCATATTGGACGAGTTGCTGGTAGCATTTTTAGCCGGAGGCCATTGCCTGTTGGAAGGCGTACCCGGCCTGGCCAAAACACTCATCGTAAAAACCATGTCGCAAGCCCTGCACCTGGCCTTCAGGCGCATCCAGTTTACCCCCGATTTGATGCCTACAGATATCATCGGTACCGAAATACTGGAGGAAGACCATGCTACAGGCAAGCGTTTCTTCAAATTTAATAAAGGCCCGTTGTTCGCCAACATTATCCTGGCCGACGAAATTAACCGTACACCACCCAAAACGCAATCGGCATTACTGGAAGCGATGCAGGAGTTTGAGGTAACCTACGGTGGGCAAACATACCCGTTAGATAAGCCGTTTTTTATCCTGGCAACTCAAAACCCTATAGAGCAAGCCGGAACATACCCATTACCCGAAGCACAATTAGACCGTTTTCTTTTGCTGATAAAAATTGGATATCCAACTGAGCAGGAAGAGTTTGAAGTACTGAACCGTACTACCGGTACCCAAAAAGCCGACATTAAGGCAGTAATAACTGCCGAAGAGATCATTCAGGCCCAGGCACTGGTAAGGCAGGTTACTATAAGCGAAGACCTGGTAAAATACGTGAGCCAGGTAATCCGCTCAACCCGCCCGGATACCACCACGGTTGGCTACGTAAAAGAATGGGTACGCTGGGGTGCGGGCCCGCGGGCAGGGCAGGCGTTAATATTAACAGCCAAAGCACGTGCTTTATTAAAAGGACGTTACTCCGTTTTGATGGAGGATATCCACGCTATGGCCCCGGCCGTTTTAAGGCACAGGATATTGATGAACTTTAAAGCCGAGGCAGAGGGTATTACATCAGATAAAGTAACGGCGGAGTTGATAAGAATAGTGGAAAGAAGTAAAGCTATATAAGACTATGTCATTGCGAGGTACGAAGCAATCGTGAACTATGCAAATCCGTTTAGCAAATCGAGGATTGCTTCGTACCTCGCAATGACGGTCGCGTATTAATCCGCTTTCAGATAAAATCCGACATCGAACATCTCAAATCCGAAATTAAAATGCTTGATCCCAAAGTATTAATGACCATTAAGGATTTGCCGTTACTGGCGAAAACGGTTATTGATGGCTTTATGAATGGGTTTAACAAAAGCAAGGTGAAGGGGCCCGGGTTGGAGTTTAGCCAGTATCGCAGCTATCAGCCCGGCGATGACCTGCGCTGGCTGGACTGGCGCATGTTTGCCCGCAGCGACCGGTATTATATCCGCGAATCGGAGGTGGAAACCAGTATTTCTGTAAAGTTTTTGGTTGATGCCAGCGCTTCGATGGATCATGATGATAACGGGATAAAAAAGATAGATTATGCCCGTTTCCTGGTGGCATCGTTGGCCTGGCTATCCAATTTGCAGGGCGATTCGGTAGGGTTGTACGTTTTTCAGGATGGCGGTTTGTTTTCGTTAGCATCCAAACCCGATCCGCAACATTTGCAACGGTTATTTTATCACCTGCAACAGGTTAAACCCAACGGTAAGTTTACGCAGCCTGTTCATTACAAAGAGTTGTTTGCCGGCGATGGCCGTAAGGAGCTATTGGTATTTGTTACCGATATGTACCAGGCTGATGGCGAGATAAATAAACTGCTGGATTCACTAACAGCTTTAAAACATGAAGTGGTAGTATTTCACCTGATGGGCAAAAATGAGCTTGACTTTGACTTTGGTGGATATGCTTCATTAGAAGACCTGGAAACCGGGGACACCATCGAAATAAATACCCAACAGGCAGCCGACTACCAGCAAAAGCTGAAAAGCCATTTAGAGGCAATCCGGATGCAATTACTGGGCAAGCACATCTATTACAGGATGCTGAGCACCGCACAGCCATTAGATGAAGCCCTGCGCGATTTTTTAACACAACGACATAAAAGCAAATTTTAATAAACTGTTTACTTTATTCATTTCTTAATTCAATAACTCATTAATTCAATAATTAATAAAAGGTGCAGTTTTTAAATCCCATATGGTTGTTTGCCATTGCCGCGATAAGCATCCCGGTAGTAATACACCTATGGAACATCAGGCCGGGCAAAACCCTAAAGGTTGGCAGCATCGCCCTGATAACCGCCGCGGCCCAAAAAAGCAGCCGGAGTTTTAAGCTGAACGATGTGTTGTTATTTATTTTACGATGCCTGTTTTTATTAACGCTTGCTTTTTTATTGGCGGCTCCTTTTTGGCAGCGCAGCCAGGCAACAGCCCAAGTAAAAGGGTTGGTGCTTATCCCTAAAGCCAATCTGAAAGAGACCTATGAAAATTTGAAATTTACTGTAGATTCTTTGTCTAAAGCGGGTTATGAGTTTCATTTTTTTGATGAAAATTTTACGAAGTTCGAACTAAATAAAGTGCTGAATGATAGTTTATTAAAAGATAAGTATGAAGTAAAAAATTACTGGAACCTGGTGGCGAAATTAAACGAAAAGCTACCGCCAACCCTGCCGGTTTATTTACTCACCCCAAACCAGGCAAGGTACTTTAACGGCAGCAAACCATCGGTGTCGCTCAACCTGCATTGGCAAACTTATACCCCCGCCGACTCGGTAAGCACATGGGTTGAAAATGCGTGGTTCACCAGTAATAATTCAATAAAAGTTATCGAGGGCAATAGCCGGCCGTCGGGTACTTATTTTACAAGCTATGTTATCCAATCCGAAGGCGATCCAAAATCGCCGTTCATGGTAAATGTTAACCATGGCGGCCTGGTTATCAGTTTGAAAACGGCTCCGGAAAAAAGTACGCCAATTGATACAGGCACTTTACGGGTAGCTATCTATAGCGATAAATACAGTGTTGATGAAAAGTACTTAGGTGCTGCTTTACAGACTATTATCGATTTTACCCAACGTAAAGTTGTAGTCAAAAAGTATACTGATGCGGCGCAAATACCGACAAAACAGGACTGGTTATTTTGGCTTTCCGACAAACCCGTTGGTACCAGTGTACTGGGTAAAGCAGCCTATGTATTAAACTATCAACAAGGGAAGATCGAGGCGGAATCATCATCAATAAAAACCAGCAGTGCTTTTGCCTTAGCCGAAAGGGAGGAACCCACAGTGATTTATAAACTGGTTAAAAATGAAAGTTATAGTGGTAAATCTATTTGGGTTGATGGTTATGGCAACCCTGTTTTAACGCGGGAGCAAAGCCCACAAACTACACAGTACCACTTTTATTCCCGCTTCAATCCCGCCTGGAATGACCTGGTTTGGAGTAATAATTTTGCAAAGTTATTATTGAAGCTGGTTTTATTTAATCCTGATTATGAGGCGTTAAATAGTCGTGATTTAACTAAAATTAACCACCAGCAAATGGTGCCAAATATAATTTGGTCAGCAAAAAACACTGGTGAAAGTAAAATAATTGTGCAAACAGATCTGTCGCGTTATTTCTGGCTGATACTGGTTGCTGTGTTTATTGTCGAAAGATGGGTTGCTCATAAAAACAAGCCTGTATTAAAATGATTGAACAAACAGGTATATACAAAATAAACGCGATACGCAGGTGGTATATCAGTTATCAGCTGCTTGCCGATGTGTTTTTTGCCGCTGCTATATCGCTGCTTTCAATTGCTTTGTTAAAGTATTTATTTAAAGTGCCGGTGCTTTGGGTGTTACCGTTATTTGTATTATGCCTTGCAATTTTTATTTTCATTCATCGGGTCTGGAAAACCAGCGACGTTTTAATAGCTAAATTCCTTGATCAACAATATCCCGAACTGGAAGAAAGCAGTGGGTTGATATTAAAACCTGCGTCAGAATTAAACCTGCTGGAAACATTGCAACTACAAAAAGTAGAAACCCAGTTGCAGGTTGTTCCGCAGTGGCATAATTCGTTTTTAAAGCGGGCTAAACTTGCGCTATTGTTGCTGCTATTTTCATTCGGATTGACCTGGGTACTAAACAAGCCGTCGGCAACAAATCAATCTTTAAGGGGAAAAGCCTTATCAACTAAAAACAATGCTATTCCGGAAAAGGTACTGCCTCAAATATCCTCGGTTAATGTTATGGTTCATCCACCCACATACACGGGTAAACAGCTACGCAGCCAGGATAAGTTTACTTTAAATGTAGAGGATGGTGCGACGGTGAGCTGGAAAATCGCCACCAATATCGCGGTTAAACAGGTGGCATTGCTCTTTAACGATAAGGAAACTATCAACCTTAAAAATATAAACCCCGATAAAACCGTCTGGCAGATTGAAAAACTGATTAACAAGCCCGGTTTTTACCAGGTTAAGGTTGATGGCAAGCTTTCGGACTTATACCAGGTACAGGTAATAACAGACCAGCCGCCCGTTATCCATATCAAATCGCCTAAACAATACACCTATATTGATGCCGGCGAAGCGCAAAAAGTAAATATTGATGCAACTGTTAATGATGATTATGGTGTAGCAAACGCGCTGGTTTTTGCGACGGTCGCCAAGGGAAGTGGCGAGGCCGTGAAATTTAAAGAGTATAAACTCAATTTTTCTACCTCCTTCAGTTCGCACCTGCCGCAGTATAGCCTGCAAAAGTTAATTAGTTTGCCGGCTTTAAACATGGAGCCTGGCGACGAACTTTATTTTTATATCCAGGCTACTGACACCCATCAACAGCAAAGCCGTACGGATGTTTATACGGTATCTATACAGGATACTGCTCAATTGTTAAGCATGGATGGTATGCTGAGCGGGGTAAACCAGAAGCCGGAGTTTTTTCGTAGTGAACGGCAGATTATACTTGATACCGAAAAATTACTGAAGGATAAAGACAGCATCACAACAGTAAAGTTTAACGACCGAAGCAATGATCTGGGTGTTGATCAAAAGCTGCTTCGGCTGCGCTATGGCAAGTTTTTGGGCGAAGAATCAGAATCGGATATTAACCCTGCGGATGTGAAAGATGATCCGGTTGGGGATATCAAAAACTACGGTAATGCGGCGGTAATATTGGATAAATACACTGATAAACATGATAATGCCGAAGACGCCCAGTTTTTTGATCCTGAACTTAAAAAACAACTCAAAGCCACACTTACAGAAATGTGGAAAGCCGAATTGCAATTAAGGCTTTACAAGCCGCAAGACGCGTTGCCATTTGAGTATAAAGCACTGCGATTGTTAAAAGATTTGCAGCAAAAATCAAGGATGTATGTAGCTAAAACATCCTATAATCCACCGGCGTTAAAGTTAGAGAAACGGCTAAGCGGCGATTTGTCGAAGATTAACCAACCTATCAATAAATCGGACGTTAAACCCGGGACCGATCAATATGAAAATTTAAAAAAGGCGGTGCAGGTTTTAGCGCAGCTTAAGGTTGCGCCAAAAATGACCGTTGCAGATGAGCATGTGCTTGCTTTAGCCAACCAGCAGCTCAGTTCAAAGGCTTCGGCTCAACCTGGTTCCTACTTGTCGGCTTTGAGTGCCATGCGCCGGATATTATCGAAACCAGGTAAAATTAAGCCGGGCGATATCCCGTTGGTGGAAAGGGCCATTCAAAAAACACTAATTCCTGTTGATAGAATGCCGGTTGCGACGCAAAGCCCCGCCGACTTGGGTTTATCGCAGCAGTATTATAAAAACCTTAACCGCTTAAACCGCTAAATACAAATGAACTGGAACACCATTGTTATCGTCATTTGTATTTTAATTGCTGCTTTTGCGGTTTGGAAAGAGTACGTTCGGGCGAACCAATCGCGTTTAGTTTTACGACTGCTTGCAACTATAACGGCCATAATTGCCTTAGCCTGTATTGCTTTGCCTTTAACTTACCAGGTTGAAGTAAACCGGCAGGATAAAATGGAAGTGCTATTACTAACCGAAGGTTTTAGCGGCGATAGTTTAAGCAGGTACAATACCGAAAAAATATTCACCCTAAATAGCACAATCAGCAAAAAGAATCCAAAGGCAGTGCTGATCTATGATTTAGCAGATCTGAAATCCGATTCGACAATTACACAAATACGGATTTTGGGCGATGGTTTGGATAAGGAAGAACTGCAGCGATTAGATCATGTACCGGTAATATTCCATCCTGCGGTTTTTAAACAAGGAATAACCGCTGTTACTTGGAATGAGCACCTGAAAGCAGGAGATGAGATTAACGTTGCCGGAACGTATAAAAACAGCTTGTCTCAAAAAATAAAACTGGTACTGAAAGGTTTAAGTACGGGTCTGGATTCGGTGATTATACCGCCAGGGCAGGCCAGTCCGTTTAACTTAAAAAGCACGCCAAAAAATTTGGGTAAAAACGTTTACAATTTACTGGCTATAGCTGGGACAGATACCCTCGGAAATGAAAATATCCCATTGCAAATTGAGCCGGCCAAGGCTTTGAACGTTTTAATGCTAACAGCATCGCCCGATTTTGAGAGCCGTTTTTTAAAGAACTGGCTTTCCGAAAACGGATACGCGGTGGCAGTCCGCTCGGCAATCAGTAAAGATAAATTCAATAAAGAGTTCATCAACCTGGCGCAATTTCCGCTTGATCATTTATCAGCGTCAGTCTTTAGAAAGTTTGACGTTTTAATTGCCGACCTCTCTGTTTTGAAAACACTAAACGGGGCCGAGGCTGCCGCTTTACAACAGGAAGTAACCCAAAAAGGCCTGGGGGTAGTTATCCGGGCCGATAGTACCTTAAGATCAAATTCGTGGCTACAACGCGATTTTCCTGCTGACCGGCTGGCGGTGAAAGATCCGGCCCCGGTATCGCTCAGCATACAAGGCAAAACCGGTAATACAGCCAAATTGAATGCCGGAATGGTTTACCTGGCAACCCAAACTAATACACAATCATTGGTTAGTGACTACTACGGACATGTTCTGGCGGCCAATACATTGGCAGGTGCAGGTAAATTGGTATTCACCCCCCTGAATAATACATTCAGCTGGGTGTTGAGTGGTAATAAAGCCGATTATTCAGCTTTATGGTCGTTATTAATTGCAAAGGCAGCACGAAAAGTTGCCACGCCTGAATCCTGGACGGTAAAATCGGCTATACCAACAGTCTCAAATCTGGTTGAGTTACAGTTGGAGAGCGCCGTAGCGCCATCGGTAATACAAATTGACAGTGCGGTTATCTCTCCGATACAAAATAGCAAACTCCCTTTTCAATGGAGGGTTAACTACTGGCCACAGGCAGATGGCTGGCAATCTGTAAAACAAGGTAACGGTGCTTTAAGCTGGTTTTATGTTTATAATTATAATGACTGGAACACTATAAGAGCGCTAAAAAAACAAGCCGACACCAAGACCTATATCGCCAACAATGCGATTAAGAGCAATGTAACGAAACAGATACACGAAAAAGCCACGATTGCTGTAAGTAAAATTTATTTTTATATTTTGCTATTGATTGCTTGCGCCTTTTTATGGTTAGAGGCCAGGTTTCAGTAGCTACTACTAACAAAAGGAGGAAATATACTTTGAGAAGACGTGACTTTATCTATTTAACGGGTATGGGTGCCGGCGCTTTAATGCTGCCCGGTATGAATGCCCTCGGTAAAACAATCGATCCTATACAGGCGCTGGAGGGCGTTGATGTAAAGATCAAAAAGGAGCTGGCAGATGTGGCTTTAAACGCAGCCAAATCAAACGGAGCTACCTATGCTGATGTCAGGATTGGCCGATACCTTAACCAGTTTGTGGTAACCCGTGAAAACAAGGTGCTTAATGTGGCCAATACCGAATCGTATGGTATCGGTATCCGGGTTATAGCTAATGGTTGCTGGGGATTTGCAGCAACCAACGATGTAACTAAAGAGGGCATGGCTAAAACTGCCCTTAAAGCAGTTGCAGTTGCCAAAGCCAATGCCAAAATTGGCGGAGCGCCTGTAGAGCTTGCCCCTCAAAAAGGTTACGGCGAAGTGAGCTGGAAAACACCGCTTACCAAAAACGCATTTGAAGTACCCATCAAAGAAAAGGTTGACCTGTTGCTTAACGCCAACGGCGTGGCCATGGCGGGCGGCGCCAACTTTGTAAACTCGATAATGTTTGCTGTAAACGAACAAAAATACTTTGCGTCTACCGATGGCTCGTATATCGACCAGGATGTACATCGCTTATTCCCAAGTTTTACGGTAACCAAGATAGACCCGGCTGCCGGTTCATTTGAAACCCGCAGATCATTAAGTTCGCCGGTTGGCATGGGATACGAATATCTTGACTCATTGGATAGCGAGAAAGTGGCTGGCATAACTACCCGCTACAAAAAGCGTTATGACATGATTGAAGATATGAAGTTTGCTACCCAGCAGGCAGCCGATAAAATAAAAGCAAAATCGGTTGAGCCGGGCAAATATGACCTGGTGCTTGATCCTTCGCATTTATGGTTAACCATTCACGAATCTGTTGGCCACCCTACCGAGCTTGATCGTGTATTGGGCTACGAGGCTAACTTTGCCGGTACCAGCTTTTTGACACTGGATAAATGGAAATCGGGCAAGTTTAATTTTGGCAGCAAGGCCGTAAATATTGTGGCCGATAAAACCCAGGTGGGTTCATTAGGGGCTGTAGGTTATGATGATGAAGGTGTTAAGTGTAAAAAATGGGATATCATTAAAGAAGGCACCTTAGTTAACTACCAGGCCATCCGCGACCAGGCGCACATTATCGGGCTTACCGAATCACAAGGCTGCTGTTACTCCCAAAGCTGGCAGGATGTGCAATTTCAGCGTATGCCAAATATATCCCTGCAACCAGGCAAAACCCCATTAAGCGTTGATGAGATGATTAAAAACGTCGAGAAAGGTGTTTACATTATTGGCGATGGCTCGTTCTCTATCGATCAGCAACGCTATAACTTCCAGTTTGGCGGGCAGCTGTTTTATGAGATTAAAAACGGCAAGATAGCCGGGATGCTTAACGATGTTGCCTACCAGGCCAACACACAGGAGTTCTGGAATTCATGCAGCCAGGTTTGCGACGAGCGTGACTACCGTTTAGGCGGAGCCTTTAACGACGGTAAAGGCCAGCCGGGCCAGTCAAGTGCGGTGTCGCACGGATCATCCACCGCGTTGTTTAAGGGAGTTAATGTAATCAACACTAAAAGAAAGATCGGATAACTGAATTATGCCTATATTAAATAAAGAAGAAGCCCAGGCTTTACTAAAAAAGGTACTTGCCTATTCAAAAGCCGAGGAGTGTGAGGTAAGTTTAAACGGAAGTGAAGGTGGGAATATCCGCACTGCATTAAACGCCGTTTCAACAGCCGGTGATATCAGTACTATTGGATTGGCTGTAACATCGGTTTTTGGCAAAAAGGCAGGTACTGCCACCATTGACGAATTTGACGATGCGGCCCTGGAAAGAGTTGTGCGCCGGTCGGAGGAATTGGCACAGTTAGCACCGGCCAACCCCGAATATATGCCGATGTTAGGCCCGCAAACTTTTGCCGAGGCTATCACCTTTAATGTCAACACAGCAGCCATAACGCCCGATACCCGCGCCGAAATGGTAGCCAAAAGCCTGGCGGTTACCAAAGATGCAAAATTGACAGCCGCGGGGTTCCTTGAGAATTCTACCAGTTTTAACGCCGTAATGAATTCCAAAGGGCTGTTTGCTTATAACAAAGGTAGCGATGTTACTTTCTCTGTTACCACCCGTAACCAGGAAGGCACAGCATCTGGCTATGCTGCCAGGGGATTTACAGATGTAAGTAAGATGGATACCTACTCGGCAACCAAATACGCAGCAGGTAAATGTTTAAGTTCGTCTGGTGCAAAAGCGATAGAGCCAGGTAAATATACCGTGATACTGGAGCCCGTTGCAGCTACCTATTTGTTGGAGAACATGTTCCGCTTTGATGCCCGGAGCGCGGAGGAAGGCCGCAGCTTTCTGAGTAAAAAGGGTGGAGGCACCCGCCTGGGCGAGCAGCTAATGGACTCTAAAGTAAATATCTACTCTGATCCTTTTAACCCCGACCTGCCATCAACCACATGGAGCGGTGAAGGCTTGCCACGCGAAAAAACCAGCTGGATTGAAAAAGGCGTGGTTAAAAACTTAAGCTATAGCCGCTATTGGGCTGATAAAAAAGGTGTTAAGCCTTTGCCTGGGCCCGGCAATATCATCATGGATGGCGGCGATGCCAGCCTGGAAGACCTGATCAAGAGCACCGAACGGGGTATCCTGGTATCACGCCTGTGGTATATCCGCATGGTTGATCCGCAATCGTTGCTGTTAACAGGGCTTACCCGCGATGGTACTTTTTATATCGAGAACGGCAAAATCAAGTTCCCGGTTAAAAACTTCAGGTTTAACGAGAGCCCGGTTATAATGCTTAACAACCTGGAAGCCCTGGGCAAGCAGGAGCGAAGCATCAGTGTAGAAAGTTATCGCAGTTACTTGATCCCTGCTTTGAAGGTCAGGGACTTTACGTTTAGCTCATTATCAGACGCTGTTTAAATTTGTAACAAAAAACGGGAAATTTTAATTAAGATCCCGTTTTTGTTATTTATATAGTGGTTTTGGGGATACTATACCATAACGTCATCAAGCGCATGTACAACCGAAGCCACAGCATTTACGTCAACAGGTGATCCGGGTTGATCTACAAGCTGTACAGCAAGGTTGCCTATCCAATATGGTGCAGTATCCTCATTTCCGGCCGAACTGTTGCCATCGTGGGGGTAATCAAGCGCCTGGTCGTCAGAGTCGGCAGCATGTACTGATTCATGAATGAACGTACCGGTTATACTCCCTAATGATCTGTTCAATTTATTGCCTGCAATATTGATATGGATAGAAGTTGGATCGTTTGGATCTTCATACCCCAGTTCCCTGGTGAAATATTTCTTGAATGTTTTTACAGATAACTGAAGGTTGCAATTTTGCATCGACGCGGCTACCTGCGCGCCTGTAGCAGTGGTGAAATAGAAGCCGGGTTTGGCAGCAATTGCCTGATAAAAGGCACCATCGGCCAAAAGTTTGTTTGCTTCTGCTACGCCATCAATAAGAATTTGGATTGATCCATTGTAGGTTATTGTCATCATGATAAAATAGTTTTGTAACAGTAAAACTAATCTTATCTTTTTTTGCCCGGAATACCTGCATCAAGGTATTTATTTCATTATTTCCCGTTGAATTTCAAACAGAAACTCAAATAAATTGATCTCCGTAGGGATTTGCAGTTTCTTTCTCAGCCTGTATCTGCTTATTTCAACCCCCCTTACAGATATAGCCATTAACTGGGCAATCTCCTTACTGGATAGGTTCATGATGAGGTAGGCACATAACTTTAGCTCCTGCTGGTTGATGCTGGGGTAGCGGTCTTTAATCACAGTCAGGAAGTCGGCGTGTACTTTGTTGAAGTGCAGCGAGAATTGTTCCCATTCTTCGTTTACCTTTTTTTCTTCGGACAGCAATCGCAGGATTTTTTTAATTTCTACCGTTTCAACAACATCCTTACCCGATTTATTGATGCGTTGCAGTTCGTCCTTTACTTTTAAAATAAACTCCTTTTTTTGCACCAGGCTCATGGCCGAGCTGGCCAGTTCGGAGTTTTTATATTCAATTTCACTCTCCAGTTTTTCGTTCTTCAATTTCACCACCTCTTTTTCCGACCGCTCCAGCTCCAGCTGGTGCAGGTAGGCCATTTGCTTTTGCTCTTCCTCGTTCTTTTGCCGCTGTATCAGCAATTCTTTTTGCTGGTTGCGAATGTGCCGCTTTTCCTGTTGCTGGTAAACAAAATAAAGCAGGTAGCTAAACAGTATCAGGTAAACAAGGTACGCCCAGATGGTTTGATACCAGGGCGGACTAATGGTGAAAGTATAAACGCTCACCGGCGATTCGTTATTCTGGTGATTGCGCGCCTTTACCATAAAAGTATAGGTACCTGCCGATAGGTTGGTATAGTCCTTTTCAGTCTTTTTTGACCAGGCCGACCATTCCTGGTCAAAACCTTCCAAATAATAACTATAGGTAACGTTTGATTGTCCCTCAAAAACAGGCGAGGAGTATTCAAAGTGAAGTGAGTTCCATAAATAACCCAGGGAACGGGTATTGGATGGCAGTTGCTTATTATCGTCATTAACCAATCCAAAATATCCGCCAAAAAGTAGGCTATCGGCGCCTGCCGTTGCTTTAACCTTGCGGATAAAAACCGACAGCGGATGAATATTCTGCTTGTATTTGGCGTAATTTATATGATAATAGCCGTTCTCGCTCCCTATAAAAACGTTGTTATCATTAATGGGATAAACATTTTCAAAGCCGCTTAATATTTTATCGGTTAGCTCGGGGATATAGGTAATGGTTGGTTTGGAGGATGAATAATCGACCACGCCAAGGCTTTTTTCCTGCACAAACCAAATATTGCCCGATGGATCTTCTCTTAAATACCTAAGGCTCCTTGTTCCGAAAATTCCTTTATAAGCCTCGGAAGGCTCAAATCTATCTGCCGAAGCATCATATTCATAAACACCTTTTTCTGTAGCTACAACTACACGGTTCCTGATCTTAAAAACAAAATTGTTTAAGGTTGATGGCAGGCCTTGCGCCTGGGTATACATTTTCACCTGCGCATTGTCGGGGCTTATTTTATAAATGCCACGGGTGGGGTGCGATGTCCAGATATTACTTTCCGCGTCCACGGCCATAAAACGCGCTGACTCGTAATATTTGCCAATATTTCCCTTATCGATAAAGCCCGTATTTGTGCGTTCAAATAACCGCACACCGTAATAATTGCCGGCGGCAATTAAATTGGTGCCGGGTTTGTTTAATAAAGGTTCAAAAAGCCAAAACCCTGTGGCATTATAAATTGGTAGTAGCTTATCTTCACTTATTTTAAACATGCCATCATCGCGGCCAGCCAGCAAATCGTCGTTAACTACCGACAGGTGCCATGATAAGCCTTCGGCTAAAACGTTAAAATTATTTTTAGCGTAGCTTAAATCGGCAATATCTTCTACAGGGAACTTGTATATGCCTGTCGACATAGAAAAATACAGCGCGTTTTGGTATTTGACCATGGCATAGCCGCTGCCATCTTTAAACACGGCCGGGTTAATATGTTTTACGGCATTATTGAAGGCGATAAAATCGATGCCATTATCAAGTCCCAGCCATATATTATGGTTTACATCCATAAACATGCAGCGCACATTGGTATTTTGAAGCCCTTCTTTTTTCGATATCTTTTCTATTACAGTACCGTTTTCATCAACCTGGTAAATGCCGTTGGTATAGGTACTTAGCAGGTAATTGTTTTCGCCGATGGCAACCGCCGCCGAAAATGCCTGCTGGCCACCTATATCGAAGCCGCTAAGCTGCCAGTTTTTGAGCTGATTCCCGGTTAAAACAAAAACGCCGTTTTTGGCAGTAGTAACCAGGCTGGAGTTTTCGCCAAACCGGCAAACGCTGGTAATGTAGAAGCCATTGGGGAGATCCTTTTTTTCGATAAAGGTTTGCCAATTGTTGTTTTTAAAAACAAGTACACCCTTTTGCTCATCATGTGCTATTAGCTGGCCCTGGTACAAGCCCAAAAATAACCACGATGATGAGTTATAGATAGCCATTTTACCCGAGCTATACCTGAAAATTTTATCGTGTGACCGAAAAAACACATCATCGCCATAGGCCACAATATCCCAGATATCCGAAAAATTCTGGTCTGCTTTGGGCAACAGATTTTTTAACGACGTAAAAGTAAGCTGTCCGTTGTTCCCGGGAGCAAAGTACCCCAACTCGTCTTGTCCGCCCGCGTAAAGTTTCCGGTCCTTTCCAAATTCAATAGATCTAACTATAGTTTTATTAGGGAGCGGATATAACTGCCAGTATGCCCCGTCAAAAACAAGCACGCCCTCGTTGTTGGCAAAATACATGCGGCCCTGGGCGTCTTGCCTTATTTTCCAGTTTTGTGTGCCGCCGTTATATTGTTTTTTATCAAAATTAACCGTTTCGCGCTGGCCAATATAAGTTTGTGAAGATGCCCGCAGTACACCCGCAAACAGAAGTAAAAAAATAATAGTACGTGAAAACATATCAGGTTATAATGCGGCGATGAACATTTTAATAAATGTATCAACTATAAGTGCGATTAGCTACTAATATGACGATTTTTTCAAACTGTGTGGTAGTGATGTAGTCGGTTTTTTCGCTGCAATGGCCCTTGCATCTACATTTGAAGCGTCGAAACCAATTGACCAAACCAATTATAATATTAAAAATTTTAACGCGAGTATGAATGTATTATGCCTCACGATGCCCTGTATAATTAATTTATGTAGCGGTAAATACGGTATGGAAAATATCCCGCCAATCAGTCCGGAATTTCCGCCATAAACCATTTCAAATATTTTTAACCGCACCCTGACCAGGTGCGCTGCATCCGGGTAATAAATCCGGAATGTAGCTATCAATGATAATTATATAACCTAAAATTCAAAATTGTATGCAAGTAAAACTCAGGTTTTGTATGTGCATCGCCTTACTATTTTGCCTTGTAAGCGGTGCATTTGCGCAAAACGTTCGATTAACCGGTAAAGTAACCCAAAAATCAGATGGGCAACCTTTACCTGGTGCATCAGTATCTATTAAAGGTACAACCACAGGTGCAATAACAGATATCAATGGTAATTATACGCTTAGTATACCGCAGGCTGGCGCTACAATAGTAGTATCATTCCTGGGTATGGAAACCGCGGAAAAAACAACGTCAAAAGGCGGCGTACTTGACTTTGCTTTAGAAGACAATGCAGCTAAGGCATTGAATGAGGTAGTGGTAGTTGGTTACGGAACGCAAAAAATAACCAAAGTTTCGGGCGCTATATCAACTATTAAAGCTTCTGACATCCAAAAATTAACCCCAACACGGGCAGAAGAAGCGCTGCAGGGGCAGGCAGCGGGTGTAAGCGTTATTCAAAGCGGTTCTCCGGGCTCAAAACCTACGGTGCTGGTAAGGGGTATCCCATCATTTTCGGGTACCGACCCAACGGTAATCATCGATGGTGTGCAGCAAACTTTAACCGATTTTAACTCCATCAATCCAATTGATATCGAATCGATCAACGTGCTTAAAGATGCGGCTACAACAGCCATATATGGCGTACATGGTGGTAACGGTGTAATAGTGGTAACTACCAAAACCGGTAAAAAGAACCAGAAACCGCAAATTGCCCTAACCACCAATTATGGTATCCAGGAAGTAGCGCGCACAATTGGTGTGTTAAATGCTACCGAATATGGCGCTATTGTAAATGAGGGCAGTGTTACTTCGGGTGGCAGCGTGATATTTCCCGACCTGAGCACGCTTGGCGTTGGTACCGATTGGCAAAAGCAAATTTTCCATACAGCGCCCATGCAAACGTATAATTTATCGGCTACGGGCGGCAGCGAAAACGTGAGCTATTTCCTGTCGGGCGGTTACCAAAGCCAGGGTGGTATAGTAGGGGGGATTGATAAATCGAGGTTTGACAGGGGAAACTTTACTGCCAACCTTAACTTCCAGCTAAGCAAAAAGCTAAAATTTACCATCAACGCAACTGATGTTATCCTTAAATCAAAAGGTATCCAGGAAAATTCGTTCAACAGTATTTTAGGTAGCGCCTTAAACTTTGATCCAACCGTGCCTATTTATAATAATGTACCCAATACGGTAGGTAAATACGGCTTCAGTAACCATATTTTCTCGGAGGTTTATAACCCGCTTACCAAGCTGGAGAATACCTACAATACCAACACAGGCAACAAACTGTACGGCAAATTTGAGTTACAGTACGATGTATTTAAAGGCTTAACCTTAACAAGCAGGTTTGGCTATACCAAATATGATTCAAATGCAAAAACATTTACACCTCTTGTATTTTACGGTCCTCAAAACGTAGATAATACGATGAATGCCGACGGAACAACTGTTACCGGCATGCACAACAGCGTATCGCACGAGAAGGACAGCAACTTTAATTACTCATGGGAAACCTATGGTAATTACAATTTTAACCTGGATAAAGACAATCATTTTGAAACTACCGCAGGATTCTCATTATACCGCACATCGGGCAACGCCGATGGCGCAAGCAGGCAGGATGTGCCTTATAACTCATGGGAATTTGCCGATTTTACTGCTGCAACCGGCACAAACTCAGCTACAAATACCAATGCGCTTAGTGGTTACTACTACCAGTACTTCCGCCGGAATGTTTCGTACTTCGGTCGTGTAAACTACGATTATAAAGAAAAGTACCTGGCATCATTTGTGGCCCGCCGCGATGGTTCATACGCTTTTGGTACCAATAATAAGTTCGGTAATTTCTACTCCGGTTCGTTGGGGTGGGTAGTAACCAGCGAAGACTTTTTTAAAGTACCTTTTATTGATTATTTAAAAATCAGGGGTAGCTATGGCGCTATTGGCAACGAAAACGTTAGCCCGCAATATGTAAAAATTTCAACCGGCGGCCCTGATTACGGCCCAACTGCCAACAGTAATGGTTATAACTTTGATAACGTATTTTATCCAGGTTCAACTGTTGCATCGGCTGCCAATAACAGCCTGAAATGGGAACGCCAGTTACAATCAAACGTAGGTTTTGATATTCATTTCTTTAACAGCAAGCTTAATATCTCGGCAGATTATTACCAGAAAAAAGTAAACGGCTTATTATTTACGCCAAACGCTTCATTATACCTGGGTACCGTGCCGATACCTACCGCTAATATTGGCTCAACCAAAACCAACGGTTTTGATATTACCCTAAGCTATAATGAAACTGTAAACAAGGATTTTAAACTGGGTAATACGTTTACATTTACTACCGCAAAAAACCTGGTTACCGCCACCAATACCGATAACAGCGCCAAAATATACGGCGGCAGCTATTTTAACGGTCAGTCGCAAACAGTAACCGTATTCCAGAAAGGATTTACCCCCGGCTATTTTTACGGCTATAAAACAGATGGTTTATTTCAAACCGCTGCCGACATTGCCAATGCACCTACCCAATCGGGCGCACAACCCGGTGATATTCGTTATGTTGACGTAAACAAAGACGGCAAGATAGATGCTAACGACCAAACTAAAATTGGTGATCCTTTCCCTAAGTTTACTATAGGCTGGAATTTGAGTGCATCATACAAAGGCTTCGATTTCAGCGCCTTTACTTATGCATCTATCGGTAACGATATTTACAGGGCTTACGAACGTAATGGTAACTATACCAATAAATTCCGCAGCGTACTGGCCAGGTGGACCGGTCCGGAAACTACAAACGATGCCCATAATCCAAGATATTCATTTACCGATCCGAACAGCAACATCCGCGTATCTGACAGGTATGTAGAGAACGGTTCATTTGTAAAAATCAAAAACCTGCAGCTGGGCTATACCTTCCCTAAATCAATAACCGGAAAGGTGTTTAACAGTGTGCGCCTTTACGGCCAGGTTAAAAACGCCTTTGTAATAACCAAGTATACCGGTTATGATCCGGAAATATCAGGCGGTATCCTGGATACAGGTGTTGATCGTGGCGAATACCCGCAACCACGCATCTATTCATTTGGCCTTGATATCAAATTATAATCAGTTAAATAGATCATATTACAATGAAGAAGAAATATATATTAATGAGTTTGGTTACCCTGGTTACCATACTTGCATCCTGCAAAAAGTTTGTGGATTACAATCCACACGAAGATTTTGTGACAACGGAGCAGGACTATTTAAAATCGGAGACTGATTACCGCACCATGGTAATTAGCGCGTACTCGCCGTTGCAATGGCTAAATCAGATGGTGCCGGTGGGCGATATTGCCTCAGATAATTCGGTAACCGGCGGCGAGAGCGCTTCCGATGTGTTGTCGTTACAGCAGATAGATGATTATACCAACACTCCCATTAACTCAACCATGACCGATTTATGGCAGGTGGCCTACGAGGGCGTTAACCGGGCCAATTATTTAACCCAATACAAAGATAAAAACCTGGCAGGCCAAACGGTTACTTTTGCTGGCAAGGATGCCCTTTACGGCGAGGTTTACTTTTTAAGGGCTTACTACTATTTTTCGCTGGTACGCATGTTTGGCGACGTTCCGTTGTTTACTGATAAGCGCCTGGGTGTAACCGATTCACGTACCTTAAAAAGATCGCCTAAGGCCGATGTTTATAAGGCAATTGAGGCCGATTTAACCAGTGCTATCGCTGCACTACCTGCTGTACAAACACAAAAAGGCCGCATTACCAAATATGCCGCGCAGGCATTGTTAGGCAAGGTTTACCTTTACGAAAACAAATTTGACCAGGCAGCGTCGACATTAGAAAGTGTAATTACCTCCAACGCTTTCTCGTTAGTGGCCGATTTTAATTCGATATTTCTTGCAGCCGGCGAAAATGGACCTGAATCGGTATTCGAGATCCAATACACCAACGGATCGCCGTATTACAACTGGGGTGGTGTAACCCGCGGCCAGGGCAACTACTCGGTACAGCAATGTGGTATCCGCGGTTTAAACGGCAATATTCCGTATGCAGCAGGCTGGAGCACCAACCTGCCATCGCAAAATTTAGCCTCGGCTTATTCCGCAGGCGATCAGCGTAAAGCAGTGACAACTTTTGATATCGAGGCTTACAAAAACGCCAATCCTGCATTAGGTATTACTTACCAGGTAGCGCCGTATAAAAATACCGGCCTGTATAATGGCAAATATTTACCCCGCAAAGGCGAAACATCGGGCCAGGTGGAGTTGAACTATTTAAACAACTTCCGCACTATCCGCTATGCCGAAGTATTGCTAATGGCTGCCGAAGCCAACAACCGCGCTACCGCGCCAAACGATGTAAAGGCGCAGGGCTACCTGAACCAGGTACGCCAGCGTGCATTTGGCGATGCTAACCACAATGTCACCTTAACCGGTGCAGCGTTGAAACAGGCTATATGGGACGAGAGAAGACTGGAACTGGCTATGGAAGGCGACCGGTTTTTTGATTTGGTTAGAACAGGGCAGGCCGCCGCAAAAATTCCGGGTTTTAAGGTCGGTAAAAACGAGGTATTTGCCATCCCGCAGTCAGAAGTGGATGTTTCGGGCTTAACCCAAAACCCGGGATATTAATTCATTTAACTATTAAAACTAACGATCATGAATGCAAGAAAATATTTTTATAGCATAGCGTTATTACTGGCTGTTACCGCGGGTTGCAAAAAAGAATCATATACCGATACTTCTTTTGTAAATGGTATTACATCACCTGCTAAGCTATCTGTCCTGTTTGATATTACGCAGGATAACTCGGGCCTGGTAACTATTACGCCAAATGGCGAAGGAGCGGTATCGTACGATGTTTATTATGGCGATGCGGGCAGTACTTATGTAAAAGTGCAGTCGGGCAAAAACGTACAGCACACCTATGCCGAAGGCAATTATACGGTTAAAATTGTAGGCCACGGCCTTAATGGTAAAACAACCGAATTTACTCAGCCTTTAACGGTATCGTTCCGTGCACCCGAAAATTTGAAGACAACAGTAACTACATCGGGTTTAAGTATTAATGTATCGGCATCTGCCACCTACGAAACCTTATTTAAAGTTTACTATGGCGATTCGACAGCCGTTAACCCCGAGCCTTTTAAATCATTTTTAGAAGGGCAAACTTTAACCCACACTTACGCCGGTGCAGGTGTATATGTAGTTAGGGTTGTGGCCCTTAGTGGCGGCGCAGCAACAACTACCTTGCTTGATACCATAAAAGTGGGCAAGCAAATAGATTTGCCTGTTACTTTTGATGATCCTAATTACGATTATACCATGAGCGATTTTGGCGGTAATCAATCATCGGTAGCTGCCGACCCGGCCAACCCGGCTAATAAAGTTTTAAAAGCCATTAAAACAGCCGGAGCTGAAGTTTGGGCTGGTACCACCATCGGTACCTCCTTAGGTTTCGCAACTAAAATTCCTGTTACTGCCGCTTCATCAAAAATGAGCGTGCGGGTTTATTCGCCTGCAGCAGGATTGGATATTAAACTAAAAATTGAAGACCATAACAACGGCAACCATGCTGTTGAAACCGATGTTAAAACAACCGTTGCCAATAAATGGGAAACGCTGACATTCGACTTTAATTCGCCTGCCGCCGGCACACCAGGATTAAACGCGGCATATACTTATGACAAAGCATCATTGTTCTTTAATTTTGGCGTAAACGGCGATGGCAAGGCCTATTATGCCGATGATCTTAAGTTTGTTCCATCGGCCCCTGCATTAACTCAGATAAACCTGCCGGTTACATTTGATGATGCCACGGTTAACTATACCATGACCGATTTTGGCAACAACCAAACAACCGATGCCATTGACCCAACCAACGCGGCCAATAAAGTAAAACTTACAACCAAGCCAAACGGCGCCGAAGTATGGGCAGGTGTAACCATTGGTACACCGGCCGGCTTCCTTGCAAAAGTGCCGCTAACTGCAACAAGCAACAAAATGACGGTAAGGGTTTACTCGCCGGCGGCTGGTATTGATATCAAATTGAAGCTGGAAGATCATACCAATGGCGCCAATTCGGTCGAAACGGATGTGTTAAGCACTGTGGCTAATGGCTGGGAAACGCTGACCTTCGATTTTACCAAAAACGCATCCGGTACACCTGCTGTTAACTACGCCACTACTTATGATAAGGCATCCATCTTCTTTGATTTTGGTAATGCAGGTAACGGTAAAAAATTCTATTGGGATGATGTCAAGATGGCCGCCTCGGGGCCTGAAGTTTTGGGCATTCCGCTTACTTTTGAATCAGCTACGTTAAGCTATGCGTTTACCAATTTTAATGGCGGAACTGTGACTGTAATTGCCAACCCAAAGTCATCGGGTATAAATACCAGCGCCAAAGTTGGTAAAATGGTTAAAAATCCTGGCGAAACCTATGGCGGCAGCTATATTACATTACCAAACCCGATTGATTTTTCGACAAAGAAAACTTTTACAATGAAAGTTTACTCGCCAAGAGTGGGCGCCAAAGTATTACTGAAAGTTGAAAACCTGACGGACGGCGGTACAAGCTTCGAAAAAGAAGTAACCACCACCAAAGCCAATGAATGGGAAACGCTCACGTTTGATTACAGCACCATCAACACTGCAAAATCATACCAAAAAGTAGTGCTGATATTTGATAACGGAACAAGTGGCGATGGATCTGCCAATTACACCTGGTTGTTTGATGATATTTCACTTAATTAATATTAACAGATCATGAAATTCAATATAAAATTAATCGCCATATTTTTTGCCGCTGCCGCGATAGTTTATAGCAGCTGTACAAAGCAAAAATATCAGTTCGGCAGTATCAAAACGCCGGCAGATCTTAAATTAACGGCAACTATTACCGGCGCCGATGCCGCAAATCCAGCGGGATCGGGTGCCGGCACTGTAGCTATAGCCGTAACTTCAAGCAACGCTATTACCTATAACATTGATTTTGGCGACGGTAACAAGCAAATTGTATCATCGGGTGTTATCACCTACAAATACAATAACCCCGGCACATTTGATTATACCATTACGGTGAATGCCGTGGGTACCGGTGGTGTAACGTCAACCATTAGCAAAAAAATAACAGTTTATGTAGCCTATACTATTCCGCCGGCAATAGTTTCGGGCTTAACAGGCGGCTCATCGCGTACCTGGGTAACCGACAGAACAGCGCCCGGGCATGTAGGGGTGGGGCCAACCAATACGTTTACCCCGGATTACTATGCAGCCTCGCCAAATCAGCGTGCCGATTGTTTGTATGACGACGAGATAACTTTTACCAAAGATGCCAATGGAAACATCATCATGACCATTGATAACAAAGGGCAATCATTTGTAATAGCTGCGTCAACCGCGCACTACGGGGTAAGTGGTGGCGATAATTGCTATGCTATTGATGAAACAGGCGCTAAAAAGCTGGTATTTATGGATGCTTCATCCGGCTCAAATTCAGGCAATTCAACCATGGTGCAATTTGTTGTGCCGGGTAATGGATTAATTAACTTTGGTACCGGCGGCAATACCTACGAGATTTTATCAATCAGCGATACCAATATATCGTTACGCAACATCGGTATCGACGGACTGGCATGGTATCAAAAATTAAAAGTTAAATAACCAGGATATGAAATTTTTAAAAGTGGTAATATTAATTCTACTGGCATCATCATTTGCCGCTTGCAGTAAAAAAAGCAGCGGTACGGGTACGCCAAATAATCCACCCACCGGGCTGGATATGACATCAAACGTAAGCACGGACGCCAGTGGCAATGTAACGTTTAACGCTACCGCCACCAATGCGGTAAGTTATGAGTTTGATTTTGGTAATGGCGTTTTTCAAACATCTGCTTCAGGATCAGTAACCTATAAGTATCCGGCAGCGGGTACTTATACGGTAAAAGTTACGGCAAAAAGCGGTACAGGGCAAACAGCCGTCAAATCTATCCAGGTAACGGTTTCATTAACCGCAGACACCGGAGGCGGAACAGGGGCAGGGGCCACCTGGGCCGAGGAGTTCAATACCGACGGTGCGCCAAATTCGGCAATATGGGGATATGATCTGGGAAACAATAATGGCTGGGGCAATAATGAGCTTGAATATTACACCAACCGGAGCGATAACGTTATCATATCGGGCGGAACACTGAAGATAAAACTCAAAAAAGAGGATTATATGGGCAGCGCTTACACATCGGCAAGAATTTTGACGCTTAACAAGTTCTCGTTCAAGTATGGTAAGATAGAAATAAGGGCCAAAATGCCTGCCGGCTCTGGTACATGGCCTGCCATTTGGGCAATGGGCGATGATATTGCTACTAATCCCTGGCCCGGTTGCGGCGAGATAGACATTGTTGAGCACCTTGGCCGCGATTTGAATAAGATTTATGGTACGGTACATTATCCGGGCCATTCGGGCGGCAATTCTGTAGGAGGCACTACGGTAATTACAGGCGCCACTACCGATTTTCATAGGTATGCTATAGATTGGTCGGCAGCGGCTATCAAATTTATGGTTGATGACGTAGTTTATTTTACCGTGCCTAATGACAATAGCTTGCCATTTAACCACAAATTTTTTATCATACTTAATGTGGCTATGGGGGGTAATTTTGGAGGCGCGGTTGATCCTGCATTTAATAACGCACAAATGGAAGTTGATTATATCCGGCTTTACCAATAAGTTTAACTTGCAACGCCATTTACCTGCGCATAAAGCCTGGGTAGATGGTGTTGTAATTAATACTACAACTAATTAAAAATTCACTTAATCATAATTTATGATAAACTATCGAAAGTATAGGTACTGTTTTTTTCTGCCGCTTTGTGCTATGCTGATGCCAACAACACCGAGCTTTGCTCAAAAGAAAAAATCGACATTAAAAACGGCAGAAAAAGTAATTTTTTTTGACGATTTCTCTGAAAAGAAACTGGATCGCAGTAAGTGGGGGGCCGAAATAACAGGTCAGCATAACAACAATGAATTGCAGGCCTACATCGATACCAACACTACGGCCTTCCTGGTAAACGGCGCAGCAGCCGAAGGAGCTAAAAATGGCGCTTTGGTAATAAGACCACAATCGATGCCAGGTTTTAAAACAAAAGACGGACAAAATTTTGATTTTATATCGGCTCGATTAACTACCGAAAATAAATTTGAGTTTACCTACGGCAAAGCCGAAGCAAGGATTAAACTTACTGATGGCGCCGGACTTTGGCCCGCCTGGTGGATGCTGGGTAAAGGCGCCTGGCCCGAGTGTGGCGAAATTGACATTATGGAATACGTAGGCGAAAAGGATTGGGCAAGTGCTGCCGTGCACGGCCCCGGCTACTTTGGCGAAACTCCTTTTGTAAACCGGCAGTATTTTACAGCCGGAAACGATGTTACCCAATGGCATACCTATGCTGTTGAATGGACACCCGATGCCTTGAATTTTATTTACGATGGCAAATTGATGTTCAGGGTAAATAAAAAAATGACAAATCATTATGGCAAGTGGGCATTTGATACCAAAAAATACCTTATCCTGAACTATGCTTTAGGTGGTGCTTATCCTGTAAAAATAAATGGTGTAACATCGCCGTATAACGGTATGCCGGCATCGTCAGTTAATCTTGTTAAAAACGGTGAAGCAAAGATGCTGGTTGATTGGGTTAGGGTAACTCAAAAAGAGTAACATTTAACAAAGTCTTTTGAATTTAAAACCGGCTGCTACAGTCGGTTTTTTTTTGTGATTTGAAATTTAACAGGCGGTTCAGCTATAAAAAATGAAAAATTAAGCGAAAAATTTTACGAAGCGGCAAACCATTTTCTTTTTTTTTCGTATAAAGGTTGAGATTTGATTTCTATAAAAACAGTGTGGTAGGCTATGTTATTGGTTGTAAATAATTTACCGGTTTAAGTATTATTTAAACCGAACCTTATTATCATAAAGCTGAAACTAATAGATATTGAGGTTAATGAAGATCCGTCTACTTTTTTTAATTTTTTTGCTTACTTCCCTGCGTGGCTTTAGTCAGTCATGCTCTTTATCTGTATCTATAACTTCTTCCGAGCCGGGCATATGTGCAGGTAACACCATTGGTTTAACAGCTACGCCCTCTGGTGGTACCGGCAGCTATGATTATGCCTGGAGTACCGGCGAAACTGTTAACCCAATTCATGTAAACAAAGCAGGTAATTATACGGTAACCGTCACCGACAAAACTTCTGGTTGCACAGCCAGCAAAACAATTACGGTGAGTATTACACCAACGCCAGCCGCACCCGTAGTAACGGGTGGAGGTACACTTTGCAAGGGAACAATAGCCCATCTTCAGATTACCTCGGCCGGAGATAGCTTTCAATGGTATACACAGGCTTCCGGCGGCAGTCCCTTTCATACCGGTATTAGTTACGATACGCCTCCTGTTAACGCTTATGCAGCTTACTATGTTGAAACCACCACTGCCGGCTGTACAAGCGCCAGGGTTGCGGTCTATGTTAATGTTTTAGGTCAACCGACGGCCCACAATGTTAAAGCCTGTGCAGGCAGCCCGGTTACCCTATCAGTAAGTGATGGTGACAATTATAGCTGGTATACCTCAAATACGTCAACAAACGTGGTTAATTCCGGCCCAACGCTCACCATAGCATCATTAAATAATTCAGTAACTTATTATGTTTCCTCAACTGTTAACGGTTGCACAAGCCAGCGTACTGCCGTATCGGCAACGGTAACCTCGGCGCCGCAATCGCCTACTGTTACTAATAATAACCCGGTATGTTCAGGTTCTGTAATTACTTTGCATGCCGATGCACCATCTGGTGTAGTTGATTGGTTTGATACACCATCGGGCGGCACCCCATTAATATCAAGCCCCGATTATACAACTCCGGTGCTTACTGCCAATACCACCTACTATGTACAAAATACGTTAAATGATTGCCAGAGTTCCCGTGTACCGGTTACAGTTACGGTAACGCCTATACCCGCAGCCCCGCCACAACAAACCGTAAATAGCTGTTATAATAGCAGTGCCCACCTTACTGCAGGCACAACAGGCACCTACCAATGGTATGCTGATGCAGATGGTAAACATTTTTTAAAGCAAGGCCTTACCTATGATACCCCACCATTAACCCATGATATTACTTACTATCTTATGGCCGTTAATTCAGGCTGTAACAGTACGCTCAGCCCGGTAAATGTTGTGGTCGCGCCGCTTGTTCCGGCGCCATCGGTATTAAACCCACCCCTTACCTGTTACGGTTCCACAGCCGAGCTTACCGCTACCGCTCCAGGAGGTACCTACCAGTGGTTTGCGACTGCTACAGATAATAATGCATTACCGGTTACCCAGAACGGAAAATTCACAACGCCGGCGTTAACCACCACCACTACCTATTATGTACAAACAGTAGTAGGGCAATGCACAAGCGCCCGTACCGCGGTAAAGGTACCTGTATTAGGCCAGGTAAGTCAACCGGTAATACGTGATACCAGCACCTGCTCTGGAAACCCTGTAACATTAACAGCAAGCGGACCTGCCGGAAATTATGCATGGTATGATAGCAGTAATACGCTTATACAGCTTGGGCAAACATTTACCACCCCGGCATTAACATCTACAACAACATACACTGTACAACTTACGGTGAATGGCTGCGCCAGCGCACCTGCTCCGGTAAAGGTGACTGTTACACCGTTGCCACAATCGCCGGTAGCGGGGCCGTCGCCTACAATTTGCCCCGGTACCACTGCCAATCTTACAGCCAGCGTACCCGCAGGCGAAAGTATCGACTGGTATGCAGTACCCTCGGGAGGTGTATCTTTGCATACAGGTAACAGTTATACAACGCCACCATTATCTGCCAATACAACTTATTATCTGCAGAGCACGTCGGGAGCCTGCACCAGCGCGCGTACTCCAATAACCGTTAATGTTGATAACAGCGGTACTACGTTTGCTTATCCATCGTCGACATTTGCAACAACAGGCGCAAATCCAACGCCCACTATTATCAATCCATCTGGTAGTGGCACCTTCAGCGCACCTTCGGGTATCGTATTTATAAGTACCACCACAGGGCAAATCAATGTGGGCGCAAGCAGTCCAGGCAGTTATATTATTGTTTATACCAGTAGCGGAACTTGCTCGGGAACCTATTCTGTTCCTGTAACCATTACCGATAAACCCAATACCGCTTTTACATACAATACCCCTATATGTAAAACCGGGGCTAACCCTAAACCTCAATTTGCAGCCGGTGCCAGCGCAGGTGTTTTCACTGCATCGCCGGCCGGATTAACTTTTGTAGATAGTTTTACCGGCGAAATAGACTTGAAAAATACAACCAAAGGAACATATACTATTCAAAATACCATACCTCCCAGCGGCGGTTTTGCAGGCGACTCGTCGACTTTTAAAATTACCATTGATGACGCGGTTGTAATTAGCGCCGGGGGCAATCAGAGTGTACCGCTAAATACCCCGGTAACTTTAAATGGCAGCATAACCGGTGCATCAGGAGGTACCTGGTCTGGCGGGGCAGGAAAATTTTCGAACGTTAACGACCTGCACGCTGTTTATACACCAGCAGTTGATGAAAGCAAGGCTGTGCTCACTTTAGTTTCAAATAAGCCCGCCGGGGCGTGTAATGCAGCATCGGCAACGGTAACCATTTTGTTTAACACGCCTCCGCCGGCGCCTACTGCCAAAGATGTCCAGATTTGTACGGGCAGCAGTGCTACACTAACGGCTACTGCGCCGGGGGGGAACTATGATTGGTTCAATGTAGCTAACGGTGGTTCGTCAATAAAGCAAGGTGCAACTTACACTACTCCTGTACTAACGGCTACCACAACCTATTATGTCCAAACCACTGTAAACGGGCTTAAAAGTCCACGTACAGCAGTAACAGTTACCATTTATGATGTACCGCCCACACCCGCAACTTCGGCAGATACGGTTGTTATTTGCGCAGGTGGCACCGCAAAATTTGTTGCAAGCGGTTCTGTTGGCAACTACCAGTGGTTTAACGAAAGCGGGCAAACCGTGGCTACGGGAGCTACTTTTACAACATCGCCATTAAACACCAGCACCTTTTATAATGTACAAAGTGTAATTGGGCAATGCGTAAGTGCAATGAAAAAGGTAGTTGTTATAGTTAATTCAATACCCTATATCACCAGTACCTCAAGCGGTTTTATTTGTAGCGGCAACCCTTTAAATTATACTATAACAGCCAATTTGCCAAATGCTACATTTAATTGGCGCCGGGCAGCTGTAGCAGGCATCAGTAACCCGGCAGTATCAAACCAAACCAATGCTTTAATTTCAGAAACGCTAATCAACACCACGGCCAATCCTATAAATGTAACATACGCAATAACACCAATAGGTGGCACATGCTCAGGCACGCCTATTAATTATGTTGTTACAGTTTACCCCACACCATTGATAACCAGCCGGGCTAAGGATACAATTTGCAATGGCACCTCTGCCAATTACACAATAAAATTTAACACTGCTAACACCTCATTTAGCTGGGGCAGGGCCGCGGTGCCCGGCATTACCAATAATGCCGTAAGCGGGCAGGCCTCAAATGTTATCAGGGAGGTTTTATATAATACAAATACAACCCCGGTTGACGTTGTTTATACTATTAATTATAAAACAAATGATTGCGACGGGGCGCCATTTAGCTGGGTGGTTACTGTTAACCCGGCACTTAATATTACCAGCGATACTACATCCCTGGCATGTAACCAAACGCCGCAAAATTATACTATTACATCAAATGTGCCCACTGCAACTTTTACCTGGAGCAGGGCGGCGGTACCGGGTATCAGCAACGCGGCAGCTACCGGAAACAGCGCTTTGATTGATGAGACTTTAATAAACACAACAATATCGGCTGTGACCGTTAATTATATTTTAACGCCGATTGCCTATGGTTGTACCGGCCTCCCATTTACGCATCCGGTAAAAGTTAACCCCAAGCCCGGTGTGCCGCCTGCAAACAGTAATTCGCCGGTGTGCCTGGGCAACACCATTAATTTACGTACGCCATCTTTGGCCGGCGCCACATATATGTGGACAGGACCTAATGGCTATTCATCAACATCACAAAACCCGGATGTCCCCGCTACTATTGCAAGTGCAGGTACGTATAACTTATTTGTTACGGTTGGGGGCTGTACAAGTGATGCCGGTGTAACCACGGTGCAGGTAAACCAACCGCCACTGGCTAAAGCTACCGGGCCACTATTGGTGTGTGTTAACGCTACATCAATTCCGCTTAAAGGGTCGGTAACTGGTGGCACTACAACAGGTATCTGGTCGTCAAGCAATCCGAAGGGGAAATTTTTACCATCTTCAACCACCATTGATAATGTGCAATACATCCCATCGGCCGAAGAAAAGGCCGTAGGTAATGTTACCATAACCCTGTCATCTACCAGCAAGGACGATTGTACTATATCAACCTCAACCCTAAATATTGTATATGGGCAAGAGCCGGGCGCCGATGCCGGTAAAGACCAGAATGTTTGTTCGCAGGATCAATTGGTACAATTGGCCGGTAAAATTCTGGTGCCGGGTGCTACAGGTTTCTGGAGCACGGCTAAAGGCGATGGCCAGTTTCATTCAGGCAACCAGGTTAATGCATCATATTCGCCGGGTCCCAACGATATCAAGAATGGTTCAGTTATGTTAACTTTTAATGTAGATAACTCGGGCCAGTGCTATACGCCATCTGATTCGGTTAAGATAACATTCTTCGGCCCGGCCGCGCTTACTACCGAAAAAACAAGATATGTGTTAAAAGATAAAACGATTACGCTGCATCCGTCGGTAAATGATAATACCGTTGCATATTTATGGGCGCCCAATTATAATATCAGCGATATTCATATTAAAGAGCCGGTAATAACAGGAAGCGTGGATACAACGTATACCTTAACCATCACCGATAGTTTAGGTTGTGTAACTACCGGTAAAACCCATATTGTGGTATCGCCAACACTTTCGGTCTCCAATGCTTTCTCGCCCAATGGCGATGGTACTAACGATACATGGGAGATAACAGGGCTTGTAGCTTACGAAAATTCGACAGTGGATGTGTTTAACCGTTATGGAACCCTGATATTCCATTCCAAAGGTTATGGAGTACCCTGGGACGGTAAATCAAACGGCCAACCTGTACCTGTGGGGGTTTATTACTTTATTGTAGATACTAAGGTGAACGGGCAAAGGTTTACAGGATATGTTACGGTTTTGCGTTGATCTGAGGTCTGTGACCTGGGGTGTGTGGTCTGTGTTGGATTATATTAAGATGGTTAAAACAAACGCGTCAGAAGTTTTTTTTTCGCACACCACACACCACAGGTCACACGCCTCAGACGACAGACCTCAGATCACCCCAAAATCCCCAGCAAATCCGTTTTAGACATGGATTGTAAAAACGAGCCGTCGGTATTAACCAGATTATCGGCCAGGCTGCGTTTAAAATCCTGCATCTGCATTATTTTTTCTTCCACGGTATCGGGGCAAATCATCCTTACGGCTACTACGTGTTTATTTTGACCTATACGGTGCGATCTGTCGATAGCCTGGTTTTCAACAGCGTGGTTCCACCAAGGGTCTACCAGGTAAACGTAATCGGCTTCGGTTAAATTAAGGCCGGTACCACCTGCTTTCAGGCTGATGAGGAATACGCTGATCTTCGGGTTGTTTTGAAATTCGTTCACCGCGGCCTCGCGGTTACGGGTACTGCCGGTGAGCCAGCTGAATTCAATTTTACGGCTTACCAATTCTTTTTTGATGAGTTCCAGCATCGATACAAATTGCGAGAATACCAATATTTTATGCTGATGCTGTTTGCTCTCAATCTGCTCAATCAGCATATCAATCTTTGCCGATTCATTCCCCGGCAATTTCCCTCCCTCAATCAGTAAGGGTGAATCGCAGATTTGCCGTAGCTTGGTCAAGCCTTTTAGCACATTCATCGGAGTCTTTCGCAATTCGTCGCTGGTAGTGGCCGAGATGTATTCACGGAATTCCTTTTCGTATGCATCGTAAATTTTGCGTTGCTGCTCCTTCATCTCGCAATACAAAACCATCTCGGTTTTTTCAGGCAATTCGGCGGCAACCTGTTGCTTGGTGCGACGCAAAACAAAGGGTTTTATTTTGTACTGTAGTTCGGCCGCGCGTTTATGACTCTTGAATTTATCAATGGGCACGGCATAAATCTCTTTAAAATATTGTTTTGTACCCAACAACCCGGGGCAGGCAAATGATAACTGCCCGTAAATGTCGAAAGTATTATTTTCGATAGGGGTCCCCGTAATGGTTATCCGGTTGCGCGATTTTAACAAACGCGCAGCTTTATACCGTTGCGAATCGGGGTTTTTGATCTGCTGCGATTCGTCAAGGAAAACGTAGTTAAACTGGTAATGCTTTAAAAAGTTAATATCGGCCAGCAAGGTACCGTACGATGTCAGGATAATTTCGTAACCATCAAAATCCACTGTGCTTTTTATTCTGTCGGCACCGTAAATGGTGTGCATCCTGATGGATGGGGCAAACTTTTTAACCTCGGCCTGCCAGTTAAAAATGATGGATGTAGGCACCACCAGCAAATTGGTATTGCGTTCGCGTTTTTGGCGTTGCGATAATATGAACGCAATGATCTGCATAGTTTTACCCAGGCCCATATCATCGGCAAGGCATCCGCCAAAATTAAAATCGTCTAAAAAGTTTAGCCAGTTTAACCCCTGCTGCTGGTAAGGGCGAAGGGTCGCCTTCAAATCTGCCGAAACCTCTACGTGCGCTATCTTATCAAAATTGGCTAACTTTTCACGGTAGGTATATAATTCAGCTTTAACCTCTTCGTCCATCACCTGCTGGTCAAACAGTTCGGCAATGGCGGTATAATTTATTTTGTGGATGCTTAAAATGTCCTCGTCGGTTACTTCGCCGGCGTTAAAGTACTTGGTAAATTTTTCTATCCAATCTAAAGGCAAAATGCCCAGGGTGCCGTCGTCAAGCTGTATGTATTTGCTTTTGTTGCGTACCGCTTTTTGTACCCGTTTTAGGCTGGTTTTGGTTTTGCCAAAGCGAATTCCTATTTCGGTATTAAACCAGTTGATGCCGCTTAATACCCTGATGGTGATGTTTACCTTGTTAGGGTTTAGCTTATTACCCTCCAGTTCGTTAAAGCCTAAAACGGTAATGCCATGCTGCCGCCAGTCTTCAAATACATTTAAAAACCACTCTTCTTGTAAAAAATGCCTTTTGTGCAGGTAAAAATAATGCAGATCGTTGTCCAGTTGTTCTTCAAAATAGGGGTGCTGCCTTACCAATAAGGCGGTTAGGGCTATCTCGGCATCGTCATCGCGTTTTACAATAAATTCGTTGCCTTTATGGTCAAGCCCGTGAATGGTGCGTTTGGTGCGTACGGGAATTTCGGCCTCGCCGTAGCGCATTACGGGAATAATCATCACATGGCTGCCAAAATCCGACAGGTAAATGATTTGTTCTGTTTCGGTATCAAAGCCCTGTTGTTTTAACTGGGCCTGCGTGGCCGGTTTTATATGCTGATAGGCAATGCTGATCCTGTCTTCCAGTTTGGTGAGCAGCTGCGTTTTAAACTCCTTGTATTTGGAGTGGTGAATAAGCAGGTTTTCGGGCCGTTTGCGCATCAGGTCGATAATGCCCAATAGCTGAAGGTTATCGGCCAGGTAAAGTTTATCCTTTGCCAAAATAAAATAACTGAACCGGATACCCAGGTCTTTAAGCTGATGCACCTCGTCGTCAATTTTAAGCTGGCCCGAAAATTCATAAAAAGGCCCGCGCGGTTTAATATCCAGGTTTACGTTTTGCGGCAGCAAGCCCACTTTAACCGGCACAATGGATGACGCCGTAATATTATCAGATGCCTCGGTGTTGTGGTAATAAAAATCGTATTGCAAAGGGTTTTTGATAATAGCTTTTAAGGCCAATATATCGGCTGCCGACCGTTTACTGTTAATATGGTTTTGAAACTTATTTATCCCCGTAAAAAACTTGATCTGCTCATGGTCGTCCGTACTCCATATCTGGTCTAATGGGTTTATCAGCGTAAGCGGGTTTTTAATTTTGCCCTCTTTGGTAATTTGCGCGCTATACAGCTCCACAAACAGGTATTTATAATATTTGTGCTGTTTTAATACAATACACATCGATTGGCCGGTATTGCCATCCGCCTTATCAGTAATTGCCGCATCGGTGGGCAGCAGCATTTCGCCGTACTGGGCCAGACTATCTTTGGTAACCGGGATGAGCGAGGGCAGGCGCGGGACAATCACCGCTTGTTTATCGGTATACATCACCTTAAAAAACGGATCCAGGTCGGGCTCATTTTCCAGGCCGTAATCAAAGGCAACTTTCCGTAGTTTTTCGTCGCGCAGGCGGGCATCAAAATAGATGCACAGCTCGTTCTTTTTAACAAGGGCGGTAAGTACCGCGGTTTGATGTGCGCAAAGCCTGCCGTGGCTGGCATTACAGCCACAGATTAACTGTAGCTGGCTGTTGTTTTGCACCACGGTAACCTCCGGGAAGTTATCGCCATCAAACTCGTGGTAAAACACGCCGCTGTCGATATCGATTACCTCCGGGATGATCTGTTTATAATAGGAGGGATGATTATCAAAACCACCGCCCGACCGCTGGAGTATAGCAGTATCGGTAATGGCTGCAAAAGGCAGATCTAAAATATAAGTATGGCCTTCATGTTCATCATCCTCATAAATAGCTACAGTATCCAATATAATTCCCCCGGTGTGTTTTGGGTAAATATCTTAACAATTGCGGAAAGTAGGGGTATGTGTGCTATGAATTTTTAATAACAACACTGTCATAAATATTGCGTGTGCCGAACGTGCTGTCCGGAAATCGAACAGCACAGAATGAATATTATTTCCGAAATCGGCAGGGGCGTAGCCCCGGAACGTTTTGTAGCAACGGCTTTCAATCCGTTGATTGGAAAGCTATGATTTTAGAGAGCAGTTGGCTTGGTACATATAACGGCGAAATATCGTACCCGACGTTGGATGGTTTACATATCATAATGTTATCTTTAGCACAATCAAATCTTATCATGAAGTATTGCTTTTTTATATCCGCATTAATTTTGATGGCCGCGCTGGCGTGTAAAAAGTCGGCTGCGCCGGTTGTTTCTCCTCAGCCCAATTATGGCAAGGTTACAATTGCTCATGTTGACTACAGGACTGTTACGATAGGAAAGCAGACCTGGACGGAGCAAAGTTATCATTACAGGTACGACCCGGTAGATGGACCATATGGGACCAGCAATGGCGATTATTATTTTGCATTAGGCAATAGACCCGATACTTTGCCAACCGGGTGGCGTGTAGCCACCGTTGCCGATTTTAATAAGCTAACCGCTAATTTTAAATATACAACAGATTTTAGAGGAAATAATGTAGCTGTCGCCGGAGGTGGTATCGAAAAAATTTGTGGTAACTTTCAATGGACCACTGTAGAGGGTACAAATGCCCTGTTTTTTAACGGTCAGCCGTCTGGCTACGTTATGAGGCCGCAGACAGCTGATGGCGGTAGACGCGACCCGACCAGCGGCTATTATCTTGCCGCTAAATACGTAGGCGACCGTGATTTTCATAATGTGCTGTTTTACAAGCTGAACCCCAAATATGCAGGTATTGTTAGTGTAAATGATGGTACCGATAGTATTGCAACAGCGCTTATGCGTTTTGTAAAGGATAATTAATGAGAGATTTCTTATGCTGTGAAAAGATATTTCACTTGCCAATATTTTAATTTTCTTCCTATTTTTAAAACCTAAACACTCACAACAAATAACACCGTTTTGCAGCTAACAGAAGACCAGATATACGCCCTTGCGCCCGATGAAGCTTCAAAAAAGGCGGGTCGCGATTTGGCCGGTCCGGCTAAATGGGTTACCAAAGGCATTAATGAACTGGCGCTTTGGGGCGAATGCCAGGGCAGCGGCAGTAAACCCTATCAAACCCAGGTTGATTTAACTTCCATAGCCTTTAAATGTTCGTGCCCAAGTCGCAAGTTTCCGTGCAAGCATGGTTTGGGGCTGTTGCTTTTGTGCGCCCGGCAGCCGGCCTTATTTACCAATGGCGATATGCCGGCCTGGGTAAGCGACTGGATAAGCAAACGATCTGAAAAAGAAGAAAAGAAGGTTGAGAAAGCCGAAAAGCCCGTTGATGAAAATGCCCAGGCCAAACGGCAACAGGCGCGGGAGCAAAAAGTAAGCGGCGGCATTGCCGAATTACAGGTTTGGATAAAAGACATTGTGCGCGGCGGCATTTTAACCATGCCCGAAAAAGGGGCCAGCTTTTGGGAAAACATGGCACGCCGCATGGTTGATTCCCAGGCCGGCGGCTTAGCCGGGATGGTGAGGGCTTTGGCTGCCACCAATTTTTGGAACGAAGGCTGGCAAAGCAGCTTTATGGATAAACTGCTGCAACTATACCTTGTGGCCGAAAGTTACCAGCACTTAGCCAATATTAATCCCTTATTACAACAAGATATCCGCACGGCCATTGGCTTTACCACAAGCCAGGAGGAACTGAAACAGCAAACCGGCGTTACAGATATCTGGCTGGTAATTGGCAAGGATAGCCGCGATGAACAGCAGCTTACCGTGGAGCAAAACTGGCTGTATGGCATTAAAACCAATCAATACGCGTTGGTGCTACAGTTTATAGCAAGGGGGCAGTTTGGGCAGCTGGCTTTAAGCCCCGGCATGTTTTTAGAGGCCGAGCTGGCTTATTTCCCTTCTGCGGTGCCTTACCGGGCCATTATTAAAAATTACAATGCGGTAAGGCCGGTTGATTTGGCCGCGATACAAAGTTATAGCGGCTGGCAGCAGGTGGCAGGGCAGGAGTCGGATCTGAACAGCCGTTTGCCTTTTAGGGGCGAGATGCCTTTCGTAGTGGCCGGGCTAAAGCCTGTGCTGTATCAAAAACAATGGTGGCTACAGGATCAAGATGGCGGCCTATGCAAAATAGCGTCGGCTTATCAAAACATATGGCAGCTGATGGCCATAAGCGGCGGCGAGGCACTCACCATGACCGTTATTGGCAAAGAAAATGAGTATCGCCCGCTTGGGGTTTGGCATCAAAACAACTATAAAGCTATCTGATGAAGGCCTGGGAACACGTTATAAATGCCGCCATGCTGGGCACCGATAAACCTATGCCGGGCAATGCCGATTTGCCGGACGAGGTAGCTATTGCTGCTAACGCGATTGATAGCGCCGACACTTTAGATAAGGAAGTAAAATACCTGCAAAAATCAGCTTTAATATACAATTACAGGCAATGTGGTTTTACCCCATTGCAAAAGCGAGACCTGCCGCAAAACGTAGCCCAACCCGAAACAAAACCCTATTGTACTGAAAACGCGGCCAAGGTTTTAAACGCCATACTCGACGAAAACAACGATGCCTTATTGGACCTTTGGCTAACCTTATGTCACAAAGCCGGGCAATTATTTTTGCCGGATGTTTTGCCTGTACTGTTGGAGAAAGCCGAAAAAGATAAATCATTAAGACCGTCAATAACCGAATGCAGCGGTAACCGCGGCCTTTGGCTGAGCAGGCTGAACCCCGCCTGGGATTATTTTAACGTATTGCCCGATGAAGATATTTGGCAAACTGGTAACCCGACCGAAAGAGCGGAGGTACTCAGGAAGGTGAGACAAAACGATCCTCAAAAAGCACTGGAATGGCTGCAGCAAACCTGGGAGCAGGAAAACGCGGCAAGCAAAGTGGAGCTGTTAAAAGTTTTGAAAACAAAAGCCGGCCCGGCCGATTTGCCCTGGCTGGAAAGTTTGCTGGCCGAGAAAGGGCAGAAGGTTAAAGACGAAGCTTTGATTTTGCTGAAGCATATTCCCGGCTCGTCCATCGTAAAGCAATACGAAGATTTACTGGCCAAAGCCGTGACCCTGAAAAAGGAAAAAGCCATGCTGGGGATGATGACCAAAATCTCTATCCGGCAGGAATTACCGGCAACGGTTGATGAAAGCATTTTTAAATCGGGGATAGAAAAACTGGCCGGGCAAAAAAGCTCGGTAAATGATGAGGGTTATATCATTTACCAATTGATGGCTTCGGTACCGCCTTCGTTTTGGGAAAAACAGTTTGATGCCACGCCCGAGCAGGTGGTGGGCTATTTTGAAAAATATGCCATATCCCAAATTGGGGCTCTGGCTAAGGCGGTTATCAGGTTTAATGCTGATAGCTGGATCCCTTATTTTTTTTACAAAGCCGAGATTCATCCCGAATTTGTGAATAAACTACCCGCACAACAGCGCGATAAATACCTTTTCATGTTTATGGACAATGATGCCCCTAATACCGTGCAAATTGCTTTACGGTGCCAACAGGAATGGGGAATTGAGTTTGCAAAAGCAGCACTGGTACATATGGCGGCACACCCGTACCAATATAACCGTGGCGATTTTGGCCGGATGATCAGGCTGATCCCGGTGGGCATGCTGGGTCACGTGGAAAGGATAGAGCCCAAAGAACTGAACCACCAGGCTCCCTGGGATAAAAACAAAAATTACTTAATTAAATTACTCGGCTTAAAGCAACAAACGCTGCTGGCCTTTAACGCATAAAATAATTTAACATGTCACAGATCTTACGTCAGCATGCAGAGCAATTATTTGCACAGGAACTGGAAGAACTTAAAAAGCAGGATTCGGAGAAGCGCCCGGTAAACTGGGTACTATCGCCACAGGCCGTGGTTACCTACCTTATGGGCGGCAAACTGAAAAACGGTTTCGAGGTATCGCCAAAATACATCGGCAACCGCCGTTTAATGGAAATTGCCGTAGCAACCCTGACTACCGACCGCGCCCTGCTGCTTTACGGTTTGCCCGGAACCGCCAAAAGCTGGGTAAGCGAGCATTTGGCGGCAGGAGTGAGCGGCGATTCGACCCTAATCATCCAGGGAACTGCCGGCACCAGCGAAGAATCTGTACGCTACGGCTGGAATTATGCCCGCCTGATAGCGCAAGGCCCAACAGAGGAAGCACTGGTAGAAACGCCCGTAATGCGTGCCATGAAAGACGGTAAAATAGCGCGTTTGGAAGAGCTGACCCGTATTGGCGCCGATGTACAGGATACGCTGATCACCATCCTGTCGGAAAAAACACTGCCCGTTCCCGAATTGAATATGGAAGTGCAGGCTGTAAAAGGTTTTAACGTGATTGCCACCGCCAATAACCGCGATAAGGGCGTAAATGAATTATCAAGCGCCCTGAAACGCCGCTTTAATACCGTGGTTTTGCCTTTGCCAGATTCTATTGAAGAAGAAATTGACATTGTGCGCCGCCGGGTAGAGAGCTTTGAAAAAGTAATGGAAATGCCTGCCGAACCACCGGCATTACAGGAAATCCGCAGGATAGTAACCATTTTCCGCGAATTACGCGGCGGCGTTACTTTGGATGGCAAAACAAAAATTAAAGTGCCATCGGGCACGCTAAGCACAGCCGAAGCAATATCAGTAGTGAACAGTGGTTTATCAATGGCCGCCTATTTTGGCAACGGGCAAATCAAAGCCGCCGATTTGGCTGCAAGCATTATCGGTTCGGTAATTAAAGACCCCGTGCAGGACAAACTTGTTTGGCAGGAGTACCTGGAAACCGTTGTAAAACCCCGCAACGACTGGAGCGATATTTACCGCGCCTGCCGGGACTTGTAAAGCCAAAAGATTTATAACAAAATGAGGAATGTAAATAATATCGAATAATGAATGTTGAATGTCCAATACCGAAGTTTTTCATTCATTATTCAATATTGGACATTCGGTGTTCGATATTAATTGTTGATATAATATCATCGATTTGATAGCTCAAAAATGGGAGTAAGTATTTTAGGTATCAGGCACCATGGCCCCGGTTCGGCACGGAATGTGAAGGCGTTCCTGGAATTGGTAAAGCCGGATATTGTGTTGGTTGAAGGTCCGCCCGAAGCCGATGCTATGCTGCAATGGGTAGGGCACGAGGGTTTAAAACCTCCTGTGGCTTTGCTATGCTTTCAGCCCGATGATTCGCGGCAGTCGGTATTTTATCCTTTTGCCGATTTTTCGCCGGAGTGGCAGGCTATAATTTATGCTAAAAAGAATAACATCCACGTACGGTTTATGGATTTGCCGGCGGGTAACCAGACGCTGGTAGAGAAGGAGCATGCTGTTGCCCGGCAGGATATTGAACCGGATGCGGTTAACTCCGATGCGCAGCCTTTCGAAAATCTGTATAAAGCGCCGATAAGCTATTTATCAGATGCCGCCGGCTTTGCCGACGATGAAAAGTGGTGGGAGCAGATGTTTGAATACCGCTCAAACAACGATGAGGTATTTGACGCCGTAGCCGAAGCTATGCAGGCTCTTCGGGAAAGCCTGCCCCAAAAAGATAAAAAATTGGAACAACTGCGGGAAGCGTATATGCGCCGCACCATCCGTCAGGCCGAAAAGGAGATGTTCCACACCATCGCCGTTATTTGTGGTGCATGGCATGTGCCTGCGCTGCAAGGCAAATCGTCGCAAAAAGATGATAACGAACTGTTAAAAGGCCTGCCCAAAGTAAAAACCGAATGCACCTGGATTCCCTGGACATTTAACCGCCTGAGCTTTAACAGCGGCTATGGTGCGGGGATAAACTCACCAGGATGGTACAACCACGTTTGGCACCACCCCGCGGATGATGGCACATTGTGGATGGCCCATGTTGCCCAATTGTTTCGCAAGCAGCAGATGGATACCTCGGTTGCCCATATTATTGAAGCGGTGCGTTTAGCAGGCTCTTTAGCTTCCCTACGTGGTCTGCCAAAGGTTGGGTTGGAGGAACTGAACGAGGCTACGCTAAGCGTGCTTTGCAACGGCGAAAGTATTTTACTGAAACTGGTACATGAAGAGTTGATTGTTGGCCACCAGATAGGTGAGGTGCCGGCGGATATCCCCAAGCCGCCGCTACAGTTAGATATTGAAAAACTGCAAAAGAAACTCCGGCTTCCCGCCACTGCCGATTACAAAGATTATACCCTGGACCTGCGTAAAGATACCGACCTGGAACGAAGCGTATTTTTGCACCGCCTTTTACTGTTAGGGATTGATTGGGGCCGCCAGCAATATATCACCGGCAAGGGCACCTTCAAAGAACAATGGCGCCTGCAATGGGATCCCGGTTATTCGGTAGATATCATCGAGCGGGGCAACCTGGGCAACACCGTTGCCGAAGCAGCCGCTGCCAGCGTGCTTAACCGCGCCACTGAAGCCAAAGAACTTAATGAAATCAGCGACTTGCTTGAAAAAAGCATCCCCGCCGAATTACCCGGGGCGATTGAGTCGTTGATCACTCAGCTAAACGATTTAGCAGCCGCCTCAGCCGATGTAATTCAGCTAATGGAGGTAGTGCCGGGGCTTATCACCGTGGCCCGTTACGGCAACGTGCGCAAAACGGATGCTACGATGGTATTAACTATTATCATCAGTATTATCACCCGTATTTGCATCAGCCTGCCCAGCGCCTGTGTAGCCATTGATGAAGATGCCGCCCAAAAACTCCTGGAACTATTTTACAAACTAAACGACGGCATTAACCTGTTACAGGATACAGAGATCACCGCCCTTTGGCAACAAACATTACGGGTGATTGCGGGCAATAAAAATACATCACCGGTAATTGGGGGCTACAGTACCCGGCTGCTCAATGATGGTAAATTATTAGAGGGCGAACAGTTGATGCAATACTTCGGCTACGCCATGTCGTCGGCAACTGCGCCGGATATTGCTGCGGCCTGGCTCGAGGGATTTTTAAAAGGCAGCGGCACTTTGTTGTTACTCGATCTGGATCTTTGGCACGTGATAGACAATTGGGTGTTGGGTTTAACGGATGAGGTATTTATGCAGGTGCTGCCGCTGCTCCGCCGCACGTTTTCCAACTTTACCAGCCCCGAACGGAGGAAGCTGGGGGAAAAGGTGAAGTTTGGTGCGTCAACGGTGCAGCAACGGTTAACCAACGATGCCGGATTGGATACCCAACGGGCATTGAAAGGTATCCCGGTGGTCATGGAATTATTAGGTTTATCTATAAACAATAGCACCCCCCAAAATGGAAACTGAACCACAGCATTTACGCAAATGGCGGCTGATTTTGGGCGGCCACCAACAGGAGGGTACCGGCTTTGAACTGGAAGAAGCCGACCTGAAAGTCGACCGTACTTTAGAGGCATTATATGACAGTGACAAGACCGGCGGACTGGGCGCTTCCTCGCCAAACGTAAGCCGCTGGCTGGGCGATATTCGCACATTTTTCCCATCAAGTGTTGTACAAGTAATGCAGCAGGACGCGCTTAAGCGACTGAACCTCACCCAGATGTTATTTGAAAAAGAGATGCTCGAAAACATCGAGCCTGATGTTCACCTGGTGGCAACACTGATGACACTGAGCCGGGTTATCCCCGATAAAACCAAGGATACCGCCCGCCAGGTAGTACGCAAAGTGGTTGACGAACTGGTAAAAAAGCTTGCCGAACCTACCCGCCAGGCCATTAGCGGCAGCCTGAGCCGGAGTGTACGCAACACCCGCCCAAGGCACAGTGAAATTAACTGGGGTGCCACAATTCTCAAAAACTTAAAACATTATCAGCCTGAATATAAGACCATTGTTCCCGAAAACAGGGTAGGGTATGGGCGTAAAAGATCGTCGCTAAAAGATGTTATCTTGTGCCTTGATCAAAGTGGATCAATGGGTTCATCCGTAGTATACTCCGGCATTTTCGGTAGCGTAATGACCTATATACCAGTTATTAAAACCAAAATGGTTGTATTTGATACCGCTGTAGCCGACCTCACCGAGGAACTGACCGATCCGGTTGAACTTTTGTTTGGTGTGCAGTTAGGTGGAGGTACCGATATCAATGCTGCACTAACTTATTGCCAGCAAATAGTAACCAAACCAACCGATACCGTAATGGTTTTAATAACAGACCTTTACGAAGGTGGCAACGTAAACGAAATGCGCCGGCGAGCGGTAGAATTGGTAGCCTCTGGCGTACAGTTAGTTGTATTACTGGCATTGAGCGATGATGGCGCACCTTCCTACGACCACCGGAACGCCCAGTTCCTGGCCGATTTGGGTGTTCCTGTTTTTGCTTGCACGCCTGATAAATTCCCCGATTTAATGGCAGCAGCGCTTACTAAACAGGATGTTGCTTTGTGGGCTGCTAAAGAAGACCTGGTTTTAAAGAAATGATTTGGTAATGCTGTTCAATAATGCTGGCTATAAGCAGAATTTTAAATAAAATATTGTTTGCCATAAATTAAATCTTTGTTTACTTTAGGTGTAAAGTATAAGATATTGATTTTTAAAACTTTAAATAGTGTTATTAAAACTCAATATTTGCGCTGTTTATTACTACTTAAACCTCAATTTATGTCAAAGAAACCAAGTATCACCCCCGATCAGGCTAAAAATATAGCCTGGTATCTGCAACCTGTTGATTTAGATACCTTGCTCCCCATTAATGTTGGGTTGCGCTCGGCACAGGAAGCAACTATGATATCTGTCCTCGGTTCGCCCCAATTACCACTTACCACGGTTGATCAGCCCGGTAAAGCAAGCCCACTGGTAAAGAAGCTTGCATCCACCTTAAATATCAGCCCTTTAATTATCGCTAACGGTATTAAGCCTTCTGTTCAAAGCCTTAATGCTATACTTACAAAAGCCTTTATGCAGGAACAAGCTGCGGGTCATGATCTTAAAAGTGTACTTAGCTCGGCATATAATATGCTAAATGTTCGTTACCGCAAGCCGCCAAAGGGCCCTCCGTCTACACAAATCAGTAATCATGCCTGGGGTACTGCTATTGATTTTAAGATAATTACCCAGGACTTTTTGGGCGATACACATTCAACCATACCTAAATATATTGAAGTATTACTACCTCTTTTTAACGAAGCCGGCTGGTATTCCGGAATAAGTTTCCATGATACAATGCACTTCGAAGTTTCCGACGGAACTATTCATCAATGGTCGGCCGAAGGAAAATTTAAGATTTAAAAAACGTAAAGCGCACGTCGCAAGCATTGGTTCAAATTTTAGGTGTAACCGCTTTAAATGGCTTATCAAACGAATTAGCCCCATTTACACCCACTTTACGGCGGTAAACTTTATCCTGGCAGGTAACATATAGTACATCAAAATTAGGCCCACCAAAGCAAATATTGGCGGGAGTTTTTCCTAAGGGCACGGGGATTATCGAAATTACGCGGCCTATTTCGTCCATCACCTGGATCCCCATATTAGTAACGGCATAAATGCGGTTGTTGCGGTCGCATTTTAAACCATCGGCCCAGGCGTTTTCGGCATTATCGGGTACATGCAGCCAGCCAAAACGCTGCTTGGCCGTTAATGAGCCATCAGCTTTAACCTGGTAAGCGTATATCCAATGGGTTGCACTCTCCGCAACATATAATTCCTTTTGGTCGGGACTAAGGGCCAGTCCGTTAGGAAATTTGAGGCCTTCATCAACAACCAGTTTTTCGCCATTGGGTTTTACCAGGTAAATTTTGCCTGGCTTTTCGGCGCCGTTGGGGGCGGTAACATAAATATTGCCGTTGTTAGCTACCGTAAGGTCGTTTACATTAATGCCATCAGCTACTACGGTTTCAATATTATTAGCGGCGTATTTTAGAATTTGATTGGTAGCAGTCGCCGAATTATAACGCGATCCATCGGGGCCAAAGGCTGTGCCGCTGGCCTTTTTTGAATCTATTTTAAGCTGGGTTAAGTGTCCCTGCAAATCCACTTTGTATGTTTTCGCATTAGGTATATCCTGGTAAAATACCTCTCCTGCGGCATTAACGCCTGTTCCTTCGGCAAAACCATAACCTTCTCCAACCAGTTCCCAATCCTCGCCCGGTATAATGATGGTGTTGGTAAATGCATTTTTTGATTGGCCTTTTGCAACCGGCTTGGGATAATCTTTCCATAAAAAACGCATGGCTTGCGGAAATATGGCCGTTGCATGGATTCCATTGTGGCCGCCATCGCCCCAGGCGTGCTCAACCTCGTAACCGGCAAACTGCAACGCCCGCTCCATCATTTGAGCGGTAATCCACCAGTCGCCAACGTAGTTATTTAAATCGTTTGTTCCATCCTGCAAAAATACCCTTATTGGCTTAGGCTCAAATTTGCGAATGAGAGTAGGGAACCGCTCGCCGCCACGAAAACCCACATAAGTACCTATCGAGCTAAATACACGACTAAACTGATCTGGCCTTTCCCAGGCTGCGTTAAAGGCGGCTATAGCGCCGCTGCTTGATCCGCCTATGGCCCGGTCGTTGGCCTTTTTTGAAAGCAGGATGGGTTTTCCGGTTTTGGTTTTTTGCTTCTCAACTTCGGGGAGTAATTCCTGTATTAAAAATTTAACATAATTATCGCCCAGTCCATCATATTCATAACTACGATTATTGCGGTTTAATGCGTTGTCGGCATCTTCGGCCGGTATGCTACCTGGCTGTACAAACACCGCAATAGTTACCGGCATCTCTTTTTTGTAAATAAGGTTATCAAAAACAACCGGGGCTTTAAACTGGATACCATCCTGGTTAACATACAGACATGCCGGTTTTTTACCGTCATACGCGGCGGGCACATAAACCCAATATTTACGCGTGGTGCCGGGGAATATCTTTGAGCTATCGAATTTAAATTCCATCATATCGCCCTTGGGTACGCCAGTTTGATCAATTGATGCCGGATCAACAGGATAATTTTCGGCCGGCGACTGTGCGGAAACGGCGAGGCTGGATATAAAACACACAAAAAGAAGTAATACTTTTATTGGTTTCATGGCGGGCTTATTTCAGGTTTATGTAATTGGTTTTCAAATATATAAAATTGATATTAAAAATGAAGGGAGGCTGATCGGGGACATTGTCTAATCTAAATAAATATAATTCCTATAGGAATAGTAGTTTATAGAAATAATTTTATATTTGCGACGTAAAAACACCACCATGAATACTTTTTTTAATCCTGGAATAGGGTTCAATAAATTCTCTCCTGCTACTCCGCGACAATTCATGTGCGGTTATTGTTGTTGTTGCTGATCCCTCAACAGATCCTGTTATTTTTTATGCTGATTTCTGTCGTTGGAAGAGGTGTGCAGTCTTTAAAAAATTCATTTTAAATAAAATTTGCAGGTATTGTTTGATGGCAGCCCCAAAGGATAATACATCACCCACTGATGATCTGAATAATGTGTTTAGCAAAAATTACATAAAACCAGGCGTAGCATAGCCAAACTAACAATTTATGAATAGGTGCCATATCACCATCAAATTAACCATATAAGTGAAAAAACTAAGTATTGCTTTTATAGTATTTTTTTTAACTGGCCTGAGCACCTGGCGGGTACATGCGCAGCAGAAAAAGCCAAATATCATCCTTATTGTGGTTGATGATATGGGGTATGCCGATCTGGGCAGCTATGGTTCTGAAATTCATACGCCCAACCTGGATAAGCTGGCTTCGCAGGGGCTTCGTTTAAAGGAGTTTTACAATAACGCCATCTGCGCGCCAACCCGGGCATCCATATTAACAGGCCAGGATCAGCATAAGGCAGGAATTGGATATTTTGACCAAAACCTGGGTTTGCCGGCTTACCAGGGCTACCTGAATAAGGAATCGTTGACGTTGGCCGAAGTTCTCAAACAAAACGGATATAGTACTTTAATGTCGGGCAAGTGGCACGTGGGCAACGATAGTACCAGCTGGCCAAACCAAAGAGGGTTCGACCATTTCTTCGGCATTATTGGCGGAGCTGCGAATTATTTTAATGCCGGCTATATGCCACTTGCCGGGGCTAAATACCCGGTAATAATTGAAGAAGATAACAAGCGCTGGCACAAACCCGATGATAGTTACTATATGACGGATGAAATTGGCGATCATGCCGCTAAATTTTTAGATGAGCAAAGCAAAACCAATAAACCGTTCTTTTTATACCTTACATTTAACGCGCCACACTGGCCATTACAGGCCTTACCTGAGGACATTGCCAAATACAAAGGACGGTATAACATTGGTTGGGATTCGCTGCGTAAAGAACGCATTGCCCGCCAGGTTGCTTTAGGATTACGCGAACCTAACCAACCGCTTGCCGTGCGGGATGCCGAAGTACCCAACTGGGATAATCTCACCTACGACGAGCAGCAGCTGTGGAAAGCCAAAATGGAGGTGTATGCTGCCATGGTTGACCGTATGGATCAAAATGTTGGTAAAGTACTTGATAAGTTAAAACAGCTGAAAAAGGACGATAATACGCTCATTGTATTTATATCAGATAATGGCGCGCCAGCCGAGGATGTGGCACATGGTAAAGTACACGCGGCCCGTAATATAGGCCCGGTAGGTACATCCGGATCTTTTGAATCGCAGGGAAAAAACTGGTCGTTTGTATCTAACTCGCCGTTACGCTCATTTAAGGGTGCCCTTTATGAAGGTGGCATGAGTTCGCCGCTTATTGCCTGGTTTCCCGGTAAAATAAAGGCAAATACAATTGAAAGAGGTACCGCCCACCTTATTGATCTGGCACCTACATTTTACGATGTGGCAGGGGCAAAATACCCGGTGGTTTATAACGGCACCAAAACCAACCCGTTGATTGGCAAAAGTCTTGCCGGCTTGTTTTTTAAGGGCGAGGAGCTGAACCGCGACAAACCGCTTTTTTGGGAGTTATGGGGTAATCGCGCTATCCGCGAAGGTAAATGGAAATTGGTATCCGTATTCCCGGTGAATCAATGGGAGCTGTTCGATATTGATAACGATCGCGGAGAAACAAATAATTTAGCAGCTAAGAACCCAGATGTGGTGCGAAAGCTTTCATTAGAATACCTGCAGTGGGTAAACGCAAATAATGTAGTTTTGGATTTTAATTTGATAAAACCCAAAGCAATACTGGATATTAAAGCAAATTAAAAGTGTATAAAATAACTGAGCCGGTAATGAAGGGATTAAGAATAAAAACCAGGCAAATATATAGCGCAGGCTTAGGCCTGATGATATTAGGAGTTGGCTTTTCGGCATCATCGTGCAAACCAAAACCGGTGGCCGCAGCCGTTGTTGTTAAGCCGGCAATACCAGTCAAAAAAAAGGCCATTTGCTGCGAATCTAATATCCCGGCACGTTTTCCGTCGCTGGCCGGGCGCCAGGCCGCTTTGTTAGAAAAAGCCGACGCGAACAACACTCACCAGGGAATGGTTTTTATTAAGCCAGGTACTTTTCAAATGGGGGGCGATAATAAACAGGCATCGCCAGATGAATATCCAAAACACCAGGTTACGGTAGACGGTTTTTGGATAGACGTAACCGAAGTTACCAATGCCCAGTTTGGCAGGTTTGTAAAAGCTACGCACTACGTTACAACGGCCGAAAAAAAACCGGATTGGAACGAGTTGAAAAAACAATTACCTCCCGGAACAGCCAAGCCGGCCGACAGCTTGCTGGTAGCTGCATCGCTGGTGTTTAGCGCGCCCAATCACCCGGTTGATCTGAATGATTATAGTCAGTGGTGGGTTTGGAAAACAGGTGCAAATTGGAAACATCCGCATGGCCCTAAAAGCAGCATTGAGGGGAAAGATAACTACCCGGTAGTACACATTTCATGGTACGATGCTGTAGCATATTGCAAATGGGCGGGCAAACGTTTACCTACAGAAGCCGAATGGGAGTGGGCTGCGCGTGGAGGTCTGCCAAACAAGGTTTACCCCTGGGGTAACGAGCCTGTTGATGCCGGTAAGATAAAAGCCAATACATGGCAAGGCCATTTCCCCGATAATAATACCGTTAAAGATAAATTTTATGGAATTGCACCTGTTTCCAGCTTTGCACCTAATGGTTATGGTTTATACGATATGGCAGGTAATGTTTGGGAGTGGTGCGCCGATTATTATAATAACGGTTACTACAAAACAATTAACAGGCCGGGGGGCGTTAAAAATCCAACAGGGGCTACAAAAAGCTTTGACCCCGATGAGCCTTATGCTATTAAGAGGGTAATTCGTGGCGGATCATTCCTGTGCAACGATAGTTATTGTTCGGGTTACCGTGTTGCCCGCCGGATGAAAAGTACCGAGGATAGCGGCATGGAGCACCTTGGTTTTCGTTGCGTAGCCGATAAATAAAAGCTATAAATAGTATAATTGCCACAGGCATCAAAGCCCGGATTAAAACGAAAGTTTTTATTCGGGCTTTGTACATTTAACAGAGTATAGCTGATGGAACGAGCTTATGGCGTAGGGAGATATAGGCATTAAACGACACCTTGTTTTTGTTGCGTGATCCTGTTTATTCAAAGTCCCTTCAGCACCAGTATTGGACAACAACAGGCGCAAATATAGGATGCGTTTGACTTGCGGGATACATCAGTTTAATGTTAACCATGATAAAATATAAAATATTGATTGTTAAATATTTATAAATATTTTTTCTGAAATGTGTTAAGTTATGTTAACCCAATTAAATGCGTTTGCCCCGGGGTGTCAATCAAATAATTTAGATAAAGAAAAATAAAAAAACTAACTTTCAAGCATCATCGCAAGCAAGCGAAAATTTTAAACCTATAAATAGCTAAAGTAAAGTATGAAAAACCTTACAATGTTGAGCACCAAGTTAATTGGCCATTTTTTTCAAATACAAATTATGCTGTTGTTATTAGTTCTTTCGGCGTTTAAAGTATCAGCCGGTGAATCGGAACCAAAGAAAGATCCTGATGTAATTGGCAGGTGGGATATCACCATAACCAAAGGAGGTAAAAGTTTACCCTCGTGGCTGGAGGTGCAAAAATCAGGCACTCACACACTGATTGGCCGCTTTGTGTATGCTTTTGGAAGCGCCCGCCCGATTTCGGAAGTTAAGCCCGATAACGGTAAATATAGCTTTTCTATTCCTCCGCAATGGGAGGAAGGAACCCGCAACATGGATTTTCAATTTGAAGTGAGCGGCGATAAGCTAAAGGGCACGATGGTTTTTACCGACGGCCTAAGCTATGAATTTACGGGTGTTCGCGCTCCTGTACTTATCAGGGCTAAAAGCCCGGTTTGGGCTTCGCCTGTGAAATTATTTAATGGAAAAGACACCAAGGGCTGGCATGCCGACGGCAAAAATCAGTGGATAGCCGAGGGTGGAATTTTAAGAAGCCCGCATTCAGGAGCTAACCTGATCACTGACAAAACTTTTACTGATTTTAAACTCCACATTGAATTTAGATATCCGCAGGGAAGCAATAGCGGCGTTTACCTGAGGGGCAGGTATGAATTGCAGGTTATCGATACAAAAAGTGGCGATCCTGAACCTATAAACAACCAGTTCAGTTCAATCTATGGCTTCCTGCCGCCCAATAAAATGATGGCGAAAAATCCAGGTGAGTGGCAGTCATATGACATTACACTGGTTGGCAGAATGGTAACTATTGTGGCCAACGGAAAAACGGTAATATGCGACCAGGTAATCCCCGGAATAACCGGCGGAGCAATAAACAGCCAGGAAGGCGAGCCCGGCCCAATATTGATACAGGGCGATCATGGGCCGATAGATTACAGGAATATTATTATAACGCCTGTCAAATAAGAAATCCAGGTAACCTACAAAGCCTTTCCCATCCCCGGAAAGGCTTTGTAGTTTCGATCCCAACTATATTTTTACTATTTGATATTGGCTTTGGTCTATGAAAAGTAACCAGCCGTCTGTGGTATTTGGGCTATCGTCGATTCATCCAGGACGAGTAATGAAAGCTTATGGAGGTTAGTTATATTTGTTTCCTGGCAGATCATTGCGTCTGATCTGTTGCGATAACCACATATAGCCGAATTATTAATTTACATCAATCTGTGAATCATATGCACCATCCCAAGTATACCCAAATTCTCGAAAATATGAAGTTTAGCCCGGTTAAATTACTTTCCGTAGGTCTGCTGTTCACTGCATTAACTTTTGCCGCAACAGGATGCATAGCGCAGGCTACACCACCGCGTTCACTCCTCGCATTATCAAAAGCCGACCATATCCTGGCGATCATCGACCCGCTTACACTGAAGGTTATCGCACGTGTTCCTGTTGGTTCAGACCCTCATGAAGTTATTGCATCAGCCGATGGGAAGACAGCTTATGTTTCGATTTACGGCGGCGGGAGCCTACATGAACTAAGTGTGGTTGATCTGGTGGCCCAAAAGCCATTGCCCGCTATTGATACCAGGCCATTCATGGGGCCGCACGGCCTCGCATTTGCCGGGGGAAAGGTTTGGTTTACCGCAGAGGGGACTAAAGCTGTTGGGCGCTATGACCCCGCCACTGGTAAATTCGATTGGGCTATGGGAACGGGACAGGACAGAACACATATGATTTACGTAACCAGTAACGCGAAACAAGTTTACACCACAAACGTTTCGGCAGGAACTGTAAGTATTTTGATAGATAGCCTGCTCAAACCTGCTCCTTCTCCAATGGGATTCACACCGCCGGCACATCAAGACTGGGTGCAAACTGTTATTCAGGTAGCTAAAGGATCTGAAGGATTTGACGTATCTCCTGATGGCCGTGAATTGTGGACAGCCGGTGCCGATGATGGTACTATTTCTATCATCGACATTGCTACAAAAAAGCTAACGGGTACAATTGACGCCAAAGTTATTGGGGCTAACCGGCTTAAATTTACGCCAGATGGCAAGCGGGTGTTGATTACGAGCCTTCGAACGGGTGATTTGTTCATTTACGATGCAGCATCGCACCGGGAACTGAAACGCATTAATACCGGTCATGGAGCAGCGGGCATCCTGGTAGATGATGACGGATCGCGCGCGTTTATAGGTTGCACAGGCGATAACTATGTTGCGGTAATAAACCTGAAAACGTTGGAAGTAACCGGGCATATCGACATACGTGGGGCGGATGGATTGGCCTGGGCGGTAAGGCCGTAGTAGCTATTACAGCGGCCTTTTCCAACTGTTTATTACAATCTGAATTGCAGCTAAAAAAACTAATCGCGCCGGCTTATTTTTACTGATGAGCAGTCTGGGTAAGCCAGGCATTCATTGTTAATGCTTTTTTAATGGTTTATTAAGTTATGTAGCTTTATTTGTATTGACAATTAATACTCAATGAATAAGAAAGCCTTCATACTAACTAATATACTCCTGATTTTTACGATAGCTACAGGGTTTGCTAAACCGAAATTTCCTGTTGATACGTTACTTGATAAATATAATGTAAGCTGGGATACACCGGGACCTGGTTCGGCCCAATCGATGCCTTTGGGAAACGGCGACATTGGCCTGAACCTTTGGGTCGAGAAGAGTGGCGACCTGGTTTTCTACATCAGCAAAACCGATGCCTGGGGAGGCGAGTTAGACGCCCAAAAGGATGAGTGGATGAAACAGGGTGGGGTTTTGATGAAACTGGGCGCTATTAGAGTATCTGTAAGCCCTGATGCTTTTGCTAATAGTTTGAATTTTAAGCAGGTGCTTAAGCTAAAAACAGGCGAAATAGTAATACAGGAAGGAAAAGGCAGCTCGGCAGTAACCTTGCGTGTTTGGGTTGACGCCAATAACCCGGTAATAAGGGTGGAAACACAAAGTGCGGGCTTAACAACTGTAAAGGTAAAACTCGAAAACTGGCGTGCGGGTTTAACAGATACCATCTTACACAATCAAAACAGCCGCATTGCGTGGTATCATCATAATTTGTCTACTGCTGATGCTCATTTGGCCAACCTTACATTTGGGGCTATCATTAAAGGAAAAGGACTCGCTAATATTGATAGCGTAACGCTACAGTCAGGGAAAAAGGTTAAATCACAATTGATCTCTATTTATCCCTTAACGTCGGTTTCAACCAGTGGCCATCAGTGGTTATCTGATCTTGAAGAGAAAGTGAGCCAGATTGAAAAACTAAAACTTGAACAGACGCGGCTGACCCACCAGCAATGGTGGCGACAGTTTTGGCAACGTAGCCGGGTATTTATCAGCGGCGATGCCCAAGCTTACAATGTTACACAAGGTTATATTTTGCAGCGCTTTGTTACCGCATGCGCGGGCAGGGGAGCGTATCCTATAAAATTCAATGGGTCTATTTTCGTAGTAGACAATCCTGCTAAAGATGAGAATGCCGACTTCCGTGCATGGGGTGGGCAGTATTGGTTTCAAAATACCAGGGCCATGTACTGGCCGAGGCTTATGGCCGGCGATTTTGATATGATGCGGCCATTGTTTAAAATGTACGCTAATATTTTGCCGGCTAATACCGCGCAGGTTCAGCAATATTATCATCATGAAGGTGCGTATTTTGCAGAGACCTCGCCTTTTTGGGGTGGCCTGAATTTTATGGGCCCCGATGTGAAAGCAAATTATACCAATCACTACTTTACGCCCATACTGGAGTTAAGCATGATGATGCTTGACTACTTTGAATACACAGGTGATACTAAATTTGCCAGGGAAACATTATTGCCAATTGCGACCGCCGGGCTGCAGTTTTTTGACCAGCATTTTAGCCGCGACACCACAGGAAAACTACTGCTCGATCCGGATAACGCGATAGAAATGTTTTGGAAGGTACACAACCCTGCGCCTGATATTGCCGGCCTGCATGCTGTGCTTAGCCGGATGATAAAGTTACCCGCCGGTATGGTAGACGAAAAAATACTTTCGCAATGGAAAAAACTCTATAACGAGTTGCCACCATTGCCGACATTTAATATTAATGAGAAAATGGTATTGCTGCCTTATACAGGTCCTCAAACAGCAAAATCATTCAATAGTGAAAACCCCGAATTATATGCGATATACCCGTTTCGTATCTATGGCTTAGGAAAGCCGGACCTGGACGTAGCTGTAAATACTTTTAATACACGTAAACAGCGTTCAAAAGGCTGTTGGGTGCAAGACCCCATACAGGCAGCTATGTTAGGCCAGGCCGATGTGGCTAAAGAATATGTGAGTTTTGCCCTTACACGTAAAGACCCTGCCCTTAAGTTTCCTGCATTTTGGGATAAGGCCAATGATTATATGCCCGATGAAGATAACGGCGGCAATGGCGAAAACGGACTGCAGCAAATGATAATGCAGGTTGATGGTAAAAAAATAATGCTTTTACCTGCATGGCCACTTGGTTGGGATGCCGATTTTAAACTCAACGCGCCATATAACACAACTGTAGAAGGAAAGGTTGTAAATGGGAAGCTCATTAATCTGAAAGTTATTCCTGAAAGCCGCATAGCCGACGTAATTGATATGACGAAACGATAATAAAACAGGATGAAATTTAGTGTAGGTGAGAATAATCCCACCCTCTCAGTCTGCCAAATCCAACTCTTATTGTTGATTTTGTTTTGCAGGTAGCCGGACACCAGGTGCGCTAAACAATAGGCAAATTAATGTTAAATAAGTATTGCTATTTGTTAAATTTATGCCAGTTATCTGGCTCAAATTTCAATGGCATTATGGCCTTATATAAAGTTATATTCCTTGAATCTGTATGGTTTTTATTGTAATTTAGCCGGTGCATCACATGTAACTTAACTATACTGCATGTTTTATAACCTGAATTATAAACTATACGCCGGGTACATAAGTTTTAATGCTTAATGTGTACTTACCAACATGAGATTTTTTTTATCGGGAACTATAACGGTTATTATATTAAATATCCTATTTGTATTGCCAGTTAATGCGCAATCGTATGGGCTTGGGTTTTATAGCCACGAAGTGGTGCAGGATAAACGTACAACTTTAGATTTAAGCCTGAGTAATGTCTCCCCAAAAGAAAACCTCGAAATTTCATTCGATTTGTCTTTTATGCCCAATCATGAAATCTATTTTGGTTATATATTGAGGATTGTTGATGATCATAAACAAAATATTGATTTAGTATATGATAACCAGGCCAACACCCGGCATTTTAAGATCATCATTGGCGACCGGCTTTCAAAAATCTCCTTTAATATAGACGACAAACTGTTGTTTGAGCGTTGGAACAAATTACGCTTGTTGATTGACTATAAGTATGATAAGATAACCATATTCTCCGGGCGGGAGTCATTTTCGGAGTCGGGTGTACACCTGCAGCAAAGTAGAAATTACAAACTGCTTTTTGGTGCCAATGCTTACCGCCAATACCAGACAACCGATCTTCCACCGTTAAAATTAAGGGATGTTAATGTAACGCAAAGCGGCACACTGTTGGCTAACTGGCCACTTAACGAATGGGAGGGTTGTGTAGCCAATGAAAGCGTGAATCAAAATAACGGAACAATAACAAACCCATTATGGATAAAAGCACGCCATCGTAACTGGCAAATGGAAAAGGAGTTTACAGTGCCGGGAGATGCCAGTATTGCCTTTGACGCAGCCAATGAGGCTGTTAATATAATCTCACAGGATTCATTAGTCACGTTTTCGGTGAATAAAACTCCGCAATTAAAAAGCACAGCCTACCATTCGGGCAGGCAATTGTTGGTGCCTGGCGACCAGGCGCTGTTTGGTAACGACAAACTATATTATTTGTATATCGATCAGATGGCCGTTGCTACCTATGATTTTAAAACCGGGCGGTGGAATAAAGGATTCAAAAGCCTGGCAACCAATAACGGGCATCTGAATAAGTTTTACAATAAAACAGATAGTTGTATATATACTATTGGCGGCTATGGCCAGCTGATTTATAAAGATAGTGTGAAATGTTATAACGTAGTTACCAATAGCTGGAAAAAAATAACGGTGAAAGGCGATACCTTTACTCCGCGTTACCTGGCGGGCCTGGGTGTTAACAAAACCGGCGATACCGCCTATGTAATAGGTGGTTACGGCAGTGCTTCAGGGCAGCAGATAGTGAACCCGCGTAATTTATACGATATGATGCGGTTTTCGGTAAAGGACAAATCCTTTAAAAAACTGTTTACTATCGATGTTAAAGATGAGGATTTTGTATTTGCAAACTCTTTAGTCATCAACGAAAAAAGCCGGTCGTACTATGGGCTCATTTTCCCTCAGCATAAATTCAATTCAAGTATTCAGCTTATCCAGGGATCGTTGGATAAGGCAAGCTATCATTTGGTAGGTGATACTATTCCTTTTCTTTTTCATGATATTCACTCCTATGCCGATTTGGGGTATTTTCCGCACAGCGGTAAGTTTTTGGCTGTAACGCTTTTCAGGGAAAATGATCGGACAAGAATTAAGATATATTCATTGTTAAGCCCGCCGGAGCCATTGGCAGATAAGGTTGTTGAGATTAGCCACGTCAATTATTTCTTATGGATAGGCGGCTTATGCGCTGCTGGTGTAGTTTTAGCGTTCGCTACTGTTAGTATCCGTCGGCGTAAAAAAGTAATCCCCCCGATACCGTCTAATGTTGTTAATGATTTACCTGTAATTACCCATTATGCCGTGCCTGATGTTGCAGAAGAGGGTGAACATTTGCGAAACAGTAACAAGAACGCGATATTTTTATTTGGCGATCTTCAGCTTTTTACGCCTGATGGTAACGAGATAACCAAATATTTTACACCTTTATTAAAAGAGTTATTCCTTGTTATATTACTGTATTCGGTAAAACGGGATAGGGGGGTAAGTTCCGAAAAGTTGAACGAGATCCTTTGGTTTGATAAATCAGAAAAAAGCGCACGTAACAATCGCTCGGTAAATATTGCAAAACTCAAATCGCTGCTCGATAAAATGGGGCATTGCCATTTATCAAAGGATACCGGTTATTGGAAGATAGAGATTGATTACACCAATATATTGGTTGATTATCACAATTACCTGAATATTGTATGCAACAAAACCAGGCTGAATAAGCAACGAATAATCCAGCTTACCCATATTACCCAAAGGGGCAATTTTTTGTCGAACATCGAATATGAGTGGCTTGATGCTTTTAAATCCGAAGTGTCTAACGAAATCATCGACTCTTATATTCAATTTGCAAACAGTGTTCAAATTGCCGACGATCCTGAGTTTTTAATAAAACTGGCCAATGATATTTTCTACTTCGACCCCGTAAACGAGGAGGCCATGATATTGAAATGTAAAGCTCTTGCGCACATTGGTAAACATTCGCTGGCAAAAAATACTTTCGAGAGCTTTAATAAAGAGTATAAAACAATTTATGGAGAAGCTTTTGACCGCGATTTTAATTCAATTCTCGAATAAATGTGTTACAAAAGCTATTTTTCCTGCTGATTAATCAATTATTAATAGTTCATTAAGCATTATAGGCAATTTTGGCATCATAAACCAAATATAAATTTTCTGAGATGGTTAATCATTTTTCCCGCTTGTTAAAGTCGGTTATGTTATGTGCATTATTGAGTGTTACACTCACTGGTACAAGTTACGCGCAAAGCGCCGATGGTAATTTAGAATACATTGACCCGCGCATTGGTAATGTGGGCCAACTTTTGGAGCCCACCCGGCCCACCATGCACCTGCCCAACCAGATGATCAGGATGTACCCTAAACGGGCCGATTATATTGATGATCAAATCTCAAGCTTTCCGCTCAATATGGTTTCGCACAGGCTGGGCGAAGTTTTTGCCATAAAACCGGATGATAAACCACTTACTGCCGACTCCTGGGATCAGAAAATGCCTTATGATCACGATTTGGAAATAACACGGCCATGGTACTATTCCACCTATCTTATTGATAAGGATATTACTGTGCTGTTTACACCAGGCAAAAAAGTGGGCATATACAGATTCTCCTTTCCTGCAAAAACAGCCGTTAAAAGCATCCTCTTTAATGTATATAATGATGGTGCCGCCAGTTGGAATTTTACTGGCGGTAATGAAGTAACCGGCACTGAAACCTATCATGACGACATTAAAGTATATGTTTATGGTCAGTTTAGTGCTAAAGGAATAGCTGGAGTAATTAAGGATGGCGTTTTAACCAAACAAACATCAATTGAAGGTAAGGATGCCCGTTCATTTATTACATTTTCAGGCGATGCTCCGGATAATATTGAATTCAGGTACGCTATATCTTATGTAAGCGCACAACAGGCAAAGCAAAATTTTAAGGATGAATTTACCGGAGGCGACTTCGCAACTTTAATGCAGGCCGCTAAAAACTCATGGGCAAAGGTCATCAACCAGGTGCAGGTTGAAGGCGGTACGGTAGCCCAACGCCGGTCATTTTATACCGCGTTGTACCGAAGCAATGAGCGTATGGTTGATATTAATGAGGATGGGCATTATTACAGTGGCTACGATAAAAAGGTACATGAAAGCAACAGGCCTTTTTATGTAGATGACTGGGTTTGGGATACTTACCTGGCATTGCATCCGCTCAGATCAATACTAAACCCGGCCATGGAATCGGATATGTTAAACTCCTATGTGGATATGTACCGGCAAAGCGGCTGGATGCCTACCTTCCCGGTATTGTTTGGCGACAACCCCTGTATGAATGGTTTCCACTCTACAGTGATGTTTTTAGATGATTACCGAAAAGGCATTCGTGGTTTTGATGTAGAAAAGGCATATGAAGGTATTCTGAAAAATGCAACACAGGCCACTATGCTGCCCTGGGAAAACGGCGCTAAGTGTGAACTGGACGATTTTTACTATGCTAAAGGATATTTCCCTGCCCTGCAAAAAGGCGAAAAGGAAACCGTAAGCCTGGTACATTCATTCGAGAAAAGACAGGCAGTAGCTGTTACATTGGGTGGAAGCTATGATGATTGGGCTGTTGGAGAATTGGCCACTGAACTGAATAAGACAAATGATCATTCGATATTTGCAAAACGAGCATCTAACTATAAAAATCTATGGAACGATGACAAAAAGATGTTTATCCCAAAGGATAAAGATGACAACTGGATAAATATAGACCCCAAATTTGATGGCGGCCTTGGCGGGCGCGACTTTTATGATGAGAACAACGGGTGGACTTACCTTTGGCAGGTACAGCACGATATACCTGGATTGATTGGTTTAATGGGTGGCAAACCAAATTTTGAGGCTAAGCTGGATCAAACCTTTCGCGAGAGCCTTGATCGCAGTAAGTACCAGTTTTGGGCTAAATTCCCAGACGCCACAGGCCTGGTAGGGCAGTACTCTATGGGCAACGAGCCAAGTTTCCATATTCCGTACTTGTATAATTATGCAGGAGCGCCCTGGAAAACCCAGAAACGAATCCGCTTTTTATTGGACGTATGGTATAAGGATAACATATTCGGTATTCCTGGCGACGAAGATGGCGGCGGTATGTCGGCCTTTGTGGTATTTTCCTCTATGGGTTTTTACCCAATTACCCCCGGCAAACCTGTATATACTATTGGAAGCCCTGTATTTAGTAAAGTTACCATTAGTTTGCCAAATGGTAAGCAGTTTAAGATGATCGCAAATAACTGCTCGGTGATTAATAAGTATATCCAAAGCGCAAAGTTTAACGGCGAAGTTTTGAATAAACCATGGTTTACGCATGAACAACTAATTTCCGGCGGAACGCTCGAACTGGAAATGGGGCCAAAGCCGAATAAAAACTGGGGTATCTGATGTTATAAGTTAAAACATTCCCCTAAAACCTTGGCATGCTGAGGTAGGAAGCATCTGTTCGCGAACTTTGTAAAGTGGACTTGCAAGGTATAAAATAGATCCTTCGTTCCTCAGGATGACAGCAGTACAACATATCAAACGCTATCCTGATGAAAAAACGAGCATTTACTATCCTGTTACTATTGTTGTGCACTGTTGCTTTTAGCCAGAAACACAGCAAAACATCGGCATTTAAAAGTTATAAGGGGTTGGTAATGGCTGGCTACCAGGGTTGGTTCAATGCTCCTGAAGATGGGGCTGGCCGGGGATGGAACCATTATGTATCACATGGCAAGTTTGAACCTGGTTTCACCAACATTGATATATGGCCCGATGTGAGCGAATATAAAAAGACCTATAAATCGCCCTTTAAACTGGCCGATGACGGCGATACATACCTCTATAGTTCATACGATGCCTCTTCGGTTGAAACCCATTTTGAATGGATGCAGCAATATGGCGTAGACGGTGTATTTGTACAGCGCTTTATCGGCGATGTGCAGCGGGGCAGGGGGCGCAACCATAATGATGTGGTTTTGGGCAACGCACTTAAGTTTTCAGAAAAATACCATAGGGCAATTTCGGTAATGTACGATCTGTCGGGGATGGACGCCGGAGGCGATTCACTGGTAATAAAGGATTGGAAACATTTGGTTGACAGCATGAAATTAACCAACCGCGGCAACAAGCAAACCTGGCTATACCACAACGGGAAGCCCCTGATAGCGGTTTGGGGTGTAGGTTTTAACGACAATAGGAAATATGGCCTTGCCGAAGCTGAACGAATCGTCGATTTTTTTAAAAATGACCCGGTTTATGGCGGATGTGCCGTGCTGCTTGGAGTACCAACCTATTGGCGCGATTTTGGAAACGATACCGAGAAAGATCAACACCTGCATGATCTGCTGCGTAAGGTGGATATTGTACATCCCTGGTTTGTAGGCCGTTTTAACGAAGAAGCTTATCCCAAATTTCAGTCCCGGATAGTGGATGATATTGCCTGGTGCAAAGTAAACAAGGTTGAGTATGTGCCTACAATTTTCCCGGGGTTCAGCTGGCATAATATGAATCCGCGGGCACCTCAAAACCAAATCCCGCGCAACCGGGGAAGCTTTTACTGGAAGCAAATTAACGGTGCGATTAATGGTGGGGCAAGCATGCTATATGTGGCCATGTTTGATGAGGTTGATGAGGGCACAGCTATACTTAAAGCGTCTAAGAATCCTCCGGTTGGGCTTAGCACGTTTGTTAAATATGAAGATGATATTCCTAATGATTACTATTTATACCTAACGGGTTATGCCGCCAAAATGCTTAGGCGGCAGCTGCCTTTACAGGGAAATGTACCACCGCCGGTAAAAAAATAACCGGGGTTTAGTTGATGTTACCAGGTATTTGGTAACCAGTGTGCCCGGGGTGAGATACGGGCGCACTTTTTTTTAACCCTCATTAAGGGGGGGCATTTTGAGCAACAAACGATCAGGAAGTTTTGGGAACAAGTGAATTACTTAAAAAAACTGGGCTAAATGCAGATGAAAGCACTGCCTGGGGAACTTTTTTAATATTTCTTTATTTGCTTGTAAGGGTGTACTTTGGCTGCACAAACAAAAAAAAATATAAGGTATCCGGCAGTGTTTTTCAAAAAAAATCTCAAAATAGTTTCCCAATAACTTTTAAAATAAAAACCGCCGGAACTATTGGTTTCGGCGGCCTCTTTTTGATAGGTAACTTTTGTTACAAAACAGGTTTTGTAGGCCTTGTTGGCGTAAGCGGAATTATTTTTTTGAACATCTTTGCCCCATCGCCGGTAAGCCTCAGATAGTAGTCTGCAGAGCAGGCAGTGCCGTCTTCGTCAAGCCCTAAAAAGCCCGAGCCTGCCGGTATAAATGCCTGGCTTTCGGCAGTTTTGGCTATCTGGTTGCCTTCGTTATATTCATCAAACATCGAGATATAAATCCCTTGTGCACCAACCCTGGTCATGTTGTAAAACTGGCGCCACATAAAGTCGCCGTGGGCGCGCTGACGGGCGGATAAATCGCCTGGCAGTACGCAGGGTTGGTAATCAATGCCGTTGGCATTGCAATAGGCCTGATCGGCCTTATTAATGGTTACAAAGAAGCCGTCGGACTGGTTGGCATTGCCAATTCTGCCAACCATCCATGGCGAAAGCATATCAAACGCTTTATATGTATTTAAAAAATCGGGGCGCGAATCGCTGGTTTGCGTAAGCCAGTTTGTAGGTACACCTCCAATAACATAACAACCTTTGCTTTTAAACCATTTAATTACATCAAGGCAATTTGCTGCGGTAAAGTCATGGTTGTTATCAGAAAAACCAAATCCCCAGATACATACAACAGGTTTGCCATTTTGCTTTGCATAGGCGGGCGACGAGGTGTATTGCGACATCTTGTTCGTCCAATCGGTTTTTAACTCGCTTTGCATATTTGTCCAGCCGCTTACATCGTACATAATGTAAAATTTAACACCATTTTTTTCGGCTGCTATTTTGGTTTTGGCTGCCATGGCATCACGTACTGGGCCTTCCAACCCGCTGGGGTTAAAACGCTGTAAAGCAGCGCCATCAATACCGTAATCTTTCATCCATTTAAACTGGGTATCTATAGTTTGGTCTGAAAACGAAGAGAACACAGTAGCCGGCTGCCCGTTGCCTAAATTGGCAAACTGTGTTGGGAATTTATTGGTATAATCGCGCATATCGGGCCAGGCTGATATGGCCTTATTAGTTGTTGATGGCTGCTGTTCCCAGGTTTGCGCCCAGTGCCAGTATCTGTTTATCGGCGATCCGTCGCCTATTGCCGCAAACCAACCCTGGTAACCTACTACTACCTTGCCTACTACATCGCCAACAGGCGAGGGGGTACGGTCGATGGTATCTGTTGGTGTTACCGGTGGGGTTGGGGTGTTGGTACTTTTTTTTGAACAGTTGCTGCTCACCGCTATCAGCGTTATTAGTAGCAACGCGTTAAATGATCTTCTTCTCATGTCCCTTGTTTTTATTTGTTTATATCTTTTATTTTTTCACTCCGTTAATATCCGTCTGAATCACTTTCCTGATGGTACCATCGGCGTTGTAATAAAGCTTGTTTACACAAACAGAACGCAGCCAATCATTGTGCGAAAGCGAGCTGTTATGGTAAAAAGCATACCATTGCCCTTTAAATTCAACTATTGAACCATGGTCGGTAAAACTGTCGGTAGGGTCCATGTATACGCCCTTATAGGTCCAGGGCCCAAGTGGGTTGTTACTTGTTGCATAGCGCATTCTATTGAATTTACCCGCCTCGTTAAAGTTGTCGGCGTATGACAGGTAATACACACCATTCCGTTTATGCACCCAACTTGCCTCGTGAAAGTCCGTAAGGCCCTGCATGGTTTTCATTTCGCCATCAAGTTCCATCATATTATCCTTTAGTTTGCCGCCCTTGCAAATGTTACCGCCGCCGTAGTATAAATAAGCCTGCCCATCATCATCAACAAACACACAGGGATCTATCAACGATTCGAGGCCATGGATGTACCCCTGCGATTTGAAGTCTTTTGCAGGGCTTTTGCTGGTTGCCACGCCTATTTTCCAGGTGGTATTCCATTCGGTACCGCTGGGATGCGGGAAGTAGAAGTAATACGTGCCGTTTTTATAAGCGCAATCTGGCGCCCACATAAAGCCACCTTCGGGGCGCCCCCAATCAACATCACTTGCCTGTAATACCTGGCCTTCATCCCGCCAGTGTACCATATCATCGGTGGAGTATACATGGTATTTGTCCATCAAATCGCAGCCGCGCGGAGGGTCGATGTCATGAGAAGGGTATAAATACAACCGGCCATCAGCCCAAACATGTGCCGATGGATCGGCAGTGTATATATCGGTAATAAAAGGGTTTTTAAAACCGTCGCCCTTAGGGTCTTCAATAACCACTGTTGGGGTTTCACTGGTAGTGTTGCTTTTTTTTGAGCAATTGCTTAACGCCAACACCAGGGCTGTTAAAAGGATTGTACAAACTGTCTTCCCGTTCATATTATTTACTTTTTTATAGCGCCGGTTGGTATTACTTTTTTAATAGTGCCATCGGCATTATAGTAAAGCTTATCTACACAGATAGATCGTAACCAATCCTGGTGAGAGAGTGAACTGTTATGATAAAACGCGTACCACTGCCCCTTAAACTGAACAATGGAACCATGGTTGGTATAGCTATCAGTAGGATCCATATAAACACCTTTTGATACCCAGGGGCCTAATGGAGTATTGCTGGTTGCATAACGCATTTGGTTGTGTTTTCCATTAACATCGTGATTATCGGAGTAGGATAGGTAGTAAATGCCATTCCGTTTGTGTACCCAGGTAGCCTCGTGAAAATCTTCCAGGCCTTCCATTTTTTGCATTTCCCCGTCAATTTCAACCATATTGCTTTTTAGCTTGCCACCTTTGCAGGTGCCGCCACCGCCATAATAGAAATATGCCTGGCCATCATCGTCAATAAATACACATGGATCGATCATCGATTCCAGTCCTTTGATATACCCCTGCGATTTAAACCCGCTTGCCGGTTTTTTGCTGGTAGCTACGCCAATTTTCCAGGTGCTGTTCCAGGCGGTACCGCTTGGATGCGGGAAATAAAAGTAATAAGTGCCATTTTTGTATGCGCAATCGGGCGCCCACATAAAACCACCTTCGGGGCGGCCCCATTCAACCTGGCTTGCGTTTAATATCTCGCCATGATCTTTCCAGTGCACCATGTCATCTGTTGAGTATACGTGGTACCTGTCCATCAAATCGCAGCCGCGCGGCGGGGCTACGTCATGCGATGGGTATACGTACAGGCGGCCATCTTTCCACACATGGGCAGATGGGTCGGCGGTAAATATGTCAGTAACAAAGGGATTGCCTACTGATTGCGTTGATTGCTGTTCCTGGGCAAAGCTGTGCGATGAAGCCATAATAGTAAGGCCTGTAATTATCGCGGTAAACAAATGGGTTGGCTTTTTTTTCCTTTGCGGACTTAACAAATTGTAGATTTTCATTAGTAGTAAGTTAAAATACCAGGGAGAGAAAACTCTCCCCGGTATTATTGTAAATTAATTGTATTGATTGGGGTGTGGTTTAAACATTATGGCTTGGCTACAACCCGCACATCGTCAATTCCGTAAGTTTGATCACTTGTGGCTTTTGCCGCCGACCAGAAAAACATTTTGAAATAGTTCATGGCAGTTAAATCCGGTCCGCCGTCGCCAGTTGTCTGTCCGTCAGAGAATTTAAGTTCTAAATGATTCCAGCCATTTTTAAGCGTAGGTATAATTTTATCCATGGCCCAGCCAATAGGGTTTTTATCCGGATCGCCGGAGCTGCTAAACTGTATTTGGCCATCCAATTTCAGCAGGGAAACATCCTGAACGTAAAACCAGAATTTTAATTCGCCGCTTGCCAGCGTTTCATTGGTATTAATGGGCGCGGCAAGTGGTTTAATAAACTGCATAAAATCATTGCCGATAGTGATGTTATTTTTGATATAGCCCGTGCCTTCTTTTTGCCCCGAAGTAGCCAAAGTCGGATCGCCGGCACTTGCCCAGCCATCTTTACTATCGCAATTATCTACCACAACATCAGCCGGCGGCGGTACGGCAGCCACTCTTATATCGTCAATACCATATTGCTGATCTGCAGTTGCCTTAGCCGCGCTCCAAAAGAACATCTTGAAAAAGTTCATAGCTTTTAAATCCGGCCCACCGTCACCTGTTGTCTGCCCGTCTATAAATTTAAGTTCCAGATGGTTCCAGCCATTTTTCAGGTTTGGGATAATTTTGTCCATGGCCCAGCCAATGCGGTTTTTATCCGGATCGCCTGAACTGCTAAACTGTATCTGGCCGTCTAACTTCAATAAGGATACATCCTGAACATAAAACCAAAACTCCAACTCGCCTGTGGTGAGGCTTACTTTGGTGTTAACCGGGGCGGGTAAGGTTTTAATAAATTGCATAAAGTCGCTTCCGGCTTTAATGCTGTTTTTAATATAACCAGTTCCTTCTTTCTGCCCTGTAGTTGCTAAAGAAGCGTCGCCGGCGCTTGACCAGCCGTCCAGCTTATCGGCATTGTCAATTACAACTGATGTATCAACAACGGGCGGTTTGGTGGTATCAACCGGCGGCGGTGGTTTTAAGCCCGACGTATCCCGCGAAACATATTTTTCTTTTTGACAGCCCGCAATTATAAAGCCTGCCATGAGGATGGCGCATACCATCGTTGTTTTAATGAATTTCATTTCCTTTTTTGGTTTAAGGTTAAATTATTTAGGAACGTCTATCTGTACTATCTCTGAAAAATTTGAACTGTTGAAACTATCGCTTAAACGCACCCCGGCACGTACAAAAAATGTGCGGCCCGGTATAAGGTTGGGCACAGTTAAGGTGATTGATTTTTGAGCGGGAGTCAGGTCAATAAATTCTTTATTGATGGTTACGGCATTTAAATCCGAGAAGTCTCTGATAGAGGCTCCTGTGCCTACCAGCTTTGTTGTATTTACATAAGGCTGCACATCTTTAATAGTTGGCAACCCTGCTACAACAGGGGCGGTAATATCAAACTTTAGGGTTAAAGTTGTGCCTGTTAAACTTGTAGTAAAATTTTTGATAACTATGTATGGTGTAACAACAAAGTCGTGTTTGGTACCCTGGGCAATATTCACCGTTACGGTATCATAAACAGGCCAAAAAGCGCCACCGGTAGGCACAACCTTATATGCGCTTTTAAAAAGCTTGGTATCCTGAAAGGTTCCGTCAAACTTACTTGGAATAGTTTGCGGGGTAGTCCAGCCAATTTGCTGAAGTTTTATTGTGGTGCTACCGCCCGATGTTGGCAAATTACCACCCTCTGACGAAATTATATTGCCCTGAAATGAGGCATTAGGGCCATCATAGTTGTCGGTTTTTGTACATGCAGAACTTGCAAGTATAGTTACGCCCACCAAAATTCTGCTAATCAGTTTTTTCATCTCTTAAATTTTAAATTCTTAATAATTTGGATTGTTAGGGAGCAGGTTAGGGTTCTTTCCGATTTCGCCGCCCGGAATTCCTTCATAATAAAATTGCTTCTGGAAAGAATATTCACGGTTAAACAATTCAGGCTCGGCAAGGAAAATGTATTTGTTTTCATTAAACACATAGTACGGCATCAGGCCTTTAAAGTGAGCCCGGTCAAGCACCACATCGGCGGTGCGCCATCTTTTTAAATCCCAATAGTACTGGTTTTCAAATGCAAGCTCCATACGCCTTTCGTTGCGAACTTTATTTAAATCAATAGAGGTATAAGGTGTTGCGCCGGCCCGGTTTCTGATCAGGTTAACTGAGGTTAGGGCATCGGCGGTGTTGCCCAATTCCATGGCGGCTTCTGCACGATTCAGCAATATTTCGCCATACCGCAGGTCTATCCATGGTTGCTCGCTTCTGTTCAGGTCAACGGCCGATTGGGGTTTGTTATAGTCAACATATTTGCGCACATAAAAGCCTGTACGGGTTAGTTCATCGCCACCTGTCCATGGACCGGTAAAGCCAATTACCTGTTTACCCTGGTACAATGTTTTTGTATCGCCTGCAAGTATGTATGAACGGGAATTGGCCTGTTTAGCAACTTCGGCGGCGGCTGTTCCGCTAAACGACGGGTAAATACCCCGCTGCATATCAAACAAAAGCCCCCTCAGAGTTGCGCCCGGGAAATAAACCGTGGCTAACAATCTTGGCTCAAGGCCCTGCATCAATTGCGCACGGTTATCGAAACGTTTGGGGGTGCCATCTCCATTGGTTACCGGTAATTCTCCCCAAAGCCGTACAAAATCTAACGTTGGGTATGAACGCGATAGCGCATTGGCTGTCATATAACGCGGAGACATGGTAGCGTCCCAGCTATGGGCAGTGTGGGTAGCTATAGAATATTGTTTTATGAAAATATTCTCCGGGCTTCCACTTTTCAAAAACAGGTCGACATAGTTTTGTACTTTATCTGAATTTGCATTATAAAGTGAATAATGACCGTCGAGCAATTTAGCGGCATCATAAGCCGCCTGGAAATAAGCAGTTGCTTTATCAGCAGGGATGCCAACTAATCCTTGCGCACGGGCCGGGCCATCAACAAAGTTTACCGAACCGTACCTGGCAACGCAAGCTGCGTAAAGCATTGCCCTTGATTTTAAGGCAGCAGCAGCATATCTGTTGGCCCTGCCTGCATCACTGGTTTCGGGCATCATCTGGTAACCTAAATCAAGCTCGGTACCAATAAAATCCCATACAGCCTGTTCCTTATCGCGATGTACCTGGAGTGTTGTTACCGGCGCTCCGGGATCTTGCGGTACGGTTATAATAGGGATGCCGCCATAACGTTTGGCCAGGCCAAAATAATAGTATGCCCTTAAAAAATGGGCTTCGCCTAAAAGGGTATTAACAGTTGCCTGGCTTAACTTAGCCACATGTTTAGGCAGTTCGGCTATCAGCGTATTCACATTCCTGATATCGCCATATGGCCAGTAGCCAAAGCCACCACCAATGTCCATCCCGCCAAAGGGGCCAACTTCTTCGCCTGTAACCGAGGCCGAATTGTAAAAGTTTTCCCAGTCGTTGCCTCCGGTTTTAAATCCCTGATCTGGCCGGTATTTAAAATCTTCGATAGGCAAATTTTGATATATCGTTGCTAAAAACGACTTAACACCGGCCTCGCTGTCATATATAATATCGGGGGTAAAGATATTGGTTGGCGCAATATCCAGCCTTTGGCAGGAAGTTATCGAAACTCCCACACTGACAGTTATTGCTATAATAAATTTATGTATACTTTTCATGTGTCAATAGTTATTCGTTAATAATTAGCTTTTTAAAGGCGCTCATGAGATGCTCAGCGGTTTAAAAGGAAACGTTGGCTCCCAGGTTAAAAGTCCGGTTCATCGGGTAGGTGTAGCCTGCAAAAGCTTTGCTGAAATCGCCGTTATCTCTTGGATTGGGGCCCTGGTGCTCAGGGTCGTAATTCTTCAACCCGGTAAATGTTAGCAGGTTGTAGCTGTTTGCATATACCCTCAGTTTTCTAACGCCTATGCTTTTCAGTATAGCTGGAGATAATGAATAACCAAATTCCAGTGATTTTACGCGCAGGTAACTTGCGTTTTGTATAGCTTTAGTGCCCTGTGCCACAGGCGATCCCATTGCGGGGTAATAACCAGGCACCCATTTTGTATTGGGGTCAAAAACGTTTGCCGACGGATCTGCAGTGTGCCAGCTGTCAAGGAAACGTGTTAAGGCGCTCCTGCCATACATCAGCGGTTCTGCAAATTGTTCACCATATTGTACGTAAACACCTGCAGCACCCTGCAACAGCATATTCATATCAAAACCTTTATAGCTTAAGCCTACGGTAAAACCGTAGTTATACAGCGGAATGTCTGTGGTTGCAATAGGATGGCTGTCTTTGTCGTCAATAACTCCGTCGCCGTTCCAATCCTTATAATAATAATCACCGGGTATTGTGTTGTTATTGCCTCCGCCTGTGTTTACACCATAATTGTATATTTGACCGTAACTGGTAAACTGCCCGGCGTACTCTGGGCCCCACCAAACATTCTGATACCTGTCTGTTTGGTTCTCTTTCCAGTTTAAATACTCGTTACCTGAATTACTACGCAGAACTTTCATTTTCTTTAGGCGGGTTGTTCCTATGTTACCGGTAAGGTTTACACCTAACTGGCCAAAGGTGTTCCTGTACGACAGGTTAAAATCCAAACCCTGTACCCGGTCGCTTTCATAATTAATTTGTGGCACAGCGGCGCCCACCGTTCCAGGTAAAGCTACCGTAGGGGTGGCCGGTAACCCGGTTCTGTCATTTCTGAAAACTTCAATAGTTCCGTCCAGTTTTCCACCAAACAAGCCAAAATCAACGGCTATGTTCTTTATAGTACTTATTGGCCATGTTAAACCAGGGTTACCAAGCTTTGGCGCCGACCCATTTACCGCGCTTGCACCAAAAATGTAGCTGTTTACAGGGTAAGTGTAACCGTTAACATAATTGAATGCGTTGCCCTGCTCGTCACCAACCTTGCCGTACGAAGCCCTGAGTTTTAAATTGGAAAGGGTGTAATCTGAGACCAGTTTGCGAATAAAATCTTCTTTGGTTAAAACCCAGCCCACCGATGCTCCCGGAAAGAAACCATATTGATCGGCGCCTGGTTTATACAAACTGGTGCCATCCCGGCGAAAACTGAATTCGAGAAGATACTTTCCTTTAAAATCATAATTAAAACGCCCTATAATACTTCTGTGTGCCTGGTCCTGTAAAGCGTTGGCATCCATACCACCGTACATATTGGAATTTTGAAGGCCACCGAATAAATAATTTACCGGAATTTCGGTATCCCGGTAAGCGTTAAAGTTATCGGCAGTTTCATGGCTTTGCTCATAGGTAGCCATGGCTGTGATGTTGTGGTCTTCAAAAAAAGTATGGGCATAATTTAAAGTAACCTGGCTCAGGGTATTTAAGTGGGTATAATAAGCGCGGGTTATGCCCGATGGTGAATTTACTACACTTGGTATGTAAGTATTGTCGGCTGCTTTGTAAGTATATAAAGAGAATGTCTTTTTTATTTGATTGTAGTCGTTAACACCATAATCAATGTTAAATAAAGCTTTGGCACTCAACCCTTTGATGCCTGGTATATCATAAGTTAAGTTTAACTGGCTGGTAATACTTTTATTTCTGCTTCTTTTTGATCCTACTTTATTGGCATCGGTAATGATGGAAGGGTTCATGTTGTCGTCCATTACAGCAGGATATAATGGGTTGTCGTTAGCATAAATCTGGTGAATGGGTATCTGGTTCCAGGTATACTTATAAACGGTCCATTCGTCGGTATAAGGCTGGTTTTTTTCATCCATCCAGGCCGATGTTAGTACCTGTGCTTTTAAACCTTTTGTGATACTGGCAGTAACATTTGAGCGAAAATTATATTTATTATAATTTAAATCGCCGGTTTTAAAAACGCCATCTTGCTTTTGATAACCAAAATTGAAGAAATAGCTGATTTTGTCGTTTCCGCCATCAATATTTAAATTGTGCTGTAATTGGTTTGCTGTTTTCCTGAATACCATACCTATCCAGTCGGCCGATTTATAAGTACCATCAAGCCACGGTTTCATATCGGCATATGAATATTGTGGCGTTACATTGGATACAAAATTGTTAGCAAAATCGCGTTTAACTTTTTCATTGGTAAGCATCATGTAGTCTACAGCACCTACTCCCTGGGGCATTCCTAAAAAGGTTTGAATAGCACTGTTAACTGAATAATTGATGTTGATATTCCCGTTTTTTCCACCTTTTTTGGTCGTTATCAAAATGGCGCCGCCTGCAGCCCTTATGCCGTATATAGATGCAGCCGCGTCTTTAAGTACAGAAACACTTTCAATTTCATTTGGGTCCATCCGGCCTATGGTCGATTGATCGCCACCAATTACACCATCAATTACCACCAATGGCGAACTTGTGAAACCCCTTATATTTAAATTGTTGGCAAAAGATCCCGGCTCGGCAGTTGTTTGAACAATTCGCACTCCAGGTATTTTACCTGTTAGCATATTTATAACGCTTTCGTTTTTGGTGGTTACAATCTCTTTGCTCTGAAGTGTTGATACAGAACCGGTAATGGTGGCTCTTTTTTGTACACCATAACCTACAACTACCACTTCATCAAGCGTTTTATTAGTTGCAGTTAATGCGATGGTACCGCCTTTTATATCTTTTACAATTACCTCTTTGGTAAGGTAGCCTATATATGATACCTGCAAAACCACGTTGGTATTTGCAACATTCAGCGTAAACTTTCCTGCTATATCGGTTATAGCACCAGCTGTAGTACCTTTAATTTTTACACTTACCCCCGGAAGTGCCGACCCGTCGGTTAAATCAATGACTTTTCCGCTGATGGAAGTTTGCTGGGCTAACAAACTAAGCGGAAAAAGGAAGAGGAGTATAAGTAAGTATCTAAGTTTTTTCATATTGTCTCTCTGTTAATAGTTAAGTTTAATTGGTTTGGGTTACCGTGTTAGGGCAATAAATAGCGCGTGCAGCGGCATACTTACGGCGGGTTAGGTGCGTAATGATACATGGTGTTAATTTGGTTGGTTAATAAATCACCTGAACCTTTATGAAGGCTGGCAGGTGCTATAATTGGTTTATTTTACTGACACAAAAGAAGAGGCGATCATTAATAAAAAATAAATAATAGATTAATTTTAGCTGTAAAAACACTAAAAAGAACGCTTTTGAGATATTTTTCGCAATCGATTGCGGTTTTTGAGATTTTGACTGGCTTTTTAGTTTTAACAAAGCCTTGCCATGAATTGATCGGGCTGTTTTACTAAACGAATATTGCCCAGTGAATTATAGGGCAATCAATTCTGCAGGTCTTGATGAGATCAATACGAAGGGGAGAAGGCTTTCTGTGATGAGAATGTAGGTAGTGTCACATCTATGATGAATTGCCTGATAGTCTTAAGCAAAAAAGAAAAAAATCAACTTTAGACTTACGACTTACTACTATTGACTAACACCGGTAGGGGCAAACTAAATAATCTGCCTTGCTTTTTTTGCTACAATATCCTCCAAAATTATATCGGCGTGCACCCGTGAGTTTTCTATGAACCAAAGGTGGGTGTCTAAGCCGCCGCAAACCACACCAGCTAGGTATAAACCAGGCATGTTGGTTTCCATAGTTTCGGGGTTGTATTGGGGAATGAATTTATCTTCGGACAGTATAATGCCCAGTTTTTTCAGGAAATCGAAATTGGGTTTATAGCCGGTCATGGCCATTACAAAATCGTTGGGGATTGTAATTAATCCATCTGGTGTTTTGATATCAACCTCATGTTCGCGGATGGCTTCAAGATTGGAGTTAAAATAAGCTTTGATGCTGCCTTCTTTTATTCGGTTAATGATGTCTGGCCGTACCCAGTATTTAACCCTGCTGCTAATCTCGGCTCCACGCACCACAAGGGTAACATCGGCGCCCTTGCGGTAAGTTTCCAGGGCCACATCAATGGCCGAGTTGCTGGAGCCAACCACCACTACATTTTGCGAGGTATAATAATGCGGGTCCTGGTAATAGTGTTTTACTTTGGGAAGGTCTTCGCCGGGGATATTTAAATTAACCGCTATGTCATAAAAGCCGGTAGATACGATAACCCTTTTTGCCCGGTATATTGTTTTGCTTGTTGTTATAATGTAGGCATCGTCTTCGGCTTTTACATTGGTTACCTCCTCAAATAAATGAAGCGGAAGATTGTTGGATAGTGCAACCCTGCGGTAATATTCCAAAGCATCATTACGGGTGGGTTTGTTATGAACGGTTACAAAAGGTACGCCGCCAATTTCTAATTTCTCTGAAGTTGAGAAAAAAGTCATCGTAGAAGGGTAATTATATAACGAGTTTACCAGGCAGCCTTTTTCGACAATTATAAAACTTAAACCTGCCTTTTGGGCCGCCAGTCCGCAAGCTAAACCTATGGGGCCGCCGCCTATAATGAGTATATCGAGCATGCCGCTAAGATAGGCAGTTTTTAAGAGAGAATTGTGGGGTGATTTTGGATTTCGGAATTCGAATTTTCGATTTCGGATTTTTTTGATATCCCTTTGGGGATTGCTTTTGCCAGGAAAAATATAGGCACAAAAAAAAGGGTAAGCTACTTTTATCGCGCCGCTCAACTCTCTACCCTTGCTGCGTTCCCACCCTGGGGGAGTTCAAGAGGAGCTGGCCGTAAAAGACTTACCCCGGGGCAAATATAGAAAAAGGATGCGTATCAGGTTAATAAATTGTTAAAAAAGGCTTACCCGCTGATAGCTAAAGGAATAGATTTTTATTTGTTGTCCGTTCCTTGTTACAGGGGCCATAAACCCCAGCTCTTTGCCGACCTTGAATGCGAGAAAACTGCGTATTTTAAAAACTTACAGCGTTTTTTGACGGGCAGAAATAGAAAAGGCGGTTATTTAACCGCCCCTTTATTTTTTACTTTGTCAATATCAATTCAAGATCTTTTTTAATTAGGTCAGCGTTTTTGGGTTTTATCTCGTAATCGAAATTAGCGGCACCATCAGTCGCAATCCGGATAATTGATACTGATTTTGTTTTCAATGTTTCGATATCATCTTTTTCCAGTTTATAATAAACCAGATTAATAACGCGGTCGGCCTGCGAGCCATAAGTAACATGGGCATCACCACCGGCATCTGGTTTTAAGTCGAGTACGCTGTTATCAGTAAACTTAATATTGGTAATGTTGGCCGGCCCGACAGACCATACCCGCGGGCCGTTCATATTATCTATCCTGAAACATAGCACGTAACTCGTTCCTATTTTTTCGGCATAAACGTATAATAACCTGCCTGTTGCAAACCCCAACTGTGTGTAAATTCTTTCGTCGGATGTTTTCCATGTGGTATCACCTTTGATCTTATCGATCTCTGGTTTTTCTAATTTTTGGGCATTTGCAGAAATCGCAATGCCGGCGGCTAAAATAGCCGAGAGGTAAATTTTTTTCATTGTGAAATTTTTAGGGTTAAGTAATAATTAATAAAAGGTTATAGGTTTAAAGCCACAGGGTTTCATTTTAAGGTTTAGGTTTTTTATTTAATATCAAGTTTTTATGCCACGGCCAGTTTTCTGTCAAAAGGGATTTTTTTATATACTTTATAGCTATCAAATTTTGTGTCGACTTCTTTTTCCAACACGGTTATACCATCTGCTAAAAACTCATCTTTGTATTCAATTTTTACAAAATGCGGCCATAGCATATTAAATGCTTCTACCGGTATTTTACGCGCAATGGTAATGTGTGGATGGAGCTTTTTTATCATCAGCAAATCCTTAATGGCGGTAAACCAATCGGATGTTTCTTTATCCAGTTCTATTTCGGCATAAATGGTACGGAAAGCTGGCCCGTGCGAGAAAAAGTTAAACCCGGTGATCCTGATGTTATGTACAATTATAGTGCGCCTGATTATAAAATCGACCATATCATAAAAAGGGCCGATAAGTTTGGGTTTTTGTGAGCCGGGATCTACTTCATCGCTGTTAATATCCAAAGTAATATGCGCACGCGAATTCATCCCCTGGAAATTACCTATGCGGTTAAAACACGCCTTTTTAAAAGCATTTATCTTTTGATCAATACGATCTGGCGGAGACAATACAGTCAGATAATATTTAAGGCTCATATCCAAATTAAAAAAGGCTGATTTGTTTATTAACGGCAGTTGTGTTTTTTACATGCCGCATTAAATAATCCTGGTAAACGCTGTTTAATGAATCGGCCGAACCTTTAAACTCAAATTCGCGATACACAGACGTGCCGGAGTTAACCAGGTTTTTTAAAATGGTAAATTTTGATACCACAAACCTTTTTTTTAACTCTTTCCTTTGAAAATAGGGCCAAAGTAAATTAAACTGTTCAGGGGTAAGTCCGCGTGCTATGGTAATGTGTGGTGTTCCGCTGCCTTTGCCTACTATATCCCACAATAATTTAAGCCAGTAGGTATTATGGTCACTTATCTTCAGCTTGGCGTAAATGGTTTTGTTATAGCCGTTGTTTTCGTTAAAGCAATCAAAGCCATCTATCTCAAAAACAACTGCCGGTAAAGCCGTTAACCTGCGCTCAAACATCGAAAAGCCATGGTCATGCACATGAATAGGGTGCTTTGGATAATTGTTGGTAGTTATATGGGGCTTCGACCCCATGCCGGGGTAATCGCCGATTACCCGCCGGGCTTCATTTTTCAATTTAACAATCTCGGTATTAACATGATCGGGCAAGGACAATACGAAGTGAAAAAATGGCGAATTCATATAATTGCTGATTAAATTGTTTCAAATAAACTGGTCTGATCCTGGCCGGCCATTTCAATCCGGCCGGCCTCAATGTTTTCGGTACCAATAAAGCCTTGCTCATTTTTAAATTCAAAGGCTTTAAAAAACTCCCATTTGGCATATGGGTCAAACGTATCTCGTTTAACTATGGTAAGCGCGTTTATCCAGAATGGCTCAACCAGTTTTTTATGCCTGAAATGAGGCCACAGAATATTAAAATCCTTTTCTGCTATATTCCTGGTAATAGTTATATGCGGCGTAAGTGCTTTTTTTATTTTTAGTTTTTTCTTTAGCTGGCTAAACCAATCATCAACTGCCGGTGTCGACCGTATAGCGGCATAAATGGTGAATTTACCGTGCAGATGGGGGAAGTTGCCAAAACCATCAATATGCAGCAATACCGGCGGCAAGCTTCTCAATTCTGTTTCTAAGAATTCAATGTTCCTATCGGTCATGAACGGTTTCTGACGTTCCTTATGCTGGATAGAAATATGAGCAGGCGAGTTCATGCTTTGATAATCTCCAATGAGCCTTGCCGATGCTTTTTTATAGCGTGCAATTTCGGCCCTGATTATCTCTGGTGGCGAAAGCAGCATTAAATGATCTTCGTACATCCTCATATTCTAAATTTCTGTGAATCAAAAATACTAATATAATTAGCAAAATACCAAATTAATTAGCAAATTTGTTTCATGGATCAAAAACGACATATCGTACACATCGATCTCGATTCTTTTTTTGTGTCGGTAGAGCGTAAGTTTAACCCGGCGCTTATTGGTATTCCTGTGCTTATTGGTGGTTCGGCTGATAGGGGTGTAGTTGCATCCTGTAGTTATGAGGCCCGTAAATTCGGTATTCACTCGGCCATGCCAATGAAACAGGCCATGAAGCTTTGCCCGCATGCCACTATAGTACGCGGTTCCCATGGCCGCTATTCCGAGGCATCCAAAGAGGTTACGGATATTATCCAGGACTCGGTGCCGCTATTTCAGAAATCGTCGGTTGATGAGTTTTACATCGACCTTACTGGTATGGATAGATTTTATGATTGCTACCAGGTTGCATCAAACCTTAGGCAACGTATTATTAAAGAAACGGGCCTGCCTATTTCATTCGGTATGGCATCGGGCAAAACGGTGGCTAAAATGGCTACCAACGCCTCAAAACCAAACGGGCAGCTGTTTATTAAGCACGGCGAAGAGTTAAAATTCCTGGCGCCATTGTCTATCAACAAAATTCCTGGCCTTGGTGAAAGCACAGCTCAAAAGCTTTATCAATACGGTATTGAAAAAATTGGCGACCTGCAACGCGCCAACCTTAAGTTTTTAGAAACTGTTTTTGGCAAAGCAGGGATTTTCCTTTGGGAAAAAGCGCATGGGATAGATCATAGTGAGATCATCCCACATTCCGACCGTAAATCTATTTCGACAGAACATACATTCGATATCAATGTAAATGACCATCGAACGATTGAAACGATATTGGTTTCAATGACCGAAGAGCTGTCATCCAAACTTAGGCGAGAGAATAAACTGGCATCGTGCCTGGCTATAAAAATAAGGTATGCCAATTTTGAAACCCATACCCAGCAACAAAAAATAGCCCTTACAGCGGCAGAGCATGTCCTGTTGCCGGGTGTTAAAAACCTCTTGAAAAAAACCTGGAACCAGCACCGGCCCATCCGGCTGATAGGGGTAAGGCTGAGTAACCTGGCCAGCGGCCGGTACCAGATTAATCTTTTTGAAGATAATGAGGAACGCATTCGCCTGTACCAGGCCATGGATAACATCAACTTTAAATTTGGTGATAAAACTATTTGCCGCGCGGCAGGTATGGAAATTGGTACAAGGAATTTTAACCCGTTTTTGAAAGGGTAAGAGCCTCATCCAACTCTCTCCCAAGGAGAGTGCTTTTGATTTGCGAAAAAAAACATGTTTTTGCATCATGCAATTCTCCTGTCTTAATTCTTGACTCTTGACTCTTGATTCTTGCCTCTTCCCCACGCCGTTGGTCAAAGGTTTATTACCATTGGTCAAAGTAATTTTAAAGGGTTACGTCAAGTTGCTTCTTTTGATAAAAAAGAAAGCTTTATGGAAACCACACAACGACAAACTTACCTCGATTGGTTAAGGATCATCTCAATCCTGGGGGTATTATTTTTTCATTCGGCCATGCCTTATGTGGCCGAAGATAGCTGGCATATAAAAAATGCGCAAACCAGTAACCTGATGATGGAATCAAATCATTTTTTGCACCTTTTTCGCATGCCGCTGCTCTTTTTTATTTCTGGTACCGTGAGTTACTACATGATGCAGCGGCGATCTACTTTAAACTTCATCGGCTTACGTTTCCGCAGGCTGTTTATTCCATTACTCGTGGGCATGTTTATCATTGTACCGCCTCAAATTTATATGGAGCGGCTGGCAAATGGTTACCACGGCAGCTACTGGCACTTTTACGCAAGTGTATTTAATTTTGTGCCTTACCCTAAAGGCAGTTTTAGCTGGCACCACCTTTGGTTTATTGCTTACCTGTTTATTTACGACTTAATATTTGCACCAGTATTTGCCTGGATGGTTTCGCCTAAAAGCGATGGCTTTAAAACTAAACTTGCAGCCCTGGCCCATGGTAAATGGGTTTACCTGCTCATGTTGCCAGGTATCATTTGGTTTACGTTTTTAAGCTGGCAATTACCCGAAACAAACGACCTGATTCATGACGGATGCTATTTTGTTTACTGGCTGTTTTTTGTGCTGGCCGGCTTTATATGTATTGTACAACCCAAACTAATGGATAGCCTTGAGCGTAACCGCCGTTTTTCTTTAACTATCGGTTTTTTGAGTTTGGTAACCTGGGAAGTAATGCGCTGGAATGGCATTGAACCAGAGCATCCCGGTTGGCATTTTCAAAATATTGGGTTTTCATATGCCTTTACTGCTTTAAGGCCAACAATTGCATGGGGCTGGGTATTGGCATTAGTGGGCTATGGTAAACGTTACCTTAACCGCCCCCATAAAACGCTCAGTTATCTTAACCAGGCGGTATATCCGTTTTATATCCTGCATCAAACGGTGATCGTTTTGGTTGTATATTACATTGTACAAATGCAAAATGAAAGTATTCTTTCAAAATATATTTACACTGTGGGCATTACCTTTTTTGTAACGGTGCTTACTTACCATTTATTTGTACGGCCCTACGCTTTAACCCGGTTCCTATTTGGTATGAAACCTTTGGAGAAAGAGAGTCAAGAGTTAAGAATCAAGAATCAAGACAAAAACACTGATCCGGGATCTGTAATAATTCAGGAGCCGCTTGCATCATCCCCGGTCTGAATTCGGGAGCGACAAGTAAGCAAATTTGCATAGTAAAAACAATTATCATACCTTAAACAACATCAAATTACGGCCTTAGTCTTAAATCTTGATTCTTAACTCTTGACTCTTTTTCTCTATGAGGTTTTTCAGCAAATATATTTCTCCCGCGTTATATGGCCTGCTGGTATATTTTACCGTAAGGCTGCTGCATGATACTGAACATGATGAAATGTTTTGGAAAAGAGATTGGGGTTTAAATGTCCTTGAAATGAGCTGCAGTGTATTGGTGGGGTATGCAGGCATATATTTATTTGAGTGGCTCTTTCGGTTTTATGACAGGCGCTGGCCACTGCAGTTTAATTATCGGGGAGTAGTGAGAGAATTAATTATACTGGTGTTTGCTAACCTGGTTTTGGTGAACCTGATATTTACTCCAATGGCTGCATTAACTGACGACGGCCTATCCTGGGGTGATCTGGCAGACCTTACCATGATACCAACCTTATATGCCATTATTTATTATGGGATAGCACGTAGCAGCACATGGTTAAAGGCCTACATTGCCAACAAGGTTCAACTGGAAAAGTTGACTACTGACCAGTTACAAACCGAACTTAAGTTTTTGAAAGCCCAATATCATCCGCACTTTTTATTTAATGCTTTAAACACCATTTATTTTCAGATGGATGAGGATGTGCCGGCGGCCAAGCAAAGTACAGAATTACTTTCCAGTTTGTTAAGATATCAACTTTACGATCAGCAGCAACAGGTACCTATAAGCCACGAATTGGAATACCTGCAAAACTACATCCGCTTCCAGCAAATAAGGGCCAGCAGTAAATTGAAGCTTAATGTTTGTTTTGATGAAAGGTTAACAAACCAGCCAATTTACCCATTACTACTGCTTCCATTGGTCGAAAATGCTTTCAAATACGCGGGTGGCAATTTTGAAATCAGCATTAGTGCAAATATTAATGACGGGAAATTTATTTTTGCTACAGTTAATGATGTACCGGCACAAATACAATCTAACGAAAACTATACTGGTATTGGGTTAGAGAATTTACGACGCCGTTTGCAGCTATTGTATCCGGATAAACACATGTTAGCTGTTGGTCGTGAAGGAAATCGTTTTTCGGCAGAATTAGTGGTAGAATTTAACCTATGAACTTAATAACTTGTATAATAACTGATGATGAACCTTTTGCGCGCAGGGGCTTGCAGGGTTATGTGGAAAAGACCAGCTTTTTTGATTTAAAGGCGCAATGCGAGGACGCGATGGAACTTAGTGAAATGCTGAAGCAACAGCCCGTCGATCTACTTTTTTTAGACATCCAGATGCCGCACTTAACAGGGGTTGAATTTATAAAATCGTTGCAAAATCCGCCAAAGGTGATATTTACCACGGCGTTCAAGGAATATGCCACAGATGGTTTTGACCTTGATGTACTGGATTATCTATTAAAACCCATCTCGTTTGAGCGATTTATGAAAGCGGCGTTTAAGGCCAAAGATTATTTTGATCAAAAGGGGAGTAGCGGTATTGAAATTGGATATATGTTTGTGAAGAGCGAAGGCAAGCTTGAAAAAGTTGTTTTTGATGAGGTGTTGTTTGTGCAGGGTATGGAAAACTATGTGGTAATACAAACCGTCAATAAAAAGATCATCACCCACAGTACATTAAAAGCTTTTGGCGAAAGATTACCGCAACGTAAGTTTTTGCAAACTCATAAATCGTACTTTGTGGCATACGATAAGGTAAGCTCAATTGATGGCAATATTCTGGATGTAGGAGCACACCGGGTGCCTATAAGCAGGCAGCTACGCGAACAGGTAATGCAGCTGTTGATTAACAGGGGGAATAAATAATGATCTGTGGTAACCCCAAACTTATGAAGTTTTTGACCAGGCCAGAATTTATGACCTGTTTTTTTCGCAACATACGCCTTACAAAACCCGGTTCAATGTATTAATTAAAGTAGCACAATACTATACCTGTATTTAGCTTCTTATTAGGGTACAAAGTTCTGCTTGTATTATTGGTGCAAATACAGAATTTCCTCTTTAATTTAAATTGTGATTAAGGCAAGCTCAACATAATTACGGAAACTCAATCGTTAATAATTATTGTAAAAAAAAGCAGGATAGGATGCATAACGTTAATGATGTAATACTCGTAATTGAAAAGCAGATTGGCACCAAAATTTCAAACATTTTACCTTTAAGTGGTGGAAGCATAAACCATGTTTACCACCTGCAAGCTACCCGCGATAATTTTGTCCTGAAGATTAATGACCGTTTTAATTTTCCAGGCATGTTCAACCTTGAAGTACAAGGCCTGGAAACTATCCGCAATACCCAAACTATAGCTGTGCCAAAAGTTTTGTTACAAAGCGAGACTAATACCGAAAGCTATTTATTGATAGAATGGATATCGCCAGGGCATAGTACACAAAAAGCATCGGATACGCTGGGCGAGCAACTTGCCCAAATGCATAGGCATACATCTCATAGTTTTGGCTTCGACACCGATAATTACATGGGCTCACTTCGGCAAAGCAATAAGCCTCATAAGTATTGGAACGATTTTTTTATAGAAGAGCGTTTAAAACCAATGATAAGGATAGCTCAAACAAAACAGCTGCTTACAAATAATGATTTACGTTTATTTGATCTACTTTATCAAAAACTTCCTGGTTTGTTTACTGAAGAACCGCCGGCCCTTGTTCACGGCGACCTGTGGAGCGGCAATTATTTGATAGATGTTCATGAAAAGCCTTACCTGATAGATCCGGCTGTTAGTTTTAGCAACCGGGAGTTTGATATAGCTATGACAACCTTATTCGGTGGTTTCGACAGGCAGTTTTATGAAGCCTATAATCATAACTTTCCACTGCAGGAAGGATGGCAACAACGGATTAAGTTGTGGAACTTGTATCCGCTATTGCTGCACGTAAATCTTTTTGGCGGCGGTTATATTAAACTGGTTCGCGATAATCTTACTGCCCTTTTATAAAATCATTGACTTATACCCTCAATAAATGTGGGTGTTTCAGTTACTTTGACCGAAAGTTTGCCGGCTGTTGTATTCACTTGTGAGGATATCATTGCCTCAGATCCCGGCTTCAAAGTATAAATATTAGCTTTGGGTGTTCCCAGGTTAAGCATATATGTTGCAGTTCGCTGTCGTTGATCTGGCACTGTCAAAATATACATTTGCCTTGACCCCGAAACATATTTATCAACTATCGGATCAGCATTTATGGTTGACCGGTAGGTAAAATCGCCCATTAGTTTATTAACCTGTAATAAATAATCGGCGGCGGGCCTGCGTTTACCATCAGTGGCTAAACCCGAAGTAGCGTATTGAAGATTTGAATCAGGCGTATCATCCAATAACTGGTAATAAAAAACGCGTTTGATGCCGTGCCTTATGTATAACAGCGACGTTCTTAATATCCAGTCGGCCTGGGTTATCAAAACCGGTTTATCGCCAATGGCGATTGCTTTTTGGTAACTTCCCTGGTTAATATCGTAACCAGATTCGGTAACCCAAACCTCTGGTGGGTTTTTTAGTGAATTTGCCAGTTTAACAAAGGCGTTGGCGAGTGAACCCGCTTTTGATAATTCGGGAGCTACTCCGGTTGTGGCTTTACTGTGTGTTAAAATATCGCCATCGTTGTTATAAAAGTGGTAGTTGATAACATCAAAGCATAAGTTAACGCTGCCATCAGTACGATACCCCCGGTTGGTTTTGCACCAATCTATTATCCTTTGTACAAAAGCAGCATCACAAGTAGCAAGACCGCCTATCACCACCTGCATGCCGGGGTCGGCAGTTTTTACACCAGCGTTGTTGCCCAGGCGGCCCTTATCTCCATCATAAAAAGCCGATAAATTGGCCGCGTACTCTTCCGGTGTTTGTTTTGTGGCCGGCCCCTTCCACCATTTGTCCCATTCGTTACCACACTCAATATATTTTACCAGGCTCATGCCAATTTTTACCACATTCGGCGGATCATTAGGCCAACGTGGTTTGGAGTTTACTTTCACAAGTACCGGATCAACAGCGGTGTTATATCCGTATCGTGCCGCAAATTGAAATGCGGCTTTGGCCTGATCGATATAGCTTTCCGGAGCAGTTTTGTCTTGGCCATAAGGTATGGGAACGTTATCTAAATCCTGCATCCCGGTAGGGTAGGTGTTAACTAACCAGCTGGCACAATTCTTCATATCGGCCAATACCAGAATGTTTTCCTGCTTACAGCGGGTATATATCAGGTCATAATTCCAGCCTCCGTTATTGGTTGGGTTAAAAGTATAGTCGCCTTTCGTATTTTCCAGCTTATTCCAGTTCATGTAGTGCCTTACAGCGCTGAATGATTTGATAACCGACATGTTGGCCTCGTAAATTGTTTTTACATTGGGGTTAGCCGGGTCCTGTAAAAAATTCCACTCATAGGAGTTTATACCAAACATATTTTTCAACGGAGTAGGGTTGGCTATATTAGTTGTATCATTTAGCGAATGATCGATAGCTACGGTATCCTTAATATTTAGGCTGGTTTTAGGCGAAACCTTATCGGGCCGACAGTTGTTTAAAAACATAGCGCTTATGGCTACGGCCAAATGGAATTTAAATTGATAAATCATTTTTATCTTTTTTACTGAGGGGGATGGTCATGAAAAATACCGCCTGAAGCGGTTTAAAAATGGATTAACAGCGCAAAAGTATTTAGCCATATATTGAAACCCGCATGGGGATGTGCGCGGTAAGTAAGCCATTAGCCGGACTGGGTTTAAAGGTTAATTGTTATAAAGATTGTTGAGTTTTACGCTTAAGCAGTAGTATTTGTTTCGCAACCTCATTTGCCCGGCAAATTTTATTTGATACATTTATTTATCGCCTTGTTAATTGTTTATTATAACATCACAGAAGTAACAGCATAAAAAAAGCCCAAAATTCCTTTTGAGCTTTTTTTAGGAAATCATATGTCTTTCTATTTTAACTTAACATAGGTTTCAATAATGATGTGGTCTATCTTTAGGCTATCTATTTTCTCAACACCGCTTTGTATAAGTGTATCTCCTTTAAATTGAACGGTAAATTTAAAATCCCTGTTTTCCCATTCACGGGCATCGCAATACGCCAGGTGTTCGGCATAATCATTCCCTGCAAGGGTATAAGTGCCGCTACCCGAACTATAAACAGGCTTTGCGGTTTTACCATGCATCAGATCGTGAGTAAAGAAAGCGAAGTGGGTACCGTTAAAAATTTTAACCATCTCTTCATCTTTTGACGGGGTAGTGGTTACGGTATCGCCTTTTGCGATGCTTTTGCTGTTAATTAAACGCCACGTGCCAATAAGCGGCTGATCTGGTTTTGGATTTGCCTGGGTCTCTTTTTGCTTACATGACGATAGTACAGCTGCGCAGATTAATAAGGTATAATAAAGCTTCATAATGGTTGGTTTGCACAATATTACTATTTTACAGCGAATAAAACCAATGCAGTTGCGGTAGATATAGGAATCGAACCCTGCGCTTACACGCCGCTACGGTTTTCAAGACCGCTTGTCCCCATGGACGCTATCTACCCAGGCAGAAGATATTGGATTCGAACCAATGCAAGTATTACCTTGTACAGTTTAGCAAACTGCTGCCTTACCTCTCGGCCAATCTTCTTTTTTTGTGGTAAAGGCTGGGATCGAACCAGCGGCCTGCACATCTTCAATGTGCCACTCTACCTCTGAGTTACTTTACCAAAACAAAAAGCCCCATATCGTTTGATACAGGGCTCTTATATTATATATTTTAGGTATATAGCTATTCCCTGAACGATTTTTCAACCGAACTAAAGAAATTACTAAATGACCTGTTTAAATTCATGACGCAAACTTAGTGTTTTTTGTATTAAAAAACAATTTCGGCATTAAAAACAATACCAGTTTTCTCATTCGCCGCGCTTTAAACCAAATTTCTCAATCTTACTGTACAGGTGACTACGCTGAATATCAATATCATCAGCAGTTTTTGATACATTCCAATTGTTTTTTTCCAGCTTGAATTTGATGTATTCCCGTTCGGCAAAGTCTTTGTATTCCTGGAAATTATTGAACTGATCGAAATCGGTTTGCGGGGCGGTATTGTTATCTGCCACAGCAGCAACCGGTGCCGATGGATTGGCAAATGCCCGCACGTCGTTGTCGGTAATGGTTTTATCGCTTAAAATTATCAAACGTTCAACCATGTTTCGCAATTCGCGGATGTTTCCAGTCCATGGTAATGCTTTAAGAGCATCAAGGGCCGCGTCTGATATCTTTTTAACCGGCATACCATATTCATTACATATCTCATCAAGAAAACTTTGGGTAAGTAATGCAATATCATCCTTCCTTTCAACCAACGGCGGTACATGAATTAATATAACGCTGAGGCGATGGTAAAGGTCCATACGGAAATTTCCGGCCTCAATTTCTTTGAGCAAGTCTTTGTTAGTAGCTGCTACAACGCGTACATCAACATCAATTTCTTTTTCTCCGCCCACACGGGTTATTTTACTTTCCTGCAAGGCGCGCAATACTTTGGCCTGGGCAGATTGGCTCATGTCGCCTATCTCGTCAAGAAAAAGTGTACCACCGTTTGCCGATTCAAATTTACCTATGCGTTGTTTAATTGCCGATGTAAATGAGCCTTTCTCATGCCCAAACAATTCGCTTTCAATTAATTCAGACGGGATAGCGGCGCAGTTAACCTCAATAATGGGTGCGTTTGAGCGATGCGATTTTTCATGCAGCCAGCGGGCCACCAATTCTTTCCCGCTACCATTTGCACCGGTAACCAGTACACGGGCATCGGTAGGGGCAACACGATCTATAGTCTCTTTTATTTTAAGAATGGCCTGCGAGTTGCCTAATATCGGGCGAACCTTAGATACCTTCCGCTTTAATACTTTGGCCTCTACAACCAAGCTACCGCGATCAAGCGCGTTACGTACGGTAATAAGCAGCCGGTTTAAATCAGGCGGTTTCGATATAAAGTCAAACGCGCCTTTTTTACTGGCTTCAACGGCTGTTTCAACGGTGCCGTGGCCGCTTATCATGATAAAAGGCAAATCTGGTTTTAGTGCCAAACCTTCGGTAAGCACTTCCATGCCATCCATCCGGTTCATTTTTATATCGCAAAGTACCAGGTCAAAATCTTTCTTTTCAATCAGTTGCAGGCCGTCAACGCCGTTATCTACATCTTCAACTTCATAGTCTTCATATTCCAGAATTTCACGTAAAGTGCTGCGTATTGCCCGTTCGTCATCAATAATTAAAATTTTTGCCATTTTTTATATATGTAATAGGTAGTAATTGTTCTGTTGCTAATATATAGATTTGTATAGAAAAACAAACACTTTTTGCTTTTAACAAAAATAACCCCTTCCTGTTTGCAGGAAAGGGTTATATAATTCAGCAGCAAATCTGTAAGCCGGGTTCTGTATTGCCCGTAAAGGCAACTTCTATCATTAATCTGGCCCTGCCATTGCTGACAGGTTTAAACAACCTACCCATCTTAACGTCGCCAACAAGTTGGCGAGCGGGAGCGAGCAGCCCCACTTTCAAGACCTATTTGGTTTTTCAACTCCTGAGGTTTACCGTCATCTCCGGTCGCCCGAAAAAGCCGTGAGCTCTTACCTCACGTTTTCACCCTTACCCCGGTTTGCACCGTGGCGGTATTTTCTCTGTGGCACTTTGCTGTCGCCGGCTGCCGGCGCCTTCCCGTTAGGAAGCAGGATGCTCTGTGTTGCCCGGACTTTCCTCCGCTAATAAATTAGCAGCGATAGAACGTTTTGCGGGGTAAAGGTAAGGATTTTCTTGCTATTATCAGGGTCGGGGTTCGGGGAGCCAGGTTCGTGTATTGCAAAAAAAATGAGCATTAGTTAATTATCCGCCAGAAACCCGACCCTGGCAACCGGCACCCCGAACCTGATCACCGGCATTTTGCCAGATCGCCCTGTACCTGCTGCAAATTAATTGTGCCTGATTTGTTGCCAAATGAGTTGGTAACGTAAGTAAGAACCTTGGCAATTTCGATGGGAGCGAGGCTATCAGCCGGCATTTCGCCCTCAAAAGTTTTGTTATTGATGCTGATTTTCCCTTTCAGCCCATTTTTAAGAAAACAAGCTAAAACGTTTTTATTCTTTTTTAGATATGCTGAATCTGTAAGCGGTGGTATCAATGCCTGCAGGCCCTCGCCTTTGTTGCCGTGACAATTGGCGCAATGCGCCAGGTAAATGGCGCTGCCACCCGAATAATAGCGGTTAAATTCAATCTGGCCATCATTCTGACATGAAAACATCACTACCATTAACAGTAATAAAATACCACCTGTTACTTTCAATTTCATTTCGTAGTGGCTTGTTCTGGTTCGGCCTTCAATATTTTTATGTCGGCAATTAATTTATCAACCTCTTTGGGGTCGGTGCCTTCGTAGGTGCCACGAATGCGCTTTTGTTTGTCTATCAGTATAAAAAAGCCATCGTGAATGTATTGGCCCGCGGGATTTTTTTCCTGTACGGTTTGCAGGTAGCTTTTGGCAATAGTATAAGTGCTGCCTTTATCGCCATGCAAAAGCCACCAGTTGTTACCACTTAGCCCCATTTTATCGGCATAGCGTTTAAGTACCGGAACGGTATCATATTTAGGGTCGATGGTGTGTGATATGATTCGGAAATTATTGTCGGCCTTAAACTCTTTATACACATTGAGCATGTTGCGGTGCATTACCGGGCAAATAGAAGGGCAGGTAGTAAAAAAGAAATCGGCTACATAAATTTTCCCCTCCAGACTTTTCTGTGTAATGGTATCACCATACTGGTTCACAAATTTAAAATCGGGAATAGTAGCGTATGCTGTATCTACAACCGATTTGCCATCTACAGTTTTAGTAACAGGTTCGCGGTTGCCTAAAATAGGCAGTTTGTTTTGTTTGTTGTTACAGGCATTTAAAACCGATAATACGATAATGCCCAAAATTAACTTGCGCATTTATTTTTTATTGGGGGTAAGATATTTGTCTGATTCTGTTATCGCATTGCTGATTTGAACATCAATAGCCGCGATTTTCTTTTTTTGATCACTTAGGTAATCAATAATTTCCTGGTGCGATTTGCCTTTGTTCTCCACATCAAACTTATGCATCCAATCGCTCATGGCACCGTCGGCATCGTCAACCAGCTTAAGGCATACCTTTGCCGAATCGTTAATGTCGGGTACGTTTTTAACCAGGCTATCCAGCAACATTTTGTTTTTCATCAAGTGCTCGTCATTGGCCATTACCTTGTCATGCACGGCAATAACGCTATCTAATAGTAATTTTTCCTGTTTTTTATTATCGGCACATCCCAGTATAATGGTAAGGCTTAATACAATCCCGATATATTTTTTCATGGTTGCGTTTTGTATTGGCAAATATTGTAAATAAACCCATTAATGTTAGCTATTTAGTTGCCTTAAATAATAAACATAGTCAGTAATTGGTAAGGTTTCGGCACCGCTAAGTTTCAATTGCTGACCGGCCTGCGCCCGGGTGTGCGTACCATGGTTAATTACGTGAATAAGAATGTCGGTTACCGAAGTTTGATTATTGCCCAATGCGTTTTGGTAAACAATAACCCTGTTCAAACCTTCTTCGGTAATTTTACCCAGGAAACCAAGCCACTCTTCATGATATTCGTTTACCAGGTGCATGCAATGCTCAATAGTATAATCCTTTGGCCATAATTCGGCATTAGGGTAGGGCTCCACATCGTTTACCCTATCCAGCCAACGGCGTTCGGCGGCAAGCAAATGCGACATCAACTTTATAGGCCCCCTGGGATTGCCTGCTTCTGCAATTGCTTTTAACAAAGCATGGTTAGCGAAATAGCTGTATTTAAACATTTTTATAAAATAGTTTTTCATAGACACTAATTTCACCAATTGAATCGAATTCCACGAATTGAATAGACACGAATTAAAAATTATAAAAGCATCATTTCATCATTTAAGTGATGTTGCCTGTGCGCTGACCGCCTTGATTAGTGAAATTAGATTCAATTGATAATATTCGCGTTAGTGAAATTAGTGTTTAACAATTTGATAATATAGTTGTTACATTTACAATATATCTGCACAGTACCTTTAGATAAATAAAAAACAAGGTCATGAAATTTATCAACGTGTTTTCAAGGCTCATTAGCGGTATAAAGGAATGGATGATGTTAAAAAGTATGAAATCATCTTTCATTCATTAATATTGTAACTTTATATCCCATTTTCGTAAATATTATTGCAATTTTGGACCCTCGTAGTCCATTTAATGAAATTCACTCCACAGCATACAGCTCTGAACAGAGAACTTTTTGGCCCCGATTTTAATTGGGGCGTATCTACTGCTGCGTTCCAGATTGAGGGCGCCCATGATGCCGATGGCAAGGGCCAATCTGTTTGGGATAACTTTACCGAAAAAAAAGGCAAGATATTAAATGATGATCATGCGCGCCACGCCTGCGATTTTTATAACAGGTACGAAGAAGATATCGATCTGATAAAAAAGCTAAATATTCCAAATTTTCGTTTTTCCATATCCTGGACACGTTTGTTGCCAGATGGTACCGGCACAATTAACCAGGCCGGCATTGATTATTACAACCGGGTTATTGACTATTGCCTTGAGCAGGGTATAGAACCCTGGGTAACTATATACCACTGGGACTTGCCATTGGTGCTTGAGCAAAAAGGAGGGTGGGCAAATCGGGATGTAATTGCCTGGTTTGGCGAATTTACTACCCTATGTGCGCAAAGTTTTGGCGACCGCGTAAAATACTGGATGGTAATGAACGAGCCCGTTGTTTTTACAGGAGCGGGCTACTTTTTTGGTATTCATGCGCCAGGCCGTAGTGGCATCCGGAGTTTTACGTCGGTAATACACCACGTTGTTTTAAGCATTGTTGCGGGGGCAAAAATACTGCGCAAGTTGTTACCGGATGCGCAAATTGGTAATACATTTTCGTGTTCGCTGGTAGAGCCATTGACAGATAAACCACGTGATGTGGCGGCGGCAGTCAGGGTTGATGCTTTGATAAACCGCCTTTTTATCGAACCTTTATTAGGGCTGGGTTACCCGGTGAAAGATTTGCCTGTTTTAAAGGGAATTCAAAAATATATATTGCCGGGCGACGAAGACAATATGAAATTTGATTTCGATTTTATTGGCGTACAAAACTATACGCGCGAAATTGTTAAATATTCTTTTTTTACCCCTTATGTGAGCGCCAGCATTGTTAAAGCCGAAAACCGTAAGGTTGAATTAACAGCAATGCGTTGGGAAATTCACCCCCCGGCAATTTATCACATGATAAAAAAGTTTGCGGCTTACCCGCAGGTAAAAAATATAATTATTACAGAAAATGGATCGGCTTTCCCAGATGAGGTTACTGATGGCGAAGTGAACGACCCTAAACGACTGCAGTACCTACAGGATTATTTAACCCAGGTTTTGAAAGCCAAAAATGAAGGGTGTAACGTTAACGGTTATTTTGTTTGGACGCTTACTGATAATTTTGAATGGGCCGAGGGATATCATCCACGCTTTGGGCTTATACATGTAGATCATACCACACAAAAGCGGATTATTAAAACATCCGGTAAATGGTTTGCAGAATTTTTAAAAAGGCCAATTAAACAACAGGAGCTTACTTTGGAAGCGAGAAGTGGAATGTAGTGCCATTTTCGGTATCGCTTTCAAACCAAATACGTCCCTTGTGGCTTTCGATGATTTGCTGGCATATGGAGAGCCCCAACCCGAATGATTTTTCGCCCTCGGTTCCCGGACGTTTAGCATCGGTAAACATATTGAAAACCTGACTTTTTAGTTTATCGGGAATTCCAATGCCGTTGTCTTTCACCGAGACTTGTACTTCATTTTCAAATTCTTCGGCTTTAACCAATACCGTGGCACCGGCCGGACTGAATTTAATGGCATTACTTATCAAATTACTTACAACCCTCCATATTTTTTCACGGTTTATATTTAGCTCAACCGGTTTTGCTAACAACCCGAGACCGATAACCTGATTTTTTTCTGCAGCTTTAAAACGCAGTAGTTCCACACTGTTGGTGAGCAAAGCATTAATCTCAACGGGCTCTGTGTTTAACTCTGCGTTAACTGTATTGGTAGCCTCCAATATTTCGTTTATCAGTTCTAATGAATTAAAAGAAGTTTCCTTAATCAGGTTGAGCATTTCCCGCTGCTCGTCGGTGTAATCGTCTTCTTCCATAGCGGTAGTTAACGAAGCAATGCCGCCAATAGGGTTTCGCAGGTCATGTGCTACTGTACGCAAAATCCTGTCTTTTTCCCGGCTGTTTAATTTAAGCTCGTTCAAGGCATCTTCAAGGTGGGTGTTTTGATCATTTATTTGTTGGTTTAACCCACCCAGGGTAACAATGTTCTTTTTTGATTTTTGCCAGTTCAGGAATATCAGCGATATAATCATCACCAGCATTACAACAAAAATTACGGTTACGTTCAGGTAAATATTTTGCTGCTGGCTATTTTTCTTAAGTCTGTCAAATTCATTGTCTTTTTCCAACCGCTTTATTTGTTCGGCAATATCGGCCTCCTTTAACGCTTTGTTTTTTTGATTAATGGAATCTTTTAAGGCGTCATATTTTATAAAATATTTAAGGGCCTCGTCATGCCTGTTTTTCTTTACAAAATATTCAGCCATTAGGTTGTTCCAATCGGCCCAGGCATCCTGTTGGCTTAAATAATCAAACTGCTTTTTTATTACATTTAATATATTAATCAACGAGTCGGTTTGGTTCAAAGTATTATAAACAGCAGCCAGCTTCAATTCGGTATATTGTGCATCCTGGTTATCGTAGCCTTTTCGTAAATTAATACCGATACTTTTTTTTAGTAATGTTTTTGCCTGATTGTAATTTTTAAGCCCGATATAAATATTGGCCTGGTTGCCGTATACAACCCCGCGGGCTGCATCAAGCATTTCCTGCCTGTCGCGGTATAATGCCTGGTGTTCATCAATATACTTAAGTGTTTTTTCATAAAAAAAAAGTGCACTATCCGTCATGTTTATAGAACTGTAACTTAAGCCCGCATTGTCGGTTAGTTCCTGTATACGGTAAAAACTGCCAAAATTATCTGAACATGCGGCACCTTCTTTTGCACTGTTTTTAAAATAGGCAGCTGCCAACCTGAAATGCTCCTGCCGGTACATGATCATTCCCATGCGGTAGCTATAATCGCTCAATACGCACTCATCCAGTCCATTACTCCCAATTACCTTGCCGCGATAAAAATTTACGTAGGCTTCGTTATACTTGTTTTGATCAAATAAAACATCGCCTTTGTAAAAAAACGACTGACCGTATTCTGTAGTGTATTTTTCTTTTTTACCGGGTGTATCAAACAAATTAAGCATGCTATCGGCATAAAGCATTGCCCGGTTTTTGTCGGGTTTGTTGTAATAAAAATAGTTGTAATTAAACCTGTAGTAGTTGTACGTCTGGAGCAAATCGAGATTTTTTGAATGCCGATATGCCGAGTCAAGATAACGCAATGCTGAATTTTTTTGACCATTATCGCTCATGCGGTTTGCCGAGTCGAGCACCTTATTAAATACTTTTGAAGATAATATGGTATTTGTAGTTCTGTTGCAGGAAAAAAAAGCAATACTGACGTAGGTTAAAAAAAAATTAAACAGTAATATGCTGTAAAACCTGTTTTGGATTATGCTTTTTGACTCGAACATTAATTTAGTTACTCCAGGGCCTGGGTTAGGTATATAAAATACTGGTTAAACTTAAATAAAATATTTCAGTGCAGCATTTTTACATTTAATTTATCTGTGATAAAACACTAATACACGTAATGGAGGTTTATGAAACGGCGTTCAATACAGTTTCTTTATCCTCAAAAGGCAGGAAAACATAAAAAGTTGTGCCTTCGCCTACAGTACTTTCCAGCCAAATGCGGCCGTGGTGTTTTTCTACAATTTGCTGGCAAATAGACAGGCCGAGCCCAAATGATTTTTCGCCTGCGGTGCCAACCCGTTTGGCATCAGTAAACATATTAAAAACCTGTTGTTTCAATTTGTCGGGAATGCCTATTCCGCTATCTTTTACAATAATTTTAATGCCCTCTTCCTGGTTTTTAACACCCACTGTAATACTACTACCATCGTGGCTGAATTTTATAGCATTGGTAACCAGGTTACTGATAACACGCCATATTTTTTCGCGGCTTATAAACACCTGGGCCGGATTTGGAGGCAGGTTGAGATTTATCGACTGATGTTTATCGGCAGCCTTAAAGCGTAATAACTCTACACTACTGGCTGTCAGTGCGTTGATATCAACCCATTCTTTTTTCAGAGCCGCCGTACCCGAGTTGGTAGCTTCTAATATTTCATTTATAAGTTCGAGCGAATTGTACGAGGTTTCTTTGATAAGAGTGAGCATTTCCTGCTGATCGGGCGTATAATTATCCTCAATCATGGCTGCAGACAATGCGGCAATGCCCCCAAGCGGGTTCCTGAGGTCATGTGCCACGGTTCTCAGGATACGGTCTTTTTCCCGGCTGCCACTATGCAATTCATTTAGGGTTTTTACCAGGTTTTTCTTTTGATAATTTATTTGGTCATTTAACACCTTGATGGCCAATACATCTCTTTTCGACTGTTTCATGTTTCTGAAAATCAGGAATATGATAATTACAGCCATAATGGATAATAAAACAGCAAAATAAATGAAAATCAGTTGTCGCTTATTGTAATCTTTCAGGCTGTCTATCTCGCTTTGCTTGTCGTAATTAGCTTGTTGGGTTGTTACATCCGTGCGCTTAAGCGAATTGTCTAATTTTACCAATGAATCTTTTTGGGCCGAATATCTTTTTAAATAGATAAGGGCTCCTTTGCTATCATTTTTTTGCTGACAATATTTGCTCATCAGGTAATTCCAACTGGTTTCGGCATCGTTATTAGGCAGGCTATCCAGTTGGGAGCGCAGTTTTTTGAGCAACAGGTAAAGATCATTTTGCCGGTTCAGCTCCAGGTACATCCGCGCCAGCTTTATTTCGGTTAATTGAGCGTCTTTATTATCATTCCCTTTTTTTAAATTTATGGCGATGCTGCTTTTGAGCATTTGCTCGGCCTGCGCATAATCCCCAGTCATTAAAGCCATATCTCCCTGGTTGCCATAAACCACGCCACGGGCAATCTCCAGCATTCCGGCCAGGTTGCTAAATCTTGCATTATTGCTATCAATATATTCAAGTGCTTTTTTGAAGTAGATAGCTGCACTATCTGTTTTTCCTGCATTTTTATAGCTTTCGCCAATATTATCCAGCAACTCCTGCCGTTGATAAAATGTCTTAAAACCGTTTTTAAAATTCTGGCTTTGGTTATAACTCAGTTTAAAATAGGCAGCTGCATCAAGATAGTGCGCTTGCTTAAAACTCACCATTCCCATTCTGTAAGTATATTCGGCCAATATCTGGTTATTAAGCAGCCTTTTACCTATAAAATAACCCTGGTAAAAACACTTATATGCATTGCTAAATTGCGATAGGTCAAAATAGGCGTCGCCAAGTGCAAAATTGGCCTCGGCATAGTTAACCTGGTATTGATGCCGGGTAACACTTTGTTTAGCCACAGCCAGCATACTGTCTGCATAAGCAAGGGCCTTTTTTGAGTTATGGGTAACTTTCCTTTCGTACACAAAATGAAGGCCGTAAAAACGGAACCTATCATTTGTAAAAGGGTTTTTAATTTGTTTAAATGCTGAATCGAGGTACCGGGTGCCCGCAGACTGACGGCTCTTTAATTGTTGGTAATTATTGATCGTATCAAAAATGGCTGTAAACGGTTTGGAATAATTGCCATCATCTTTATTATTGTAGCTACAGGCACAAAAAAACAATACAACAAAAATCACTGCACGTAACCCGATGCTACGCGGATAATATTTATTGTTAAAAGCAATAGATTTAATTGAAGACATTAACTATAAAGCAGAAACAAATATAGTGTTTGGAAAACACCAATTATATATTTAATGCTTAATAATTACCCTGGCGGCCATTAATCTACTTAAAGGCATCCTCGCCGGTAATGTCCATTCCTGTTATCAGCAGGTGAATATCATGAGTTCCCTCATAGGTAATTACCGATTCAAGGTTCATCATATGCCTCATAATAGGGTATTCGCCAGTGATGCCCATACCCCCGAGCATTTGCCGGGCTTCGCGGGCTATATTAATAGCGGTTTCTACACTGTTGCGCTTGGCCATTGAAATTTGAGCGGCAGTGGCCCTGTTTTCGTTTTTAAGCACCCCTAAGCGCCAAACCAGTAACTGCGCCTTTGTAATCTCGGTTATCATTTCGGCCAGTTTTTTTTGCTGTAGTTGGAAAGCTGCTATTGGTTTACCAAACTGAACACGTTGTTTAGCGTATCTTAAGGCGGTATCATAGCAATCCATAGCTGCACCCAGCGCACCCCATGCAATACCGTAACGTGCCTGGTTAAGGCAGCCAAGCGGGCCTTTTAAGCCTACCACGTTTGGTAGCAAGTTTTCCTTAGGTATTTTAACATTATCAAAAACCAATTCGCCTGTGGCCGAAGCCCTTAACGACCATTTGTTATGCGTTGTAGGGGTAGTAAAGCCCTCCATACCCCGCTCAACTATCAATCCGCGTACTTTCTTATCCTCATCACGCGCCCATACAACGGCTATATCAGCAAATGGCGCGTTGGAGATCCACATTTTGGCGCCGTTCAGGATATAGTGGTCACCGGCGTCTTTAATATTAGTAGTCATCCCGCCGGGGTTTGATCCATGATCTGGTTCGGTGAGGCCAAAACAGCCCATGATTTCGCCGGATGCCAAGCGAGGTAAGTATTTTTTACGTTGCTCTTCAGAGCCGTAGGCATAAATAGGGTACATTACCAATGAACCCTGCACAGATGATGCCGACCGGATGCCCGAATCGCCGCGCTCAATTTCCTGCATAATGATGCCGTAGGCCATGTAGTCTAAACCTGCGCCACCGTACTCAACCGGTATTGTTGGCCCAAATGCGCCAATTTCGGCAAGGCCTTTTACCAGCTGCATCGGGAACTCTGCTTTTTGAGCATAGTCTTCAATTATCGGGCTTAATTCCTTTTTTACCCAGTCACGTACCGACGAGCGGATAAGCTTATGTTCTTCGGTAAGTAATTCATCTAACTGATAATAATTGGGCGATTCGTACAGATCTGTTTTAGCCATAATGTTATACTTGGTGGGCAAATATATGGCATTTAAAGTGGACAAAACAAAGCTAAAATCGTCGTTTTTGGATACCGGAAGCCACTTTATGCCAAAAAACTATGTTTAGATTGTTTAAACATGGTTTTTGACAAATTTAATTTTTCAAAAAAAATCTAACGATCATAGCTTTGCGTTTTATATGGCGGTTTTAACAACTTCTTAAGTTTAATGGAGCTATCATATAATATATAAATAAACGCTAATTAACGTGAACTTTTACCCGGTGAATTTCAATTTATTTAAGGGTTTAAATAGTTTTTTTGACAAAATAAATCAATTTATAAACCAACAAAATCTGCTACTTTTGAACCATGACTACTATTGCCCTGCAGGGTGCAGAATTTTTTGCATACCATGGATTTTATCCCGAAGAACAAAAAATAGGCTGCCGTTTCCTGGTAGATATCACAGTTGATTTTATCCCCCGGACTGAACCGGCTGACGATGAACTTAAACACACCGTTGATTACGAAAAGGTATATTATATGGCTTGCGAGGAAATGAAACATTCCCGCAAACTGATAGAAACCGTGGCACAAGCTATTTTGGACAGAATAAAAAGAAAATACCCGTACGTGGAAAGCATCCGGGTAGAAATAAAAAAATTAAATCCACCGTTGTTGGGTAGGGTTGCCCACTCGGCTGTTACAGTTAACTATAACAAGCAGTAAAATGGAATACAATAAAATAACACCGTTGGTGTTGGATGCCATCATAGCTATTGTTGGCGCGGGTAATGTTATCAACCAGCATGACGACCTTGAAAAATATAGCCACGATGAAACTGAAGACCTGGTTTATTACCCGGAGGTAGTTGCCCAGCCGCAAACGTCCGAGGAAGTTTCGGCATTGATGAAACTTTGCAGTGAAAACCGGGTCCCTGTTACGCCGCGGGGAGCGGGCACGGGTTTAAGCGGAGGTGCCCTGGCCATTAAAGGCGGTTTGCTGATAGCCATGGAACGCTTTAATAAAGTGCTGGAGATTGATGAGGCTAATTTGCAGGCAACGGTTGAGCCAGGTGTTATTACCGAAGAGTTTATGAACCAGGCCGCTGCCAAAGGCTTGCTTTACCCGGTTGACCCGGCAAGTAAAGGAAGTTGCTTCATAGGTGGCAACGTATCCCATGGCTCGGGCGGGCCAAGGGTGGTTAAGTATGGTACCATCCGCGAATATGTATTGAACTTGCAGGTGGTTTTACCATCAGGCGAAATTATATGGACAGGTGCAAATACGCTTAAGTATGCGTCGGGTTATAATTTAACCCAGCTGTTCATCGGGTCGGAAGGTACGCTGGGTATTATTACCAAAATTGTAGTGAAGCTGATTCCTTTGCCTACGTTGGATGCTTTGATGCTGGCCTCATTTGCCACTAATGAAGCTGCCTGCGCGGCCGTCTCTGCCATATTTCGTGCCGGCATTGTACCATCGGCATTGGAGTTTATGGAGCGGAGAGGAGTGGAGTGGGTGAAAGAACATGATGATATCGCCTTTGATTTACAAGATGATATCCAGGCCTTTTTGCTGATTGAAGTAGATGGCAATAACCAGGATGTGATTTTTGCCGACTGTGAAAAAATTAACGCAGTGTTGGAATCGTATGATTGCAAAGATGTGCTCTTTGCCGATTCGTCGGCACAAAAAGAGGAGCTTTGGCGGCTGCGCCGGACTATGGCTGTATCGGTAAAATCAAACTCCATATATAAAGAAGAAGATACCGTAGTGCCCCGTGCCGAATTGCCCAGGTTGATTAAAGGAATAAAAGAAATAGGTATTAAATATGGCTTTGAATCAGTTTGTTATGGCCACGCTGGTGATGGAAACCTTCACGTAAATATTATTAAAGCCAATATGAGCGACGAGGATTGGAATAGTAAACTCAAATTCGGCATCAAAGAGATTTTTGAACTCACGGTGGGGTTGGGCGGCACCTTGTCAGGCGAGCACGGCATAGGTTTGGTGCAAAGGGATTTTATGCCGATAAAATATTCTGAGGTACATTTTGCCCTTTGGCGAGGCATTAAGAGCGTATTTGATCCGAAGGGAATTTTAAATCCGGGGAAGATATTTTAATTTGAGAATTTGAAAATGATTAACGTCTGATTGTATCATCTTTAAATTCTCGAATTAATTCTTTTTCGATTCTGTCATTTTCAAATCTTCAAGTTCTCAAATATTCAAATCGATTCTTAATTCGTATTCAATATCAATCTCGGCTCATCGTAAGCAATCATGCTCCGGCGCTCATCCGGTGGTATGGATACCGATTTGTTGGCTGCATAATCGTAGCTGATACATACGGTTTTACCGGTTGTCACAATCTCCTCACCCTGAGGGGTTATTTTTACCAAAACGTGCATTACATCAAAGCTGCTGTTACCTATTCGTATGGTACGCACGTAGCAGGCTATCTTATCCTGAACGGTAATTTGTTTTAGGTAATTGATCTCCGAGCGGCCTATAATAATGCCGGCATTATTCCAATCCCAGCCAATGGCATCTTTCCAATAGTTGGTGCGCGCTATCTCAAAGTAGGTTAAATATATGGCGTTGTTAACGTGTCCTAATGAATCAATATCCGAAAATCGGATAGGTATGTCAGTTTTAAATTTGTAATCAGTGAGTTTTTCGGCCATTTGTGTCATTTTGTCGGTAAAAAATCTTTAATAGTGACAAAACGTCATTTAAATTATTGATTTTCCCTGTTGGTATAACAGTTGATTAATACATCACGAAGTTAACAAAAACAAAAACTTATAAATATACATATCATGACTTTAGTAAAATTTAACAACGGATTAAAAAATAACGCAAGAGGCCCATTCTTTAACGATGTATTCGATTCAATTTTAAATGATTCGTTCCTTGGCGACAAATTGGTAGCCCGTATACCTGCCGTAAACATTAGCGAAACTGAAAATGAATTCCAGGTTGAATTGGCTGTACCCGGCTTGAAGAAAGAAGATTTGAAGATCAGTTTAGATAAAAACGTATTAACCGTTTCTTCTGAAAAGAAAACTGAAAACGTTGAAGAAGGTAAAAAGTTCAGCAAGCGTGAATACAGCTACAACTCATTCAGCAGGTCGTTCACCTTGCCCGAAAGCGCCGATCATTCAAAAATCGAAGCAGACTATACCGATGGTATCCTGACTTTGACCATTACAAAAAAAGAAGAAGCTAAATTTCAATCAAGAGAAATAGCTGTAAAATAATTAAAGACTGTTTTCATAAAGTAGTTAGTTTGGTTTGAAGGCCGTTCCCGCAAGGGGCGGTCTTTTTTTTGCCTTTTGGGCTGCCTGCATTGCCATGTTTTTTAATATTTTATTGTATTTTACGCTGTGCGATAGTCGCCCATTTGCCAAAGCGTGTATCTGCAAACTCGCCATCAGAATAAGACGTGTCGCGGAGTTAACAATAATTTTTTTAACATGATCAAAAAACTACTTACCGTTCTTTTAATTTCTGTAGCTTATTTATCCCATGCCCAAAACAAAATTGTGGTTTTCCAATCTGATTTTGGTGTAAAAGATGGAGCTGTCTCGGCTATGAAGGGTGTTGCAACCGGCGTTTCTGCCGATTTAAAACTTTATGACCTCACACATGAAATTCCCGCCTATAATATATGGGAAGCATCGTATCGCCTCTATCAAACCGTAAATTACTGGCCTGCAGGTACGGTATTTGTTTCGGTTGTTGATCCTGGGGTGGGTACTGCCCGTAAATCTGTTGTGCTGAAAACCAAAACAGGCCAGTATATTGTAACGCCGGATAACGGCACCTTGACGCTGATAGCTGAATCCCTGGGGATAGCCGAGATCAGGCAAATTGATGAAGCCCGCAACCGCCGTAAAGGATCCGAAAAATCATACACCTTTCATGGTCGGGATGTCTATGCCTACACAGCCGCACGCCTGGCGGCCGGCGTTATTACTTATCAACAAGTTGGCCCCGAACTGCCTAAGCAAGTGGTAAAAATTCCGTATCAAAAAGCAGTATTGGAAGGCGGAACCCTGAAAGGGACTATTGATATTCTTGATATCCAGTATGGCAACCTGTGGACCAACATTGGCGACGACCTGGTAAAACAACTGAATGTTAAGGTAGGCGACATGCTACACCTGGTAATTTATCAAAATGGCGAAAAGAAATTCGAGGGGGATGCTCCATATAGTGATACTTTTGGCGAGGTTGCAAAAGGCAAGCCTTTGGCATACATGAATAGCTTAATGCAGCTGTCTTTTGCCTTAAACCAGGGCAGTTTTGCCGATATTTATAAAATTGGCAGCGGAAGCGACTGGAGCGTGGTGGTGAGCAGGAAGTAGCGAAGCCCCGCCTAAATCCTCCCCGGTAGGGAGGATTTGAAAAAGAGTGTAGTTAAGCCTCCCAAAACGCAGACATATTTAAGAATTATTTTTCCTTTTTTTGGCCATGAGAGTTTAGCCTTTGACCGGAAGGAGTAACTCTCCCCTTGGGCAATCTTCGCAATGACTGTGAATAAGTAATAAACTTTTATCTTTGGCTATGCCTAAAATTACGCCACCTGTCCCCGGAAAATACATCGACCCTTTAGTTGACTTTGCATTTAAAAAAATATTTGGCAGCGAACCTAATAAAGACTTGTTAATTTCCTTTTTGAATGAGGTGTTCAGGGGACGCAAGCATATTATTAACTTAGTCTACAATAAGAATGAACATCCGGGCGATTTAAAAGATGAAGGCTCAGCTATATTTGACCTGCTTTGTACTGGTGATAAGGGGGAACGTTTTTTAATTGAGGTACAAAGGGCAAAACAGGGATATTTTACGGAAAGGGTTTTGTTTTATACTTCGCGTTTAATCAGCGACCAGGCCCCAAAAGGTAGACGAAGTGACTGGGGCTATAACATCACCGAAGTATATTTGATTGCCTTACTTGAAGATTTTACATTAGAAAACAGTCACGCCGATGCATACCTGTATGATATTTGCCTCTGCAACAGGGAAACCGGCGAAATATTTTATGATAAACTGGGTTATACATTTATAGAATTAAGTAAATTTGTAAAAGCGGATAACGATTTAGACACGGATTTAGACAAATGGCTGTATTTTTTAAAGAACATGCCAAAAATGGATAGACTACCGGTTTATTTACGGAAGCCAATATTTGAAAAATTGTTCAGTATTGCAGAATATACAAACTTGACAAAGGAGGAGAAAACGATGTATGATAGCAGCTTAAAACATAAGTGGGATAATAAAAATATATTAGCCTACGCTGTTCAAGAAGCCCGTGAAGAGGAAAAAGTTAAAGTAATTAAAAACCTTATCGTCCAGTTAGGTTTATCTGACGAGCAAACCGCAGGTGTTGCTGAAGTATCTGTAGACCTGGTTAAAAAGATCAGAGCAGATTTAAGTAAAAAAATATAACGGAAGATATTTTCAATATATAATAACCTAAACCCGATACTTGACATTTTTTTGCCAGGTACAGCCATGGAAGAATTTAAATCAGTGTGTTGCAAATCCAAATGACATATCGAAAGATGCGCCATTTGTGTTTATTTCCATTCACTACTACACCATCTCCCGGCTTCGCTTCATTTCTTCGGCCATTTTTATGCCTTGTTTTCTGATTTGTTCTGTGCGCACGTAGCGTTTATCGGCGCCTAAATTGGGCTTGGTAATAAAATCATAAAACATCCGGGTCCAGGAATGGGTGGAATCCAGGTGCTGGTAAAACTCTTTGGTAATTTTATAATACTTAGGCAAATAACGGCCCGGTATGTTCATAATATCGTGGTGCTCGTTATGGTAGCCTACGTTAAAGCAAACCCAGTTAAGCCAGCCATAGTATGAATTGGTTTCCTGTCCTTCTTCAAATATAAAATGCTCGCGAATGAAATGCCCGGCTGCCGGGTGCAGGCTGAACCCCCACAAGGTAGATAGGAAGAGGTAGATGATGGCAATTTTCCCTAAAAACACAAAAATCAACGCATCGGTGATAATCAGCGTAATGATGTTGGCCCATTCCCATTTGGTTGGTTTGGTATCAAATCCCCTCACTAAAAACAAAAAGAATATGTAAAAAAACAGCCAGATAAATTTACGGATGCCCGACTTACCCACCATTTTCACTTCCCAATGGCTGGGGAAATCATTATCAACATCCTCAATACCCAGGTGGGAGTGGTGCTTCATATGGTGTGTACGAAAAGCTATAGCCCCCGGCACCAAAACCGGGATATTGGCAAATATGGCCAACGCCTTATTTTGCGCAGGCGTTTTCAGCATCAGGTTATGCGCCATTTCGTGCACCGCCATAGCCGACCAATGGTTCATGGTACCGCCTACCACGTATGACAGCAGGATAATTTGCCACCAATACGTCCCAAACGATGGGAACCAGACACTTACACCCCAGGCAAAACTAATTTGCCCTGCTACAATAAAAAAAGTAAGCACTGCTGCCCAGGGATCATACCCCATTAATTGTTTTACCTCCGGGTGTTTCTTTAATACTTCTATCCGACGTAAAAAATGAATATCCGGCGTTTCAATTGGCTCAAAAGGAGTATCGGTTTTCATATTGATGTGTTTTAGGATTATCACTAAATAACATAATCCATTTTACATTACTCCCGGTAGTTGTACGGTATTTAACTGCGTAGAAATACTTAATTGTTAACAAAAACACTACGCTTAATCCGCAATACACATTCAATTAATATGCAAGGCGCTTTAGGTTAATAATACTTATCGGGGCAATTTTCCGTTCTAACTGGCAGTTAAGGACAAATGCAGCGTGCTAAACAAATTGTCATTTAATTCCTTTTTTTAATAATGCCATACGTGTATTAAAGCCATGTGGCGAATATTTTTTTATGTTTACCGAAAAATCAAAACCAACTATGAAGTTTTTAAAAGCCCCTTTATTTTTATCGCTTATTGCTTTAGTGGCCATTACTTTTCCGGCTTGTAAAGCCAAGAAATTAGCCGAAAAACCTGCTCCTGTTGAAACTGAGAAAATGTACGCGCCTGCACCCAAGCCCACACCGCCGCCTGCTGCTACTCCTGCGCCCACACCGCCACCAGCACCTGCAAAACCAAATTATAATTTTACTAATATCCAATTTGAATTTAATTCGGCAGTGTTAAAAACCGCCTCATACCAGGCGCTTGACCAGGCCGTTATCGAAATGAAAAAAGATGCCTCTGTAAAGTTTGTTTTAAATGGCAACTCGTCTGCAGAAGGTACCGACGAACGCAATATGGAATTATCAATCCAACGCGCCAACTCGGTTAAAACATACCTGGTAAACAGCGGCATTAGTGCGGATAACCTGGCGGTTAAAGGCTACGGCGAAAGCAAACCTATTGCCGATAACTCAACCGAAGAAGGCCGTGTTTTGAACCGCAGGGTGGAAATTAAACTTGTGCAATAGTTCTGAGGTCTGGGATCAGGGGCTGTGGTCGGCGGACTGAATGAGAAATAATATTTCGGACTCTGCTCTCCGGCCACAGAATAGACTTAACACAACGGGCAACCATTACCCGCCCTATGCCGTAATGATGAAGTACTAAAAGACTTTGTCATTACGGCATTTTGAAACACATTTTTAACGGAATACTCAGGCTGCTTAGCGTAAACGAAAAAAACAGGTTGTACAGGCTCATCCTGCTCGATCTGTTTATCAGCGTGCTTGATATTGCTTTTTTAGGCGCATTGCTTATCATCATAGGGCTTTACAGCTCGGGCACCCCTGTTCAACATCATTTTTTACAGCTTAGCTGGCTTAAGCAACAATCTATACTACCAATCAGTTTATTTATGTTGCTGTATTGCGGCAAAAACTGGCTGGGCTACCTCATTACCCGGTTTCAGCATCATTTTTTTTACGGGGTAGCATCGCGATTATCGAAAAGGAATATTCTTCATTATCTGAAGGATGAGTATATCAAATTTGTCAATGTCGATTCATCTGTACACATCCGCCAGGTTAGCCAGCAACCTATCGAATTTAGCCATTACATCCTCAATAATGTACAGCAAATTATATCGCAAAGCCTGCTCATTTTATTTACTATCGGAGCTATATTAATTTACCAGCCATTGCTGTTTTTTTTATTACTGCTGGTGTTGTTACCACCCATAGTTATCCTGGCTTATTTTATCAAACGGAAATCAAAACAGGTGCGCGAGCAAACAAAAATTGCGAGCGAAAAAAGTATTCAGTATTTACAGGAATCGTTAGCCGGGTTTATAGAAAGTAACATTTACAACAAGCACACATTCCTGGCCGATAGGTACGCCGGTTACCAGCAGCAGCTTAATAACAATATCGCAACGCAACAAACCCTGCAGGGGCTGCCGGCAAGATTGGTAGAGATTTTTGCTATTTTTGGTTTTTTTATCCTTGTGCTGGTAAATAAATGGGCTGTACGCGGAGCCGTGGTTGATGTGCTTACCATTGGCGTTTTTATTACCGCTGCTTACAAAATTATCCCCGGTATTATTAAAATCCTGAACAGTATAGGGCAAATAAAAACCTATGAATTTACGCTGAATGATTTACTTGCTGTAAAAGAACCAGGCGCGTTGCCAAAAGCGGGTATGCTTAATATTGCCGAACCCATCAGTTCTATCCGATTTCACAATGTTTATTTTAGTTACGCAGAGCAACCAGTGGTATCCGGCATTAGCTTCGATGTTTTCGCGGGCGATTTTGTTGGCTTATCGGCAGCTTCCGGGAGTGGCAAAACAACCATCATTAATTTATTGCTTGGTTTTTTAACGCCTCAATCGGGTTATATTTATATAGATGGTAAACAAGCAGATACACATAAAAGACAGCAGTACTGGAATAAAATAGCTTATGTAAAACAACAAAACTATTTTATTCACGATACCATCCTCAAAAATATAACCCTTACTGATGATCAGGAATATGATACCGCAAAACTGGATGAGGCCATATCCTTTTGCGGACTTGCCCCTTTGTTATCCGGCTATCCGGAAGGCATCAATAAAACAGTGCGCGAAAACGGCAAAAACCTGAGCGGCGGACAAAGGCAGCGCATAGCCCTGGCAAGAGCGTTATACCACGACTTTGATGTGCTGATTATGGACGAGCCGTTTGGCGAAATGGATCAGCCGGCCGAAGAGGCTATCCTTATCCAGCTAAAGCAGTTAACCGCCCAGGGTAAGATCATATTTTTTATAACACACAACATGGCAAGCCTGGGCTATTGCAATAAAATAATCCCCTTAATAAATGAGTAAGCCTGCAGCATTGGTCATATTAACCCCGGGCTTCCCCGCAAACGGTAACGATACCACTTGTTTACCGCCTATGCAGCTTTTTGTAAAAGCTTTAAAACAACACAATCCACTATTACATATCATCGTAATTAGCTTTCAATACCCTTTTAAGGCTTCAAGGTATTACTGGCATGGGGTTGAGGTTATTGCGGTTGCGGGTAAGGGGAAGGGGCAGCTTTTCAGGCTGATAACATGGCGGCGGGTATGGCAAACCTTAACAGAGCTGAATGCCGGGTACAAACTTGTGGGCTTGCTAAGCTTTTGGATGGGGGAGTGCGCCTTTATTGGCAACCGCTTCGCAAAAAAATACGGTTTACCACATTATCCGTGGCTGCTTGGGCAGGATGCAAAAGCAGGTAATGAGTATGTAAACAGGATAAAACCCAATGGAGAATCGGTAATAGCGATATCGGATTTTTTGGCGAAGGAATTCAGAATAAACTATGGTATTCAGCCGGCGCATGTTATCCCCACTGGTATTGATGTTACGCTTTTTGGTGCCGGGGTGGTCGACCGGGATATCGACATTATGGGTGCAGGCTCGCTCATCCCGCTTAAACAATATGACCTTTTTGTAAATATTATCAAAAACCTTGTTGCAGAATTCCCGCAGCTAAAAACAGTAATATGTGGTAAAGGCCCGGAGATGGAAAAATTGAGAAAACAAATAAACAGGCTTGGGCTTGAAAATAACATCGAATTAAAAGGTGAATTACCGCACCCGGAGGTGTTGGCAATGATGCAGCGATCTAAAATATTTTTGCATACATCGGCTTATGAGGGTTATAGTACTGTTTTAAGCGAGGCCTTATATGCAGGCTGCCAGGTGGTGAGCCTGGTTAACGGAATGAATGTAAGGCCCGCACAACACCACGTTCCTGGCAATGCCGAAGACCTGCCTGTTATTATCAAAGCGCTCTTGAACGATAAGCAACTGAAGCATGAGCCCGTGCTGATATACACCACCGAAGAGATAGCGGCCCGCGTTACCGGCTTATTTATGGATTAACCGATGGCAAATATCAACCAAATCGTCGGCTATGGTTTTAAAGCTTAGTTTTTTGTTGAAATGATTTAAAACAGCTGCCGAAAGTTTTTTCCAGTCTGTGCCCTCAAGCGCATTAAGAATTTGACCCAAAGCATCGGCATCACCTGCGGGATATAAAAAACCATATTGACCGTTGACGGTGATTTTTTGATACGATGGAATGCTGGTAACAATAGGGATACAACCACAGGCCATAGCCTCCAATAACGCATAGCCGCTTCCTTCTTTATGGCTGCCCGATATATAAAAATCTGCTGCGCTAAACCAATAAGGCAAATCGTTATTTGCGACTTCGCCTACTAAAATAACGGCATCCCGTAGTTGGGCGGAAGATGTTATCAGCTCTTCTATATCGCTTAAAAGTGCTTCACTTTGGTAAATCATGTACAATTTTGCACCCGGGTTTGCAGGCAGGTAATCCCGGAAACCTTTTAAAACGGTTAAAGGGTCTTTGTTTTTATTTAGGTGGCTCACCCAAATAAAATTTGCATCGCCGGTAATCCTGGTGCGCTTTTTAGCAAGCTCTTTATCAATAGGTTTAAAGGCTGTAGAAGCCTCTAATAACTCAAATATCCGGGCATCGGGCTTAATAATGCCTTTTTGTTTCCAGGCATCCGCATTCCCGGCCGAGGTAAAAAGGAAAGCGTCAGTCATATTACAGCCCATTTTTTGCAGGCGGCCTTTTAAGCCACCTGAAGGTAGTTCGCCATGATGCTGTATGATCAGCTTAAACTTTTTGCCGCAAAACAATCTTAAAAACATTACCTGTAACGGGAATACCAGACCTTGTACCATCACGATATCGGGCTTCAGTTTCTTTATGAAGCGATGCGTTTTTATGGTTATCGACCAGAACCTGTTTTTGCCTTTAAAAAAATAATAGGGCACTCCATCCATCACCACATGTTGTTCAAAGGTAGAGTGCTTTACAAAAGTAAAATCAAGCTTATTGTTAAGGTAGGGAGCAAAGGCCAGCGCCGGGCCGTGTTTTTCTGCTACGTCCTGTGGCCGGGTATAGTTTAGGTGTGAATAGTAAACAAGATCAACCAGTTTTATCAATTTTAGATAATTTGATGTTGTATAAAGGTAACCGGGAAAACAACACCCGGCAAGTACGATTGAATGGAGGTCATTAACTCCCCGATATTTCCTTCAACATATTTATAGGCTCCATCCAATTTTATCAAACTAAAGGATTTTCCCTTTAAGCTACCTGCTAATGTAACGAACAGGGCCTGGTCGAACAGCCGGATGTTTCCCCTGTGAATGACCATTTGGATATGCGCCGGCCGGGTGGCAAAAAAAGCGTCATTATAGTCATTGCCACTGCTGGCTTTCGCGATAACCATGTCGGCGTATTTGCCGGCAATAACTTCGCCGGTATTCATATTCCAGGTTTTTGCGGCAGTTTTGTTGAGCGATTGGTACAGTTCCTGGTCGCTTAGCATACCAGTATTACGTGCCATGTTGATGTGGTCCCATATATTCCAACTGCCGGTAAGGGTAGAGTCGGTTCCAAAAAGAATATCGGCGAACGGTTTTAGTTTATGAATATCGGCTGTTTTGTTTAACAGGTAAAAGTTCGACTGGGGGCACCATACTAAAGCCTTAAAATAGGGGGCCTGTTGCTTGCTCATGGCTACCGCGTGTATGCCAACCAAGGGGCGGCCAAATTTATTCCAACTAATCAGTTCATCTATTTCGCGGGAGGCCAGTTTATCTGATCCTTCACCTGTATGGATAACTACAGGTAATTTGCGTTTTAATGGATTATTGAGCTTTAATTTCCAGAGCTTTTCAAACGATGCGGAATGCAGGTCTTGTTTTTCCTCAAAAATATTCAACAGGGCATTATCAATGTTCAACCGCTCACCGTGGTTTACCACAGTTGTAACGCCGCACAATAAGTTTTTGTATATCCCCCAAAGTATCCGCAGATGGCGGGGCACGTTAAGCACTGCTGCAATTTCTTTTTTAAACCCCCGGTGAATATTTGCTCCCCATTCGGTATAGTTATTATAAATCTGGTTGCCAAGCTGCGGGAAGAGGTTAAAATCAAGGTGATCGTGCGAATTGATAAGGCCGGGGAAAATGATGGAGTCTTCAAAATAAAGCGATAACTGATCATCTGCGTTTATGGCCAATAAACTTATGGTATCGATCTTGTCGCCTTCAATTTTAATATCAACTGTTTGGCCGCCGTCGGCAGTTACCACATTCCCCAGTATCATTAGTCTCTTTTTAAATGAATACCATAAATAACCGGGAAGCCCAGGTATTTTTCGTAAACATGCAGGGCGTTGGCGTCTGCGTAAAACAGCTTCATGGTTTCATCAATTTTAATTTCCTGCTGTGTTATCAGTTTAAAACCATTGCTTATAAGCGCCTCCTTAATGGTAAAAATAGGGTGTATATAATTACGTACCGCCATTAACCTATTACCGTGTTTAAAGGTACGCTTGCCGCCAGATGCCAGTGTATGCGGATGGAAATCGGTGATAATGATCTCGCCGCCGGCTTTAAGCAAACGGCTCCAGGCGTGCATAGCCTCGTCTATATCTTCAATATGGGCAACGGTTAGTGTTGAAACTATAATATCGAAAGAAGCGTCGGCAACATCCGAAAACAAGTTATTGGTAATTTTTCGTATATACGCGTCAGGATATTTATCCTTCAGTTTTTTTAACATCCCGGCAGATACATCAAAACCGGTTAACGCCGCCGGTTTTTTATTAAATATGGCGGGCCATTGCCTGCCGGTGCCACAGCCTATATCGGCTACCAGTTTGCCGTTCAACTCCAGGCCTTCCAGCAAGCCTTTAAAAAGTATCCCGTCAAGGTGCAGCATGAGGTTGCCGGGCTGCATATCGTAGTCAGAAGCCCACAAATCGTAGGCCTCTACCACGCTTTTTTCGGTTACCGGGGGTGTTATTTTGCTTTTTATATAGTTTTTAACAGTTGCCAGCATTGTGCGCCTTTTTATAACATAACGGCCCGGCGAACCTTAGGGTTGCCCCGTGCTTTTTATTTTGTCGCAGGCAACCTCTGCTATTTTGCCACCGTAATGTATTATGAATAGTTTAATGTTGATCTGGGTTGGCGACGGCGGAAATAACATCCGCCGCCGCCATTAATTGCCAATAACACATGAATAAGATCTTACTTTATAACCCTAAAAGCGCTTTTTATAAGCACCGCATTCCTAATTCTATTTTAAATATTGCCGCATCTGTTGAGGGCAAGTACGATTGGGTAATTGTTGATGGTAATTGCGAAACAGATCCGCTAAGTAAAATAGAAAGTTATTTAAAAACAGGCGAGTTTGGTTACCTGGGATTTACAGTGATGCCTGGCCCGCAATTAAGGCAAGCTATTCCGCTATCAAAAATCATCAAAGAACGATATCCCTATACCACCATGATTTGGGGAGGATATTTTCCGTCCAGTCAGCCCAAGGCGGTATTGAATTCGGGCTTTGTAGATTTTATCATCAACGGCCCCGGCGACAAAGCATTTCCCCGCTTGATTGACGCTTTGGAAAACCACGAACCTTATGAGTTTATTAAAAACCTGATTTATAAAGCCGACGGTAAAATTACCAAAACCATTAAAGAAGACTTACTTGACCAGGATTCGCTGCCGCCATTACCCTACGATAAACTGGGTACTTTTTACCCGATAGAAAAATATTTGGGCAAAACCTATTTAGGACAACGAACTATGGCCTACCATTCCAGTATTGGCTGTCCGTTTACCTGTTCATTTTGTGCCGTGGTGCCTATATATGAAGCGCGCTGGAAAGCTAAATCGGCAAAGCAGGTTTACAAAGATGTTAAATACATCAAGGATAAATGGGGCGCTGATGCCATTGAATTTCATGATAATAATTTTTTTGTATCAGAGAAACGGACCGTTGAATTTGCCAAATTAATAGAACCCGAAAATATGTCGTGGTGGGGAATGGCGCGTATTGATACCATGGATAAATTCAGCGATGCCTCATTAGAGCAAATACGCCGTGGCGGATGCAAAATTATATTTTTTGGTGCCGAAAGCGGGAGTAACGAGGTTTTGGAACAACTGGATAAAGGGGGCACACAAACCGGCGACCAGATTATCCGGTTTGCGGAACGATTGAAGAAATTTGATATTATTCCCGAATATTCCTTTGTGCTGGGTACACCGGCACCCACGCCAGAGAAAGTGCAGGCGCAGATTGATTTTGAAATTGACTTTATCAAGAAAGTTAAAACAGTAAACCCGCGCACCGAGATCGTTTTATATACTTACACCCCCGTACCTACCGAGGGTTCTGAATTGTATAAGCAGGTTTTAGACCAGGGCTTTCAGTACCCTCAAAGTCTGGAAGATTGGATGAGCCCCGCATGGGAAAGTTTCGACCTGCGCAAAAACCCACTTACCCCGTGGCTAAAACCCCAAATGGTTGATAAGATACGCAACTTTGAAACAGTGCTAAACGGCGTGTACCCAACCGTGACTGATATCAGGTTAAATGACTTAAAGCGGAAGTCGATCAAATTCATTTCCAACTTACGGTACAAAGCCAACCTGTATAAATACCCTTACGAAATAAAATTACTACAGCGGTTTTGGAAATACCGCCAACCTGAAATATCCGGATTTTAAATGGTTAATAATTTGTCGAAGCTTAACATAAACGATATTGTCCCTAATGTAGCCACAATTGCCCCTGAAGCGTTTGAGGCCATGTATATTGCCGTGCGCGATAAAGAAGGCAGGCTATATACAAACAAACAAGTAGCGCGCCTGCCGGAAATTGATTCTGGTCATCAGTACTACAAGGAATGGAAAATGAGAAAGCATTCGGCCGACCGGTTAATTTCTTTCTTAAAAAAACAACGGCGCTCATTGGATATCCTCGAGGTTGGCTGCGGTAACGGCTGGCTTTCGGCCAAACTTGCGGGTATCCCTAAAGCCAAAATAACCGGGATTGATCCTAACGGTATTGAAATTGAGCAGGCAAACAGGGTGTTCAAAAAAAAGAACCTTAAATTTATCCACGGCCCTTTTAACAGTACTTCCTTTCCCGAAGGAACTCAATTTGATGTCATCATATTTGCTGCCTCTATCCAATACTTCCCCTGCATTAAGGACGTTATGGCCGACGCATTCCGTTTGCTTACTTCCGCCGGGCGTGTTCACGTACTCGACACCCATTTCTATCATTCCGGTGAGGTTGAAATTGCAGCAGAAAGGAGCAAGGATTATTTTACATCTATCGGTTTTCCGGAGATGGCGCAGTACTATTTTCATCATCCACTGAAACAGGTGATGGGCCTTAAACACAAGGTGATGTTTAATCCCACCTCGTTTTTGAATAAAATCATCAAAAGAAACATTTTTTACTGGATAAAAATTAAACCCTGACCAATGACCGGGCAAAACGTATTACATACTTTTAAGCGCTACCGTACCCTGCAAACGCACAGGGTAACGGCCTTGCCTATTGTAATATTAATGCCCCACAGCGCCTGTAACTGCCGTTGCGTAATGTGCGATATCTGGAAGGATAATAAAAACCTGAAGCAACTGACCGAAGCTGATATTACCGGATTATTAGCATCATTGAAATCATTGGGCACAACCCAGGTGCTGATGTCAGGAGGCGAAGCTTTGTTGAACACTAACTTTTTTACCTTGTGCCGGATTTTAAAGGATGCAGGCATCAGCGTGGTGTTATTGACTACCGGTTTATCTATAAAAAATAATGCCGGCGATATTCTGAAATACGTTAGCGAGGTAATTGTCTCTATTGACGGCGACGAGCCGCTGCATGATGCCATCCGTAACGTACCAAATGCCTTTAAAAAGCTGAAAGAAGGAGTGGAGTACATCAAAAAACTCAACCCTGCTTACCGGATAACCGGGCGAACTGTGATACACCGGTTAAATTACCGCAACTGGGCCAATATTATTGCCGAAGCCAAAAAGATGGGCCTTAACCAGGTAAGTTTTTTACCTGCTGATGTAAGCAGTCATGCATTTAACCGCCAGCAAGCCTGGGCAGAGCCTAAACAAAACGAGATACTGGTATCGGAAAAGGAATTACCGGAGCTTTGCGAAGTGATCAGTTACCTGTTTGAAGAATTTGACAAAGAGTTTCACAACGGTTTTATTGCCGAAAGCAAAGAGAAGATACAGGATATCTACCATTATTATGCGGCTTTTTATGGTTTAAATGAATTTCCGTTTAAAAAATGCAATGCACCATGGGTATCAACCGTAGTCGAAGCCGATGGAACGGTTAGGCCTTGTTTCTTTTTGGAGCCGATGGGCAACATCAGGGATTCATCGCTCCAGGTAATTTTAAATAGCCCCGACGCAATCGCGTTCCGCAAATCATTAAATACGTCAACGCATCCAACCTGTTTAAAATGTGTTTGCTCACTTAACCTGTCGCCATTAACCCGTCTATCTTAATTTTATGGAGCAGTTAAATAATATATTGTTCACTCATTCCTACTTTTTACGATTCGATCCCAAGCAATGGGCAACAGGGCAGCCTTATGCGCCGCTGGGTACATTATATGCTGCAGCTAATATGCGGATGCATGGTTATAACGTATCGTTTTTTGATAACATGTTTTCGCACTCTGCACATGATGTTATACCCGCCATAGCTCAAAATAAACCGGGCTTTTTTGTAATTTATGACGATGGGTTTAACTATCTCACCAAAATGTGCCTCACCAATATGCGCGAGGCTGCGTTTAAAATGTGCAAGCTGGCCAAAGAGTATGGCTGCACTGTAATTGTATCCAGTTCCGACTCTACAGACCGGTATAAGGAGTATTTAAACGAAGGTGCTGATTTTGTAATTATCGGCGAAGCCGAGCAAACGTTACTGGAACTTACCAATACCATCAAGGGCGGAGTTGAGGGCGTTGAACAAATACAAGGACTTGCCTATATCAAAAACGGCCTGCCTTTTAAAACTATTGCAAGGCCGGTGCTCAAAGACCTCGATACTTTGCCACTGCCCGCCTGGGATTTGGTGGATATTACCCCTTACCGCGAAAGCTGGCTTAAACATGCAGGATATTTTTCCATGAACGTTGGCACAACCCGTGGCTGCCCTTTTAAATGCAACTGGTGTGCTAAACCCATTTACGGAAACCGTTATAACTCCCGCAGCCCCGAAAACGTGATTGCCGAGCTTAAGCTTTTGAAAACCATGTTCAACATGGACCATATTTGGTTTTGCGACGACATTTTTGGATTAAAACCCGGTTGGGTAAAACAGTTTGCCCAATTGGTAAAAACGGAGGGGCTGCAGTTCAGGTACAAACTCCAGTCGCGGGCGGATTTGTTGCTGGATGATGAAGATGTAGCGGCACTGGCCGCATCCGGCTGCGAAAATGTATGGATAGGCGCCGAGAGTGGTTCACAAAAGATACTGGACGCGATGGATAAAGGCACCACCATTGAACAGATAGCCACAGCCACACAACTGATGAAAAAGCATGGCATTAAACCATCCTTCTTTATCCAGTTTGGTTATCCCGGCGAAACAAAAGATGATATCGCGCTTACCATCAACATGATCAACCACTTGTTGCCTTATGAAATCGGGATATCCGTATCGTACCCTTTACCTGGCACCCTATTTTATGAAAAAGTAAAGGCCGACCTGCGCCAAAAAACAAACTGGACAGACTCTGACGAGATGGCGCTGATGTTTAGCAACACATTTAGCGCAGCATACTATAAACAACTACACCGCTATGTGCATCAAAACTATCATGCCCACCTGGCTAAAAACAGTCTGGTAAAACTCCTGAAAAACCCTTTTCAACCCAGTTTGAAACGTATCAGGAAGGCCGCATCGTTTATTTATCATGCACCGGCAACCCTAATAGAAAGTATTAAGCTTCAAAAACTGGAGAAAGCACTATGAGCGAAATCAGCCTTGCAAATAATGAAGCTAACGCATCAGATGCCTTTACCCGGCAGTCTGCAGTATTTGATGAAATTTACTCCGGCAATACCATCATCAATTACAAAAGGGCCAGGGTAAGGGAACATGTACTTCAATATTTAAAGCCGGCAGGCAGCATACTTGAATTGAACAGCGGTACAGGGGAGGATACCCTGTTTTTTGCCCAACAGGGGTATCACGTTCACGCTACAGATATATCAACTGGGATGCAACATGAATTAAGGCAAAAAGCTATGCCTTATAAAGATAATGTAAGCACCGAAATTTGCTCATTTACCCAATTGGATCAGCTAAAACAAAGAGGCCCGTATGACCATATATTTTCCAACTTCGGCGGCTTGAATTGTACCGGCGAGCTGGAAAAGGTTTTGTTAGCATTTGATAGTCTTTTAAAACCCGGCGGTAAGGTAACTTTAGTTATTATATCGCCATTTTGCCTGTGGGAAACATTGCTTGTTTTTAAAGGACGGTTTAAAACGGCATTCAGGCGTTTTTTTAGTAACAAAGGTAGATCGGCCCATATCGAAGGCGCTTACTTTAAGTGTTTTTATTATAAGCCATCATTCATTATCAATACCTTACAAAATTCATTTAAGGTATTAGGCGTTGAGGGTCTGTGTACTATAGTACCGCCATCATACATAGAGGGCTTTGCCGAAAAGCATCCCAAAGCTTATGATTTTTTCAGGAACAAAGAAGACCGGCTAAAAAGCACCTGGCCCTGGAAGTATATCGGCGATTACTTTATCATTTCGCTGGAGAAAAAATAGTACACACGGATTTGAATGGATTTATGCGAATTTCACGAATTTACGTCATTTTAATGTTAACCTTGTTAAAATACAAGATATTAATTATCAGATAGTTATATACCATCATCTCTGAAATGTGTTAAGTTATGTTAACCTACTTTAAATGCGTTTGCCCCGCCTGCACAATTAGGCCCTAAACCTGAGAATTAACTATTTACGTTAGCGTTCATTGTCTATAACATCTATTCGGGTAGCCCGGGACCCATCCATGTAATTGGCGAAATTCGAAAAAATACGTGCGCATTCGTGTGTCTAAATTGGCGTTTATTCTACCTTTGCGGCCATATTATACGCCCATGTTAAAAAAAATCCTTCCCGGTTTATTGTTTAGTATTCTTTGGGCAACCGGTTCTGTCGCTGTAAAATTCGGAATTCGCTCGGCAGATGCATTGATATTGGCCAGCATCCGGTTTATTGCCACAGGCTTCATATTCGGACCCTTTTTTGGCCTGGTAAGAAAAGAACGTTTCTGGCCGTTAAAAAATGAATGGAAAAGCATCGTCATTTACGGCTTTTTATGTACTACCTTAACATTGGGCTCATTCTTTGCCGCCCAGCGATACGCATCGGCTGGCATCAGTATGTTGTTTATAGCGGTTGCTCCCTTACTAATCGCCTTATTTTCGTCAATAATTGTTAAACGGAAACTTACCCGGTTTGAAGTTATTGGAATGCTGATAGCATTTACCGGCCTGGTGCTGGCTTCGGCAGCGGCTTTGCCTAATGCCAGCATAAAACCGCTGGGCATTATATTGCTGCTTATTTACATTTTTGCCTATGCATCAAGCAGTGTTTATTTCTCAACCTTAAGTATCAGCTTACCTAATGTATCGTTCAATATCTGGCAGGTATTTGTTGGTGGCATAATTTTGTTGCCGTTTTGCCCGCTATTTGGGCAACAGCATGTACACCACATTAACGTCAACCTGTTTTTATCCCTTTTTTGGCTAATTGTGGTACTCTCATTTATCGCCAACCAATTGTGGCTATACCTTGTTGGGCAGGATGCCGTTACTGCCGGTACTTGGCTTTACCTTACGCCTGTATTTGGATACGGTTTTGGTTACCTTTTACTTGGTGAACAAATATCGGTTTATGCAATTGCCGGAACAATTTTGGTAGTGACCGGGCTTGTGGTATCTAAAATAAAGGCTGTACAGCAGGTTTCAGAGTAATTGTATAGTATATCAATTGGCTACGCTATGATGGTCTTCGGCAAGCAATTGGGTTACTTTATTTTGAAAGCGCTTAATCAGGTTTGATTGAAAATTTCCCGGATCTGGTTTTGCGCAATGCTTTTCGGCAACTATGGCCAATAAAATGCCATGGTCGTTAAGTTTTTGCTGCCTGGTTTTCTCATTCCACCTGCGCGATGTGATATTCATGAAACCATCGTCTAATAAATCGCCCAGTTTATTATTAAGTAAAAATTCAACCAGGCTTTTTAACCAATTCTTTTTAAGTGATTTAGCCGTTGATACCCGCATAATATGATTAGGCAGGTATTTACGTGTCCAGGCGTTGGCTGCAAAAAAATCAGCAAAGGTAGTATCGCCCTGGATAGGTATAAGTGTAACAACTTCTGTAGCGGTGTAGATATTTTTTTCGGCTATTTCAAGTGCTTGTTCATCTACATAATAGTTCATGCAAAAGCAATGTTGTTTGTTCACCAGGAAGGTTAGCTTCTTAAAAAAATGCATCAGCGTACGCGCTATCCAAAGGCGGTTTGGCGCGGTAATGATAAAAAGGTCGATATCTGATTGGTCGTCGGCATAATTTTTAGATAGCGAGCCCGAAATAGCGATACCCCGCACATAAGGGAAATTAATAAGCAAGCTACCAACCTTGCGTGCTGTACTAATCATTTCAATAGCCTTTTGGTTGCCTTTATTGCGGCGCTGTGCCAGGTATTGATCATTTTTTAAACAGTAAAACTTATCAAAACGATACACCATCCGGGTTTCAATCAGGCAGGTCATGGCATCGTCAAACGTTTTGCGCTCAAATTTCACCGGCAAAAACAAGCATACCTCTTCGCGGGTGAGCGGATAGTTAAATGCGTCAAAATAGGCCAGCGTAGTTAATATGTTCTTTTTAATTTCTGACACGGTATTGAAGCTTGGTTGATTAAAAACGGACCTGATCTGCATATTTATAGTATTAAGTCGTAAGTTCTGAGTCTTGAGCCTAAACTCGCCTATACCAGATTATAGTTTAGGACCTTCGACTAAGAACTATCCGCCATTTCACAGGCGGCACAACATTAGTATGACGTAATCGCTAAACTGTTGGTTGCCACTTCATCTAAATATTCGGGGCTTTTATTCCTGACGATCTCTGTGGGCTTCTCTTCACCGCCAGAAAACAACAGGAATGCAAAAAACAAACTGTAAAACATAACACCTTTATCGGCATCCAACACATTTTCTGAAAGTGAAACAATGGTAATCAGCAGCATAAAACTGATAAATACCACATCTTTTTTTTGGATGGCTATTTTAAAACCATACCCAAGTGTTACCAAATAAACAAGCAGCCCCCAAATGCCCGATTTTACCAGGAAGCTGAGGTATTGGTTATGCGAATTCAAATTGGCTAAAAAAGAGTCGTACATTTTAGCCTTAAAAAATTCTTCGTGTAACAACGGCTGCTCAGCACCGGAGCCATAACCAATTAAAGGCTTCTGTTTAATAAGTTTGGCTACCACGTGCCAGCGGGCCAGGCGCGAGTCGGAACTTTCGCCCGGTTTGAATGCCGAAAAATCATCTGTCAAGCTGGTTAGATAGCGTTCTTTGAACGAAGGTTCATTTAAAACTATTATAAAAGCCAACCCGGATATAGCAATGCCGCCCATTATAAACTTCAGCCTGTTTTTACCGTTGAGCAGGCAATAGGGCAGCACCAGGTTAATAACTATAAACAAAACTGCCAGTATTGATTTTGAGCTTAGCTGGATAAGCCCGCATAACAAAATGAGGCTGCAAACACCGTAAATTAATTTAACAGGTAATGGCAGCGGTTTAAACAATAATGTTAACAGGTACACCAATGCTACAACCAGCTGTAAGGAAAAAAAAGTGGCATGTATATCAAGTGGCTCCGAGAAATTGTGATTGGTAAATGCCGGCGAAAAAATTGTTTTAAACGGCAAATGATAATATTTAATAGTAATGAGGGCATCAACATACAGATAGATGATGGTTGCCGTACAAACTAAACCAAAGGCCAATAAAAGATTAGCCCTGTATTTTTTTATATCGAGGTTATTAAGCAGCAGAATTACCGGAAAAACCAATACCGGTAAACGCAACACCCATTCGTTAAAAGCTTGGGCGGGGTACCGGGAGTAAACCGTGGCAATAAGCGTAACAAAAAAAACAGACTGCAGTAATGCGGTTTTTAATGTAAAAACAGCCCTTAGCTTATCCTTTCGCAAATGGATAAGCGTATGCACAATAAAACTAATAAGTATAATATGGCTGTAAAACCGGTCAAACGGCAGGCTCGCCATCAGCAACATGATATGATAGTAACTTACCTTATTAACGTTACTATCGTTTATCAGCAATAATTGCTTCATAGTTTTTATGTTTATAGCTTTCGATGATAAACTCCTCGTATTGGTCAATTACCCGTTCCCAGTTAAACTGGTATTGAATTTTATACAGGTTATTCATTACCATATTTTTTTCAGGCGCCTTACGCTGTACATTCTCAACCAGGTGGGTAACTTCGGCGGCGTTTGAAAAGTAAAATGCATCTGTATTTAATACCGATTTATTAAAAGGGTTATTATGCGCAGCTATCAGGGCTTCACTGGCCATGGCCTCCAACAGCGATGGATTGGTGCCGCCAACGCTATGCCCGTGAAAATAGAGGTAAGAGTTATTTTGTAACGACCGTACTTTAGGTGTATCAAAAATGGCACCTTTAAATTGTATGCGCTCATCGTTGGCAAATTTATTGGTGATGAACTTGCCAAAACGATTGCCGGTATCGCCCAAAACTTTAAATTTTTTCCCCGAATTGCTCTGGTTGAAACCCTCCAGGATGGCTTCAATATTATTTTCGGGCTCCATGCGCGCCATCAGCAAAAAATAGTCCTCTTTAAGCGCTTCGTTCACGTCATATTGCTCGCGCTCAAAATCAGTAAAAATATCTGCCCCATAGGGAATATATTTACTATTGATGTTATACTTATCCTTCAGGTACGCCTTTATCACCCTTGAATCGGCAACATAGTAGTCGCTGTGTTTAACTGCCAGCTTTTCGGCATATTTCAAAAATTGCTGTACCGGTTTAGCATACTTAGTCCGCTTCCACTCCATGCCGTCCATATTGGTAATAATGGTACTGTTTTTAGGGTAAAGCTGCCCCCAAACCGAACTGCTGGTATACCCCATGAGCATTACCACGTCAAAATTTCGTTTGCGGGCGTCTAACAGGCAGTTCATATCATAAATAAACTGGCCGGCGGTACCAACCAGGTACTCAGGATCGTAGCAGTGCCTTATTTCCACACCGTTCCAGCTATCCTGCTGATAAGGGTGATTATGCGAATTATAAACAGTTACCGAGTGGCCCCGCTTTACCAGGCCGGCCGATACATATTCTGAAATATGTTCAAACCCGCCGTAATAATTCGGTACACCCCTTATCCCTAATATGGCTATGCGTAGTTTCATGTTATAATACAGATTGATATGCTTTTAAAGTTTGAGTTGCAGCCTGGTTCCAGGTGTATTTTTGTAAAATTTTATCGCGTAAACATTCGTTTACAGGAGCCAGGCTGGCCTTTTCAACGGCGGCCAAAATGCTTTGCCGTATTGCCGGGTCGCAATAAAATGCGTCGCCGGCAAAATATTCCCTTACATCGCCTTTGTCGCTTATTACCACGCTGCAACCCATCAGGGCAGCTTCTATCGAGCTAAGGCCAGTGGTTTCAAACCAACTTGGCAATACATGTACCTTGGCCCGCTCATAATATTTTACCAGTTCGTATTGCGGTAACTGATCAATAAATGTGATGTTATCTGCAGCCGTTTTACGACATTCCCGGTAATAAGCGGCCTGGTTGGGAGCATGGGTGCCAATAAGCAACAACCGGTAAGGCGTGTTATTTAGCGCTTTTATCAGGTTCAGCTGGTTTTTAATACCTTCTATCCTGGCAACACAAATTACCAGTTTATCATCTTTTGTAACCGATGCATTATATTTAAACAAATGCTGGTCGGTGCCGTTTGGTACTACCATATGCTTTACTTCGCCCGGGTAATTGTTTAATACCCGTTGATACTCCGACCTGGAGTTGGGCAATATCATAGCTGTGCGGCTTAAAATATCCAATATGCTTTTGCGTTGTCCTTTCCAGGTGTAGGCTAAGCTGGCCAGCTCGTCGCGGCCAAGCAGGTACCGGACCATGGTTTTAACGTATTCTACACCATCTGCCGGCAGATATTTGAAAAGTCTGCCCAAACCTTTGCGATAATGCTGATCATATTCACTGTAATTGCACAGTATTGTTGATATTACAAATGGTTTTTCGGCCTTGCGGCTGTGGTATAAAATATCGGCGGGGCGGGTGAGGTTAAAAAAGTGCAGCAAATCGTAATTGCTATAATTAATGCGCTCGTTTGCCAGCTTTATTTCGGTTGTAATGCCCATAAAAGTAAGATGGCGCGCAGTTTGTACCACCTGTACGGTATCGCCGCCAGGCACGGCATATAGGGTTGACCGGGTGACGAATGCAACTTTCATATTGCGGCACCTCCTGATACCAATTTATGCAGCCAGTTAATTACTCGTTCCGGAAGGTAGCTTACAATATATAGCAGGTAATTATCTAACCTTAAAGGCGAGATGCTGATAGCCCTGGCCACGTGAACGCGGGCCTTTTGCGGCTGAAAATTATTAATCAGCAATTTTTTACCGCAAATGGCATAATAAGAACCATGTTTTATTTTTGCTGAATATTGTTTTTCGCCTATTTCTGCCAGTAAACTGCCTTCCCGTTTGCTTATTACGCGGCTTTTAAGCGTGGCGTATTTAATATCCCTGAATTTACGTGGTCTCCATTTTTCGTCAATAGTGATCGATTCGGGGTTTAATCTTACTTTAATTAAAGGCTGGGCAAGGTTACAGGCCTTTTGATCTTTTAAAATATTAACCCATAAAAAATGATCTTCAAAAGTATAGGCATGCTCATTGTAGCCGCCCTTGCTAATCACCATATCTTTTTTGTAAAAAACACAGGAGTGAATGAACGGGCAAACCGAATATTTTAACTGCTGAATCTCGTTGTTATCAAAAGCAGGGGGCTTATGGGTAAACAAAAAGTGCCCCTCCATATCAATATAATCAGCGGCCGACCCGATTACGCTGTACTCCGGATTGGCTATCATAAAATCATATTGTAATTGCAGCCGCTCGGGGTAACAAATATCATCGGCGTCAAAGCGCGCTATATAAGGGGCGCGGGCATATTTCAACCCGTTATTGAGTGCACCGGCAATACCTTTGTTATCCTGATAAATTACCACAATCCGTGGGTCGTCAAACGAACGGACAACGTCAACGGTATCGTCTGTGGAGCCATCATTTATTATAAGTAATTCAAAATCGGTAAAAGTTTGTTCCAGTACCGATGTTATAGCATCGCCGATATATTTGCCCGCATTGTAGGCAGGCATCAGTACCGTTATTTGTGGGATGCTAAAATTCATTTGCCAAAGGTTTAGGTGATTGGGATTCCTTGATGTTTAGCAACAGCAACAGTTCAAAAAACACGATAACCGAAAGCTGTTCAAACCAGTATTCGATAAAAAACGCGGCAAGCATTAACAGCAAAAGGGGCAGGCCGTAGGTTAAAGCTTTATAATGCCTGGCAAAAAAACCAAGGTAGTAAACGGCAAATATGATTAAACCAATAAGACCATATTCGGCCAACAACTGGTCATAAACCGAAAACGGGCTATTGGTTAACGAATGGAAGCCCGCCCTTTTGCTGAAATAGTTGAGATACAAGTCGAGATGATTTACCATAAAATCATGACCGATATAGGTAAACTTATGCGGATAGCCGCCCGCAAACCCAAGCCCGGTGGCCCTAAAAGCCAGCTTCGATGAAAAATTGCCGATACCCGTGCCGGTTATTATTTTATTAATATGGTGATGCAAAAAGCTGGTTGTTTGTAAAAAGCCAATAAGCTTGCCGGGCCTATCCTGCCTGGGCGCTACAATTTCCTGCCCCGCAACCGGTAATGCCGCCTTGTGTTCATCAATAAACTGCACCAGTTGTTTTTGCTCGGGAGGGGTTTGGGTACTGCTTTGATAAGGTGCCGAATTGATATCCGGGCCCTTAATGGCTATCCGGCCACCTTCGGTTTCGTAAGGTTTGCTTTGTGGCTTTATTATCACAGTTTTTTGGGGATGGGTTGCCTTATAAATACTATCCCTGAAAATGATGGCCTGCTTTTGACGGCGTTCATCAAAGCTTAATACATTATCCGGCCTTCCGTTAACGGGTACATTTGCCCACACCGAGGGCTTGGGCGGGCTGGGATCTTTATGCAGCAAGATGGAAATTGCATTAGCTGTATATTGGTTATTTTGAGGCGAAATTTTCGCCATAAACACACCTAAAAAAACCAGGCAAATTACAATCAGGCTTTTTTGATAACGATCTGTTTTGAAAACAAATAGCAGTAAAAAAACAAGAACTATAACAATATTGATAAAATTACTCCCCGTGAACAAAAGCGTAGCCATGCACACAAAAAGCATAATGGCGTTTTTGCGCGTTAAAAAGTAAATTACGCCAAAAGCATTCAGCATAGCATTGGTTGTGGAGGTATCAAAAGTTACTCCCCTTATGTAATCGCCGGTGTTTAAAAAATACTTTTGCAGCTGGCCCTGGTAGGTGTAAGGGTTTATAGTGTGGGTCTCTAAAAATATGGCGACCAGGTTGCCAGCCGAGAATAATGCATTGATAACAAAAAAAATAAAGATGGTTTGATGTATTACGGCAGGTTGGTTTTGCTCAACAGCCAGCTTTACCTGGTGAATGGCAAGGATGCATAATATCCAAAACCCTATGCCGGCCAATAACATAACGGTATAGTTAAGTTGTGTATAATTTTTGCCGATAAACCAGTTAATAACCGCTATAGCTATTACCAATGGATAAAACAGGGGCAACCGGGAGTTTTTGAAACGAAAACCGAATTTGAAATTAAATTGCAGGAGTGTGAACAGCAGGATAACCGGAATTTTGATGCCGATTTTTACATTTAAAAACAAAAGCAAAAATGCCAGTAGCTTCCAATCCACTTTTTGCTTTAATTTATTGATATAAAAGATTGCTTTGTTAACCAACATTATCCTGAGGCATTTAAAGTCATTACGACCTGAAAACCGCATTGGTTGCCTGTGTAAAACAAGAAGATGTCTTATTTTACCAGTTTAGCAGCCTGGTTATACCTGGTTTGTCGCCCCGCTTTAACTGCATGGTAATTAATAGCGACAAGCCATAAAACGCTACCGCGGTAGTTGTGGCCAGCCATGTGTTTTGGAACAAGGATTTGGCTGTAAGGCCGCTAAAAAAGGCGCATGATGTACATATGACGAGTGTATAAAAAGATCCTTTAAGTCCCGATTTGTGATTGGCGAGATAGAAAACAGCCTGCACCAGACAGGCCAATAAAAAGGCAAGTGCCGCTCCTTCGTTTTTATAAAAAGGGATTAATACCAGGTCGCCAACTACGTTTACAGCAAAAGTGACCAGGAATGATTGAAAGATCATTTTTAACCTGTTTTGCGCAAAAAAAATAGTCCACAAAAAGTTATTCAGATACATAAAGGGCAAACAAAGCGAGAGGATAAAAATGGTGGTTATATTAACCGCGCCATACCTGCCATGCGTTAGTTTGTCAACTACAGGGTTCCAGCACATGTTTAAAATCAAAGCAGTAAATGCGGCTATGACAAGTTCTATTCTGATGATTAATTTAAAATCGAACTGCCTATGGTGACCCGTTTTAAATAATTTAGTAAAACGGGGAAGAATTAAAGGAGCGATAGCCAACAATGGGAGGGTAGAGATTTCAAATATTTTGTAAGCAAAGCTATACTCGGCCAAACTAACTGCCGATACCATAAACCCAATAAACAGCCAATCAAACCTTGCCAGGGCCGATGTAATTAATACTACCCCAACCTGTGGTATTGATTGGCGCAGTAAGGCAACATACGGTAACTTTCTCCAAGCCGGAAGTACCGGCACCCTCACATAACGCTTGAAAAGGTAAAAGGATACCGCTAATTCAAGTACATCGCCACCAATAAATGCCCATATTATTGTGCCGATGCTTACTTGATGCAAAAGAGCCAAAACAAGCAGACCGGTGCCCCTTGTCACGTTAGATACGACCAACATACAAGCCAGTGATTTAAACTGCTCCATGCCGCTTGAAACCTGTTTTAGAGGCGTAGAGAAGAAGATCATGAGCTTGCCCAGGCCCAGGAGCAGTATCAGCCGGTATACTTCGTTATCGTGTATAAAAAACGCCCGGCCTAATAACAGGATACCATAAAACAGGCCGCCTGTAAACAATACATGGAAAGCATAAAGCGACAAAACAGTTTGGGCATCATCGCCGTGTGCTACTTTTTTAATAATTACCTGATCGATACCAAAAGAAAGGATGTTGAATACAGATAGCAGCACGGCTAAGGCAAGATTAACCTGGCCAAAGCTGTTTTTATCCAAATTTACAGATAATACATAAAAAATAACCACGCCAAACAACTGGTTGATGACAAGCTGCAATGTATTTGCCGAAAGATCAATTACCAGTTTTTTTTTCATGAACAATGCTGTGGTTTATTCAACACGTGCATGGGGATTAAGTTTATATGCCACCGCAGGTACGTCATGCTGGTATATCGGCTTATCCCTTAGGCTTTGTGTAGCTTTACTAAGGTAATAATATTTTAGCCAGGTATTTTTAAATACCGTCCGCGAGATGATGAAGCCTTCTTTGCCATCCAAAAAGCCCAATAAAAACAGGTAGGTTTTCACAAAATGAAATACCGGCGCCAGGTAAAGCTTTACCACGCTCGCTTTTTTTCCGGCTTTCAGATACTTTATGGCGCTTAATTGAGCGTAGTGTATTGTCTTCTTCTCATATTCCGCACGGTTTTTTACTGAATAGTGGTGCAGGTTGCCCTCCAGTTTTTTTATGATAACATTTTGCGGCAGTTGCAGCGTTTCATGTACCGGCGTTTCGTTCCATTTAACATGCTGCCTGTTGAACAGGCGGATATGATGATCTCGACCCCAGTTACCAAAGCGGATAAGCTTTTTGCCAAAATATGTTTTAAAGGCTATATCGTAAACAGTTTTATCATTATCCCGGGCCATTCCCTTTATTGAGTCAATGAGGGCCTGGTCGGGTATCTCATCGCCATCAACGCTTAATATCCAGTTATATCGCGCCAGTTGAATGCCTTTATTTTTGTTGGCGCCATAGCCAATCCATGCTTTTTGAAATACTTTACAGCCATATGCGTTAGCTATCGTCACGGTTTGGTCGGTACTGTTATTGTCAATCACAATAATGTCGTCGCTGATCTGTTTCAGCAGCGGTATACTTTTAACAAGGGTACCAGCCTCGTTTTTGGTAATGATCACAACAGAAATTGGATTCATGTTATAGTAGTGTTAGCCGGTGTCTTTCGCTTCAATTGATACAAGAAGCAACGGGCATCTATTAACTATATCGTTATTTTAGGCGAGAGGGTTGCCCAGGTACCAAAAACTTATTTTCAAAAGCGGGCGCCGGCCTCATTTTAAAGCATTAATTTTATACGAATACATTTTACCACATGAAAACAGGAATAAGAGCAATAGTTACAGGCGCAACAGGAATGGTAGGCGAGGGGCTTATGCACCAATGTTTACAAAGCCCGGATGTTGACCAGGTTTTAGTGATTAACCGGAAAGCGTCGGAAGTGTCGCATCCCAAATTAAAGGAGATCATTCATGCCGATTTTTTTGATCTCTCGCCAATCAGCAATCAGCTTGCCGGTTATAACGCATGCTTTTTTTGCCTGGGTGTTACTTCCGTTGGTAAAAAGGCAGACGAATATTATAAGCTTACGTATACACTCACCATGCATGTAGCCCAAATATTGGCAAAACAGGATCCGGAAATGACTTTTTGCTATGTATCGGGCGCGGGCACAGATACTAATGAAAAAGGCAACGGCTGGGCCGCGGTAAAAGGTAAAACAGAAAACGACCTGATGAAACTGCCCTTTAAACAGGTTTACGCATTTAGGCCAGGGTTTATAAAACCAATAAAGGGACTGAAAAATGCCCACAGTTTTTATAAATATATCAACTGGTTGTTCCCGGTTGGTCGTGCCCTTTACCCGGCCGGGTTTTGTACTTTAGAGGAATTGGCTGCCGCCATGATAAACGTAGTTGATCACCCATACCCCAAAAAAGTGATAGAAGGAAAGGATATTATAGCGCTGGCTAATAGCGCAAAGGTATCTAAATAGATAAAGGAGTGAGCTTATAGCATCGGGAAGATATAAGCATTAAACTACATCTTATTTTATTGGCTGATCCTGGTTAATGATCGAATTACCAAAGAGACATGTATTTGCCAACAACGGGCACAAGTATTTGGAAGCGCCTAAATTTCCCCATCGGTTTAGTGTTAACCATGTTTATTTATAAATTATTAATAATCAATAATTTATAAATATTTTATCTGAAATGTGTTAAGTTATGTTAACCCAATTCTATGCGTTTGACCTGCGTTGACCAAGTAATATTGCCGAAAGACCAACCGAAAACAGTATCTTTAACAACATGCCTGCATTAGCCGGATAACATGCTAACCCACCTTTATTGGAAGACTCATTCAATTGCCTTATCGATAGTTATCTTGCTGATAAGGTTGGCATTGCTGATCATTTTTTAAACGACACGCTTGCTGCCGATCTTAAACTAAACCTGCTGGCTCTTGTTAAATCAAGCTTGTTGTTATCTGCCGGAACTGGTAACGATAAAACCGTGAACCACGACACCAAGGTTAGGGGAGACCATATTTACTGGCTCGACCGCAAACATAACACTCCATGCGAAAATGACTTTTTCGACCTAATGGATAGTTTTGTTACCTATCTCAATAAAACCTGTTATACAGGTATTACAAGTTATGAATTTCATTATACGTTGTATGAAAAAGGGGCTTTCTACAAAAAACATCTTGATCAGTTCAGGAATAACGATAGCCGTAAATATTCAATGATCATGTATTTAAATACTGGCTGGTTAGCTGCTGATGGGGGTGAATTGCGGATACATCATGCAAATCACGAGCAGAATATTGGCCCCGAAAACGGCCGCACGGTATTCTTTAAAAGTAACGAACTGGTACACGAAGTTTTATGTACACAAACATCCAGGATGAGCATTACTGGCTGGTTAAAGGTTGACCATTAAATAAGTCTGAAGTCAAAAGCATTAAGTTCTAATTCCAAGGCCCCCAAATTGTTTACAACTTAAAGTATCCGACTTAGTACTTAATACCTCGGCCTATCTATCATGGCTTAAAGCCCGAGCCAATGTTCCAGTTTACACCAAGCGCAACGCCGGTTGATTTAAGATCAACTTTGCCATTGCCAATACCGGTAAGTGGCAGTTTCATGTAAGGCTGTAAAACCGCGCTAAATTTTGAGTTTATTCTCCGCTGATAATTAACATTTATGTTCAGCACGCCAAATAAGTGAGTGTTTTGATTCCGTACTTCCAGGTTATGTGGTTTCCAACCGCTTTCGGCCGAATAATCAAACCTGTAATCTTCTTTAAGCATAAAATATGACGATAATCCTGTGCCCACACCAATCGTATTGCTTCCTTTTGAATACAATTGGTAGCTGAGGTTCAAAGGAATATCAAGTACCTTACAGTTTGCCTGGATATTAGTAGGCGTTATTGATGGATTGTAAGACGCAGACGAATAACTGGCAGGTGTTGATGAATAAGGCTTAATAGCGTATGCTGCCCCTGTGCTTATAGTTAACTTTTTTGTAAGGCGTAACGAAAGCTGCAATCCATAATTAGTGCCTGTTTGGCTATGCCCAAATGAATTTACCGCATTAGCGTCAGACGCGGCTAACACGCTGATAGAAAACTGTGGCCTGTTTTTTATTGCTGATGCTTTAACAATTGCCATTTGCTTTTTTGCTTCCTGCTCCTTAGCCTTACCGGTAAGCGTATCCGTATTTTGATTTGTTGTTATAACGCTTTTTACCTGATTATTTGCCGATGCTATTTTACCGCCATCAAAAAGTGTATCAATGCCAGCCGTTTTGTTTTTGGTTGGTTGAGTTAAAGGTTGTGTTTTGTTTGCGGCCAACTGGGTTACATTGTCAGCCTGCATAACTTTGTTACTTGTTTCAATTTTAGGCGAAGCGTTTCCAGGTACAGCACTATTGAAAGCCATGTTTGCAGCCTTATTGTAAAGCCTGCCACCTGCAGCTGTGTTAATTTTTGAAGATTGCTTTTTAGCAATACTCTCATTTACCACCATATTTTTTGTTTTGCCAAATAAAGTACCCCCTTGCGCACGCTTAGTGTCAGTAGCCGGTATGGTTGCAGCAAGGCCTGTAGTTGTATCTCTTATCGTGCCGTTGCCTTGCCGCTGACCTGCCGGGTCGATAAGCTTTTTATCGTTACTTGTTTTAACGTTAGCGTTGCCTTGCTGTAATTTGGTTGGATCTATTTTATCGGTTTTATTGTAAAAGTATAAGCCCAAAGCAAGCAGCAATAATGCTGCAATACCGGATGCATAATACATGATGCGGATAAACCCTGCCTTTTTGTTGGATTTTTTATCCAACAGCTGTTCCATTGATTCCCAATCCTCCTCACGAAAAGCAAAGTGGTCTTCAGGACCGGTTAAGCCGTCCCTGAACAATTGATCCAGTTTATTTTCGTGCTTCTCTTTCATTTCATTATTAATTCTATCAATACCGACATGCTGATGCTTATAGTGCCAATAGCCACAATAGTATGTTGACCGCTGCCGGAATTACTCTCCGGCAACCTGCCGGAATTGATTACCATATTTTTTAATTTTTCACGCGCTTTAAACAGGTTTGATTTTGATGTACCTGTACTTATATTTAGTTTCGACGCTATCTCCTCGTGCGAAAATCCCTCAATGGCAAACAGGTTAAATACCGTACGGTAAGCATTGGGCAGTTGTTGCACCATGCCAATAAGATCATCGTAATTTAACTTCTGATCGGGGAGTTCATTATGCCCGATGTCTTCGGCGGTGTCAAGGTCATCGGTGAGCGATAGCTTCAGGTTGCTTCTGTAATAATCAACAGATGTGTTCATCATAATCCTGCCAACCCACGCAATAAAAGGGCGGCTGGTATCATATTTTTGAAGGTTTGTAAACACCTTTAAAAAGCCCTGGTTCATGATTTCAGCAGCTTCATACCTATTGCCGGCGTATCGCAGGCATATACTCATAGCAAAGCCATAAAATGCCTTATATAGCATTTTCTGGTCTTTCCGGCTTTGCTGTAAACAGCCCGCAATTAATTGTTGTAGTTCTGCTTCTCCCATATATACGGGCTACCTTTTTAATTAATTCCTGTTTGCAGCTAACACGTATTTATAGCGCAAAGGGTTGCCTGTGTATTTAACTTTTTTTTCGAATGGCTTATTTACCTTAAATATAAGGCGCTTTTGTCTTTTTTAACCTGATGAAAAGTAAAATAACCGTATAAAAGATTTTATTAAGATGTTTTGTATATCGCAAATTGTCCTGAATAATGAAATGCTATTCTGCTACCTCATTCATATCAATCATTGTCCAGTTATCCTGTACCGCTTTGGGGCCTCCGTCGTATTTTAACGTGATCTGGAAGTTGGTTTTTACTTTTGCTCCCTTTTCATCAATTGATGTTACGTAAGATTTGATGACAAATACCGAGTCGGACTTTTTTGCAAACTGGTAACGGTCTTCGGCAAAAGCAAGATTGCTCGATTTGATAGTAGGGGCAATGTACTGTTTGGCCACCTGGTAAGCATCATCGCTGTTTGGGAACATTGTAAATGTAAGCATATCAGACGAGCCTCCAGACGTAGCAAATTTTATTACCACTATCATAAAAATAATTCCAAAAAGCACCAACATCCATACACCTATCATGGCTGTTTTCTTTTTATGTTGCTTGTCTTTAAGATAAGACTGGTCAGGTCTCGCTTTGTGATAGATTTTCTCCATCGTAATTCAGGATATATAACTGATAAAGGTATAAATAAAATTCTTAATAAAAATCATAACAACGCCTTGCCCCCTCAAATTTGTGATAGGCATCAGTGCGCGAGGGCAGGGTGGTTTCATAACCAATACTTCCTTCGGTTGTACCACTGGTATTGCTGTAATTGAGTCCCGAAATTGGCGCATCGTGGCTTACACCGAGCCTGAATTTCTCTCCGCTCTCTTTGTTTAAAAACAAATCGAATATTAACGAAAATGTAATAGCCGATGGCCCGCCCGATCCGGCAGTACGTACCCATAAACCGGCATTGAGGTTATGCCTTTTATATTGCAGTCCAATATTTATTGATTGTGCCGTTGACTGCTTATAAAAAACAACCGATGGAATGAAAAATGATTTCTCGTCCTCATCAAGATTCTCATCTTTATTAAGGTCCCATCGATAGCTTACGTGTGCTGTGCCGCGCATAGGCAGTTTTGCGGGTGTACCCGTAAATGATTCATTTGGGCGATTGATATGTTGTAACGCGCCGCCAATATTAAAATCGCTCAGGGCGAGGTTTACCCCGGCGCCGGCATCAAAATAAAACCGGTTGTCGAACCGTGGCGACTCGGCATTTGTTGGCGACCCGGGGATGTATCCTAAACGCGGGTCAATCTGGTCGCTAAATACCAATTTACCATAATCTACTGTGCGGTTGGTTACTCCCGCCTGTACACCAAACGACAATACAAAATCATCAGAACCAACGCTATAAGAATAAATACCGGCTATATTGTTTTTTGTGAGCCCGGCAGTACCCTCATTGCCCCGGGTAAATATTAAACCAATTCCGCCGCCAAATTGCGGAATATTGTAATCAACCGATGCAGTAAGATAATTAAACCCGCCGGGCACCGAGGTAAATTGATTGCGATAAATCAGGTTCATCCGCAAATCGCCCTGGAACTGCCCGTTTAATGCAGGATTAAGATACACGGGCGAATTAAAAAACTGCGAGTACATGTGGTCCTGGGCAACAGCCAGTTTGCCACACAACAGTATTAATAACCACAAGATATATCTTTTGAGCAAAACGCGCATTATTTATCTTATTAAATGAACAACACCCGTTCGTTTGGGTAATGAATTGTTGTACGACATGCCTTTCCACTCGCTGCCATTTATAAACGTTGCCGAAGCCTGCCATACATAAACGCCCTGCTCTACCGGTGCACCTTTAAAAGTACCATCCCAGCCGTCGCCATCAACCGGGGTGCCTTTAGGGGCCGATAGTTTTGTGGTTTCCCAAATTAACTGGCCAAAGCCATTAAATATTTGCAGGTGCCATTGTTTAATACCCGATCCTTTAGCTGCAAATTTTCTTAGCTCGGTTGTACCGCTGGTTGGCATAAATGCGTTTGGTAAATACAGTTCGCCAGGGATACCGGTTATGCGTACGTAGTGTGTTATTGCGCTATCGCAAAAATCTTTAGTGCTGGTTATTAGTGTTACCTTATATTTTCCGGTATCGGCATAAGTATGGGTTGGGTTAGGGCGGGTGCTTAAAGTTCCGTCTCCAAAATCCCAGGCCCAGTTGGCGGGTGTTCCCGTTGTTTGGTCAACAAACTGAAACTGATAATTTGGTATACTGGTTATTGTATCCGGGTTTGCTGTAAAGGCAGTGCCTGGGGGCGCTGTTACTTTTATATAATCCTTTTTTACCAAACTGTCTGCACAGCCGGTTAGCGGATTAATAGCTACAAGTTTAACCGTGTATGGCGATTTTTTAAAACTGTAAGTATGTGGCGGCGGCGTAAATCCGTTTGCTGTGGTCCCGTCACCATAATACCATGTATAGGATAAGGCTACCGGCTGCGTATTAGGGTCGGCATAGGTTGTATTTGTGAACGATGCTGTAACGCTTCGGCAACCTGTAGTATCAGATGCTTGAAAGCCGGCCTTTGGTATGTCATATACCATAACCCGGTTTGTTGATTTTGATGACTCGACGCCTGACGAACATTTACTTGAAGCCGTAATGGTTACGTAATACAAGCCTGGTTTTGTAAACACATAGGGCAAATTATCGGTACCGGCTGCTACATTGGTTACTACACCGTATTTATCATCATAAATGGTATAATAAAATGTATCGCCGCCCGATGAATTATTTACAAGCGTTAAATTTAAAGGAGCGCAACCACTGTTTTTATTATTCAGAAAAAACATGTCTGGTGTAATGGTAGGCGCCGATACCGTTATGGTACGTTTCAGGGTAGTATCGGTATTACCACAGTAATCCTGGGCAACCATAAATATGGTGTATTGCTTTGTACGGGTGGTATTTAATGGGGTGTTAAATTTAAAATCACTTTTATCGGTATACACCTTTGACTCCAGCATTAAGGGGCCATCGTACAGGTAGTAGGTATATTGTAAGTTTTTGCCGGGCGATGAGTTTTTGCCGGTTACAATAAATGGAGAGCAACCTTCAACTCTATCTGGAATTAGCCTTGCAACAGGTTTTTGAGGGCTTATCTTTACCGAATCGAGATAGGGAGGAGCTATATTACAATTGCTTACAATACTTAAGCTGATGTGATAAACAGTATCGCGCCCATCTGTTTTTGCCAAAAATGTATGTTGCGGATTAATCCCAGTGTCTGTTGAACCATCGCCAAAGTCCCACAAAAAAACGCTGTTTATTGGTTTAGATGTATTAGTGAACTGAACCGGCAAATTACCGCATGCGGTACTATTATCTTTGGTAAATGAAGGCGTAGCAATAGCCGGGGGGATAGTTACAGTAAGCACAAATACGCCGCTTACACACCCTTGGCTGGTTGATATAATATTATAGGTTACAGTTGCATTGGCGTTTAAATCACTGTTAGTCAAAACATCGTTTATGGAGCTGCCGCTGCCGCTTACCGTGTAACCACCAGCAGTTGCGCTGGTTTTTGATGCATCAATTACCCAGGTAAATGTTGTGGTGGGTTTCGTAGCCGTGATATTATAACTAAGCGGCTTTCCTGCACATGAAGTTACTGTATTTTTACTTGTAATTGAATCGGCCTTGTTAATGATGATTGTTGTTGGGTCGGCTATGGTATCGCAGGGTGCAGCCAGAGTGGTTATGCCCTGAAAAACAAGTGTAACCTTGCCCGCTTTTATTTCGGCAGCCGATGGAGTGTAAACAGTTTGTGCCAGGTTCGGGTCGCTGAAAGTACCGGTACCGCCTGCCCAACGCATTTTTATTGAAGGATTATTGGATATGCCATTCAAATTAACAGGTGTTCCTGCACAAATAGCAGGGTAGTTACCCGCAGTAACTGTTGGCGCCGCAATAAATTCTAAACGCTGGCTGCTGGTGGCTGGTGCCCCGCAAACGTTGGTATTGGTTACAGTAACGATATACTTTGCAAAATCGTTAAACTTTATGACCGGATACTGTGAAACATCGGTTGTATTATTAACAAATGTAAAGGAGCCTCCGGTTATCGTCCATTTGTATGTTGCGCCGGTGTTTTGCGCCGATCCGGAAAATGTTACCCTGGTAGCGCTGTTGTTGGTATTATCAAATTTAAGGGTAGTATTTGTTCCGCAAAATACGGTGTCTTTTGATAGTGTAGCCGTGGGCGTATCATCAACTACAACGGTTTGTACATTGGCATCAGTTATCAGTCCACAACTTACCGTTGAGATGGCCAGTTTGATAGTGTAAACGCCTGTTTTATTGAACAAAAACTGCGGCGTTTGGCTGCTTGCATTTGTTCCGTTTGCATAAGCTACCGGCGTCGGCCCCGTAACAGTCCAAACGTACTTATTGGTATTGTTACAATTTGAGTCGATTTTTGACGTGTTTACCGGGGTTACTGCAAGAGGAATGCAACCCGAATTAACAGGCAGTGAAAAGGCTGGCACAGGAGGTTCCTGGATACAAATATTCTGTGTAACATCGGCAACGGCGCATGATCCGGTATTGTTTTGCAGCTGTAAGGTTACCGTATGTGTACCGGTAGTTGTAAAAGTATAAATGAACGCATCAGACAGTTTGTAATTAACTTGTTTTGTTACACCATCAACAAGCCATGTATAGCGGGCTTTGGTATTTGAGCAGGTTGTTGAAGTGCTGTTGGGGTCATCGCCCGGAAACGAATTATTTACAAATTTAACCGCCGTATTTACACAAGCAGCCACCGGCACAACCGGCAGGTTAATTGGCGGCGCAATAACTTTAGCGTAACTGGCAACAGGGGTACCTACATTACCACAAAATGGACTAATTAGTTGCAGTTTTACCTCGAAGGAATTGTTTTGGCCTTTAACTATGTTTCCGCAAGACGCCTTAACATATTCGTGAGAAACTTTGCCGCCGGCTGCAAGTATCTGGCAGTAGGTATAAGATACAGCTGGCGTACCATCGCCCCAGGAAACGTTATAAAGCAGCCCCGGATAGTTGTTTTTTATTACGTTAGGATCGATGTTGTAAGTTAAATTAGTAGCCCCGCTGCCAAGGCAGGCTGTGGTGCTGCCCTCAACCCCAAAACTATTGTTAACAAGGTTATTAACCAGGGTATAAGTATAGGTACCCACAATGCCTCCTGCGGTAGCTTTTACGCTAATTGTATAATTGGCTGTTTTGGCTGTAAAATTGCCATTGTTGGTAAAATCAACATTTAATGCCTCGGTTGCCTGCGAAAGTTCATTGTAAAAACTTGCGATAACAGTCGCTCCTGCGGTAGATGTATTTATAAAATTGTAAGAAGAATTGCTGACCCCTGAACATGACCCAAACACTTCGGGATAATTAGCATCTATCGATTGCGAATTCAAAGCTGCAACAGTACCTGCACCTGCCACAATTGAAAATGCAGCCGAAGCGCCGCTGCTAACCGCCGGATTAGTAGCCGACACCTTAACCAAATAACCACCGCCAGGAGTAGTGCCGGCAGGTATAATACCGTTTACAAAGGTTGCATAGATGCCCGTAAATTTGCCGATTAATTTTTGCGATGCGAAACTCCCGCTGGCGTTTGAAAGGTAAAGATTATAAGTGTTAGCAGGATCAATACATGTCCCCGTTATCTGAATGGGAACGCTTATCGTAGAGCCAGGGGCATAAGGGCCGGCATCAACATTACCGATAGTTATAGTTTGCGCTAAGGCGGAAAAAGCAACTAAATTAAATAAAGCAAAAAAAAATAAATTTTTAGTAAATATTTTATTCATTCACTTGCTTTTATCGTCTTAAATTGCTTAAAATTTAATGGTTGTACCAAAAATAGTATTTATTTTCAAATAATACCTCAATTTGTTACAAAAAGCAAAATTCAATGTACGGCATGTATTCGACAAAATACGGACAAATAATTACTTATAACAACTGTAAAAATTGTTGATGATTAACGTTCACAACGATGTCGGGATTATTTTAAATTGCCAAAAAACAGGTAGGTAATAAATATGGCAGTTATGATGCCGGCTAAATCGGCAATTAAGCCGGCGGGGATAGCATAGCGTGATTTTTTGATGCCAACAGTGCCAAAGTACAATGCTACAATGTAAAAAGTAGTATCGGCCGATCCGTTGAATATACTGCCCAGATGTCCCGCAAAACTATCGGTGCCAAAGTGCTTCATTACATCTATCATCATCCCTTTTGATCCCGATCCGCTTAGCGGTTTCATGTAAGCAACGGGCATGGCATCAACAAAACGGGTATCTAAACCGGCTTTAACACAAACCCAGCGTAATCCATCGTTCATATAATCTAAAGCCCCGCATGCCCTGAATACGCTGATGCCTACCAGCATGGCAACCAGGTAGGGGATAATTTTTACTGAAGTTTCAAAGCCACTCTTGGCACCTTCTACAAAAACATCAAATACGTTGATTTTTTTTACCAACCCACCCACGATAAATACTACCGGAATAAAGAATAGCAAAAAGTTGCTTACAACCTTCGATACTATGCTGATTTGTTCATGCGATAAATGGGTGGTAAAATACCAGACTACAAGGGTAATAAAAGCAGTTAAACCGCCAAGCCAGGCTATTATTACCCTATCCCAAAGGTTAATTTTTTGTTTTACAGCAACTATCAGTAAGCCAACTACAGTAGCGGCATAAGTAGCAATAATACAGGGCAAAAACACGTCAGCAGGATCTTTGGCATTCATAATTGCACGTTGGGCAATAATGGTAACCGGCAGCATTTGCAGGCCCGAAGTATGCAGTACCAGGAACATGATCTGCGCATTTGATGCCGATTCTTTATCCTGGTTTAACTCTTGCAGGCTTCCCATGGCTTTTAAACCCAGTGGGGTGGCTGCATTGTCAAGTCCAAGCAAATTGGCCGAAAAGTTCATGAGCATTTGACCAACTGCCGGATGCTTTTTGGGCACATCAGGAAACAGGCGGCTAAAGAATGGGCCTACAAGGCGCGACAGGAAATTTATGGCGCCTGCTTTTTCCCCTACATTTAATATACCCAGCCAAAAAGCCATTGCACCAATCAGTGGCAAGGCAATTTCCATTACCGATGATTTTGACGAATTGAAAATACCATCAACAAGTAATTTAAAAGCTTCTACGTCGCCAAAAAAAACAAGCTTGATAAGTGCTACAACAAACGCGATCAAAAAAAATGCTATCCAGATATAATTAAGGGCCATATGTGTCTTTAAGGCTTTGAAGTTAATGGTTTTGTATTTCAATATGAAATAACAATTTTTAAATACTTAACTTGGGAGGGAATAGAGTCAAGAATTAAGAGTCAAGAATTAAGACAAGTGCGAAAGGGGCTATTATGACTAAGAATAGGTTGTCGGTTATATCTCCAGTCCAGATTAACCTTACAGTTTTTGTCTTGACTTCTGATTCTTGGCTCTTGATTCTCTTCCCAATTTATTTAATAAAAAACGATACACAATGACTACCACTTCGGCCATTTTAAACACTGCTATAACCGATTTTTTGCAAACCAGATCTTCTGATGATAACTGGGATTTAAGACCCGCGCCCGGTAAATGGTCTAAAAAAGAGGTTATTGGCCACCTGATTGACAGTGCCCAAATAAACCTGCAACGTTTTGTGCGTTGCACGTATGAAGAAAATTTCAAACTGGTTTACCAGCAGGATGCCTATGTAGCCGTGCAGCATTACCATGACGTTGACATTAAGGAACTGCTTGATCTTTGGATTTTGCTTAACAGGCAAATAATAAGGGTTTGGGAAAACTATCCGGCCGACAGGTTAACTGCCCGTTGTGATAACAGCAAAAGCGAACCCAACCTTCAAACTGTTGAATGGTTGGCTAATGATTATGTTGAACATTTAATGCATCATTTAAAAACTATCTGAATTTATGGCAGGATACTCCGGTACACCCCTGGCCAAAAAGCTGGGTATAAAGGCATCGGCAACAGTAATGCTGATTAATGCCCCCGACTATTATTTGCAGTTATTCACCGATATGCCGGCCGAAGTTTACTTTGTGAATGACGCCGGTATTAAAAAAGACCTGATCCATTTTTTCGCCAAAAGCCAGGATGAATTTTTAACTGATTTGCCGCTGTTGATGAAGCAAATAAAGCCGGATGGTATGATATGGGTTTCATGGCCCAAGAAAGCATCAAAGGTGCTTACTGATATTACTGAAGATGTGATCCGGAATTTTGCCCTCAAAATAGGGCTGGTTGATATAAAAGTTTGTGCTGTAGACGAAATCTGGTCGGGTTTAAAATTAGTTATCCCGGTAAAGGACAGAAAATCATTGGCGTAAAACTTTTTTGGTAATAACAGCGTAAACAATCATAAGCTACCTTTAGCAAACGCCAACAATTACCTAACTTAGCATCATTATAAATTTAATACTATGGCCACAATAGAACTTAAACGTGTGCATGGCGATTTCGGCTTTGAGGCCGTTGATTCCATTGGTCACACTGTAAAAATGGATAGCAGCCCCGAAAGTGGCGGCCAGGATTTTGGGATACGCCCGATGCAAATGCTGTTAATGGGCCTTGCAGGCTGTTCGGCGATTGATGTTATCAGCATTTTAAAAAAACAACGCCAGGAAGTAAAGGACTATAAAATGGTGGTTAACGGCGAACGTGAAGCCGGCAAAGAACCATCGTTATGGCAGGATATCGAAGTTGAATTTCACTTGTATGGCGATATTGATGAGGATAAAGCAGCGCGCGCAGTTGAGTTATCATTAAATAAATATTGTTCTGTGGCTGCTACGCTTGGTAAAGCCGGCGCGGAAATCAAATCAAAGGTATTTGTTCATCCGGCAGTGGAAATATAAAGGCCAACCAGCCTCCATGAAGCTCTTGAAATTTTAAGATTTATCTCGGGACTTTATTTGACATTAAAAAGCGATGAATTCTACTCATCGCTTTTTTTGTTTTAACCTTGTTACCGCACCGATTCCAGTTATTCGCCTTCAAAAAAGTCTATTAAACCACCAAAATAGCTATAAGTCCAACCATCGGTAATATCATCAAAATCTTCATCCGGGATGTTGGTATGCCTAAGCTCTGCAGATGTACCTTGTTTGTCGGGGTGTAGTTTTATGGTAACTATCGAATCATCCGACTTTCCTTCAAAATACCACTGCTGTACAATTTTTTTCCCTGGATCAAACTCTATGTTTTTGCCAACAATACTGCCATCCCACATGGAAAATTCCGAACCAGGTTCAGTACTCATTTCGGCTGTTTCACCTGTCCATAACTCAATAGTTATGGGGTTAGTTAATGCCATATAAATTTCGTCGGGCGTTGCCGGTATGCTATAGTATTTTTTAAAATCTTTCACCTGCGCAATTTAGCAAGATTATTTTAAACGTTCACCGGGCCTATTGGCAATACAACACGGCCGTAAACTTCATTTAACACATTGGCAATACCCGTGTAAATGGCCGATGCGCCACAAATAATACCCTCATAACCAGCCAAATGTTTAATAGTAGCGTTACCTGTTGCATCACCTGCCACTAATAAGAAAAACAATATGGTTAACGATGCAAAAACAAACTGTAATGCACGGTTTAACTTTAATGTACCAAAAAACAACAGGAACGTAAACACGCCCCAAATGGCTAAATAAGCACACATTGCACCCTCAGATGGTGCAGTGGCCCAGCCCAGTTTGGGCATTACAATAAGACCAACCAACGATAGCCAAAAAAAGCCGTACGATGTAAATGCGGTTAACCCAAATGTGTTATTCTTTTTTGCCTCAATAACTCCTGCAATAACCTGGGCCAGGCCACCATAAAAAATGCCCATAGCCAGTATCATGCTGTTCATTTCAAAAAAGCCGGCGTTATGAATGTTTAATAAAACGGTTGTCATACCGAAGGCGCAAAGCCCAAGCGGAGCCGGATTAGCGATGCCATCCTTTACAGGGGCAGGTGTAGTAGGGATCATATTGGTTTAGAATTAATTGGTTTATAATGCAAGCTAATTGATTTATGAATATTTTACAATTTTATTTACAACTCTGCCCTTACTTTTGCGTTAAGCAAATACCTATGCAAAAAATAGTATTGATACGCCACGGCGAAAGTGTTTTTAACCTCGAAAATCGTTTCACAGGTTGGGAGGATGTCGATTTATCCGAAAACGGCTACCTGCAAGCTCACAAAGCAGGGGAAACCCTAAAAAAGAACGGTTACAACTTTGATGTCGGTTTTACATCCTATTTAAAACGATCAATTAAAACCATGCATTTTATATTGGAGGAGTTGGATCATTTATGGATCCCGGTTGAGAAATCATGGCGACTGAATGAACGTTTTTACGGTGCTTTACAGGGAATGAACAAAGATGAAGCCATAGCAAGATATGGTGCCGAACAGGTTCAAAAATGGCGCCGCGACCCCAATGAACACCCGCCTGCTGTTACCCGCGACGATCCGCGGTTTCCCGGCCATGATTTGCGATATAAAGATTTAACAGACCGTGAGTTACCACTTACAGAAAACCTCAGCGAGACCATGGATAGGGTATTGCCATTTTGGAACGAAACCATTGTAAGTGCCATGCGCCGTAACCAAAAGGTAATTGTAGTTGCCCATGGCAACAGTCTGCGGTCGTTAATTAAATATATAGATTGCCTTACCGATGAGCAGGTAACCCAACTTGAAATACCCACGGCTACACCCTGGGTTTATGAATTGGATCACGGGTTAAACCAGATAAGGCATTATTATTTGGATTGAAGTTTGATTTTCATGGATATGTACGGCATTTGTTTATCTTAGTCGTCCCGATTGATTATAAACCATACGCTAAATCAAAAATGAAGAAATCTGATATTTATGAAATAACCATAAAGATACTTGGTGTTTACCTGCTGGTTTCCAACCTATCCAAAGTTCCCGGTTTTTTTACCTTCTTAAAAACGTTCAGTGCCATTTCGGGTTCCGATCACGCTACTGAGCAAATGAATCTATTTTGGCTAAATATCATAAATTTTGTGTTTATAATGGCCTTATCCATCTTTTTAATAGCCGGCACAAAACTAATTACCAGGCTTGTTACAAATAGTGCAGATAAGCAGGAAAATGTAAAATTGTTTGCAGATAGAAAGGTAATATACGAGATAGCCCTTATTATTATCGGCGGCTTGCTTATTGTTAACACCGTTCCTGATTTGCTGTATCGCTTATACAATATAGCCAACGAAAACGATCAAAACGCGGTAATATCATCAATAACAAAAGTATTTGTAGGTATTTTAACAGTTGCCTTTGGCAAGCGTATTGCTGTTTTTTTTGCGAAGTAATACGATCAGAAAAATCCTGTATAAGCAAGAAAGGCCCGAGTTGGGCCTTTCTTTATGATTCGTATTATATCCGAAACTTAGTTTTTCATCATCTTCAAAAACGAAGCCAGTTTCTCTTTCATTTCCCGGCGATCAACTATAAAATCAAGGAAACCATGTTCCTGAACAAACTCAGCGGTCTGGAATCCTTTTGGTAAATCTTTCTTAATGGTTTCTTTTATAACCCTTGGGCCGGCAAAGCCAATCAATGAACCAGGCTCGGCAATGTTTATATCGCCCAGCATAGCATATGATGCTGTAACACCTCCTGTTGTAGGGTCGGTTAATAAAGAGATGTAGGGAATTTTAGCTTGTGACAACAAAGCCAGCTTTGCAGATGTTTTGGCCATTTGCATCAATGAAAATGCGGCTTCCATCATCCTTGCACCGCCAGATTTGGATATCATCAGGAATGGGATCTTGTTAGCTATGCTATGATCTATTGAGCGGGCAATTTTTTCGCCTACTACCGATCCCATCGAACCGCCTATGAAATTAAAGTCCATACAGGCAATCACAATATCTTGTCCGTCAATTTTACCAACACCTGCACGGATAGCGTCTTTCAAGCCGGTTTTTGCCTGCGTTTCTTTCAGCCTATCAGTATACTTTTTTGTGTCTTCAAAATGCAGCGGATCGCCTGATGTTAAATCGGCAAACAATTCTGTAAACTCGTTATTATCAAACAAAACAGAAAAATACTCTTTTGAACCTATGCGCAGGTGAAAGCCACAGTAATGGCAAACATATTGATTTTCAACCTGCTCAGAATAGTGTAAAGGTTTCTTACAATTAGGGCATTTATTCCAGATACCATCAGGGGTTTCCTTCTTTTCCTCAGTAGTCGTAATTATCCCTTTCAACTCTCGTTTAAACCACGCCATATCTATGTCTAACTCTTTCAATTGGCTACAAAGAAACGAAAAAAATTATAAACTGTTTAAATATGGATTACTAATAAGTTTATAAAAATTGCTACACTATAATTTACCGCTTGTAACCAGGTATATAGTACTGTTTAACAAAGAAAAATTGGCAATGGCCGCTGCCTGGCTTAACCAATTGCAAAATGTATTTTCGCCTTTAATGGTTATGCTATTTGGTTTTAAATAAGGTATTTAAATTAAAGACACTATCGTTTTAAATTTGTAACATTATATTTTTAATCACCTAAATTTTAATCCGATGAAATCAGACAATCTTGTACTTGTGTTTGTTCATGGTTGGAGCGTTACCAACCTCAACACCTACGGCCAATTACCCCTGCGTTTAAAAAACGAGGCTACCAACATTGCTCCAACAGTAACAGTTAAAGATATTTACCTTGGGCAATACGTCAGCTTTCATGACGAAGTACAATTGCACGATATTTCCAGGGCATTTGAACATGCTGTTCGGGAGCAGTTATCGGCCGAGATAGCCGCTAATAACCGCTTTATATGTATAACTCACTCTACCGGAGGGCCGGTAGTAAGGGAATGGTTTGATTTTTATTATAATAAGCCCGATGCCACCGTTTGCCCTATGAGCCATTTGATTATGCTGGCGCCTGCCAACTTTGGTTCGGCATTGGCACAATTGGGGAAAAGTAAAATAAGCAGGTTAAAATCGTGGTTTGAGAAAGTAGAGCCAGGGCAGGGCGTACTTAATTGGCTGGAACTTGGCAGCGATAAATCATGGGACCTTAATGAAAAGTGGATAAAAGGAAAAGGAGGGGAGATTGGCGAAAATGGCATTTTTCCGTTTAGCATCATAGGGCAGTCAATCGACCGTGCATTTTATGACAACCTTAATTCGTATACCGGCGAACTTGGTTCAGATGGTGTGGTAAGGTCAGCCGCCGCTAACTTAAACGCTACTTATGTAAGTGTAAAGCAAGGGCCGGTTATTAACACCGGTGGTAAAGATACGCCAGAGGCAATGACGGTGGAGTTTGACACAGCCCCTAAAACAGCGTTCAGGATTGTTAAATGGAAGGCACACTCGGGTACCACCATGGGAATTATGGCCAGCCCAAAAGAAGACGCTACAACTGATTCCGCAGAAAGCGCTGCATTAATTGAAGCGATATTGGATTGTATTAAAGTAAATAATATAGCTGATTACAATGCGCTTGCCGATGCATTTGCAGCTCAGACAAATGAAGTTCAGACGGTGGAGCAGGTAGAGAAAGTATCGGAAGGCTTTTTTCTGCACGACAGGTATTTTATTCACGATAAGTTTTCGATGGTAATTTTCAGGATTCATGATTCGGAGGATTACCCGGTAACAGATTATGACCTTATTTTTACCGCCGGCGACAATGCCGATCCAAATCATTTACCTGAAGGCTTTTTTGCCGACAGGCAGCAAAACAGTATATCGCCGCAAACCGTAACGTATTTTGTTAACCATGATATCATGAACGGAAGTGAACCTATTACGTATGATGGGAAAGAATTGCGCCCGAAATTAACGGGTGCAGAAAAGCTGGGCCTGATTGTAAATCCGCGTCCTGATACCGGTTTTATTAAATATGTACCATTTGAAATAAAAGCCGACGACGAATTTCTGAAAAAAGTTATACAACCAAATTCAACTACACTTATTGATATATGCCTGCAGCGTGTTGTAAGCCAGCAGGTATTCACCTTGATGCAATATGATGGCCCAATGCCTTATAATCATGACTTTAGCGACATTGAACCCGGCACCGATTATGTAAATTGATTATACTGTTACCTTTAAGGTTAACCTGATATTATGAAAATGATAATAAAAGAGGTGAATTTAACTCAATTTTGCCCTTTTATTATCATTTTTCCCTTTAAAACTATCGTTTTAATATACTTTGCTAATAAAGCTGAACAAAATGTTAATATTCAGCTATTAATAGCAACATTTCTTATCAAAAACAAAGAATTTTTATAACTTCGAGGCCCAAATAAAAGCTCATGGATTTAAAAAATTATAAAGGTGTTCTGCACGGCGATCAGGTGCAGGAACTGTTTGAAGCAGCTAAAAAGCATCAGTTTGCTTTGCCGGCAGTAAACGTTATAGGTACCAATACTATTAACGCGGTTATGGAAACAGCTAAGCTGGTAAATTCTCCGGTTATTATTCAGCTATCAAATGGCGGTGCACAATTTTACGCCGGCAAATCATTAGATAATTCAAAACTGCAAGCCTGTATTTTAGGAGGTGTATCGGCTGCAAAGCATGTTCACTTACTGGCTGAACATTATGGCGTTGCTGTAATTTTACATACCGACCACGCCGCAAAAAAATTATTACCGTGGATTGACGGCCTGTTAGATCATGGCGAGAAGTTTTTTGCCGAAACAGGCAAGCCTCTTTTTTCATCGCACATGCTTGATCTTTCTGAAGAACCTATCGAAGAAAATATCGAGATATCTGCTAAATACCTGGAACGTATGGCCAAAATGGGCATGACACTTGAAATTGAATTAGGTGTTACCGGTGGCGAAGAAGATGGTGTTGACAACTCAGATGTTGACAGCTCTCGTTTATATACGCAACCAGAAGAGGTTTCTTACTCATATGAGCACTTATTAAAAGTGAGCCCACGTTTTACTGTGGCTGCTGCTTTTGGTAACGTCCATGGCGTTTACAAACCAGGCAACGTTAAATTACAGCCGGTTATTTTGCATAACTCACAAGAGTATGTAAAACAAAAATTCAACTTAGCCGAAGAAAAACCCATCAACTTTGTATTCCACGGCGGTTCTGGTTCAAGCCAGGAAGAAATCCGTGAGGCCATTTCATACGGCGCGGTTAAAATGAACATTGATACCGATATGCAATGGGCATACTGGGAAGGTATTAAAGATTACTATAAATCAAAAGAAGGTTACCTGCAATCGCAAATTGGCAGCCCTGATGGCGAAGATTCTCCAAACAAAAAATATTACGATCCGCGCGTATGGTTACGCAAAGGCGAAGAGAATTTTGTAAAAAGACTTGCAGCGGCTTTTGAAGATCTTAATTGTATCGATGCCACCAGCAAACTATAAATAACCAATTTTAAAACTATTAAAGCGCCGGTGCAACAAATGTACCGGCGCTTTGTTGTTTAGCCAAAATGATCACTAAGTAACATCTACGAAATGGCTAAGGCAAAAAAAAAGAAAAAAAATCTGTTTGAAAGGTTTGCCAACTGGGCAACTATCGCTACCGGAAGTTCCGCTGCCTTTATAGGCGCTGTGGCCATCATCATTGTATGGGGCGTAACAGGTCCAATTTTTCAGTACTCCAATACCTGGCAGCTTATCATTAACACAGGTACAACAATAGTTACCTTTTTGATGGTTTTTTTGATCCAAAAATCACAAAATAAAGATTCAAAAGCCATACATTTAAAGCTGAATGAATTGCTGGCTTCGCACCAGGGCGCAAGTAACCGGATGGTTGATATTGAAGATTTAAATGAACAGGAGCTTGATCAACTGCACAAGTTTTATGTACAACTATCTGACCTTGCCGAACTGGAAGATGATATCACGTGCACGCACTCTATTGATGCCGCGGCCGCAAATCATAACAGCAAATTAGAGCACCTTAAAACGAGTACACATTACACCAATGCCGTCGAAAACAGAAGTAAAAAAAGTAATTGAACAGGCCGACTTGGATAAAGCATCAGCTATCAGATATGAAGTGTTTGTTATTGGCCAGGATTGCCCACCCGAACTTGAGGTTGAATTTGATGATGAATCCACCCATTTTTTGGCAACGGTAGACGGTGAGCCTGCAGGTGCCTGCCGGTGGAGAAAGACAGATAAAGGCTATAAGCTGGAACGTTTTGCCGTACTTGAAAAATTCAGAGGGGTGGGTGTAGGTAAGGCTCTTGTAAATGCCGCGCTGGAAGCTTTACCGGCCGATGCAGATTACGTTTACCTGCATGCACAGGTACAAGCAGCCTCATTATATACAAGGTTCGGTTTTGAGCAGTCGGGGCCGGAGTTTGAAGAAGCTGGGATGAGACATTATAAAATGGTTAAGAAGTAGATTTCAGGATAGTAATGATTGGCCTGTCAGTCTGAGCCTGTCGAAGACCCGCGCGGAGAGGCCTTTTCCCACTATGGTTCGACAAGCTGCCAATGACAAGTCTGTAACTTGCTGGTTATCAGTATTAAAAAATGTCATTTTCAATGCGGTTATTTGCTAAAAGCAAATATCGGTTACTCACCATGACAGCCCTTTTTTAACAATCATCCTATATCTCGCAACGAGAAATATCTTTAAATAGATACTCTCAACAACGATTTTTTAATTATGGGGAGTCGCTGTTTATCTATTACCGGACGTATGCTACTCAAACAATTCCTGCTCGTCTGTATAATAAGTTTTTCTCGAGCCTTCTTTCACCTTGATTTCAGCACCTTTCGGGCTGTGGGTTTTCTTTGAGTTATGGATCAGCATAAAGTCCCGCACTTCACCGTTTATGATATCGGGGTTCGATTTAAGGATCGCCTTTTCCGCATTTTTTAAAACATCGTGAATGGAATAAGTAAGATCTTTAAGCTTTGCCTCGGGTATTTTGTTGCTTGCCGAAAAAGGGGAGATGCCTGCATGCCACAATATTTCATCGGCGTACGCATTACCAATACCCCTGATGATCTTTTGATCTAATAGAACGGTTTTTATGTTGGTTTTGGTTTTAATTAACCTTGTTTTTAAAAAATCAGCGTCGATTGCCATGGCATCCGGCGATTCTTTTTCTTCAGGGTTTAAAGTGGGGTTTGCAATGCCCTGGAAATCAGTTAGCACCAGGCCACTGCCATCGGTAAAATGTAATTCGATGATGGGATATTTATTTTCGTTTTTTTTATCAAATAAAAACAACTTACCGTGCAGCATCAGGTGCAGGGCCAGGATATCACCCTTATCGAACTTTAAATAAAGTTCTTTGCCTTCGCGATACACCTTATCCAGCTTTTGGCCTTCAAGGGTATCCTTTAGTTGCTCATGGCTTACATTAAGCTTTTTGGCATTAACTATAACAATTTCCTTAACGGTTTTACCGCCAAGTTTTTTATCAAGGTTGTGGCTAAAAGCCTGCAGGTCGGGTAGTTCGGGCATGGTGGTTGATGTTTTAAAAATCAAACCAAATATAAAAGGATTAGTTTTTAATTTACCAGCTGATTGTCACTTGCCCTGCCAACGCCTACTGTCTCCCGGTACATTTGCGGCGATACATCGGCATTGGTTTTAAAAAACCGGCTGAAATAGTATTCGTCTTCATACCCCAGTTCCCATGCAATTTCTTTTACAGGTTTATTGGTTAAATACAATTCGCGTTTAGCCTCGATGATAATGCGTTCGGCAATCAGGTTACTGATAGTTTTATTAAAATGGCTTTTGGTGATACGGGCAAGCGCCTTTGCCGAAATGTTGAGCATATCGGCATAGTCACTCGCGCTATGTTTGGTTTTGTAATGTATCTCGATGGCATCCTGCAGGCTTTGTAAAACAAATGGCTCTTTGTTCACTTTGTCGGGATCCCTGTCCAACGCCTGCTGCTCGGATTTTAGGCGGGATGCCGTGATCAAGAAAATTTTCAGATACGATACCAGGATATCAAATTGGGCCATACCCTTGTTTTGCATCTCGGCTTTTACCTGGTTTATTATCATATCAAAGGTAGCCGCGCTGGTGGAGTCGATTTTTATATATGGCGGATGGTAAATATTATCAAACAGAATGCCGCTGCATGATACTTCTTTATGATGTTTATGGATGCAAAAAAAATCAGGGTGAAACTGGATAGCCGCGCCATTAATAGCTTGCTCTGTAGAAAGCATGAACGGTTGATAGGGTGTAAACGCCAACAAGTTGTCCTTTTCAAAGCTGTATTCCGAAAAGTCGGATTTTAACCGGCCCGATCCTCCTTTTACCCAGATAACCGAAAAATAATTATTACGCTGTAAATGGTCAAAATAGCTGTTATCCTCAAACAAAAAAAGTTTGAAGGCGAGGTTCCCGGTTAAAGGATCGACCAGGGTAAATGTATTTTGATTGTCGGCCATTTATTTTGATGCTAATTGTGCTTTAAGTGCCTGGTTTTCGGCTCTTAATTTATTGATATATTCGTGTTGGGCTGCAAACTCATGTTGAATCTCCTCAAGGGTGTATCTTGAGGTGATATGTTGTGGGCAGTTCCAGTCGTAAGCTTTTACCTTTAACAGGATGATTCTTTCGGGCTTAAATTTATAATCGGGCAGGTTTAGCTTATCATACAATTCGGCATTATTTTCGATATCTAAAATACTCGCTTCTGCAAAAATCTTAAGCCGGGCTTTTGCAGCCTGATCTAACAGGAATAAAGCTACCTTATTATGGGTAGCCAAATTACCTGCGGATATGTATTGTTTGTTTCCTCCAAAATCAATAAAGCCAAGGGTTTCATGATCCAAAACCTTTAAAAAGCCTTTAGGCCCACCGCGAAACTGTATATAAGGGTACCCGCTTTCGCTGATAGTTGACATGTAAAAATTATCCTGCTGGCTTATAAAATCCTCCTCACTTTCGGTAAAGCCATCTGTGTATTTAAATTCCTGTTGCCGTGCATAACCGACCCGGCTGCCGTATCGTTCCTGGAAACCCTTTACGGCGTCGGTAAATGCAATTTGTGCATAATTCATGATCTTAGCTTTTAAAACAGTTTTCTGTCGGCTTCGGCAATAGGCATATCATTGATGCTGGCAAAACGTTTTTGCATGTAGCCGTTCTCATCAAATTCCCAAAGTTCGTTGCCATAGCTGCGGTACCACTGCCCGGTATGGTCATGCCATTCATACTCAAACCTTACGGCCATCCGGTTTTCGCGGAACCCCCAAAGTTCTTTCTTTAATTTGTAATCCAGTTCTTTCTCCCATTTCCGGGTTAAAAACTGTTTAACTTCTTCGCGGCCATTTATAAAATCGGTGCGGTTACGCCATTCGGTATCAATGGTATAGGCAAGGCTCACCTTTTCAGGATCGCGGGTGTTCCAGGCATCCTCGGCAGCCTGCACCTTCTGCTGCGCTGTTTCTATGTTAAAAGGAGGGAGGGGATATCGCTTATTTTCCATCATGAAGTTGTTTTAAAGTTGATAAAAGTAGTGAAACAGAATCAAGAGTCAAGAGTCAAGAATCAAGATGAAAAAAAAATGAACCTGTCTTAATTCTTGATTCTTGCCTCTTGATTCTTTTTATCATGCAAAAAAATATTTGAAGCTGTCTTAATTCTTGACTCTTAATTCTTGATTCTTTTTATTAAGCTTCGACAGAATTATAAGCGTTTACAACAGGGAAATCGATGTCGGTTTTGGCGGTATTGTTAAAATAGTTGGTCAGAACATTTAATGCCACGTGACCAACAATTTCACCTATTTCACCATCAGTAAAGCCAGCGGCCTTTATTGCTTCAACGTCGGCATTATTTACCAGGCCCTGTTTTGCTGTTAATATGGTTGCAAATTGCAAAGCCGCAGCTGTTTTAGCATCATGGCTATTCGCGTTACGGGCATCGGTTAAAGTTGCAGCGTCAATATGTGCCAGCTTTTCGCCAATATAAGTATGTGCGGATAAACAGTAATCACAATTATTTTTTTCGGATACAGCCATGGCCAACAACTCACCGGTTTTTGCACCAAGCTTGCCATGTGCTAATGCGCCGCTAAGGTTCAGGTAACCTTCTAATAAGGCTGGCGAATTGCCCATGGTGCGCATCATATTAGGTACAACACCCAATTTGCTTTGTATAGCAGTAAATAATTCTTTGGTTTTGCCTGTTGCTTCGTCAGGACTTAATGCTTTTAAACGTGCCATTGTAGTATGTTTTTTTGTTTGTCGTTATTGACATTACAAAAGTGCACACAGCGGCAAAGCTATAACATGGATGAATTTCGTTAGTAGATGGATAATTTTCCCAACTGCGTTTTTTTGCGCAAAGAGGCAAAGCCGCAATGGTTTTGTTACTTCCTGTTAAACAATGGCTTCTATAATAAAAAGTTCTTGTACCTTTTTGCAGCAGCTTCCAAAGCTTTGCCTTGTGTTTTTTTGAAATCGCCAAACAAGTTGTAGGTGATAGCAACATCATTTGTTTTAATTGCCCGCTTCCAGTTACCAACAACCTGGTAGTCCATCACTATTACCGGATCGAAAATTAGATGACGGGCTTGCTCCCTGTATCGGGGCGCAACCAGGGCATCACGATCTTTATAAGCTATGGCAAATTCGTCAAACGCGGGAAGCAAATACACTTTATTTTTAGTTGGGGTAGTTGCTGTGCGATCTGGCATCCAATAGGTTTTTCCTTCAATCAATTCGCTTATTAATTCCCCTTTTATATGCTCCAGGCCAATACCTGCATCTGCAATGGTAAGCCCCGACCAGTTGGCGAAATCGTGAACGGTAGCGGGGCCGCGGGTATTAAAAAAGCCTCCCGCCAATTTTCTCAGCGCTTCGTCATGGGTTAGCAATGGGGTTGCCGGTGCCCGCTCGTCAAGCAAGGCGTAAGTAAATTGTTTGCCAACGCGACCACCGCTGCAAATAACGCCGTCAAGCTCGGCATTCATCAGTAATAGAGTGAAGCGTAAATCGTCGGTTGGGATATGATCTCTGTTCAGCGCGTCAGTTAGCTCTGCCCTGGTGAGTTGTTTATTACCCTGCATGTTTTTTATAAATACATTATTAGCTTTATTGAATACGATAGCATTTAATTCAAATTTTTTGTACATCCCGGAGTTAATGGCATGTATGCGCGGGGCAGTAAGCGCCAGGAGCCAACGAATATCTGCGGGCGCAACAAAATGCCAGGTAGGCCTCAGCAAATGTGTACGTAATATACGTCCATCGGTAATTGCCTGCTCAACAACGCTTTCATTTGCCGATGCCATACGTATCCCTAAAGCCCATTTAGCCCCGGCGTAATCCTGGGCCTGCATGGCCAGCATGTTTTTAACAACATCCTCCGGGTTGCCGAAAACTGGGTTGCTAATGTACTGGTTATACATTCGCAGCCGGGCTAATGGGTTATCTTTCATAGATAGTATTTGAGTTATATTGTAAATTTATCAGGCCTTAATGACAAAGGCATGTCAGTAGCAATAATTTATTATAAGTAAATGAAAAACATTAACTCATCGTATTTAGCAACAGGTATTGCAATAGGCGTGGCCCTGGGCATAGCGCTTCACGACATTGCTATAGGTATATCATTGGGCATTGCAGTTGGCCTGGCGTTTAGCGCACAAAAACAGGAAAGATGATTATAGTATTGATAAACAAAAAACGTGATACTATATGCATCACGTTGTAAAATATATCTTCGAAAAAATCCCGTAAATCTGGCTTAATCCTGTTTAAAAATCATGATATAGATTCCTGAACGAACTTCTCAGTCCAAAAGTAAGCATCGTTGTTTTGTTATCTGCTTTAGCACTTTTTTCCTGGCGGTATAAACCACTTAATTCAAAACGGAGGTTATATTTAGGGTTAATCAAAAATGAAATAGTGCCTTCGGCATAGTAAAGCTGGGTGCTCAGCCCCTGGCCAACAGTTGTGGTGGTAGCTGCTGTCGGTACAAATGGTTTGTTCACAATTTTGCCGTTGTTGATGGTACTTAGCGAATCGGTACCGTATTTAGCGTAATTTATCTGCCCTTGCAGGTCAATCCGCCCGAAAGAGTAATTCAGAATACCCAGGGCCTCCCTGAAATTTGCGCCATAAGGATGCGCCAACGGGTCGCCATAAAAATTATAGCTGCTTATGGTGTTGGCATTTTGATAAGTATACGGTTTAACTGTATTAAATTCAAAAAGATAATTAAAGTGTTTAACAGCAAAAAGATCGGCTCCGCGGATACCCACCTGCACGCCATTAGTGTTATCGGCATTATTACCCGAGAAAAAGCCGCCAGCTTTAAACCTATCTAACAATAGCTGGGCATATAAGGCCGTTTTATCCAGAATTTTATATTTGGCTGTAAAGCCGACTAAAGTATTATCTTTTGGTTGCTGAGACGGGCCTAACGAACTGGAGAAGAAAATCGGGTTTATCATGTTAGCATCAAAACCGCGCCTGTTACCCGTTGCATCTGCCTCAGGAGAAATAAGGGCATTAAAGAAACCAAAGGAAACCCTGTTACTCACGTTCCAGTCGATGTAATGGAAAAAAGCCCATTTGCGACGGTTGCTACCAAAGGTATCGAACTTTGTTTCTTTCAGGTCTTCAATATAGGCCCATGCGGCCATGTATTGCACGTGTTTGCCCAAATTTGCGGTAACCCTTAGCAGTGGCATATTTGCTGCATAATCTGATAACAATAATGACCGGTAGCCATCGCCAATAAACATTTTATCCTCGCCCAGGGTAACGTTGACATTTTTGCTAACGTTGTATGATAAAATTGCAGTTACGTACGACCAATCGGCCGAGTTTTTAGCTATCCCCTGGTAATTCCTTAAATAGGCCTGGCCAGGTATAAATTGATTGGCATTAACTACAGTATTATAATACGTAGGGAATTTGGCTGAGTTCTCGAACCCGCTGGTAAAAAACGAAAAGTTTTTGCCAACCGTGCCCCCAAACTGGTAACCACGGGTATTTAAGTAATTACTTGAATTTACCGTTAAAGTGGCCAGTTGCCCCTGTGCCGAATATCTTTGAGCCAGGCCTCCTGTTTTTGCGTTAAAATCTTTACTCAGATCCAAATCCAGGATAACATCGCCGTAAAAAGTGTAATTGGGCCTTTTAACTTCAAAAAGGTGTTCATTTAATAATTTGCGGGTAAACCAGCTTTTCCGGTCGGGATTAACTCCAACATTCATCACCGAGTCATAGCTGTGTTGAATAAGGCTATCTATCAAAAAGGGACGTAAGGAGCTGTGGAACGATGTTTTTGTTGAATAAATATCGGCGTTGAACTTTTGGTACAACTGGTAGGAGTTTGGCAGGTAAGTTGACTGCGCCTTAGCTCCTTGAACCGAAACCAGGATGGCTCCGGCTAAGAAAATTGATTTTATGGATAGAAATGGGTAGATTTTTTGCATCGCAACAAAATAAGTATTATTTATGGTAAGATAAAAATTTTCATTGGTAATAGATTTTGCAGAAAGTGTTTAGTCTGAATATCGTTGTTCTAAAAAGTTAATAAATGTTAAATTTGGCACAGGCAAACTGTTTTTTTTAATTACCATTTAAAAATAGTGATATTTGCCCGCGCGATAAAAATCCTTACTATTTATATAAATGCAGTACAAAAAAATCAATAATCTTTTAGGCTGGCTTTGCTTTGTTATAGCTTCAATTACCTACATTTTAACATTAGAACCGTCAGTTAGTTTTTGGGATTGCGGTGAATTTATTTCATGCGCCTACCGGTTGCAGGTAGCCCACCAACCGGGGTACCCTGTTTTTGCCATGTTGGGCAAGCTGTTTTCATTGCTTTCATTCGGCAATAATGCCAAGGTGCCTTATTATACAAACATGGGGTCGGCTATTGCAAGCGGGGCTACTATTATGTTTTTATTTTGGACAATTACTGCATTGGCCAAGAAGTTATTGCTCAATAAACGCGATGAAGAAGTTAGCCAAACAAACCTTATACTAATTATGGGTGCCGGCCTGGTTGGCGCATTGGCATTCACTTATACCGATACTTTTTGGTTCTCGGCTGTTGAAACTATCGTATTTGCTTTATCATCACTATGTACCGCTATTGTATTTTGGGCCATTTTAAAATGGGATGCCCACGCCGATGAAAAAGGTGCCGATAAATGGCTGGTTTTTATTGCCTATGTTATAGGATTATCAATAGGTATTCACCTGCTTAATTTATTAACTATACCGGCCTTGGCTATTGTTTATTTCTTCCGCAGAAGTAAAAATATCAATGTAGGCAACGGTATACTGGCGTTTTTGGCCGGTATAGTTATTCTGGGACTGGTACAGTATGGCGTTAGGGGATACACCATTAAGTTTGCTGCTTATTTTGACCTTTTCTTTGTTAATAGCTTAGGACTGGGCTTTGGCAGCGGGGCATTCTTTTTTATGCTCATCATAGTGGCAGCGCTTGTAACGGGTATTATATATAGTATACGTGCAAAAAAGCCAACGCTTAACCTTGCATTGTTATGCCTGGCGTTCATTTATTTTGGTTATGGCTCATTTGCCTATATCCCTATCAGGGCAACTGCAAATCCCGATTTAAATAACTCGCACCCCGACAATGCATTTACCCTGTATGGTTACTTAAACCGCATTCAATACGGTGAAAATCCTTTACTGTTTGGCCAATACTACGACGCTACAGTTACTGATCAAAAAGAGGGAAGCATCATCTATCGCAAGGGTGACACCAAATACGAAAATGCCGGTAAAAAAATAGAGACAGAGTATAGCCATACAACATTTCTGCCGCGCATGTATAGTACCGACCCTCAGGACGTACAGTTTTATAAAGAGTGGTTACGTATCCCTGAAGGGCAGGCGCCAAACTTTGCAAACAACTTAAGCTGGATGTTTACCTGGCAAATGTACCAGATGTACTGGCGTTATTTTTTATGGAACTTTGTTGGCCGGTATAACGATGCCGATGGGCAGCAAAGTATGGTAGCCATTGATGGTAACTGGACAACCGGAATATTTGATGGTGGCAGGCATTTGCCCAAATCAGTTACAAGTGCCGTAACCTATACACCATTATACGCATTACCGCTTATTATAGGCTTAATAGGTGCCGCCTACCATTTTAACCGTAAAAAGAAAGATGCATTGGTAGTGTTGCTACTTTTTTTCTTTACCGGTCTGGCCATCGTGTTATATGTTAATCAAGCCAATGTGCAACCACGCGAGCGTGATTACTCCTACGTTGGCTCCTTTTATGCCTTTGCAATCTGGATAGGTTTAGGTGTGATAGCCATTGCCGAAAGCGCCCGTAAATTTATTGACGGCAAAACTGCAGCTTTAGCTTCAACAGCCGTGTGTTTATTGGCTGCGCCTGTTTTGCTGGCCAGCAAGGAGTGGGGCAATCATGATCGTTCAACCAAAATGACACCGCATGATATGGCTTATAACTACCTGATATCGTGCCCTAAAGATGCTATTTTGTTTACCTATGGCGATAATGATACCTACTCGTTATGGTATGACCAGGAAGTTGAAGGCATCAGGCCCGATGTACGCATCGTGAACCTGAGTTTATTTACCGGCGACTGGTACATCCGCCAGATGCAGAAAAAGATGAATGAATCGGATCCTTTGCCTATTACCATGCCTTATGATAAATATAAGGAAGGGGTACGTGATGCCATTTATTTTAACGACAAGAAATTAGACGGTCCGCAGGAAGTAAAAGAAGTTTTTGACTTTATCACATCTGACGATAAAGCCGCACAAGTTGAATACCAAAGCGGCGATTTTGGAAATTACCTGCCAACTAAAAACCTGAAACTAACCATAAACCCAGACCAGGTGGTAAAAATGGGCGTGGTAACCCCGGATCAAAAAAGCAGGCTTGCAAGCGTAATGGATTGGAAATTTCCACCAAATTATGTAACAAAAGAGAACCTGGCCATATTGGATATACTTGCCCATAATAACTGGAAAAGGCCTATTTGCTTCACTACCACTATTGGCAACGAAAACCTGATTGGTTTACAGCCATACCTGTATAAAGAGGGTTTTACTTATCATTTAATACCTTTTCAAAAAGATACAACGGTACATGACCAGTTGAGTAAAACAAACACCATGGTGATGTACAATAACGTGATGACCAAGTTTAAATTCGGGAACTTTAAAACTGCTAAATATCTTGATCACGAATCAACATCGATGTTTTACCCGGTAATGACCACTACTTTTACCGACTTGATTCAAAACCTGATGAAGGAAGGACATAATGACCTGGCCTTGAAAGTACTGCACAAATACGACCAGGAAATGCCCGACATTAACCCTTACATTGATATAGCCGGCCGTAAAATATTTTTGATACAAATGGCATTTCAATTAAATGACGTTGTGTTGGGGACCAAAATGGCAAACCATCTTGATGAGTACGTAACCGATCAGCTTGATTACAATTATCATTTGCTGACTACAAACGATAACACATTGAGCAGGCGTGATGTACAAATAGGGTTGCAGATACTAAATGGGGTAACTGATTTTGTAAAAGAAAACAACCAGCCAGCGTTATTTAAAAAATTCGATGGGCAGTTAAAGGATTACGTTAAAAAGTTTGCACCGTTATTGAATGATGGGCAACAATAGTAGCCCCCTCTAAATCTCCCCCGGGTGGGGAGACTTTTGATTTGTATGGCATAAAAGGAAATTTTTTGAAAAGGAAATTTCCTTTTATGCTTTTATAGGGAGCTTCTTTTACGTTCATTGTTTTTATAGATTGATTGTTTTGCGTGTAGTTGACCAAACCAACCAAAGCTCAACCAATAAACGGCCATCAATATTAGGCTATCAAATAACGGGAAAATCAGTAAGCTTAAAACCTCAACCCGATAGTAATGTAAGGCAACGATCCCTCTTTTGAAAAGCCCATCACGGCCTCAATTAATACCAGTTGGGCCGGGATGATATAAAAGCCGCCGCCATAGCCATCATGCCACTGATCTGATTTTTCGCCGGGTACCCAAACGCGGCCTACATCGTTAAAGCCGATAATACCCAGGGAGCCGGGTAGGAGGTACGATGTAAAATCCAATACTTTAAGGCGTAATTCCAGGTTGTTATAGGCTATAGTTTTGCCGGTAAACCTGTTGGTGTGGAAACCACGGAAATTTTGTGCACCGCCAAGTTTCATCAATTGAAAATACGTAGCATCGCCAACGGTGGTGCCAAGGCCGGTTCTGTTGGCTATTACCAATATCGAATCCTGATCGGGGTTGAGGTAAAAGCTAAACTCCGTAAGGATTTGCCCGTAGGTGTTATGGCTGTTTTTGCTTATACCGGTGTAGCCGCCAACGGTGGTATTCCATAAAATGCCTTTGGTGGGGATGGTTGCCTTATTGCGGGTGTCCAACCGGGCACTGGCCAAAATGCCGGTGTAGAATTTTGTGCCAAATACATTTTGATCGGGGTTGGCCTGGTTGTAACCGTTCAAAAAACGACTGGTATTGTTTGATGCGCTGCTGTTATAATATTGCCCGGCGATGCCCTCATTAAACTGCCAGTTATTATTGGTTTGACTAAGGGATACATTGGCCGTAACAAAATCGTATCGATTACGATAATAGCTAATTTCCTTATCGCCCTCGTTTTCAAAAATAGTGTTGTTGCCTATGCCAAAAAAGTTACTGAGGTTGTGCGGCCCTAATGATTTGATATTAATGCCCAGGTCATTATTACCTATGGCTTTCTTCCAATCGGCCGTGTAGGTGAGCATGAATGATTGCCTGCCCAGGTTATAATTTACAAGGAATTCATCACGAAAGGCATAAGGTTCTTTTCGGAAACCGTGCTTTTCCCATGATAAACCGGCAATTAACGAAATCCCTAAATCTGGGCTATAATTGGCCAGTACAATGGGCTCAAACCTGTCAAATTTAAAGCTTTTTTTATCGTACTGGTTTACGGCTGTATCTGTTGACGTACGAATCTTCGCGTCGGCTGATGACGGTAACTTATTCGGCTGATCCGACCGGTCGTACACATACAAATTGCTTTTATTGTGCAGGCTTTTATCTACATAAAAACTATCTACCCCATTACCACCAACCATCCGCACTTTTATAGGCGAGGGATTACTGCCGGTAACTATAAACTGATCGTCTCCGGCAAAACCATATAACCTTACCTCTTCGGTTACATCCGGTTTAAAGGTGCGTTTGTAGGTTATTTTATCAACGGTTCCATCTTTTTTGATCTTATTGACGGTAACCGTAAGGTTGCCCCCTGCTTCATTACTAATGGTAAACTTATCTGTTTTATCGCTTGCGGGTATCTCTACCTGTTTGGCTATAAAACGGTAATATTCCATGGCCTGTTTATCCAGTATGTTTCTGCGGGCAATCATTTTGCCGATGATTTCGGTACCCGAAAGTTTGAATATGGTATCGGGCATCCGTTTAACCGCACTTTTTATCAGGTTGTCGGTTAACGTACTTTGCACAAAGGCTATCTGTTCTTTCCAATCGTCTTCGCTTAAGTCATTCAGGAAATAACGGTCAAAATATCGGGCGTTAAAATTCCAGCCATTAATGTCCCTTATTTCGCCACTGTAGCCCTGGAACTTTGATTTGAGCCATTGGTGCGCCACTATCCACGGGAATAGTCCCGAGGTTTTGTAATAAACCTGGTCGCGGTCGCGTGGTACAGGTTCGTAAGTGGTTCCCTTTTCGCCTGCCAGTTTTTCCCAGCGCCATTGGTCTTCGTGTCTGTCCCAATCGCCCAGCAGCATATCCAGCAGGCGGGCGCGCAGCACCGTTTTTTCATCAACCCGGTTATCATTATCTTCCTGCAGTTTACGTTGCACTTTATCGGTGTTGTCGGTTTTTTCGGCATCCAGCGGCTCGCGTTCTTCAAACAAGAAAACCTGGTTGGCAAAATCCTTGCGGTAATCGCCAAGGGCAGGATCATCGGGCATGTAAACAATTTCGGGGTTGGAGTGGGGGATACCTAATGCCGTGGCCAATGGTGGCACGGTTAAAGCCGAGAAAGGGTGTGCGGCAGATACCTGGTCTTGCAGGATATCCTTAGCTACTGTTGGCCGCAAGCTGGGCGGTAAACCCTTTTCGGGATATTTCTGGATGGTTCTTAATACCCATTGCTGCCCGGTGGGGTCTTGCAGGCGTAGTGATTTGGTTTGCTGCCCGCCGCCTTTTTGCAGAATTTTTAAGCCGCCCTTCTCAGCCTGGATATGAAAAATGCGAAGTTTTACCGGTGCAGCCCACAACTTACGGTAATTTTCGCCAAGGAAAAAACGATGGGCACCGCTCACGTTATTGTACCCGGGCTCAATAGCCAGCTTAACGCTATCGCCTGTGTTTTGCGCAGAAACGCGCGTTGCTGCTGCTATTGCTAATAACAGCAGTAATAAACTTTTGGCCGGCCTGTTTTTTAGGTATGTATTTTTCAAGGTGATAAGCTAATAACGCATAGTACACAATAGTTTAATACATCGTTTTGTTTTATGATTTAAAATCATAATTCACGCCAACCCGCAAGGCTTTAAGTCCGGTAACCCCTTGTAGTTCCTCCAGGTCGAGGTATTCAAGATCATTATTCAAGATATGCGAATCCTGCAGGTATTTAATATATTCATGGTATTCGGTTGCCTCGTTGGCGTTAAAATATACCATGGCTATTTTGCCTGGCTGGGTAAGGCGCTCAACAGTGCCGGCTATCAATACTTTATCAATACGCTTTTTAACTACCTCATACCTGATGTTATAAGCCCCTTCCACATCAAAACGGCGTTCGTCATTCCTGAAGCTGATCTGGATAGGGTTTGAGTGGATAAAAATCAGCTGGGTTGTTTGCAGTGGATGCGAGATCTGGTCGGTTAATGAGTTGGTAAGTCTTGCTATTTCGGCCATCGATCTTAGTTGCCACAGGCGGATATTTTTTAAATAGAGCAAATCAAAAACCCGGCTGGGGGCAATGGACTGGCCTATGTAAATGTCGTATTCAACACCATCGGTCCTGAATTTTTCGAAATAACAGGGATACGATTCCTGTACCTCATCCTGCGCCACTTCCAGGTAATGATTAATGCTGTTGTTGATAAGCTGCATGGAATTTTCCAGGTTACGTCTGTTGGCATAAGACAGGCCTGTATCTTCAGAAAGCGCGGCAAAATATTTATCTATCACCGGTTTTTCATCGGGATAGTTCTGCCTGAAATGTTCCAGGAACGGGTTCAGCTCATCTTTTACAAAACCATCCAGCGTAAGTTCGTCGTTTGTGGTAATAAAACCGCTAACTTTTTGCAGCCATTCATCGCATTTAAATACCAGGTTGTCAATAAGGCGCAGGTGGATGTGTTTTTTTAACTTGGCAAGGGTTTCCATGACCAGCGTAAGAAATCCCTTTAAATCGTCCTGTAAAGCGGTGTTACGCTCAATGGTAGAGTTGCGGATGTCTATTGCCCCAAAAAGCGGATATACATTATCAAAAACAACAGTTTCTATTTCCTGGTTCTTACGTTTTTTATTGCCGCTTTTAAGGTACTCCCATGCCACCTCATTGAATTTCCACTGTACCGATGGCTGCAACGAGGTAAACTTATCTTTTATTATCCGCTCAATACGGTCGTTAAACTGATCGATGCTGTTTTGGAGTAATTGCGCTATCAGTGGCATAGCAGTTTGCAGCTTGGATAGCAGTTTTTCATAAAATGCTATTTCCTTGTAGGCATATACTTCAAGGATACCTACATTTTTTTTATTGTAGTAAACCGGGAAAATACCGTACGATTTAACGCCCGATTGCTTTAACACCTTTAAAAAAGGAAACTTTATAGTCTTTTCGTCATTAATGACATTAAAAAATATGGGCTTGGGGTTCCTGTTATAGTCATCGGCAATAGCCACAAAAGTTTCCTCGGCCATGCTGTATTTTTTTGCCGACGACATAAGCACACTTTGCGAGCACTCATCGGTATCAAATATAGGCCGGTTATTTACGGTTAAAAAAGGCATCAGGCCAAATTCAATGGCAGGGTCTTCGGATAGGGTTTTTAACGAGTTGATGATGTGCTCATATTGCTCAGTTTCGTTACTGGAGTGGTTAACCAGCTCGTTCCTGATGCTTTCCATCGCATGGGGCAGGGTAACGTCGGTTAACGTTATTACTGAGAATCCTTCGAACTTAAAATTGGAAAGTGGCAAAATGCGTTCAAGAACATCTATACCTTCAAAATCATTAAGGTAAGGCTCAATGGCCTCAAAGCTTAAAACAGGCAATTCTCCCTTTGCTACCACATTAACAAATTGCGGGTTGGTAAAAATGTTATAATAGCGCGTAAGTTTGGTATCGGGGTCTACATAGCTGTACAATAACTCGTTCCTGAGTATTGTACTAAAGCCATACATTCGTTCCAGTATCAGGTTGTAAATAAAACGTTTCTGGCGTTGGGCAAACAAGTCCTGATCGGGCATGTTAACCGCATACAGGCCGGAATGGTGACTGGAATGAAATTCAAAAAACGCCTCGGTACTGAAAAATATCTTTTCGGGCACTGGCGTGCTCAGTGCCCAAAAAAACTCTTTTTCATTTAAAATAGGTGGTGTAAGTATGCTGTAAATCAACTCCAATGTGCCCCTGTACATTTCGGCATAATCGGGATTCACCTCCAGATCGATACACAAGTCTGTTTCAAACTTATTGAGTACGTATTTATAAAACTCAGATTTAAGGGTCTTTTCTGTTTTTACACGCTCCTGTAAATGCGCTACAAAAGGATCAAACGTAAGGCAGGTTTCTACCTGGCAAACATTACAATCATTTTTACTTATGTTGAGTACTTCGGTATGCATTTTTTGTAAATTACCTTAAGTTAAAACCTAAAGGCTGTTGATAAATAAGGATACCAACCTTCTTCAGAGTGCCCGGCTACAATTTTTATAACCGCTAATTTGGCAGGGGCAATGTATAAGCCGGCGCCTGTGCCATTGTGCCATTTATCAGAATGTTCGCCATTTTCCCAAACGCGGCCAATATCATAAAAGCCTACCAAGCCAGCTTGCCCGGGTACAATATAACTTGCAAAATCAAACAATTTTAATCGCAGTTCCAAATTGTTGTAAAAACTATATTGACCGGCAAAGCGGTAAAGCCTGTAACCTAATAAGTTATCCTGCCCGCCTAAAAATAACGATTGATAAAAAGCCGTTTTGCCAATGGTTACACCTCCGCCTATTCGCTCGGCCAGCACAATGGTACCATTGGTATTTAAGCTTTTGTACAAAGCCGCCTGTGGTGTCAATTGTATGAACGAGTTTGAATTACTATTTAAACCTTTGTACCCCTGTAATTTAACATTTACGTAGCTTCCCCAGGCAGGTAGTATCTTATTGTTGCGCAAATCGCTTGTGAAGTTAAAAATTGCGCCGGCAAAAAGTTTTCGCTCATCAAAGGTATAACTATCTGTACTATTGGTGAGTAAGGGATTTGTAATTAAACGGCCTGCATTGTCAGCAGCATTTAAATTATAATACTGTAATGATGGCCCAACGGTTACCGTGGTGCCTCCGGCGCTATGCCAGGTTAAGGCCGGATCGAACTGAACGGTTGTGAACCGGGTACGGTAAAACTTTTTATAATTCCCAGTTTTATCAAATACAGTTTCGTTACCCCGGCCAAAAAAGTTAATATTTTCCGGTGAATTGGCCTGGAATTGCAATAACAGATTAGCATTGCCAATAGCTTTAATCCACTCGCCGCTGTAACTGGCCCTAAAAGCTTTGGTTGAAAATGAGTGGCTCAAAAACACCTGCTGTACATCGTTATACGGGAATTTACGAAAACTATCCTGGTGTGTATACTTAAACCCAAGTCCTAATAAAAATCCTTCGTCTGGGTTTATCTCGATATTAGCCATAGGCATGGTAACGTTTGACAGGTTTACCGCCATGTACGAAATATTGGCACTATCGGCCGAGAAATACTTGCGAACCCTGGTGCTATCGCCTGTTAATTTCAGCGTACCGGGGTCATAAATCTGCACTTTGTTTTTTGAACGTACAATGTTATAATCCTTTACATCAACGCTATCAACAAACCTGAGTTTTATGGGCGATGTGGCGTTATTTAAAACCACTTTATCGGCACCTGCACCCAGGTAAATCCTGATCTCTTTGGTAATATCAGGCATAAAATTGATGTTCATCAATGTATCCCGCACTTTACCGCCACTGCTGATTTTATTAATAGTGATATTTAAGCCATCACCAGGGATATCTTTAATGTTAAAAAGCTCATTTTTTTTCGAGGTGTGAATCTCGACAATTTTATTGCTGATCTTATAAAACTCCTCCATAGCAGCCGGGATGTTCGCGCGGCGTTCCTTCAATTGTTTTAATAAAACATCATGTCTTAGTTTATAGGCAGATGCGGGTAAACGGCGCAGCCCGGCTTCTAAAACCTCGTCGGTTTCGGCAGCTACAAATTCATTAACAATGCGTGTCCAATCTTCGTGATTGTATTTCATCCCCGGGAACAAATCGGCAAACATGCTGCTCCATAATGAATAGTATATATTCTTGATTTTGCCATCAAAGCCCTGTAAATCGGGCACAGCCCATTCGCGTGATGCGAAGTATGGTATAATACCCTGGTTGGTGTAAAGTGCCTGGTCTCTATCTCGGGGTACGCCTGTATAATAAATGCCTTTATCAGTTTTGGCGCGCTGCCAACGCCATTGGTCGCCACGCCTGTCCCAATCGCCAATAAGCAAATCGAGTAATCGGCCGCGCAAAAATGTCTGTGCATCAATGCTGTTATCATTATCTTTCAGCATATTGGCAACCATCTTGAGCGAGTTGTCTGATTTTCCGGTAGGCTCCCGCTCTTCAATCAATACAGCCTTGTTATCAAATACCTTGTTAAATTTGCCCAATCTTTCGTCGGGCGATATCACACCTATTTGCGGGTTGGTATGCGGCACATGCACCGCATCGGCCAGGGGCGGCACGATCAGAGCCGAAAACGGATGTTGCGCGCTTTGGGCATCCATAACCCAATCCCGGGCGAAAGTCTCCTGGAACTCGGGGGGTAATAATTTTTCCGGGCTTTTTTCAACGCTGCGGATAACCCATTCCTTGCCGGTTTTGTCAATTAAACGTAGGGAGTGTGTTTGAAAACCACCACCCAATTTCTCCGGCGTCAGCCCTCCTTGAAAGGTGGCTATATTGATAACAGGCAGTTTAGTATCGGCAGCCCATTCCTTACGGTAGTTTTCGCCAAAAAGTAAACGATGAAATTTACTTACGCTATCGTACGATGGGTGCACTTTAATTACCAGGCTATCTGCAGTAATTACTTTAAACGGGGCTGCCGGTAATGGTTTAACCGGTGTGTAAGGCTGAGTGTAAACAAATGCCTGTTTTACCCCGGTTTCACCATCTATATAGTAGGTAAAACGTATGCTGTTATCAGTGAGAATATCGGCTATCACATATCCCTGGGTAGCATCGGCAAACAGGGAATTTTTGCCCTTTATAGCATAGGTATGCTTGGCGCCTGCGCCGCTTACCACCTGTAGCTGGTTATCTTTTATCAACTGCAGGCCATGCTCGTGCCCGGCCACGTGGATAACGTTGGGAAAATCTTTAAACACCCCATCTATCCGTTTCATCATATCTTTGTATAAAGGGTGGTTTAGGTCCTCGGGGTTGGGGAATGATGATCGCAAAAAGGGATACAACGACCCTAACACAGGCAACGGAATAAGCAGGTTGCTGTTTATAGCTGTCAATGGGAAAATGTGATCCTTCAACGAAAAATAGCCGCCATGGGTGCCATAACTTTGAAACGGATGGTGCGATGCCAGCAGGATAACCTTGTTGCGGTTGCGGCTCAGGATCTGTTCAAATTTATCAACAATATCCTCTTTGGTTTTGCAATCGCATTCGGCGGCATCATTGGCTTTACTGTACTGGTATAGCCACCATTCGCTGTCAAATGCTATAACCGTTAGGTTATCGCCAAGGTTTATTTCAACCGGGTCAGGGCAGCCGTTGGCAGGCACCATTTTTAACAGGCTATCCTGCTGTTCTTCTAAAAACGCCCATTCCCTTTTTATTTTGGCCAGGCCCTGCGGCCCCATTTTATCCCAATCGTGGTTGCCGGGTAAAAAATAAACCGGTGCGCCATTGGCCCGCATAGGTTGGTATTGCGATTGAAGTATCTTTTGGGTTTGTTTCTCTTCGGGGCTGCCGGGCAAGCCCATTCCCCTGGGATAAATATTATCGCCAAGGTACATCACAATGGTTTTGTTTTTGATAATGTTGGCGGCCGCGTGCTTTAAAACTGCGCTTTGCTGCGTATCCATTTCGCCGGCATCGCCTATAAGTATCACCCGGTATTTTACCGAATCCTGGGCCAGTAAATTTAAACCGCCCATTAATAATATCAATAGCAGAAGTAATTTTTTAATCATGGCCTTTATGAATTACAGTATGCTTTTTAAATAGTTTTTGATTAAGCCAGTGACCCGCATATGCAGTACCAATACCCACGGCCGCGCCGGCAAGCACATCTGATGGATAATGCTTGCCCAGGTACAAGCGCGAGTATCCAACAGACGAAGCCCATAAATAAGCAGGTACGGTTACGTACCACTTATGATATTGTATAGATATGGTAGCTGCTGTAGCAAAAGCAAGACTGCTGTGGCCCGACGGAAATGATTGTCCGTGCGTGGGTGAAGTTACAAATACATCATTAGGGTATCTATCTGCCGGGCGCGTGCGGTTTACGCTCATTTTAACAACGTAAGTAAACAATTCGGTAGCGCCCAGGTTAATCACGGCCTCTACGCCATTTTGTTTTGCGGTTTGATTGCCGCTTGCCAACCCATATATCAAGGTACCGAAGGAAGCCGCACCCGCTACGTAGTAGGCCGATGTACTGGTGGTACGCCAATAGCCCGACGTTGGATTTTGCGGATTGATACTTTTTAAAATATCGATATCTGCATTTTGAGCGTAGCAGAACTGAAAACCTATCAGGTTAATTATTGTAAATAATACAAACAGTAGTTTTTTTCCCTTGGTCATCAGTTTATTTGGTATAATTAAATTTAAAAATATTGCCAGCACTTGTCTTGCTGCCCTCGTTTGAGATATAAAGATTGTATTGATTATCAAATGCCATCCCTTCGGGCTGGTTAAAAATGGCGGGGTCTAAACTGTAAACTGCCTTTACGCTCCAATTGCTATCGGCAACCACCAGCATTTTGTTAACTGATGATAAAATATACCATTCGCCGGTTTTGCTGTTTTGAGTTAATGCCGATGGATGGAAATTGACCTTCTTTTTCCCGGTTATCTTTTCTATTGTTTTTACGTCTACGCTAAAACTTCCGCTTTGCTTAAGTGTACCATCGGCTTGTAAAGCCAAAATAGTACCGCTACTGCTTTTTGTGGTATTGTCGTCGGCACAATGCTTACATAACACGTATACCAGCCCGCTTTTGTCATCGGTATGCATCCCTTCATATTCGCCATCGGGTAACAGCCCCTCCAGTTTTTGCACGCCGGGAATTTCCTTATTCCGTACCTGGCTAAATGGGAATGTAAACAGTACCCCGTCGCTCCGCAGCATAATTACCTGTTTATGGCAAATAGCGATATCCTCATAGTCACCCTTTTTACCAAATTTGCTGTAGCTAACCTGCTTATCGCCCAATTTTAGGTAATAGATGTTCCCGTCTTCGTCCTGTTCGGCATAAACCGAATCACTTTTGCCGTTGTTAAAGGCTATTCCGGATATTTCAAGCAGGCCATCGGGCATATAATATTTTACAGGTTTATTAAGGTTGTATCCTGTGGGACTATCGTAACCATGTGTGCCCGTTTTGTTGGCACAGGAGATGCTTAGCAATATACCTGCTACAATAACACCCAGCAATGTGTTGCGCATATCCTTAATCATTAAGCTTCGATTTTAGAAATTCATAAATTGCCTTTTGCGATTGCACTAAAGGTGGTATCGGTTGTATATTGATGTTTTGCAACTCATTGTTAAGCCTAACGGCCTGTACGTTATCATTAAGCTGAAGGTTTATCAACTGTAAAACTTCCGCCTTTATATGATTATCATAAACCGGGAAACAAACCTCAACCCGCCTGTAAATATTCCGGTTCATCCAATCGGCCGAACCAAGAAAAACCTTTTCGTCGCCTCTATTGTGGAAGATAAAAATCCGGCCATGCTCCAGGTAGCGGTCTACAATACGCTTTATGGTAATGTTTTCGCTCATTCCCTGCACACCTGGTATAAGGCAGCAAATGCTGCGTACTATCAGTGATATTTTAACTCCAGCCTGCGAGGCTTCATAAAGTTTGGCTATTAGCGTGCGTTCTTCCAGGTTGTTAAGTTTTATAGTGATAAATGCTGGCAGGCCTTGTTTGGCATTGGCAATTTCCTGGTCAATCAACACTAAAAAACGGTCCTGCAAATTAAACTGGGCTACCAGCAGGTGCTTAAAGTCAATAGGGTATCCATCTGCCGATTTTTTACCCTTTGCCAAAAACATGAACAATAATTCCATTTCGCGCAACAACAACGAATTGGCCGTCATCATGATATGATCGGTATAAAACGCGGCAGTGCTTTCGTTAAAATTACCGGTAGCAAGCAGTCCCGAATATTTGTCGCGCCCATCAACCTGCCTTTTTACCAAAGCAATTTTTGCGTGTACCTTTAATGCGGTATTGCTGTAAATAATATCCACACCGACGGCTTTCATTTTTTTTGCCCATTTAATGTTGTTGGCCTCATCAAACCGCGCTTTCAGCTCAACCATAACACGCACTTTTTTGCCATTGTTAGCCGCGCTTATTAAAGCATTTACAATGCGCGAATCACTGGCCACCCGGTACAAGGTAACAGAGATCTCTTTGACCGAAATATCAGTAGCGGCTTCATTAAAAAAACGAAGAATTGTATTGTACGATTGATAGGGTGTATGAAAAATATAATCCCGCGTTTCGATATGGTCAAACAACGATCCTGCATCGCTCACATGGTACCCCACTAAAGGAGCCCAGCGTGTGTAGCGCAACGATGGATTATTAACCGGCAAGCCCGATAAATCCTTAAGGTTGTGGTACATGCCACCTTCCACCACGCTTGAACTTTGCAGATTAAATTTATCGGTTATAAAATGCAAGGTGCGTAATGGCACGCCAGGCTGGTGCAAAAAACGGGTAGCAATGCCCAGGTCGCGTTTTAGTAATTGTTTTTCAACCTGTTCAGATAGGTCGCCCTGGTACTCATCATCCAGGTCAAGCTCGGCATCGCGGGTTATTTTAATGCTGTAACAGCCTGTAAGTACCTCATTTTTGAATAACTTATCCAGGTTATGCCTGATTATATCATCCAAAAAAACAATGTATTGCCCATCATCTGTATTAACGCCGTAAAACCGGGGCAATTGGTTTGATGGAATGTTGAGGATTACATTGCGTTCGGTTTTGTTTTCAGCCTGCAGGTTCACTAAAAAGTACAAGCGGTTATTTTCGGGGAAGAAATTCTTTTTGGTATCAGCCAGGTCTATCGGTTGTAAAAAAGCCATAACCTGGCTGTAAAAGTAGTCGCTTACCTTATCTGCAATTTCATTGGGTATCGGTTCGTTAAAAAGCAGTGTGATTTTTGGGGCTTTTAATAAAGGGATAATCTCGCCGGTAAAAACCTGTCCGAATTTTTGTTGCTGATGGCCTATCAGTTCCTGGGCTTCCAGCAATACATCCTCTTTTTCGCTGTTGCCATGTTTGGCCAGATTATGCAGGGCCAGTAATACGGGCATGCGCACCCGGTAAAATTCATCTAAATTAGACGAAAATATGGAGAGAAAGTTCACCCTTTCCATCAATGGCAAGGTTTCTTTTCCGGCCTCCATCAAAATCCGTTCGTTAAAAAGCAGCCAGCTTAAATCCCTGTCAAAAAATGAGTAATGATCCATAGGTAAATATATTTTTAACGGCGTAGTAATTACCGCTTTAGATCAGTGTTGAAATAATGAACGCGACTACCGAAATGATAAGGCCGAACATGAATACATTGTATGATGCACGTAACAAGCGGTATTTTTTACCCAACACCACACCTTGCGAGTAATTATCGCGTATAAGGCTACCGTACAGGAAATCGCTGTCGTCCATCATTTTAACCATTCCCTCGCTGTATTTTTCGAGGGACATGCGGTAAAAATTACCAAAAAATAAAAGGTTTACGGTTTTATTCTCGATATCATCATGGGTAAATACCCCGTTAGGTATCGATGGGCGTGTTGCCAGTATCGAAAAGGTGATGGTGAGCAAACTTACCCCAAGCAGCATAAAGGTTGGCACCAACAGGTTGGAATGTTCATCAATTTTACGAAGCACCAAACTAATAATAGCCGATAGAATGATGGAGTTCACCGTGATCATGATATGGGCTTTATTATCGGCCATATCGCTCAGTCGCTGGTGATTGCTGGAACTAATGCGGAACATGGTTTCGATACCGCGTTCTGGCTTATCCGTTTTATGCTTTTTACCATGCTTTTCGGTATCAGCCTTCTCATCATCTGTATCAGCCACAACATCTTCGTCGGTTATGGCTATTACGGGAGCCTTATCTTTTACCAGTGCCTGTTTGCCTATCAGCTTATCCAGGTTTTTTTGCTGCTGATCGCCAAGCAGCAGGCGGCAATAGTCGGTAAAATAACGGTGCGATTGCAGCAGTTCGATACTTTTTTGACGCCACACGTCTTTATCAAGTACAATATTTTTTACCTTTTCAATTTCTTTACGCACCAGTTTACTGCGTTCGTTAAAATCATCGGTTCCTAAATGAAAAAGATCGGCATCACATATAATTTCCTGTAACAAACCAACGGGTTTCTGTGGCATTTCGGTAGCCATAATACAGCCTTTTACTTTTTCAATTACCGCATCGCTTACTTTTAGTTGTTTAAGCTCATGCCCGGCAATGCTTATGCTCTTTGCTTCGTGTTCGGCTTTATCAGTAAAATATCCTGTATCATGAAACCATGAGGCAGCTACCACAACAAAAAAATCTTCGTCGCTAAGTTGGTAGTGGTTGGCAATTTTTGTAGCAGCGGCTACAACATCTTTAGTATGCTGAAGGTCGTGATAAATTAAATTGGGATCCTGGTAGGCATCAAAATAGGATATCACGTATTTTTTTACGTCTTCTAATAATTGTTGAAATTTCATTGGCCTGTGTAATTATTTAATCAAATTTATTCTAAAAATCCCTATTTGCTGCGGGTTTAATGTTATAAGCTAATTTATTGCCGATAATTAATTGATGCGGGCTAAATTGCATTACAACCAAAACTACTTTGCCAAACCTATGCCATTAATTAAATACCTAATTTTCAAATGCTTAATTAAAAATCATTGTCATAAAGGTTTGATATATCGCTAAATCACGGTATTACGTTGCTAAATTGAAATATAATTTAGTCTTTAGCTGCCGGATATGCTGAATCGGGACCTTCGTAACTGTAATTGTAAGGCGGATAAGGCACAATAAAAGTATCCTCAACCCGGGTAGACCGTTTGAAATACGGGATCCAGATTGCCGAAACAAGGCCTGCTCTTATTAAAAAGTACAAAGCCTGGCCAGCAACTTTATCATTATGCACGGTTAACGATATGATGTAAAAAACAACGCCAAATCCTAATGCATATAAAAAATAACCGGTAATAACTTTAGGGAATATATCGCGCTTGTTTAATAAAAGAATAAGGCAAAACACAGCCAGCATCAATAGTATGATATTGCCGCCGGCCCCAATAATCAGTAAAAGCTTGCTGCTAAAGCCATATTTACTTGTGGTATAGGAGTTCCAGGTGGCCATATCAAAATAATTGCCGTTAAAAATATTCCAGCAAACGCTAAGTGCAGTAGCTCCAAGGCCAATGGCTACCAGTATGAGCCAGCCACCAATAGGCATAAATGTTGAGCCATAGCTAAAAACAATTGCAGGTGTTTCGCGCTGATAAATCCACACGCCTAAAAAAATCAGGCCAACTACCAAAAAGCCGGCAAAAACAACCATCGGGTTGTTGATGTTTGATTCAGGGTCGGTGGTTGCCCCGTAACTAAAGCTGTAGCTCAGGCCGTCGCTGTTAAGCTTTTTGATATCGCTTTTAAATTCGTCCAGCTTATTTACAGGCACATTGTCCTTTAAATAAGCAAGTTTGTAATTAAGCTGTAAGGTATCGCCCGATGAGGTATAATCGGACGAAAATTTATAATAATCCCTTGTAATAGCATTGGTTCTGTCGGTAATATCCCAGCCGCCCTTTAATATAACGTTTATAGTATAGTCATAATCAAGCGGATAATTCAACGATACGGGCGTTTTTATTCTCCCGTTTAAAGATGGCAGCTGCTGCGAAATGTAGTTGGCATATAAATCGGCCGATTTTTTATTCGTCTCGGTATCTACCCTGAAAAAGTCTTTTATAGTATAGGTTTCCGTGGTGGTAAGTACGTTTTTATCCAGATCGTCATCTACGGTAATCGAGTCTTTTTGTTCGATTTTGGCGTACGTTTTAGCGTAATAATCCAGGTAGCTTTTTTCTGTTTCGGCCATGCCTGTTGAAGCAAGGTGGCTACGGATATCATCGGCTTCATTTAACGTATAGGTTGTTTTTACGGTGAACAATACCGGCGAATGGTCGTTTTTTACCTTATATATATCGTTAAAGATTACCTTGCCCGGCCTGGATTGCGGTATAGTAGTTAGCGAAGAATTGCCAGTTTTTAACACCAGGCCCTTACCATAATTAGGAAAATAGATATCGGTACCTGTGCCTCCCTGGTAATCAATCGTCGCGTCGACCCAAACTTGTTTGCCCTTTACGTTGGCAGTTACTACAGCGTGATCAAATGCATAGTAAGTTGGCAGGTAATTTTCAATATGTGCCCTAACGTTCGAATTCACCAGTACCATCGACGCATCTATTCCATCTGCTTTCAGCATTGATACCAGTAACAACGATTTATCTTTACAATCGCCGTAGCGCTGCTTAAACACTTTTTCGGGGTTGTTGGCCTTGTGCGAGTATTGTCCCATTTCTATACCCATATACCGCACCTCATTTTGCACGGTTTTAACTGCCTCCCGGAAATATTTTACCTGGTCGTTACCTGTTTTGGCCTTTATTTCGGTTATGCGCTGCGCCAGTTCGCCTTTGATATTGGTTGCTGCCGGATTAATGCCGAGCGCCCAATTAACCACACCTGCCCAGCCGTCAAATTCACTGATCTGTACACGGGGCCTGCTTTCGTACCAGGCAGGCTGGTTATCGTCATCATGTGCAGGTGGTACCTGGAAAGCCTCATATTGGTATCGCGTTAAGCCGGCACTTTGAGTAATAACCGCTTTAGGTATGGTATTGATGGCCTTGAAGTTTAATTTTCGTTGTGCCGATGCTACCAGCACTGTATACTGGTGCGCTATGGGTTGATACCATTGAAAAGATATATCATCACAAAAACGGCCATCAAAAATGGGGTTGCGGCCGGTGAGGGTGTACGAATATTCAATCCTGTCGCCTTTGCGGATGTCATCAAGAATTAACAATGCCGAATAGCTGCCCTGGTAAATAAAATTTGATAGGTCCTGCTCGTCGGCAATTACCTTAAAGCCGGCTACATTTAAGCGATTAATGGGCTTATTATTGCGCCATACGGTTATTTCATGAAAATCAAGACGCTGGAAGCTTGGATCGAAACTAACGTTTATTTGCGATGCATTTTGAATGCCGGTTTCAGATACTATCTCTTTAATTACATGGTGGTAATCGGCCTTCAGTTCAACGTGTATCTGCTGCTCTATAAGCGCGAAAAAATATCCTTTTTCTATGGTACGCGCCGATGGCCTTTGGTTGTAAGGTTTGCAAACACTTAACCAGCCGGGCCTTGGTGTTACATGTACCGCGGGCGTATTTGCCGCCATAACGCACTGGTTATTAATAAACAACAGTAAAATACCAGTAATAAGGCTAAAGTATAGTTTAAAGCAATTTTGCATACCGGCTATGAAAATAAAAAAAAGAAGCCGGATTAATAATTATTTATCAAATATTTAGCCTCGCCCCAAATTAATTTCGCGGCCACAGTAGATAGGTTTTATATGTTGATTAACAGATTGATGGTTATTTTACAGCAACAATATATCAATCTGGTGGGCATGCACCATATTTACCACCGGCGACCATGCAAAAACCGTAAACCTGCCGTCCTGCGAAGCCACCAATGCTATGGCATCCTTTTGATCGAACACAAACTGCGCTGCCGATAAATGCCTTGTACCGCCATTTTGCGCCGGGTGGATCACCCTGGTGGAGCAGCCAACAACCGGCTCGGTCACAACAATTTCTTCAACACGGGTGCTTTTTGATGAACGGCCTATTTTGGCCCCAAAGGCCAGCAGTTCATGTTTATCGTTAATTACAGTAGCACCATCTATAGATGTTAACCCGCCGATGGTGTCAACAGCGCGGCGCAATTTTTCTTGCCAGGGCGTATGGTACTTTTCAATTCCCTGGTGTATCATCAGGTCGGTAAGGCCAGAAAATGCGGGCGAAACAGGGTAGGAGATAGGCTGGATGATCGACTCCAGCCAGTCATCGCTGCCCGATGGAACCACCAGCAAAATACCGCCCCGTTTATGAGCCTGCATAGATGCTGCCAGTTGCACCAGCACATTCACCGGATCGTTCCATGACGATGGCAGGGTAAAATCAAGCATCGAGGTAAGTATATTGGGGCAGTCAGATAGGGTCGACCCGTTTTCGTCAACTACCTTTATTTCGTCGCCTTTTAAAATGGCAATATTTACAAACTTGCCAAAACCATCAACACGGCGATGTTTAATTACCAGCAGCCCTGGTTCAATTACTTCCAAAACAAAACAATAAGCAGGTATGGCAAGGGTTGTTCCCCAAACATATAGTTCACCATCCTCTAAACAAACGCCAAGGTGTATACCAGGCTGCTGTACGGCCGAAGCAAATTTGGTAAGTATGTTGGGGGCCAGCTTTATTTTATGGCCAAATAACAAAGGTTGGCCGGCGCTTTCGGGTGGTAAAAAAGCAAGCGTAAACTTGGGCGAATAACCTTCTTCGCGGCGCAAGCTTGCCCAGAAAGCTAAATCTATAAGGGTTTCGATAGTTTGTATATCAGGCGTAAGGCCAAGCTCGGCAGGGTTATCTGCCGCTAATGAATGGAAATGTTTAAAATGCCGTTCAATTGCCGGGGCAATTTTCCGGGCTGCTTTATAGGTTGGTTCAGAGGTAATTGTCCTTGATTCCATGCTGTTTTTAAGATGATGCCTGCCGGTATGGCCGGCTAAAAAAGATTGTCTACCAAAAATAGGTCATAAAAGCCGCCAACACAAACAAATGCCTCAAAATTGCAATTGGCGGATAATTAACCGCGGTGCGAATTAATTATATCTCTATTTTTGAAGTTCTAAACATCAGGATGTACGATATCTTTTTACAATACGTTGCCGATTACTCGGGCCTTACGCTTACCGAACATGAAATAAGGCTGATTGCGGATGCTTTTAAGCCTAAAAAGCTTCGCAAAAGGCAATACCTTTTACAGGAGGGCGATCCGTGCAAATATCTGTCATTTATCAATAAAGGGGCATTGCGGCAGTTTACCGTGGATGATAAGGGTAACGAACACATTGTAAGATTTGGCATTGAACGGTGGTGGATGGCCGATTATGAAGCTTTTATTTCCGGAACGCCAAGCAGCTACCACATTGAAGCGGTTGAAGATTCAGAATTGCTACAGGTAACCAAACCCGGCATCAATGCACTCAAAATATCGGTGCCTGCTATCAATTTTATGGTTGATAAGATGAACCAACGCAGTTATATTACGCATCAGCAGCGCATCCATTCAGCAATCAGCAACACTGCCGAAGACAGGTATACCCATCTTATGGAAACCTACCCGGCATTTTTACAGCGTTTTCCGCAAAACATGATCGCCTCGTACCTGGGTATTTCGCCGGAAACTTTGAGCCGGATACGTAAACAGCTGGCAGGCAAATAATTTATTTTTACTTTTGGCAAATGGATAACACCAGTGTTGCTAACAGGGCTAAACTACGTACCGGCATCAGTATTTTTTTCTTTATTTCGGGGTTTGGGTACTCATCCTGGGCATCGCGCATCCCATCATTGCAACAGCAGTTACATTTAAACGATGCTGAATTAGGGGTGGTGTTACTTTCCCTGCCAATAGGCCTGATGCTTACCATGCCTGTCACCTCCAAAATGCTCAGTTATTTTAGCAGCCGCAGCATTATGTTTTTCGGGATAACTGCATTTACTCTGCTGCTATGTCTGCCTGGTTTTACCGCCTATATGTGGCAGCTTATCCTGGTATTGTTTTTTATAGGCTCTATGCGTAACATAATTGCCATAACCGTGAACGCGCAGGCGGTAGGGGTGCAGGCCATGTATGATAAACCCATTATGGTTACTTTTCATGGCATCTGGAGCCTGGCAGGTTTTGCCGGGGCAGCGGTAGGCTATATTATGGTGTACTTTAATGTTGCGCCAACCTATCACCTTATTGGCGTGAGTGTTGTACTGTTTATACTTACACTCTGGTTTTATCCCAGTACGCTGGAGCAAGCCGCATACGGACAAAGCAGCACTACTGTTTTCTCGTTTCCAGACAAAGACCTCCTTAAATTCGCGCTCATTGCTTTTGCCTGTATGGCCTGCGAAAACACCATGTATGACTGGAGCAGCATTTACTTTCAAAAAGCGCTGCATGCACCTAAAGCTACCTCAACAGCTGCTTTTGTAGTTTATATGTTTTTTATGACACTTGGGCGCTTTACCGGCGATAGGATAGTAGCCGCCACCAGTATTAAAAAAGTGTTGAACTTTAGCGGCATATTTATTTTACTTGGTTTTTTAATGGCCGTGCTTTTACCTTATATATATACCGCTTTTATTGGCTATGCCATGGTTGGTTTAGGTATCTCATGTGTAGTGCCACTGGTATTCAGTATGGCAGGCAGGTCCAAAACATTAAAAAGCGGGCAGGCACTGGCGGCAATATCTACCGTTAGCTACCTTGGCTTTTTAATTATCCCGCCGTTTGTTGGCTTTGTAGCCCAGGCCGCCGGTTTACGCTGGGCATTTGGGATAGTATCGGGCTTCGGCGCACTTATTGTCATGATGGTTGCCCGCATCAAAGAAGAAGTGGAAGCCGCCGAAGTGTTGGGATAATCCATCAGAACATTGTTCCGATGATACCGGAAAAAAATCCTTAAATCGTGCTAAAACATTATTCCCGCAATTTTATTGGTTATATTGAACAATCAAAACTGTTAGCATGAATCAAATTCCATCGTTAAAAGACCAGTCGGCCCTGGTAACAGGCGCCGATAGTGGCATAGGTAAAGGCGTTGCCCTGGCGCTGGCCGCAGCGGGTGCCAAAGTAGTAATCAATTACGCGCACAACCAGGCGGCTGCCGATGATGTTGTAGCCCAAATCACCGCCTCTGGCGGCGAGGCCTTCGCTGTGCAGGCCGACGTAAGCCACGAAGACGATGTAAAAGCCATGTTTGCTCAAATGTTTGCCCGTTACGGCACCATTGATATATTGGTTAACAATGCCGGCCTGCAAAAAGATTCTAAATTTATAGACATGAGCCTGGCAGATTGGAACACGGTAATCAGCATCAACCTTACCGGCCAGTTTTTATGCTCTCGCGAGGCCGCTAAGGAATTTATCCGCAGGGGAGTAGTTGAAGATAGGAGCATGGCGGCCGGCAAAATCATTTGTATGAGCAGCGTACATGAAGTAATTCCGTGGGCAGGTCATGTTAACTATGCCGCCAGTAAAGGTGGCATCAGTATGTTTATGAAAAGTATAGCCCAGGAACTTGCGCCGCATAAAATCAGGGTTGTAGGCATTGGCCCGGGCGCTATTCAAACTCCTATCAACAAATCGGCCTGGGATACACCCGAAGCGCTTGATAAATTATTAACCCTGATACCTTATAACCGGATAGGCAAACCTGCCGATATTGGGCAGCTGGCAGCATGGCTGGCATCAGACCAAGCCGACTATATAACCGGTACAACCATATTTATGGATGGCGGCATGACTTTATATCCCGGATTTGCGGACAATGGTTAACTCCGTGTAAATTAAACATAAACTTATCGGTTTAGCAGTTTGCTAAATCGATATTAATCTGTTTTTGTGCTGAAGATATTGTAATTTATACACTAAGTAAATTGCGAAAAATTAAATTTTATACGTCAATTTGACTGTTATTATCAAATATTCATAAAAATTAAATTTTATTTGCCAAAATTACAACATTAGCCTATTTTTGTTGTGGATTTAAAATTTAACATAACATGAAAAAGATATTTATTACCACTGCAATAGCCGCTTTATTAAGCGTTAATGTATTCGCTGCCGATGGCGGTAAAAAAGCTGACGGAGGTGCAAACGTATCATACGTAGCATTACATGGTTTTACTGTTGACTTTGCTGATGCAACAGATGTAAACTGGACAGTAACTAAAAATTGCCAAAAAGCATCGTTCACTGTTGATGGCGTTAGGAAAACAGCTTTTTACAACCTTAACGGCGAATACCTTGGCCTAACTCAACGCGTTGACGTTAAAGCTATCCCTGCTAAAACAATGAAACAAATTAACAAAGATTACGCTGGTTACGAAGTAGGCGAAGTAATTGTTTACCAGGCTAACACCGAAGTAAATTCAAATATTGATGCTACTTCATACTTTGTTGATCTTAAAAACAACAAACACGAAGTGCTTGTAAGAATAACCCAACAAGCAAACCTTGAGTTTTTTCAACAAGTAAGGTAATTCTTTAAAAACATCACAACTATTTACAAGCCACCCTGGTATCCAGGGTGGCTTTATTGCTTGAATCGATTTAGCGGGGAGTCATTAAATAAATTAAAGCGCATTCAGGGTGTGTTTCAGTTCAAATAAACATTCGACCTTGAACCCCTCTATGCGACGCAGTCGGAGAGAGGGGCAGACGGGCGTAGCCTCGTCGGGGTGAGTCGACTCGCCGACATGCGATATACGTCATTCCCTTCAGAATTTCACGAAGTTTTAACACTCAGTATGACAGCAATTTTACAATGTCATTTTCCCTTCAACATTTTAAAATTTTCTACCCGGGCTAAAGGCAGGAGTTGCCCCTTGGAATTTAATGCAGGATGGCAAATTTGAAGCGAATAGTTCCTTGTTTAAAGCATTTAGCATTAGCTAAACCGATTTACAAGCCTTTCAATTCTTTAAGATATTGTAAAATATACACTAAGTGTATTGCCAAAAATTAAATTTTATACTTTAAATCCACTATAATTATCAAATATTCATAAAAATTAAATTTTAGTTGCCAAATTTATAATATTAGTCTATTTTTGTTGTGGATTTAAGATTTAAAACAACATGAAAAAGATATTTTTAACAACCGCAATTGCCGCTTTATTAAGTGTTAATGTATTTGCTGCCGATGGCGGTAAAAAGAATGATGGAGGTACCAATGTATCATACGTAGCGTTACATGGTTTTACCGTTGATTTTGCTGATGCAAAAGATGTAAACTGGACAGTAACTAAAAATACCCAGAAAGCAACATTTACTGTTGATGGCGTAAAGAAAACTGCTTTTTACAACCTTAACGGCGAATACCTTGGCCTAACTCAACGCGTTGACGCTAAAGCCATCCCAGCTAAAACAATGAAACAAATCAGCAAAGATTACGCTGGTTACGACATTAACGAAGTAATTGTTTACCAGGCTAATACCGACATCAATTCAAACATTGATGCTACTTCATACTTTGTTGATCTGAAAAACGATAAACACGAAGTACTTGTAAGGATAACTCAACAAGCAAACCTTGAGTTTTTTCAACAAGTGAAATAATTTTCCAAAAAAATACCCTTATACAAGCCATCCCAATTATTGGGGTGGCTTTTTTATTTTATCATAATTGCAATAATTACATTTTATCAAACAACTTGGCTGTTTAAACCTTTATAAAGTATTAGTTAAAATATTTATAATTATATGCCAAAGACTATTATTGTTTCTAACCGGTTACCTGTGAAAATCTCAAAGACTGATAACGACTACAATTTGTCGTCAAGCGAGGGAGGTTTAGCAACCGGCTTAGGTTCAATTTACAAGCAGGGTGATAACGTATGGATAGGATGGCCTGGTGTTGAAATTACAGAACAGCAGGATAAAGATACGGTAACAAAACAGTTGAAAGAATTGAGCCTGGTACCTGTTTTTCTCGACCAGGAGGAGATTAATCAATATTATGAAGGCTTCTCGAACGAGGTTTTATGGCCTGTTTTTCACTACTACGCATCTACCTATGCTACCTATAAGCAATCAAACTGGGATTTTTACCAGGCGGTAAATAAAAAATTCAGGGATGTGATACTCACTATTGCCGAACCGGGCGATGTTATCTGGATACATGACTACCAATTGCTGTTACTGCCGGCCCTGGTCAGGCACGAAATCCCTGATGTTTCTATCGGATTTTTCCTGCATATACCTTTCCCGTCGCATGAAATGTTTAGATTGATTCCCTGGAGATCGGAATTATTGGAAGGAATGCTTGGGGCCGACCTGATTGGCTTGCATACCTTTGATGATGTAAGGCATTTTTTAGGTGCTACAACCCGTATTTTGCCGGTAACATCTTCGGCAAATATCATCGCGACCGGCGAACGGTCCATCGTAGTCGAATCGTTTCCCATGGGGATTGACGAACAAAAATATGCATCGTTACCGCTGCAGGACGACGTAAAACACCAGGTAGAACTGATCAAGAATAACTTCAGGGATGGTAAACTCATACTGTCTGTTGATAGGCTTGATTACAGCAAAGGTATATTACAACGGCTTGCGGCATTTGAATTATTGTTGCAATTGTGCCCCGAGTGTATTGAAAATATAGCCCTTTACATGATAGTGGTACCATCGCGCGACACGGTGCCGCAGTACGCACACCTGCGCGACGAAATTGATAAGAAGGTGGGGAATATCAATTCCATTTACCGTACTATGGATTGGAGCCCTATCCATTATTATTACAGATCGTTTCCCCTCGAAACGCTTTCGGCCTTATATACTACCGCGGATGTTTGCCTTGTTACCCCGATGCGCGATGGGATGAATTTGGTGAGTAAAGAATATGTAGCCAGCCGCGTAAATAACGATGGCGTACTGATTATGAGCGAGATGGCAGGCGCATCTAAAGAGTTGATAGACGCTATAATTGTAAACCCCAACAATACCGGTGAGGTATGCAGGGCCATACTGCAGGCAATTAACATGCCCCTTGATGAGCAAAAAAAACGCATGATCCCCATGCGCCAGCTGGTGGCTAAATTTAATATCAGGCATTGGGTTAAAATTTTTATGGACAGGCTTAAGGAGGTGAAATTGATGCAGCGCTCCTTGCAAACCAGGCATGTGAGCAACACTACAGAGCAATCTATCATTAACCGGTACAGTAAAACCAAAAAGCGCATCATTTTTTTAGATTACGATGGTACACTGGTCGGTTTCAGATCGGCTATTGAGCAGGCCAGCCCCGATAAGGAGCTTTACAGCATCATTCAAAAGCTAACAGAGGACCCCGCCAACCAGGTTGTGCTCATCAGTGGGCGAAAGCATGAAAACCTTGACGAGTGGTTTCAGCACACGGATATGTACCTGATAGCCGAGCATGGCTCCTGGTTTAAACAACCGGGTACTACATGGCACAGAATTGCCGGCCTGTCTGACCAATGGAAACACGATATATACCCACTATTGGAAACCTACGTTGACCGCACGCCAGGATCGTTCATCGAAGAGAAAACATACTCGTTGGTATGGCATTACCGCAAGGCACAGGCCGGCCTTGGCGAGCTCAGGGCAGGGGAGTTGATGAATAACCTTAAATACCTGGCCAGCGATAAAGGTTTACAGCTATTGGCAGGGGATAAGGTGCTGGAAGTGAAGAATATGGATATCAATAAAGGCAAAGCAGCTTTAACCCTGACAGAGGGTAAAGAGTACGACTTTGTAATAGCCTTTGGCGATGATTATACTGATGAAGATATTTTTAAAGCCCTGCCCGAAAGTGCCATTACCATTAAAGTGGGTAGTAATATATCGGCTGCTAAATTTTACCTGCGCAACCCGCAGGAAGTACGAAAACTACTCACCAGCTTTACCAAACAACATGTAGGACAAGATTCACGGATTTTGCAGGATTGATGCAGACGTGCAGATTTGAAAGTATGACACTCAAAAATAGAAGACTGTCATGCTGAGGTACGAAGCATCTATTCGCGAACTTTTATAGGTCGTGCACAGTTGATAGATCCTTCGTACCTCAGGATGACAGGGAAATTGCACCCATTAACTAACGCCAACAAAAAATAAAACGAAAAATCGTCTTTTTAGAGGAAAATAGGCCTATCCAACTTAATAGCAATCCTGTAAGCCGCGTTCATTAATCCCACATGGCTGTAGGCCTGAGGGAAATTCCCCCACTGGCTGCCATCGTTTTCATCCACATCCTCGCTGAAAAGCAATAGGTGATTGGAGTACTTGAGCAGGTTGCCAAACTCGCGCTGGGCATCATCAATGCGGCCAACGCTGGCCAGTGCTTCAACGTACCAGAATGCACAGATAAGGAAAGTGGTTTTAGGTTTGCCAAAATCATCTTTATATAAATATCTGTAAAATAAACCATTAGATGCTTTTAGCTCATTTTCAAGTGCGATTAAATGATCTTTTGCCCGCTGCGATGTGGGGTCGAGGTAATTCATCATGATAAGCTGCAAGGTACTGGCATCCAAGTTTGAACTGCCTGCCGAATTGGTATATACCTTCCTAATGGGGTCATAGCAGCTTTCAATATGTGCAGCTGCGCGGTCTTTTAAAGATACAGCCTTATCAATTAGTTCCTGATTATCTATCGTGCGCGCCATTTTTTCGGCAGCTGATGCTCCCGCCCATTGAAACAGGTTGCTGTAACAGTGGATATTGGCCATGTTCCTGAACTCCCAAATCCCTGCATCTTTCTCGTCAATTGTAAATTCAATTTTCTTCAGCAAAAATTCAATCCATCGCACCGAGTCTTTTCTTTCGGAGAATACAAAGCGATGATCGGTATAAAGCGGTAACATAGAGATCATTACCTGTCCATAGATATCATTCTGAATATGTTCGGACGCCTGGTTGCCAACGCGTACGGGCTGATTGCCCAGGTAGCCTTCCAAATCGGTTAAAACATTTTCTACCAGGTCTTTTTTACCGGTAATGCTATATAAGGGCTGATACCGCTCATCTGTCGAGAAAGATATATCGGTAACATAGCTAAAATACCGCTCCATTTCCTCAAAGTGTCCAATGTGGTTAAGGGCGGTTATCACATAGTAAGTATCACGCAGCCAGCAGTACCTGTAATCCCAATTACGGCCACTTCCCGGTGATTCCGGTAAACTGGTAGTGCTGGCCGCAATAATGGCTCCTGTGTCCTCAAACTGGTGTATTTTCAAAGCCAGTCCCGACCGGATGACGTAGGGTTGAAAATAGGTGGCGATAGAGGAGTGTTTAATCCAGGTGCGCCAGTACTGGATAGTTTCGGATAAAAAACGTTCGGCAGTTGTAATCAGCGGCGCTTCCAGTGGTTCGCCATAGGTAAGGGCCAGGTATTTGATTTCGTTGAGCACAAATGGCTGCTCATCAAAAACATAGCTGATAGGTATATTGGTGGTTAGCCTGATGTTTTCTTCGCCGCCAAGGTATTGAATGTGATTACTACCCCGGTTTACCCTAAGTTTTACAGCACCGTATTCAGATACAGGCTCACATTTTACTTTAACCCTTGGCGATCCTTCGATGGCTTCAATTTTTCGGAACAACATTAATGGTTTATAATAACGCTGATGCTGATAAAAACGAGGGGCAAAGTCGGTTACCCGGTACATACCGCCGGTGGCCGGGCTTATTTCGGTAATCAACACATTGGTGTTTTCAAGATAATATTGATGCGACGTGTATTCACCTTCAGGTAAAATTGAAAACTCGCCGCCCTTTTTCTTGTCCAGTAAACCACCAAAAATAAACGTGCTGTCAAATCGGGGCCAGCAAAGCCACTCAATATTTGTGTTTTTGTGTATGTGCGCCAAAAAAGCGCAGTTTCCAATTATCCCGGTATCGTAGGTATGTCGTGCCATTAATGTTAGTTTTTAGCGTGGTTCAATTGTTCAACAACATACCTTGTGTAATGTTGGCGTAAAAAGCGGTATAATTTCTGATTAATTTGGATTTGTCAATTAATGCATATTAACTTAGTAGACTTTAAATCTACAAAAAACAATAGTCATGAGTTTACGATTAGGCGACAAAGCCCCAAATTTTCAAGCAAAAACCTCGGCAGGAGAAATAGACTTTTACGAATATCTTGGCGATAGCTGGGCAGTATTATTCTCGCACCCAGGAGATTACACACCGGTATGCACTACCGAACTTGGTAAAACGGCCGCGTTAAAAGATGAATTTGCTAAGCGCAATGTTAAGGTTTTGGCTCTTAGTGTTGATTCGGTTGAATCACATACCGGATGGATAAATGATATTAACGAAACGCAAGGCGTGGAGGTAAACTTCCCGATTATTGCTGATGAAGACCGTAAAATTTCTGAAGCTTACGATATGATCCATCCAAATGCATCAGTAAATGCAACGGTGCGCTCATTGTTTATTATCGGGCCGGATAAAGCTGTTAAGTTAATTATTACCTATCCTGCATCAACCGGGCGTAACTTCCAGGAAATTTTAAGGGTTATTGATTCGTTGCAGTTAACGGCCAATTACGGCGTAGCTACCCCGGCCGATTGGAAGGACGGAGAAGATGTTGTTGTGGTACCCGCTACCAAGACAGAAGACATCCCGGCCAAATTTCCAAAGGGTTTCACACTCATAAAACCCTACTTACGCACTACTCCGCAACCAAATAAATAATTTTATTTGGTTTATTAATTATTTTATATATTTGAAAAAGATAGGGTTATCTATTCCGTCTGAACATTAAAACCATTTTATTTTCAGTTTGGCTTTAGTTTTTAATCTCACAACAATTTTTAATACGATAATTATAATTATGAAAACTGGAAAAGTAAAATGGTTTAACACACAAAAAGGTTATGGCTTTATTGTTACCGAAGACGGTAAAGATCTTTTTGTACACTTTAAGGATGTGCAAGGCGGCGTAAATGCAATTAAAGATAATGATAGCGTTACCTACGAAGTGGAAGAAGGCAGAAAAGGATTACAGGCAGTAAATGTTAAAAAAGCATAGTTAACCAAAGTTCTTAATAAGAGACCTCTGCATACACAGGGGTTTTTTTGTGCTGTTTTTTTTAAATTATATACATAATTCTGCTACTTTAGCTACCCAATTATATACAACTATGACTGACTCTACCGCCGCCAGGGCAACCAGGAACATGATTTTCCTTGTACTCGTAGCTTCGCTTGGCTATTTTGTTGATATCTATGATCTTTTAATTTTCTCCATAGTAAGGGTACAAAGTCTTAAGGATATTGGTGTGCCCGCGGCCGAACTTTTGGCTAAAGGGCAATTCATTATAAATGTTCAAATGTTTGGCCTTTTGCTGGGTGGGATTTTATGGGGAATAATCGGCGATAAATTAGGTCGCATCAAAGTTTTGTTTGGTTCAATTTTACTGTACTCCATTGCCAATTTTGCCAATGGTTTGGTAACCGATGTAAATACGTACGCAGTTATCCGTTTTATTGCAGGTATTGGCCTTGCCGGCGAACTTGGTGCCGGTATTACCCTGGTATCCGAGACACTAAGTAAAGAAAAGCGTGGTTATGGAACCATGATAGTGGCTGTTATTGGACTCTTCGGCGCGGTGGCTGCCGTAAACGTAGCTAAATACGGATGGCAACGGGCTTATTTTGTAGGCGGCGGTTTGGGTATCCTGTTGTTGTTGCTACGGATAGGCACTTTTGAATCGGGCATGTTTAAAAACGTGGAGCGAAGCGAGGTGTCTAAAGGGAATATGTTAATCCTTTTTACCAGTTGGGACAGGTTTAAAAAATATCTTTTTTGCATTTTAATAGGGGCGCCGCTCTGGTATGTAGTTGGAATATTGGTAACCTTTAGCCCCGAGTTTGGTGTTGCATTGCATGCCAAAGATACCCTAAGTGCCGGCACTGGTGTATTGTATACTTACATAGGTATTTCAGTCGGAGATATTTTTGCCGGCTTACTTGCCCAGGTAACAAAATCAAGAAAACTTACTATGGCTGTATTCCTGCTGGTTTCTGTGGGATGCGTGGTATATTATTTAAGGGCATTTGGCTTATCATCCCAGCAATTCGTCTGGATTTGTTTCTTTATGGGATGCTCTGTTGGTTATTGGGCAACTTTTGTGACAATAGCAGCCGAACAATTTGGCACCAACATCCGCTCAACAGTTACTACTACGGTCCCGAACTTTGTAAGGGGCGCGCTTATACCTATCACCCTTGCTTTCAATGCTTTTAAAGTACATTACGGCATGATAACCAGCGGCTATATCATGATGGGCATACTTACTCTAATTGCCTTACTCTCATTAAGCCAGTTAAAAGAAACCTTTGGTAAGGATTTGGATTATGTGGAGATAAGTTAGGTTGGTTAATGGTTGGAATAAGTTGATTGAGTTTGATTGGGTTGATTAAGTTGGATTAGGGCAAATGATTTTTTAAATTAATTTTACGCAAAGTCTATTAATTTACTCCTTTGAATCAGTTCAGTTTTTTAAGCCCAAAGCGGTAGTCAACTCAATCCAACCTAATCAACTTAATCCAACCCATTCAACTCAATCCAACTTAATCAACCAAAAAAATTACATTTGCATTAATGATTAGCAAAGAACAAATAGCTGCAGACTACCAACAGATACAGGACGAGATATGTGCGGCGCTTGAACTGACAGATGGACAGGCTAAATTTGAAGAAGAAAAATGGGAGCGGGAAGGCGGCGGCGGCGGCCGTACGCGCATTATTCAAAATGGCAATATTTTTGAAAAGGGGGGCGTAAATTTTTCGGCCGTGCATGGCCATCTGCCCGATACCATGAAAAGGGCTTTGCAGGTAGACTCTGATGATTTTTTTGCGACGGGTGTGTCTATCGTGATTCATCCAAATCATCCAATGGTGCCCATCATCCACATGAACATCCGGTATTTTGAGATGCCATCATCTATGTCGGGCGATAAGCCACCTGTCCGGTGGTTTGGCGGCGGCATCGACCTTACACCGCACTATGTTATTGATGGGGATGCTAAGTTTTTCCATACCAGTTTAAAAAACGTTTGCGATAGCTATTATCATGATTTTTACCACCGGTTTAAACTTTGGGCCGATGATTATTTTTTTATCAAACACCGGCAAGAAACCCGGGGCATAGGCGGCGTTTTTTATGACAGGCTTACCGCCAATGATGAATTATCATGGGAAAATATTTTTGATTTTTCGAAAGCGTTAGGCCGTTCTTTTATCCCAACTTATACCGAGCTGGTAAACCGTAACCGCAATAAATCATTTACCGAAGATGAGCAATTGTGGCAATACCAGCGCCGCAGCCGCTATACCGAGTTTAACCTGGTTTATGATGCCGGCACCAAATTTGGGCTGGAAACCAATGGGCGTATCGAATCGATATTGATGAGCCTGCCGCCAACCGCCAAATGGGTGTATAACTACCAGGCAACGCCGGGCAGCGAGGAAGAAAAAACACTATCTTTACTAAAAAAAGGGATTAACTGGGCTTAATATCATTACCTATGAAAAAGCTTGTGCTGCCAATTTTAACAATTTGCTTTTTATGCTCATTTGCCGCGATGGATTATCCGCTTAAAGGCGTATGGGAATATAGGGGAGGCGTGGTTAACGGCAAAACGGATAGCGCTTCAACGGCCTATACTTTACAGCGTACTTATGATAAATTACACTATAAAGCCGTTTTAAAAGAAAAAGGCGAGAAGGATGTGGTTTATGAAAAAGGAGACTACCAATTGCTGGCCGATACCTGTTTGGAAACACAAACCTACAGCCTGCAATCCTCACAATTACTTAATAAGATAGTGAAATATACCTATACAATTAGTAATGATACACTTAAATTATTCACCGTTTTACCCAACGGTAATAAGGTTGAAGATCACTGGGTAAAAATCAAATAAACCAAACCTGCAACGTTAATAAATTAGTTGGTGTGTATAAATTATGCATGCATATTGTTGCCAAAATTGGCACATTAGTCAACTATTTTCTTAACTTCGCAGGTCGTTTAAAAATCAATTTTTAACACGAAAAACAGAGAGAAGGTTCTACAAATAAATAAAAATGGCTGACGATAATTCAAGCAAAGAAGACAGAATAATTTCGATAAATATTGATGAGGAAATGCGATCTGCGTACATTGATTATTCAATGTCGGTGATTGTTTCCAGGGCGCTGCCCGATGTCCGCGATGGATTGAAACCGGTACACAGGCGTGTTTTATTTGGCATGCTTGATTTGGGTTTAAATAACAATAAGCCCTACAAAAAATCGGCCCGTATTGTGGGCGAGGTAATGGGTAAATATCACCCCCATGGTGACAAATCTGTTTACGATACCATGGTGCGTATGGCCCAGGAGTGGAGTTTACGCTACCTGCTTGTTGAGGGACAGGGTAACTATGGTTCGATAGATGGAGATGAGCCTGCGGCAATGCGTTATACCGAGGCCCGCTTACAAAAGCTTGCCGAAGAGATGCTGGCCGACATCAACAAAGATACCATCGATTTTCAGTTAAACTTCGACGACTCGTTACAGGAGCCAACCGTTTTACCTGCAAAATTCCCTAACCTTTTGGTTAACGGCGCTTCGGGTATTGCGGTGGGTATGGCCACCAATATGGCGCCCCACAATTTATCAGAGGTTATTGACGCTACTATCGCGTTAATTGATAACCGCCAGATAGAGGTTACCGAGCTGATGAAATATGTAAAAGGCCCCGATTTCCCTACAGGTGGTATTATTTACGGTTTTGAAGGCCCGCGTGAGGCGTTAGAGACAGGCAGGGGCAGGATTGTTATCCGGTCGCGGGCCGAGATCGAAACTCACGGAAACGACAGGGAGCGTATTATTGTTACCGAAGTACCTTACCAGGTAAACAAAGCGCTGATGATTGAGCGTACTGCCGAACTGGTGAACGATAAAAAGCTGGAGGGTATTTCTGCTATCCGCGATGAATCGAGCAGGGAAGGTATCCGCATAGTTTATGAGATAAAACGCGAAGCTAATGCAGCTATCGTACTAAATAACCTGTTCAAATATACTGCTTTACAAACATCATTTAGTGTAAACAACATCGCGCTGGTTAACGGCCGCCCGATGATGCTGAACCTGAAAGACCTGATACACCACTTTGTGGAGCACAGGCATGAGGTTGTTATTCGCCGTACCAAATTTGAACTTGCAGAAGCCGAAAAACGCGCCCATATTTTAGAAGGCTTATTGATAGCCTTAGATCATTTGGATGAAGTTATCCGCCTGATACGCGCATCACAAACTCCTGACGAAGCAAGGGAAGGTTTGATGGCCCAGTTTGGATTAAGTGATATCCAGGCACGCGCTATATTGGATATGACGCTTCGCCGGTTAACCGGACTTGAGCGTGATAAGATCAAGGACGAATACGCAGCCTTAATGAAACTGATTGAGCACTTGAAATCTATCCTGGCCGATGAAGGTTTAAGAATGCAGATTATTAAAGATGAGCTGTTAGAGATCAAAGAAAAATACGGTGATGAACGCCGTACCGAAATGGTTCACTCTTCTGCCGAAATGCAGACAGAAGACTTTATTGAGGATGAAGATGTGGTTATCACTATATCGCGCGAAGGTTATATTAAGCGTACGCCTTTAACCGAATATCGTCGGCAGGGCAGGGGCGGTAAGGGCTCTATCGGCAGCAATAGCCGCGATGCCGATTTTATTGAGCATTTATTGGTTGCATCCAACCATAACTACATGCTATTCTTTACCGAATCGGGCCAATGTTATTGGTTACGTGTATTTGAAATTCCCGAAGGAACACGCACCTCAAAAGGACGTGCTATCCAGAATATCATCAATATCCCTAAAGAGGAGAATATTAAGGCATACATCAAGCTTATCAGCCTTAAGGATAAAGAATACCTGGAGAACAACTTTATTATTATGTGTACCAAAAAAGGTACCATTAAGAAAACTTCTTTGGAAGCGTACTCTCGTCCGCGCGCAAACGGTATCAATGCTATCAACATTAATGAGGGCGACTCATTATTAGAAGCAACCTTAACTACAGGCAGCAGCGAAATTGTTATGGCGCTTAAATCGGGCAGGGCTATCCGCTTTAACGAGTCGACAGTTAGACCAATGGGCCGTACCGCAACAGGTGTGCGTGGTATTACTTTGGATGATGAAACAGATGAGGTTGTTGGTATGATCAGCATCAACGACAGCGAGACAACCGTATTGGTGGTATCTGAAAAAGGCTATGGTAAACGTACCGATATTGACGACTATAGGGTAACCAACCGTGGCGGTAAGGGTGTAAAAACTTTAAATATTACCGAAAAAACCGGAAACCTTGTTGCCATAAAAGGTGTTACTGATAAAGAAGATTTGATGATCATCAACAAATCGGGTATTATTATTCGTATCGCCGTGAGTGAACTGCGCACAATGGGCAGGGCCACGCAAGGTGTGCGTTTGATAACCCTCAAAGGTAACGACGAGATAGCTTCGGTTGCTAAAATTGAGCACGACGAGGATGAAGAGAAGGAACTTGATGAAAATGCAGAAGCAGGTACAGCGGAGGAAAACGACGCGACCGAAAGCAGCGAAGAATCAAAAACTGACGAACCACCAACTGAATAACAAATATGCAGTGCCGTAAAATTGTTTTATCGGTTTTAATACCATTCATGACTACAACTTTTGCCTTCGCTCAGTCCGAAGCGCTGAAAGTTGTAGTTAATAACCTTGCTTTCTACAAGCAAAGTAAAGATCTGAAATACCTGCGGGCGGCAAAAAAATCGGCAGATAGCCTGGTAGTTACCAAATCAGATTCGGCAGATTTAGCTAAGAATACCTACCGGGCGTTGATTAACGCAAGTATTTTATTTATTGATTCTGCAAATACGCTGGGACAGCCTGCCACATTATTAGCACAAACATCAGATCTTACCGACAAGCTCTCGGCCAAAAGCAAGATATATAATTATCAGCCCGAAATGGATTATGTAAAACGGTGCCTGACCAACGTTTACATCAGGAAGGGGTTTGAATTTGTAAATAATTCTGATTTCGCTAACGGCCGGCAGTCATTTGAAAATGCCAAAAAGTACGCCCCTAATTTTAAGCAAATCAATGATTACATAGCCTATGCCAATAACAAGATGGGGAATTTGGTAGATGCGGCTAAGTATTACAGTAACCTGTTAGCCGTAGATAGCACCCGTACCGAGTACATTGAAACAGCGTCGAGTATTTATAAATCGTTGGGTGATACTTCAAAAGCACTGCAGATACTAAAAAAAGGCAGGAAACTTGTGCCAAACGATCGTTTTTTACTGCTTGACGAGGCAAACATCTACAACAATTTAAAGGACTATAAAGCGTTAGAGCCATTAATTGCCCAACTACTTGATATTAATTCAAATAACGCCGATATTGCATTCGTAGCAGCCAATTGCTACGACCATCTGAACAAATATGACCAGGCCGAATCGCTTTATTTACACACTATTGAATTAAATGGATCGGCTTATGATCCGGCATTTAATTTGGGTTTGTTATATCTAAAGCAAAGCGCTTTAACGAAGCAGGAGGGGGAGAGCGATAGAAATATCGGTATGGCTATTCAATGGCTCGAAAAAGCCAACGAAATATCGCCAAATAACGTAAAGGGTTTGCAAGCACTGCAAATTGCATATGCAAAAACCAATAACAAAGATCAACTTGATAAGATAAACAATAAATTAAAACAGCTAACTAATTAATAAAACATGAAAATCAAACTTTTGATGGCTGGCCTTTTGGGCTTAGTTTCAGCAACAACGTTTGCACAAAAAGGCGAATTGAACACTGCCAAATCAGAATATGAAAAGTATGAAGGTTTAAGGGGCACACCTTTAGCCAAAGCAAGTTTAACTACTGCCCGCACATCAATTGACAAGGCTGCTGCCAATGAAAAAACAGCAACGTTGCCGCTTACCTACGCATTAAAAGGTGCAATTTATTCAACCTATGCTAACCAGGATACGGTGGCTGCTACCTCATTACCGTTATTTACAGCTGCAGAAGAAGCGTTGAAAAAAGCTAAGGAACTGGATACTAAAGGCGAGAATAAGCAATTGATAGAAACCGGCAACCTGAATTTAGCCCAATATCAACTTACAAAAGGTGTTGCCGAATACGGAAGCGGTAAATATGACTTGGCTTATAAATCATTTGATTATTACCGCACCATATTACCTGAAGATACCAATGCAATTTATTACACCGGGTTATCTGCGGCAAATTCAAAAAACTATCCTGCGGCGATATCAAATTATACAAAACTGGTGACTACTAAGTTTTCAAAAGTTCAAGGCGTATATCTTGATCTGTCGTCTGTTTATTTGTTAAATGCAGATACCGCAAACGCACTTAAGGCAGTTACAGAAGGTGTTGCAAAATTTCCCAACAACGCAGAGTTACGCAAGAGAGAAATAGAAATAAGCCTGCAAACCGGTAAAGAAAAAGAAGTATTGGAAAAAATCCAAACTGCTTTAGCTGCCGATCCTAAAAACAAAACGCTGTATTACTATGCTGGTTTAACATATTCGCAAACAGCCGAGGCATTGGGCAGAGATCAAGCCAAAGCAAAAGACGCTGCCACAAAAGCTAAATTACAGGCAAGCAAAGTTGAGAATTATAACAAAGCCGCGGAAATGTACAAAAAGGCGTTAGAAATAGATCCAAACTATTTTGAAGCTAACTTAAATTTAGGTTACGTTATAATCAACCCGGCTATTGATGATTACAACGCCGCTAATAAACTGCCAGCTAACAAACAAAAAGAATACGATGCCGCTATTGCAAAAGCAAAAGCGCAATTTGAAGCAGCAAAACCGTATTTGCTAAAAGCTGCAGATTTGAATCCAAAATCTGTTGATGCATTAACAAACTTACGCACTTATTACCTGGGCGTAAAAGATGATGCTAACGCGACAAAAATCAAAGCTCAATTAGACGCAATTAAATAACTAAGAAGGGAAGGCTTAAAAAGCCTTTCTTTTTGATATTTCAATTTAACATAATGTTAATTATGTAATAGTTTGTAAATAATCCAGATTGCCCAATTCTGATTGTTTAACATATTCCAAATTATCAACAACATTTGATTAACAAATGTTGTACTTGAGATTAAAATTGGTCTGATAGCAGCGATTGTCGCGATTCATTGAGGAAATTAAAAAAAAACCTAAAATGCAAAATGCCCGTAGTTTCTAAACCCGGGCATTTTGCATTTTAGCCAATAGAAAATTACATCTTTTTGGCGGTATCTTTTTTCACAGTATCCTTTTTTGCAGTATCAGTTGCTGCTGGTGGTGGTGTTGTTGTCGAGGCAGAATCCATTTTAGTTGTATCAGAACCGCCTGCTTTTTTTTCAGAGCTACAGCCGGTTACAATAGTACCAGCCATTGCCGCGACAAGTACGAAACTTAAAATTTGCTTTTTCATAGTTATGCGTTTTAGATTGTTTACCGTTAAATTATTACAGTACTAACCAGCTTGCTGATAAATTGTTTCTGTTAATTTGAATATTGTGTTAAACATCAAATCCGTTTAATAAACTCGCACAGTACAATGTTTTTTATCATAAAGTTTACAATTGGAGTACCGGCTAACGTTGTTTTTTGAATAAAAAATCCTGATATTTAACTTCTATGGTTGTATCGGAACGAGTACTAAAGTGGGCAATGCGTTTGTACCCTCCCCTCCTTTTGCAACGTATTTGGGTGGTAAGTTTTTATGAGGGTTATAAAGGAGTTGAAGTAAAAATCAAAAAAAGCTTTTTAAACAATAATTACAACAATTCAATTTTTGGGGGGACGCTTTTTGCCGCTGCCGATCCGTTTTACCCATTGTTATTTTATCAATTGTTTACAAAAAAAGGATACCGTTTAAAGGTTTGGTCAAAATCAGCAACTGTAAAATATTTGAAACCAGCTTCAACCGATCTGCATTTTAAAGTCATGTTGGGCGATGCTGAAATCGCCGAAGCAGAGGATATATTGAAGAAAGTTGGGAAATATACGGGGCATCATCCTATTGACATATATGATAAAGACGGTGAAATATGTGTTTCATTAATGAATGAGGTTTATGTACGTAACCTGGATTTTATCGATCAGAATTTATAATTTTAACCGATGACTACTTTTATTGATGATTCTCGTTTTACTGACAATGGTTTTATTATATCAACAGATAAGCATTTATTGCCTATTGATGTTATATACAACTATTTAAACGATGATTCTTACTGGGCCCAGGGCATTTCACGAACAACGGTTGAAAAAGCGATAGAAAACTCCATGTGCTTTGGCGTCTATAAAAAAGGTACTTTCGCTGGTTTTGCAAGGGTGGTTACGGATAAAGCAACTTTCGCATATCTGTGTGATGTGTTTATTTTACCCGAGTTCAGAAGATTGAACCTCTCAAAATGGCTGATGCAAACTATAGTTAACGATCCTGATTTGCAAGGATTGCGTCGCTGGTCGTTGGCTACAGCCGATGCTCATGGCCTATACGAGCAGTTTGGCTTTTCGAAAATAAGCAAGCCGGAAAGATGGATGGAAATATTTGCACCATATATAAAGCCTCAGTAATTAGTTTAAGGAAGCGGGACGCATAATGAATATTAAAAAACTGATTTTTGAGGGCGAGGGAGTTAAACTCGATTTTAAAAAGACAATTACCAGCTGCGAAAAGATAGCCAGAACAATGGTGTCATTCGCCAATAATAAAGGTGGTAAGCTATTAATTGGCGTTGCCGATGACGGAAGTATTAAAGGGGTAAAATCTGAGGACGAAGAGCGCTACATGATTACCAGGGCTGCCCACATGTTTATCAGACCAGCGTTGGAGCCTACTTTTGAAGAAGTGTATGTTGACGACAAACTGGTATTGGTAGTAGATACTCCACCCAGTGACCTTAAACCCCACTACGCTCTTGCCGACGATGGAAAATGGTGGGCTTATGTAAGAGTAAAAGATAAAAGTGTATTAGCCAGTAAAATTGTACTGGAAGTGCTTAAAAGGTCATCAAGCGAGCAGGGAGTATTAATAGAATATTCGGAGAATGAAAAAACGCTTCTCAATCACCTGGAAAAATCTAACCGGATCACAATAAAAGAGTGCAGTGAACTACTAAAAATGGGGCGACGACGCACCCAACGTATTTTGGTTGATCTGATACTTTCTGGACTCATCCGGATTAATACAACCGAAAAAGAGGAATATTATACAGCTTGTTAGTTCGTTCTTTGTCGGCTTCAATCACTACTTTTGCACCCCTGCAAATAAGTAATGAAAGCCATATACCATAAATACCGTCCATTTTATAGCGAGAGTTTAAAGCTGGCTATTCCGGTAATGATATCGCAGCTTGGCCATATTATGGTTCAGATATCAGACTCAATCATCATTGGTCATTTTACAAATAAAGTATCATTGGCCGCAGTTTCGTTGGTAAACAGCCTGTTTATGATACCTCTTGTTGTGGGCATGGGCATATCGTATGGCTTAACCCCGCTCATCGCTCAAAATAATGCGCGCAAGGATTTCAAGGAATGTGGTTTATTGCTTTCAAATAGTTTAATGTTAAACCTCCTGACCGGCATTGCCTTGTTTTCGGCTATATATTTCGGTACGTTGCCGTTAATTGGGCATCTCGGGCAGGCACCATCAGTTGTAAAAGCGGCCACGCCTTATCTCTTCCTGTTAAGTCTGTCAATTATTCCGCTGCTTATTTTTAACACCTTTAAACAGTTTGCCGAGGGTTTGGGCTTTACCAAACAGGCTATGAAAATATCTATTTGGGGCAATGTGATCAATATCTGCCTTGGGATTATATTTGTTAAAGGCCTGTTCGGTATTCATCCTATGGGGATAAAAGGAGTTGGTTACAGCACACTGATTGATCGTTGTGTTATGGCAGTTGTAATGTCCTTTTATGTATTCAAATCCCCCATATTTAAAGGTTATTTAAAGAGTTTTGCCATCAAAAACATCGACCGATTGCGTGGACTGCAAATCTTGAAAATTGGTGCTCCGGTTGCCCTGCAGTATATTTTTGAGGTTAGCGCATTTGGCGGCGCATCTATTTTAATAGGTACCATCGGTGTAAACCAGCAAGCTGCACATTTGGTTGCGCTTAACCTGGCCTCGGCTACATATATGATGGCCACAGGCGTATCGGCCGCTGCCGCGATAAAATCGGGCAACTATTTTGGTGTCAGTGATCACAAAAACCTGCGACTTGCAGCTATATCTAATTATCATATCGTATTGATATTGATGGGAATAACGGCAGTTATTTTCGCTGTTGGTCGAAATTATTTACCATGGATCATAACCTCCGACAAAGACGTTATCATTATCGCCTCACAACTGCTTATCATAGCTGCTTTTTTTCAACTTTTTGATGGAACGCAGGTTGTTGGTTTGGGTGTATTGCGCGGAATGGGCGATGTAAATATCCCAACATTTATCACCTTTCTGGCTTATTGGGTGGGTGGTTTGCCAATTGGTTACTTGCTTGGCATCAAATTAAAAATGGGCGTTTATGGTGTTTGGTATGGCCTTGTGTTGGGTTTGGCTATTGCCTCTGTGCTGCTTTTCTGGAGGTTCAACCTGATTAGCAAACGTCATAGAGATACAACGGTACCGATATTTGCAAAAGATTAAAAATACAAGTCAATAGCTGCTTTAAAAGTATTGCAATGTGCATCTACAATATCCCTGATTTGTGGTGAGTACCCCCCTCCCATGCTTACCTGTACCGGCACGTTATTGTTGATACATTGCTCAAATACAAATCTGTCGCGTTCTCTGCAGGCTTCTTTACTAAGGGATAGTTTACCCAGTTTATCGGTACTCAAAACGTCCACGCCCGATAGGTAAAACACAAAATCTGGTTTTTGTTGGCTGATTAACTTTGGCAATGTTTTACATAAAATGTCCAGGTACTCTTCATCTCCAACTCCGTCGGCTAACGGAATATCAAGATCAGAAGTTTCTTTTCTGAACGGGAAGTTTTTATCACCATGCATCGAAAATGTAAATATACGCGGTTCATTTTCAAATATTTGAGCCGTGCCATTTCCCTGGTGAACATCTAAATCAATAATTAAGATAGATTTAGATAAATTACTATGTAACAAATAATTAGCAGCAATAGCCTGATCATTCAACATGCAAAAGCCTTCACCCCAGTTTGTACCGGCATGATGTGTACCGCCAGCTACGTTAAATGCAATCCGGTTAGTTAATGCTGACAGACAACCGTCAATAGTTCCTTTAGCGATTCGTAATTCCCGTTCCACCAACCGTGCTGATAAAGGAAAACCTATTCGCCGCTGCTCTTTTAATGGAAGCGTTAAATCGCGAAGTTGCCGCCAGTAGTCTTTATCGTGGGTTGTAAGTACAATATCTTCGGCCAGCACTCCGGGCGAGAAAATATCGTCGGGCTTAACAAGCCCTTCATGTAATAACTGCGCAGGAATAAGTTCATACTTCAGCATTGGGAAACGATGCCCTTCGGGCAGCGGATGGGCGTATATCGGGTCGTAGGCTACCTTAAACATATTATTTTAACCCAGGATCTCCCCTACGTGTTTCTGGATATTCTCGCATATATTATCCAGGGGTAGATCGTTGGCATCGTATCCAAACGGATCTTCAATTTCCTCGGCCAGTAGCTCGATGCTGGCAAAAACAAATAGTACAAAACCAATAATTGGGATCGCAAGATATTTCATCTCAAACGCCCATGTAAATGGAAGCGTCATGATGTAAGTAAAGATAAACTTCTTGATGAAAACGTTATATGAAAACGGTATCGGGGTTTTCCTGATCCTTTCACAAGCACCACAAATATCTGTAAATGAAGTTATTTCGGCAGTTACACTAAACAATTGCTCCGGGTTTATAATTCCTTGTTTGTTAAGCCCGTAAACACGGCCGATAATAGCTGATGCCACCTGGTTGGGCACATGTTTTTCTGCATCGATAACAACAAAGGCCTGTTCTTCTGGTATATAAATATCCCGCAGGTGATTTCGTAACACTCTTGCATATAACGGGATTAGGTAGTTGAAAAATGCCCATTCCTCTTCGCCAATCAGGAATTTTAGTTTTATAGCCAGGTTACGGCTGCTATTGGTTAAGCTACCCCATACTTTCCTGCCTTCCCACCAACGGTCATACGCCGAATTTATCCGGAAGGCCAGCAGTAACGACAATACAAACCCTACGGTTTGGTGTACAAAACTTACTTTTTTGAGCAGGCTGCTGTCTGGTAAATGCCAAAAGTCTATCAGTAAATAAATTACTGCACCCGCATAGGCACTAACGGCAATAATCAACGGCAGAAGCTCGCGCAGGGTGTCGGCTTTATTGAGTTTAAAAATAAAAGAGAACCACTCTTTGGGATTGTAATAAACCATATTGATAATTTACTTTACAGCTTCTATGGCATTTGCCAGGTGTTTTGCTGTATGATAAACGTCCTGGAAAGAATTGTATAATGGAACAGGGCTTAAGCGAATCACATCAGGTTCGCGCCAATCGCCAATTACACCATTTTCGGCCAGGTAATTGAAAATCTTTTTAGCGTTCCGGCTGCAAACTATCGATAACTGGCAACCGCGATCAGCTTCGTTTGCCGGGGTGATAATGTTAAAAACATTGTCACCCCGATCTTTATTAATCTCGCCGGTCAAAAACTCCAAATAACCCGTTAGCGCAACGCTTTTTTTGCGAAGGATATCAATATCGCCTACGGTATCAAAAATCGCCATAGAGGCCTTAAATAAAGCCAGGAGAATTATCGGGCTTGTGCTCACCTGCCAGCCTTCGGCACCAACAGCAGGATCAAACCCCGGAGTCATTAAAAAACGTCTATCGGCGCGATAGCCCCACCAGCCCGCAAGGCGGTTCATTGCCTTATCTGTAAAGTGTTTTTCGTGTACGAATATTCCACTGATTCCACCAGGGCCCGAGTTCATATACTTGTAAGAGCACCAGCAGGCGAAATCGGCGCCCCACTCGTGTAATTTCAAAGGTACATTACCGGCAGCGTGCGCCAAATCGAAACCGGCATAGGCCCCTGCATCGTGTGCGGCTTTAGCTATTGCCGGTAAATCGAAAAACTGGCCGGTGTAATAGTTTATTCCACTAAACATTACTAAAGCTAATTCATCACCGTGCTCATTGATGCAATTTAAGATATCTTCGGTACGTAATGTTACTTCGCCTTCACGCGGAAAAATCTCGATGATGGCATCTTTCGGATCAAGGCCATGAAACTTAACCTGGCTTTCCATGGCGTACTGATCTGACGGGAAAGCGCCGCCTTCCATAATGATTTTAAATCTTTTACTATCTGGTTTATAGAAACTTATCATTAATAAATGAAGATTCACTGTAAGCGAATTCATAACAGCAACTTCATTCTCACTGGCACCTACTATGTTTGCTATCGACCTGGTAAGGGGTTTGTGATACTCCAGCCAGGAATCACTTCCCTGGAACCATCCTTCAACCGCGAGATTTTGCCAGTTTGCCATTTGATCGGCGATATATTGAGCAGCAGATTTTGGCTGCAGGCCAAGAGAATTACCACAAAGATAAATGGCATCCTCTCCCTTATGTTTCGGGATCAAAAAACGATCTCTGAACCTTTTCAGCGAATCAAGTTCGTCTTGTTCAATTGCAAATGCTAAGCTATTCTGGTAATTCATCGCCCAATATTACAAAAAAGGCATTTTAAACCGGGTTATTTATTGGGTTTACTCACGTATTTATTGCCTTTTACATAAAACCGATAAGGTAAAAAAGCATCTTCGCCGGCATAACTTACACCAATCCGGGGGCCAATTGCAATTTGCTCATCTGTTAAATTAAGACCGCGGTCCTCTATCCAAATGGTATCGCTTTGCAAGCTTATCGCGTTGATATTGCGGGAGATACCTAATGCCTTAGCCACCGAACCCGGCCCCGCTGTAATAGTGGGCTTAAACATGGGCATATTGCGCCTAACCTGCATAGCCTCAATGCCATCCGTAGGGTTTACTGCACGGATAAGTATAGCATGGGGTGTACCTTCAACAGAAGTAACTATATTAAACATTTCATGAATGCCATAGCACAGATAAACGTATGCTATACCACCTTGCATAAACATGGTTTTGGTACGAGGGGTTACCCGGTTACCATACGAGTGAGATGCCTTATCAATAATTCCATTATAAGCTTCTGTTTCAACAATATAACCTCCGGTTGTTACACCATCAATACAGGTAAATAAGTACTTGCCAAGCAGGCTTTTACTGATGGAAACTACATCATTTCCTAAATAATAATCCTCGTTTAATTTCATTGCTGATGGAGGATTGGTTCTAATAATTTGTTTATTTCTGTTGCTTTGTCAAAAATCATAATGTGCGTACCACCTTTTACAATGGTGGCATCTTTTATTTTTTTGTAATCAAAAATCAAATCTTTATCGCCGGTAATGTGGTAAATGTTTGCTGGGATAATATCATTTTTCCATGCTAAAATAGCACTCATCGCCCACTCGATAAACACCGGTGAAGTACCTTTCAACATCTCCATGAATACCGTGGCGTCGGCCTTAGCCATCCTTCCGAACAACGGTCTGATCATAGAGCCCATCGAAGTCATCAATTTACCCGAAATGAGTTTTTGAACCGGCACATTTCTGAAAAAGCTAAAATAACCCGGAGCCTCGCCGCTGGTTTTGATACTGGATATCAGGATCACCTTTTCCATGGGCACTATCTTCGCAATTTCTACAGCGAGCATCCCTCCCAGTGAATTGCCTATTACTACCGAGCCAGGCTTGATATTGTATTGATAAATAAGCTTTTGAGCGTATATAGCTAAAGTATCATTTTTACTTGGCTCTATCCAGTTTATGTGTATAACCTCATGGTCGTGTAGGTCGATATTCTTATAAATCCGGGTATCGGCACCAAGGCCCGGGATAATGTATATCCTGCCCATTAAAATTTAATCAGCTTAACTATTTGCTCCAGGAACAAAGCGTCGGTTTCATCAAACTGATCAAGTAATTCGCTATCAACATCCAATACACCAACTACTATATTATTTTGAAATACAGGTACTACAATCTCCGACCGGGAAAGCGAACTACATGCAATATGACCAGGAAATTCCTCAACATCCGGCACCACTAAAGTTTTGGCCTGCTCCCAAGCCGCGCCGCAAACACCTTTGCCCAGCTTTATGCGGGTGCACGCCACAGGCCCCTGGAAAGGGCCTAAAACAAGTTCCTCGTTTTTTACCATGTAAAAACCTACCCAAAACCATTTAAACTGCTCTTTTAAGGCAGCGCTAATGTTGGCCAGGTTGGCCACTAAATCGGTTTCGCCATCAAGCAAAGCCGCTATCTGGGGAACAAGTGTAGTATATTGTTCGGTTTTATCGGTTGATGTGGTTATGTTTAAGTCCTCTGCCATAACACAAAGATGGATAATTTGGCAGCAAGTATTTTAGTCCAAAAGTCAATTTTGCATATTATTTAAAATGCAAAAAAGCACCGGCAATACTGATACTAAACACCCATCTTCAAATTTTCAAATCCTCAAATTAATTAAATATTCCCTTTCTTCAACTCATCCGCCGCAAAATTTGCGGCCCTGGCAGTTAGCGCCATATAAGTTAAGGACGGATTTTGGCACGCCGACGATGTCATGGCGGCACCATCGGTAACAAAAACGTTTTTGGCATCCCAAACCTGGTTGTGCTCGTTCAGTACCGATGTTTTAGGATCGCGCCCCATCCGGGCGGTGCCCATTTCGTGAATGCCATCGCCTATATTGTGGCCCCGGTCATGCGTTTGGACGTTTTTTACTCCGGCACTTTCCAGCATTGCTTTAGCTTCTTTAACTATATCTACGCGCATCTTCATTTCATTTTCCCTGATCACGGCGTCCATAGATAATATTGGCAGCCCCCATTTGTCTTTGCGGGTTTTATCAAGCGTAATTTTGTTGTCGTGGTAAGGCAGCAGTTCGCCAAACCCGTTTATACCTATTTGCCAGTCACCAGGTTCGGTTATGGCATCTTTGTATTGCGCGCCAATATTCATCTCGGCAATCTCACGGCTCCAGCCGGTACGGCTGGCTGCGCCCTGGTAGCCAAAGCCGCGCAGGTAATCGCGCTTATCGCCAAATAAATTGGCAAATCGCACAACATAAATACCATTGGCACGCCTGCCGTAATAATATTTATCCTCAAACCCTTCAACCGTGCCCGATGCACCTAAATTATAATGATGATCCATAATATTGTGGCCAAGTTCGCCGCTACTGCTGCCCAGACCGCCCGGCCAGATATCTGTTGCCGAATTCATTAATACCCATGCACTGTTTAAGGCAGAAGCGTTAACAAATACAACCTTGGCGTAATATTCATAAGTTTTGTTGGTTTCGGCATCCAAAACTTCTACCCCTTTTGCTTTCTGCGTGTCTTTATCGTATAAAATCCGGGTAACAATGCTGTACGGCCTTACCGTTAAATTACCGGTAGCCAAAGCGGCCGGTAAGGTAGACGACTGCGTACTGAAATATCCTCCAAACGGACACCCCTCCCAACACCTGTTTCTGAACTGGCATTGTGTACGGCCGGGTATAGCGGCCGTAAGGTTGGCAACACGGCCTATGATCATATGCCTTGTATTGTTGTAATTCTTTTTAATTCGCGCAGCTACATCCTTTTCTACCCAATTCATATCCATTGGTGGTAAAAAATGTCCGTCAGGTAAGTGAGGCAATCCTTCTAATGACCCACTTATACCGGCAAATTTTTCAACATGATCATACCAGGGTGCCAGGTCTTTATAACGGATGGGCCAGTCAATTGCCCAACCATCTTTTGCGTTAGCTTCAAAATCAAAATCGCTCCAGCGATAGCTTTGGCGCCCCCATAAAATAGAGCGACCGCCCAATTGGTATGATCGCCACCAGTTAAATGGTTTAACCTCATGATAAGGCGCTTCCTGCTCATTTACCCAATAATCCATAATAGGTTCCTGGGCGCCCCAGTTACGTGAAATTACCGGCCGTGCCTTGCGCTGCTCCTGGGTTACAGAACCGCGGTGCTCAAAGTCCCACGGATCTTTGGCCGCTGTTTTATAATCTTTAATGTGCTCAAAGTTCCTGCCGCGTTCAAGCATAATGGTTTTTAAGCCCCTGCCTGTTAGTTCTTTAGCCGCCCAGCCACCGCTGATGCCCGATCCTACAACAATAGCGTCATAAGTATTTCCGGCTTTGGCGCTGCCGCTTACATTGTTTAATGGCATAATCTCGAATTGGTTATGAGTAAATTAGGTAATGGTTTCTCAATTGGATAAAACAATATTATCAATTAATATTAACTAAAGCAATCGATTGAAATATTTTTTATACCGGCACAATTGGGTATCCGTGCTTTAATGCCCCTTCGCATTCAGATCAAAATTTTCTACTTTTACCATATCACTATAATCTTATATGCTTCAAATCAGCCAGCTTTACATATATCCTATAAAATCGCTCGGCGGCATTCCGTTAACTTCGGCCGAGGTTACTTCCCGTGGGTTTAAATATGACAGGCGCTGGATGCTGGTTGACGAACAAAACCATTTCCTTACGCAGCGCGAACACTCCCAGATGGCTTTAATTAAAGTAGCTGTTGAAACCGACGGTTTATTGGTCAGCCATCATTCATATGGTTCGATAAAAGTGCCTTTTGAATTTGATGCCGCTACTTTACACGAGGTAGCAATCTGGGACGATATTACCGCCGGTGTGTATGTTAGCCATAGCATTGATGATTGGTTTAGCAATGTTTTAGGCACAAGATGCCGGTTAATTTTTATGCCCGATGACACCGAGCGCAAGGTTGATCAGCGTTATGCACAACCCGGCATGATCACCTCTTTTGCAGACGCGTACCCTTTTTTACTGATAGGCCAGGCGTCACTTGATGACCTGAATAGCCGGCTGGGTGACGCTTTGCCAATGAATAGGTTCCGTCCTAATATCGTTTTTACGGGCGGCGAGGCATTTGAAGAGGACTTGATGAACCACATTACTATTGCCGGCATCAGTTTTTACGGCGCTAAACTTTGCGCCCGCTGTGTGATGACAACTATCGATCAGCAAACCGGTGCAAAAGCTAAGGAGCCGCTAAAAACGCTTGCCAGGTATCGATCCAAAGATAAAAAGATACTTTTTGGACAAAACCTGGTACACCAGGGCGAAGGATTTCTTACTGTTGGTGATACCCTTGATGTGTTAAGTACGCACAATGAAGACAGATTTATTGTAGAAAAAAGAATTAATAATGAAACCAACCGTTACTATTGAATATTGCCCCAAATGCGGCTGGATGATGCGGGCAGCCTATATGGCGCAGGAATTGCTTACCACATTTACCGATGATATTTATGGCGTAACACTGCATCCAAGTGAAATTAGCGGAAGATATTCGGTTTTTATTGATGAAGATATAATCTTTGATAGAAAAAAAGAGTCACGTTTCCCGGAAATTAAGGAACTTAAGCAATTGGTACGCGACCGTGTTAATCCCGAAAAAAATCTTGGCCATTCCGATAAAAAATAAAAATCGGTCAATAGATAAAAGATTTTATTGAAATTATGTAGTTAAATCAATTGCTTTTGTTCATCAGAAAGCAAATAGTTCGCCTTCTCCCCCCCTGTTTTTATTATCGTCAGGCACATTGATTTTGTAAGTTTTCAAGGGAAAGTCAATTTTATTATAATTTAAAAGGTAAATAATATAGTATCGTTGTACTCTATAGTTTTAGTGGATTATTTTATTTAATATTGTTTAACTTTGTGAGTTTTTATTTAAAAAAATGCTTTCTAAAAAAACTAAGTACGCTATTAAGGCATTGGTGATCCTGGGTAAAAACATGGATCAGCCGCCTATGCAAATTTCGAGAATCGCCGAGGCAGAACGAATTCCCAAAAAATTCCTGGAGCAAATCCTGCTCGATCTGCGTAATGCCGGTTTCCTTTATAGTAAAAAAGGAGCTGGCGGCGGTTACAGCTTAAACCGCGATCCGAAAGAGATTTTCCTGGTTAGCATTATGCGTATTACCGATGGCCCTATAGCTATGGTACCCTGCGCCAGCCTGAACTTTTACCACAAATGCGACGAGTGCCACCAGGAAACTACCTGTGGTATCCGCGATGTGTTTGTTGATGTGCGGGATGCCACACTAAAAATCCTGAGCGAGACCAGCATCGCAGATATTATTACCCGGGAGCAGACGCTTATCAACGTTTAACGTTATCATAAAACTGTCAAATAACAGTTTTTTCAATTAAATTCTACCATTTCCCTATACTATGTATATATTTGTGATATAAAACATAATGAGCCCTATTAATATACACACTTATATCCATATGTACTGCTGTTTAACAGGCGACAGAACACGGCTATAATTTGTATTACCCACATACGCCTCTTTAGCCAAAGCCAAAGGGGCTTTTTTATAATTGATTAAAAAAATAGCTTATGCAAAGCTTCAGAACAGAACTGGAGAACCCAATAGTAGAGCAGGATATTATTGACCTGGAAAAAAAGATCAGGGCTTTTCGTGAAGGTAAAATACACGACGAAAAATTCAGGAGCCTGCGCCTTGCCCGTGGTGTATATGGCCAGCGCCAGCCAGGTGTACAAATGGTGCGTATTAAGCTGCCATTTGGTAAGGTAACCTTTAAGCAACTGCTTAAAATTGCCGATATCTCTGACGAGTACGGAAGCCGTAATTTGCACCTTACCACCCGCCAGGACATCCAGATTCACTATGTAAGCCTGGATCGTACGCCCGAACTTTGGGCCAAACTGGAACAGGATGATATTACCCTGCGTGAAGCCTGCGGCAATACTGTACGGAATGTTACCGCCTCTCCTACTGCCGGCATCGATCCGTTGGAGCCATTTGACGTTTCGCCTTATGCGCATGCTACTTTCGAGTACTTTTTGCGTAACCCTATTTGCCAGGAGATGGGCCGTAAATTTAAAATCTCGTTTTCATCAAGTGAAGCCGACACCGCTTTTTCATACATTCATGATATTGGCGCCATACCTAAAATAAATGCCAACGGCGAACGTGGCTTCAAAATACTTTTGGGCGGTGGCTTAGGCGCACAGCCTATATTGGCCAGTATAGTTGAAGAGTTTTTACCCGAAGATCAGCTAATCCCTTATATCGAAGCAATTATTCGCGTGTTTGACCGCTATGGCGAGCGTAACAACCGTAATAAAGCCCGGATGAAGTACCTGATCCAGAAGATTGGATTGGAAGAAGTTTTGCGCCTGGCCAAAATTGAAAGAACTGCTATCAAAGTAAAAAGCTACCCTGTTAACCGCGATTCCATTGCATTGCCAGCGCTGCCAGCAACAGCCGAATACCCTGCTGTAGAAATAAGCAACCCATTCCGTTATGAGCAGTGGCTGGTTACCAACGTTTTTGAGCAAAAGCAAAAAGGTTTTTACGGCGTATATATTAAAGTACCGGTAGGTGATATTCCGTCTGATACTGCCCGTGCGCTGGTAAAAGTTTTAGAGCCCTTAGTAGCCAATGAAATCCGGATTACACAAAACCAGGGTTTACTGTTAAAATTTGTTAGTAAAGAAGCGTTGCCTGCTTTATATGAAGGTTTGGCTAAACTGGAACTTGCCGCGCCCGGTTTTGACACCGTAGCCGATGTAACTACCTGCCCTGGTACTGATACCTGTAACCTGGGCATCAGTAACAGCATGACTATGGCGCGTGTGCTGGAAGATTTAATTTTTAACGAATATGAAGAGTTTATTTTTAACCGCGAGATTAAAATAAAGATAAGTGGTTGTATGAACTCCTGTGGCCAGCATGGTTTGGCGCACATCGGGTTCCACGGCAGTTCACTTAAAGCTGGTACAAAAGTATTACCATCGGTACAGGTGATGCTTGGCGGCGGTACTGTTGGTGACGGCGTAGGCCGGGTTGCAGAAAGAATAGTTAAAGTACCATCAAAACGTGCGACCGACGTATTGAGAAAGATCCTTGACGATTACAAAGAGTTTTCGCCCGAAGGAGAAATTTTTCTTGAATATTATGACCGCCAGGGTAAAGATTATTTTTACCGCATGCTGAAACCGCTTGCCGATTTAACCACCCTTACCGACGATGAATTTGTAGACTGGGGCCACCAGAAAACCTATGTATCTGCTATTGGCGTGGGCGAGTGTGCCGGTGTGGTAATTGACCTGGTTGCTACCCTCTTGTTTGAATCGGAAGAAAAAATGGGCTGGGCAAATGGTTCATTTACCCAGGGTGACTGGTCTGATGCTATTTATCATTCATACAACGTGTTTATCAGTTCGGCAAAAGCTTTATTGCTTGATAAAGGTACCAACAGCAGTACACAGGCTGGCATTATTAAAGAATTTGATGCACAATATGTTGCAACCGGTGAATTTGATTTGCAGGGATCGTTTAACGACCTGGTATTGCAAATAAACCAAAACGAGCCTTCGGCCGAATTTGCTGCTGCATATTTAGCCCAGGCCGAAGAATTTTTAGGAAAAAGCAAAGCACAAAGAGAGGCACTGGTGCAATAATGACGGCTAACCCTAAACAACCACAAATAACTTTAGTAGGTGCAGGCCCCGGCGATGCCGACCTGATTACCGTTAAAGCTATTAAAGCATTAAAAACAGCTGATGTTGTTTTATACGATGCTTTAGTAAACGAAGAATTGTTGTGCTATGCGCCTGAGGCTGCCGTAAAAGTATATGTAGGTAAACGTTCCGGCGATCATACCTACTCGCAGGAAGCTGTGAACCAGCTAATGGTTGATTATGCTACCAATTACGGGCACGTGGTAAGATTGAAAGGTGGCGACCCCTTTGTATTTGGCCGTGGCTTTGAAGAATTGGATTTCGCCTCCTCGCACAATATCCAGGCTTCGGTTATCCCTGGCATCTCCAGTTCGATAGCAGTAGCGGAGTTACAAAACATACCGGTAACGCACCGTGGCTTAAGCGAGAGCTTTTGGGTGATTACCGGAACTATATCGAACGGAAAAGTATCGCCCGATTTATATGATGCCGCCAAAAGCAGGGCAACGATTGTTGTGCTTATGGGGATCAATAAGTTGGCTGTTATTGCCGAAATATTCAAAAGCGAAGGAAAAAGCAAGCTGCCCGTGGCGGTAATTCAAGCCGGCACAACTGCGGATGAAAAAGTGGTTGTTGCTACTGTTGAGACCATAGTTGATGCAGTAACGGAAAATAGTATCGGCTCGCCAGCTATTATAGTGTTGGGCGAGGTGGTTTCATTGCACCCTAAATACCAGTTGACTAAAGAAATTTATGACGTTGTTGCCAAAGGATAATAGTTTAACGCAAATTGAGCACGAGGAGATTGGCGGCAACCAGTTGTTCCCGGTGTTTTTGAAGCTAAATAACCTGCATACGGTATTGGTGGGCGGCGGCAACGTGGGGCTTGAGAAGCTAACGGCCATCCTTAACAACAGCCAGCTGGCGAGGGTAACTGTGATATCAAAAACGTTTTTGCCAGAGATTCATGAACTTGCCGCACGGCATGAAGGGTTAAGCATTGTTCAGAAATCGTTCACCGATAACGACCTGGATACTGCCGAGGTGGTAATTGCAGCTACCAATGATGGCGAGCTTAACAAATATGTGCGTCAATCGGCACATGACCGCAAGCTGCTCATTAACGTGGCCGATAAGCCCGAACTTTGCGATTTTTATTTAGGTTCGATAGTAAAAAAAGGCGATTTGAAACTGGCCATATCAACCAATGGCAAATCGCCCACGGTAGCCAAACGCTTGAAAGAAGTGTTAAACGAAAGCCTGCCCGATGAACTGGATACCACACTGCAGCAAATGAGCGAGCTACGGAACACTTTAAGCGGCGATTTTGCTGATAAAGTTAAACAACTGAATAGTGTAACAGCGGTATTGGTTAAGCCAAGATCGGTGGTGATCAAAAATTTCATCTGGCTTATCTGGTCAACCATTATTGTTTCGTTAGCCATTGTTATTACTGCTTTATACTTCAAAGAGCCTGCTTTTAAAACATTTGTAGAAGGTGTAAGTCCGCAGTTTTATTACTTTTTAGGTGCAGGGTTTGTATTCGCTATGATTGATGGCGCCATTGGCATGTCATATGGTGTTACGTCAACCACATTCTCCCTTTCTATGGGAATTCCTCCCGCGTCTGCAAGTATGGGTGTTCACTTGTCCGAAATAATGAGTTGTGGTATTGCCGGATGGATGCATTACCGTATGGGCAATATCAACTGGAAGTTATTTTGGTTATTGGTGTTACCGGGCATTGCAGGGGCAGTTATTGGGGCATCTATCCTATCGTCCCTTGAACATTACAGCATGTATACCAAACCCGTCGTATCGGTATATACTTTGATATTAGGCGTTGTAATACTTTCCAAAGCATTCAATATCAAGAAAAAGAAATCGGCCGATAAAGTAAAACGCATATCATTGCTTGGTTTAGGCGGCGGTTTTATTGATGCTGTTGGCGGTGGCGGCTGGGGTTCAATCGTGTTATCAACACTCATAGCCGGTGGCCGCAGCCCTATATTTTGCTTAGGCACTGTAAAATTATCCCGTTTTTTTGTGGCCATAGCGGGGTCAATCACCTTCATTGCCATGGTAAGCAGCGATCATTGGCAGGCTGTAGCCGGCCTGGTACTCGGGAGCGCTTTGGCATCACCCATCGCAGCAAAAATTTCTAATAAAATTTCTACCAAAACCATCATGGTATCTGTAGGTATCATCGTGATTTTAGTAAGCATTAAATCAATTGTTGCCTTTATTACAAAGTTTATCTGATATGAACGGGGCTTTTGAACATATAAACAATATTACAGCAGGTCTTGGCCCTGTTGAAGCACTGACGAAGTTGGCTGAACTTTATCCCGGCGAGATTGTATTTTCCACCAGTTTTGGCTGGGAAGACCAGGTTATAAGCCACATGATTTTTGCCAATAAGCTGCCCATTAAAGTATTTACTTTAGAAACAGGGAGGCTTTTCCGCGAAACCTATTCAGTTTGGGTAAGTACCATGGACAGGTATAAACAACCCATTCACGCCTACTACCCTAACCAGGAGCTATTAGAGCAAATGGTGAGTACCAAAGGGCCAAACAGCTTTTACGAATCGGTAGAAAACCGCAAAGAATGTTGTGGTATCCGTAAAATTGAACCGCTTAAACGCGCCTTAAAAGGTAATAAGGTTTGGATTACCGGGATCCGCGCCGATCAATCGGCCAACCGCCACGATATGCATGATGTGGAATGGGACGGACAAAACCAATTGGTAAAATACCACCCTATTTTTCATTGGACTTTGGATGAGGTCAAAGCCTACATCAAACAATACAATATCCCTTACAACTCACTTCATGATAAAGGCTTCCCGAGTATAGGTTGCATGCCTTGCACACGTGCCGTAGCCGAAGGCGAAGATTTTCGCGCCGGCCGCTGGTGGTGGGAAGATCAATCCAAAAAAGAATGTGGGTTACATGAGGTAACTGCGAAGTAAACACGATTTCTGGATTTTAAAGGATTGACAGGATTTTTAAAAATTCCCTGCTGAAATTTGCGGCTCTTTTCCTGCATCTGTATTATGGCTTTAATAAATCAGATTTTTTATCGAGTATAATTTTCTATTATTGTTTAATGAGAAGAAAAGATGACATCCTTTGGAAAGGGATCCTCGAAGATGTTTTTGACGATTTTTTATGTTTTCTTAATCCGGATGCCGCCGAGATTTTCGACTTTAATAAGGGCTTTGAATTCCTGGATAAAGAGTTGGAGCAGGTTTTCCCGCCCGAAAATGACGAGTATTCACCAAAGGTGATTGATAAGCTGGTGAAAGTATTTACCAAAGCAGGTAAAGAAGAATGGATCCTGGTGCATGTAGAAGTACAGGGCCAATATCAAAAAGATTTTGCCAGCCGCATGTACACCTATTTTTACCGGATACTGGATAAGTATCAAAAGCCTATAGTTGCCTACGCCATATTTACCGAAGCCAATACAAAAGAAAGACCTGATCATTTCGCCATAGACTTTACGGGTACCAGTTTACGGTATACGTTTAACACCTACAAAATAGCCAGCCAAAGTGATGAAGCACTGCAAGCCAGTGATAATCCTTTTGCCCTGGTTGTGCTTACGGCAAAGGCGGCGCTTGCAGGCAAAGGCCTGAGAAGCAGCAGGGAACGCGATGAATTGCTGCTGAATTTAAAGCTTAACCTAACCAGGCTATTACTGGCCAAACAGATAGCGAAAGAAAAAATAAGGGTATTGATGAATTTTTTAAGGTATTACATACGCTTTGAAAATCAGGATATAAACACTAAATTTGAGCAACAGGTAGAAATTTTAACAGAAAGGAGCAACACCATGGGTATCGAAGAACTTTTATTAGACAGGGCTGAGAAAAAAGGTGAGAGAAAAGGCGAAAAGAAGGGTGAGAAAAAGGGTAAAAAAGATGTTGCCCGTGAAATGAAAAAGGATGGTTTGCCGGTTGCGCAGATCGAAAAATTCACTGGTCTTTCTGTTGAGGAAATTGAAAAACTGTGATATACTCTCAATTGAGAATGAGCAATTCGTTGTAATGGATGCCTTCAGGGGATTTTAAAGCCCTCTGATGTCCCAAACAACTACATACCAATCGCCAAATTCATCGCGGTGGGTGCCGGCAATTTCGAAACCCATTTTTTGATGCACTTTTAACGAATTGATGTTTCTTACTGCTATTTCGGTAATACAAAGTTCGTAATCATCACCAACCAGGTTGGCCGTAGCGTTATAAAGTTTACTCAACAGCCCCAGCCCTCTGAAATTTTTATCGACACAAACCTGTCCTCCTACAAAAAATTTGTAAGCGGTTAAAACTTTGCCCTGGTACTGGCTTTTATGAAATTCCCTGAACATAGGTTCAAGACTGGGCAGTTGTTTTTCCATAGCAGCTGTCATTGCCAGGTTATAGCCAATCACCTTATTTTGGTGCAATGCAATAACCTGTGGTATTTGCGACGCCATTTGCTGCAATAGTTCAACAGTATGTTCGGCAAAAACGAAACCTTGCTGATCTTGCTCTTCGGCAGTTAATGATTTGTATAGGTTTTGATTCTGAAGGGCTATAATTTGCTCAAAATGTTCGATGGTGGTAGCCGCCTGGAAAGTTATTAACGCTGAGATATCCTTATTCATAGTTTGGCAAATGTCCTTATTTTAACCGAAGTTGTACAATCATAAATCAGACTGAATTATTTGGAGCACGTCGAAAAAATGATTGTCAGCGAATATTTTTCCTGATACGGCTTAATGATTGAGGCGTGATGCCCAAATAAGAGGCCACATCACTTAATGGTACACGAAGTGCTATGTCGGCTTGCCGCATCATAAAAAGCCTGTAGCGTGTTGTTGAATCCTGCCCCAGGTAGGCATTCCTGATCTGTATTTTATCAAGCAGTGCTTGCTGCGTTATATCATCAATCAAACTTTTTATATAAGGCAGCTGCTCATATAAAGCCATCAGTTTAGTATGGCTTATTTCCAACACATTTGCCTTGCACGCCGCCTGGATGCTTTCCTGTGCAGGAACCTGGTTATTAAAGCTGTTTAATATGGTGCAAAACTGGTTTTCTTTCAAAAAATAATGAGTTACCTCATTCCCCTTTTCATTATGTGCTACAATTCGCAGCACACCTTCTATAATGAAAAATCGTTGGCGGCAAACATTTCCACCTTTAAACAGGTAATCACCTTCTTCAAATGTGCGGGCTTCAAATGCACTGCTTATAACTTCCTGATCCTGGGGCGAAATATATCCAAATAGCTGCAAAAACGAAATGAGTTTATTGGGCATCTTCAAATTTGTAACATTTATAAACTATCAGCAAAAATAAAATATCATTTCGCCCGGTCTTCGTCGGCCACTTCAAGCCAGCCATCCTTATTTACAAGGTATTTAGAAAAACTTTTAGGCCGTTGGGCCTTGATGATAGTTTTATTGTTCCGGGTTGAGGGACCGCGCAAAACGAATATCAGCGCAGCAAGAAGTACAATAGTAGTTATTACAGCAATCATTATAGAATAGTTTTTTAGCAGCGACCGGTAAGATCGCAATAGCCTGATTATTAAACATAATGATTGGTTGAGACCTTTTAAAGCTTAATGCCAGGGTGATTAATCCCGGCGGTTAAAGCATCTCATGCCCTAATATAGGTAAACGCAGTAAAAATTAAAAGGAAAGCTGTCCGTATTTTTAACTGTTACAAATAAAAATGACTTTTTTATAGCTTAAAGTGTTAACAGCCTGCACCAAAAAAAGAATATTTCTGATCCTGGGGATTCGGATTATACTGGTGATATACTTTGGCTGTATACGTAATGATGTAGTAACAATTGATTAACAACCTATTACGCCATGCCGACTATAAAAATATAAATTGCGCGTGTGCACTATAATTTAAGTAGCTTTGAATTGTTATGCGGTAATATTATTCGCGGGAGTAGCTGTCCCTTATTACCCTGGTTTCAAAACAACAAATTACATACATAAAATAAGATCAGGATATATGGTTTTCCTGCTCTTGAAAAGTTTTAAAAGCCCCTGTAAACGAATACCTACAGGGGCTTTATTTTTTATATAGATAAGCATATCATGGAAGAAAGAAAGTATTTAACTACCTGGAAAAGGTACATGCCGGTTATCCGTTTGCATTTGAAGAAAAGCCTGACCGAAGATCAGCAATTCAAACTGAACATTACCGATTTTGAATCTGCGGGCGACCGGGGAAAATCGGGTTACACATTCAACATCAATATGGAAAACGGTAAGGTTACCAATAACATCAGCGGATCGGCAGTAGCACGCGATTTGTTTGAAGCCATAAAAGGTGACGATGCTGTTAAGGCTATGTTGCTGGATAAAAACGTAAAAATAAGCGTTGGGAAGTCTTTTGTGCTAAGCATCAAAACCACCCACCTTTCAACTTACAGGTAAAAATAAACTGAAAGCAGAAAGCAAAAGGCCTAAAGCATTTTCAGCACTTAACTCCGCCATCTAAAGGGAATAACCAACAGGCTATTTCCTTTTTTTATGCGTTTTGTTTTTGGTCGATTTGGATTTTAATGTCGATCGATGAAATTTTGCCGATGCCTTCTTCCCCTTTTTCCTGAGTTTGACACCTAAAGGTCAAAAAAGTGCGAATCGGGCAAATGGGAGTGGTTTTTAGGTGAATTTTGAAAATTTGTATTGCGAAAACCACTATTGACTGGTGGTGCGAAAACGGCGTAATTTGTGCAACCAAGCACAATGGCGACCTTAAAAATCGATCAGAAAGACGGCGAAAAATACGTTCGGATTGTAGAATCTTACCGGGACGAGTCCGGCGTGTCACGAATGCGCACATTGGCCAACCTGGGCAAGCTCGATGACAAGAAGATAGCATCCCTTAAACGGCTCGGTACTAAGCTTTACCAGGCGATGGGCGGCCCCCCCGAAGAGCTGACCGGCAATGGCATTACCGAGCAGGGACGTTATAACTACGGTTACGTACTGGCCTGCAAGCACATACTTTCATGGTATAAACTGGACAAATTGCTTGACCGCATCGGTAAGAAAGCAAAGCTTCGGTTTTCTTTAGTCAACACCATTTTGCTGATGCTATGCGAACGGCTGAACGAGCCGGCAAGCAAGCGCCGGACTTTCTTTAACCAGTCAGAGTACATTGGTTTGGAACAGGTTCCGCTACACCACCTGTACCGGACGCTGGATAAACTGGCGGACTGGAAGGAGCAGATACAGGAGCGGATCTATCAAACCGGGCGCGACCTTTTCAACCAGCGGCTGGATGTAGTGTTCTACGATGTAACGACCTTCTACTTTGAAAGCGAACAGGAAACGGAAGGTCACCTGCGGCAGAAAGGGTTTTCTAAAGATGGCAAGATCGGAAACACACAAGTACTGCTGGGTCTGCTTATCGATAAGGACAAACAGCCGGTGGGCTACCAGGTCTACAAAGGAGACCTGTTCGAGGGCCATACATTTAAAGAGGCTATTTCTTCATTAAAAAAGCGATACCAACTGGACCAGGTTATCGTAGTGGCTGATCGCGGCATGTTGTCCAAAGAGAATATCCAGGAACTAACCGAAAATCAGGGTTATCAGTATATCCTGGGTGAAAAACTTAAAATGCTTCCCCATGCTATTCAGAAACCTTTACTCGAGTTGAAAAACTACAACAAGGAATGGATAATGAATGAGGAACGCAGCCTGATTGTAAAGTATACCGCTATTGAATATGAAGACCGCCTGATAATCGGTACATGGTCAGCCAGCAGAGCAGAAAAAGACCGCAAGGAAAGGGAAGAGCGGGTAACCAAAGCAGAATTGATGCAGCAAAACCCGTCATTACTTAAAAAGAAAGCATCACATTACTTTCTTAAAAATGACCAGCAAGAGAAATACCTGCTCGACCAGCAAAAGATTGAGCGGCATCAGCAGTATGATGGATTCCTTGCAATCGCAACCAATGTAAGAGATATGGACACCGGTATCATACTCGATCATTACAAACACCTCTACCAGGTAGAACACGCTTTCCGCACCTTTAAAAGCTTTTTGGAAACCAAGCCCATGTTCCACTGGACAGATCAGCGCATAGAGGGACATATCTGCCTGTGTTATATGGCTTATACCTTTCAAATCTTTTTAAGCAATCAACTCAAAAAGAACAATACGCCGCTTTCAGAAAATGAGATCAGGCGGACATTAGACAAAATGCAGCTTAGCCTGGTGGAACAGGCAGGCCAACAATATTACCTCCGCTCGAAGCAAACTACCGAAACTGCCGCCCTGCTCAAAGTGATCGCCGCCCGGCCATTACCAGATATGTTTCATAATCGACAGATAGTCAATTACTTATAAAAATATGTATTGCGAAAAGTTAAACATAAACTAATTGACTATCAGATATTTAACCAAAAATCGTGTCAAACTCAGGGGGCTTTATTTTTTATATAGATAAGCATATCATGGAAGAAAGAAAGTATTTAACTACCTGGAAAAGGTACATGCCGGTTATCCGTTTGCATTTGAAGAAAAGCCTGACCGAAGATCAGCAATTCAAACTGAACATTACCGATTTTGAATCTGCGGGCGACCGGGGAAAATCGGGTTACACATTCAACATCAATATGGAAAACGGTAAGGTTACCAATAACATCAGCGGATCGGCAGTAGCACGCGATTTGTTTGAAGCCATAAAAGGTGACGATGCTGTTAAGGCTATGTTGCTGGATAAAAACGTAAAAATAAGCGTTGGGAAGTCTTTTGTGCTAAGCATCAAAACCACCCACCTTTCAACTTACAGGTAAAAATAAGCTGAAAGCAGAAAGCAAAAGGCCTAAAGCATTTTCAGCACCTAACTCCGCCATCTAAAGGGAATAACCAACAGGCTATTTCCTTTTTTTATGCGTTTTGTTTTTGGTCGATTTGGATTTTAACGTCGATCGATGAAATTTTGCCGATGCCTTCTTCCCCTTTTTGGTTGCTTTTGAATGTGCTTTATGGTGTCGGCTATGTTTTTCGGCAATGGGCACTTTCCTTATCACAGGTGCAAAATCAATTGCCTCCGGATGGGCTTGCGGGTTGAAAGGGTTAAAATAATAAATATCGGCCGCATCCCAGTTTTTTAAACCTGCCTGTACCCGTTCAGTAAATGCCGCCTCGTTTTTTACCTCCGGTGCAGTCCATCCAGCTTCGGCCAGGCCCGCAATCCGTGGGAAAAGCATAAAATCCAGACGCTTTTCTGAAGCTATTTTCTCCGTCCATATGTTGGCCTGCACTCCAATGATTTGGTTTGATGTAAGCTGATCTGCTGCCAATTGCCTGTCGGGAAAGTTATAAATATCTGTATACCGGTTAAATACGCCTTTCCAGTTACGGCCGGAAATATGGCTTCCATCCTGCAAAAAATCAAGGTAAAGCGGCAAACGTGGGCATAACACCACCTGGTAATTTTTTTGCAAAGCAAGGCTTAGCTGGCCTGGCAGGTTTTGCCGCCACCAAAAAATGATGGTTTTGCCAGCCGGGAGGTCGGTTTGAGTAGCCTCGTCCCAAGCCAGTATTTTGCTGCCAAGGCTGGTTACGGTATCAGTCATCCGTTTAAAAAAATAGCGCTCCAGCATGCCAACGTCCTCGAATCCTTTGTTCTGCATCATCCGGGCAATGGCCGTATCTAACGACCAAGCTTTAATGCCCAAAACCACCTCATCTCCACCCAAATGCATCATTTTTGATGGAAAAAGGGCGGTTGTTTCTTTAATAACATTGGCTAAATACTGGTAGGTTTCTTCTTTAGCCGGGTTAAATGTAAAGTTGGGGTAACCTGCTACGCTCCCACCCGAATATTCGGGATAAGCTTTGTTGGCAGCGGTTGCATGGCCAGGCATATCAATCTCCGGAATTACAGTGATGAAACGCTGAGCAGCGTAATTAACTACCTCTTTTATATCATTTTGGGTATAAAACATAGGAATAGCCTCGGCCGAGGTGTCACTATAATCACCTACCCCGCCAATTGATGCTAATCTTGGATATTTTTTTATTTCAATACGCCAGCCCTGTACATCGGTAAGGTGCCAGTGAAATTTGTTAAGCTTATAATAAGCCATCCAATCCAAAATCTGCTTAACCTTCTGCTTGCCAAAAAAATGCCGCGATTCGTCGAGCATTAAACCACGCCATTGATAACGGGGTGCATCGATTATTTCTGTGCATGCAAGCACAACGTTTTGATAATCACGGACGTCCGTTGCATCTGTTGATGCAAGGGTAAGATTATCAGCCTCTTTGGGATGATCTTTAATAAGTTGTAAAAGAGATATTAAGCCATAAAAAACACCTTCCTTATTTGAAGATGATATGGTGATCTGCTCTGGTGTAATCTTTAACGAGTATCCGCCAATAACCTGGTTTGTGTTAGTTAATACAAGTTTTATAGTGCTTTTTGAATCTCCGTTGTTTATGGCAGGCGATAATCCTTTTGCTTTAAATAATTCCTTTTGAAAGTAAATAGCTAGAGCAGTTAATGACGTATCGCTGATACCAATGGCAGAATGATTATTGATACTGATTTGCCCGGAGCCGTTTACAATCAACCGCGGCTGCGGGATGATGTTTAAGTTTTGTGCTTTCAGATATCCGGATAAAAGGAGCAGCGCTATTAAGAATTTAAATTTCATTAAAAAACAAGTCAAATTATTGGGGCTGTGCTATGATAGGGATTTTATGCCAAATAGAGGTAATTTATTTGCAATAAATATATACTAATGCGCAATAACTGTTAAGTTTTTGGTAATAAATTTAAAAAAATTACAACTTTTGGATAACTAAGTAACAACCCCTACAGATTGGGCGATATTTAAAATTCCGACTTGCTCATTAACCCTCCAAAGCGTTCATGATGCTGCCAACTATTGCACCATACGCCAATACCGGGGAGGCCATATACGAGATTTTTTTCTTCCAGTTAACATACCTGTCATTGATGAAATTGTTCCAGTTGTAGGTGTTGAGCTGGGCGCGTCCATAGGTGATACTGGGTTCGGTAATTTTGGTGGTATGCCACCAGCCCGATGGAAAAAACAAGGTCTCCCCTTCCAGCAAATGCAGTACTATCGGCTCAACTTCCTTATAAAGCGGAAATTTTTCATAATCAGGATTCAGGAAGTTGATTTGAGAAAATTTAGGGTTATCCGGGTACGGATACATGTTAGGTGTTTGCGATGGCGGGTACAAGAAAAATACCTTCGAGCCGTATACCTGGGTAATTTGGGTATGCATAAATAATGCATCATAGTGCAGGTACGGAAAACTTGAGCCATTACCGCCTAAAAACAGCTCATGTACCGTGGTGCCGGCAAGCAACTGTTTTGGCATCAGCCTGCTATGTACCCTATCGCTTTTGCCATATACCAGTTGCGGCGAAAAATCAGCCATCAATTCCGGAAATACTTTTTTGATATCAAAGTTAAAAGGGTATGGTGCACGGTTCTCAGCCGTTGATACCATGATCCGGTCTATAGCCTCGGCCATGGTATAGGTTACGCCATCAATGGTTTTGGTGATGTGGCCGTAGTTTTGCTTGTAAAACTCAGGTGAGTGTTTGCCCATGGCCGGCCATGCACTGGCAGCATCGGTAACTACAACCGGTAACGATTTATCAACATACTCCCTGATAAACTCTTCCCTTGAAATATTTGTGCGTTTATCAATAGTAACGGCCGGTTTGGCAGGTGCCTGATTTTGTTGCATGGGGTTATGATATAAGCGGTTGAGGATGAAAAATTACCAGGTGAAATCCGGTCGATAAATCTAAACAAATTTCTTACTATCAATTAATTACTTAAATTATTTTCATAGAATATTCATGTAGTGTAAGATTGCTGTATCATGGATATATGGCGTAGGCCTGAACGCGGCAGACGCAATTATGCATCTCTACAAAAAAGGCCGGTCGTATTATAATACGACCGGCCTCCGATTGTTTATTGGCAAGCTGACGGAACTCATGCTCCAATCAACTTAATCAACCTCTCACCAATTATTTCCATCCGCCACCTAATGAACGGTAAAGCTCGGCGGTAGCGCTTAGTTCATCTCTTTTAATAGTAGCAAGCGCCAATTCGCCTTGCAATACATTGCCCTGGGCTGTTATTACCTCAAGGTAGTTGGCCAGGCCGTTTTTAAACAGCATGCTGGCGTTTGTTGTTGCTTGTTGCAGGGTTTTTACACGGTTTGCGGCAATAGCCTGTTCCTGTTTCAGCTTGTCAATTTTAACCAGGGCGTCAGATACCTCGCCAACAGCGTTTAGTACCGATTGCCTGAACTGTAGCACCGTTTTTTCGCGATCTATTTGTGCAACTTTGTAGGTGGTGCTTAATTGCTTATGATCAAGCAAAGGTGTTGCAATGCTGCCTGCCACTATACCAAACAATGAAGCCGGGATGTTAAACCAGTTGCTGGCTTTAAAAGAGTTAACGCCACCGCTTGCAGTGATCCTTAAAGCCGGGTACATTTCAGATTTGGTGATACCAACTTTAGCGTTGGCAATAGTTAAAGCCAGTTCCTGTGTCCTGATGTCGGGCCTGCGGCTGATGATAGCCGATGGTACCCCCGCAGTTAGTGTTTCAGGGAATTTAACATCATTTAATGTGCCGTTGCGCTCTACAACATCAGGCAAGCGGCCTGCCAAAATACTTAAAGCATTTTCCTGTACGGCAACGTTCCTTTCAAACTGTGGCACAAGTTGGGCAGCAGCCTGTTGTTGTGCCTCCGCCTGTTGTACGGCCAGTAAAGTTACCTGGCCGGCATCATATTGTAAACGGATGATCCTGATGGTACTGTCATTCAATTTAACATTCTTTTTGGCTATATCCAATTGCGCATCAAGCATCAGCAGGTTATAGTAACCTTGTGATACGTTTGCAACGATGTTGGTTTGAATTGCCTTTTTTGCTTCGGCTGTTTGCAGGTATTCTGCAAGGGCCTGGCGGCTTTGGCTACGTATTTTGCCCCAGATATCGGCTTCCCATGAAAGGGCCAGGTTGGCAGAATAATCTTCTACGTGCCTGGTGCCTATATTGTATTGACTGATGCTTAAACCTGTAAGGCTGTTATCACTTGGGCGACTGGTATTGGCCGTAACATTAAGTGCAACTTCGGGCACATAATTCCATTTAACCTGTTTAAACAGCAACTGCGCTGCGTCGATATTTTTAACCGCTATTTGCATATCATAGTTTTTGGCTATGGCACTGTCTATCAGTTTTTGCAAGGTTGCATCGGTAAAAAAGTTTTTCCACTGTATATCGGCTATGCTGCTGGTATCGGCAGTGGTTATGGCTGCGGCGCTCCTGAAAGCAACCGGCAACTCTGGTTTGGGTGTTTCCACATCTTTTGATACTTTACAGGCGCTTAAAAAAGCCGTAAGTAATACAAAAGCTAATGGAGTTATATAACGTTTCATTTTTTTGTTGCTTTGAAAGAGTCAAGAATCAAGAGTCAAGAATCAAGACGGAAGGCAAACTTCAATCCTGCTATTCTGTAACTTTTCTTTTTCTATCTTGACTCTTGATTCTTAACTCTTGATTCTATTCTCAATTATTCTGTAGTTCCAATTTTTTAGGGTCAATTGCGTGTCCTTTTTTATGGCCCGATCCGTCGCCGTTCAGCACAGCCAATGGCACACCGCTAAGTCGTTCCTGTAATCCCTGGAATATCACGAACAATACCGGGATAATGAACAATCCTAAAATTACACCTGAAACCATCCCGCCGGCTGCACCTATACTTATTGAGTGGTTACCTTGTGCTGACGGCCCTGTGGCAATACTCATTGGGAATAAACCGAATACGAAAGCCAGCGACGTCATGATAATAGGGCGTATCCTCAGCCTTGCAGCTTCAATTGCCGATTCAATTAAACCATGCCCCGCTTTTCGGCGCTGCACAGCAAATTCCACAATAAGGATGGCGTTTTTGGCCAGTAAGCCGATGAGCATGATTAAAGCCACCTGTACGTAGATGTTGTTTTCGATACCGGTTAAACCCAATACCACAAACACACCTAAAATACCTGTAGGGATGGAAAGGATAACTGCCAATGGCAAAATATAGCTTTCATACTGTGCTGATAATAAGAAATATACAAACACCAAACAAAGCATAAAGATTATAGCCGACTGACCGCCCGAAGCAATCTCCTCACGGGTTTGACCGGCAAACTCATAGGCAAAGCCGGTAGGCAATTGTTCCTGTGCTGTTTCCTGTATAGCTTTAATGGCATCACCAGAACTATAACCCGGTTTTGGGATAGCGTTAATCTCAATAGAGTTGAACAGGTTATAACGTGAAGCGGTTTCTGAACCATATACGCGGGTTAATTTAACCAGTGTATTGATAGGTACATTTTCGCCTGCTTTGTTTTTAACAAATACCCTGTCAATTGCCGAAGGATCTGTTCTGTCGGCAGTATCAGCCTGCACTACCACGCGGTAGTATTTACCAAAGCGGTTAAAATCTGATGCCTGGGCAGTACCAAAGTATGCCTGCATAGTTTGCAAAATGTCTCTAACATTTACGCCTAACTGGCCGGCCTTTTCATCGTCAACCTCTAATTGTAGCTGTGGGTAATCTGCTTTGTACGATGTAAAGGCGTAGGCTATCGCCGGTTTCTGCATCAGCTTGCCTATAAAGTTATTGGCAACACCGCTAAATTTATCCAACTTGCCGTTGGTTTTATCCTGTAGCACCACATCAAGTGCTTCCACATTACTAAAACCTGGCACCGTTGGAAAACTAAACACGAAGAAAGTACCGCCAGGTATGCCGCCTAATCTTCCTCTAACAATATTCTGTATCTCGTCAATATTTTTAACTGCTCCCCGTTCTTCGTTCGGTTTTAATAACAGGAAGATCACACCTGCAGATGGGCTGCTGGATTGGGTCAAAAAGTTAAAACCAGACAACGCGGTAACAAACCTTGCCGATGGTAAAGTTTTCAGCTGATCTTCGGCTTGTTTAAAGATTTTGTTGGTACCGCTTAATGATGTACCAGACGGCGTGCTAACAGCAATGGCCACAAAGCCCTGGTCTTCAGTTGGGATAAAGCCCGTTTTTGTTCTGTTTACCAGGTAAACCGTGGCTGCTATTACCAGCACCAACCCGCCTATGCTCAACCATTTTTTATTGATCAGGAATTTTAAGCCACCTACGTACCTGTTGGTTAAATAATTAAAACCACCATTAAAGCCTGCATAAAATTTATCTACAAAACCTTGTTTAGGTGCGGTATGGCCATCTGCACTATGCTTGTTCTTTAGGAACAATGCTGCCAGGGCCGGGCTTAAGGTTAACGCGTTAACAGCCGATATAATAATAGCTATGGCCATAGTTAACGCAAACTGGCGGTAAAATATACCTGTTGAGCCTACCATGAAGCTAACCGGTAAAAACACAGCAGCCATAACCAGCGTAATAGATATAATAGCACCTGTAATTTCGTGCATAGCCTCTGTAGTCGCCGCCTTAGGGCTTAGGCTGGGGTCGTGCTCCATTTTGGCATGCACAGCCTCAACTACCACAATGGCATCATCTACCACAATACCTATGGCCAGCACCAGGGCAAACAGGGTTAAAAGGTTAACCGAGAAGCCAAACAGGTTCATGAAGAAGAACGTACCGATAATAGCCACCGGAACGGCTATAGCCGGAATCAATGTCGACCTGAAATCCTGCAGGAATATAAATACTACGATGAACACCAATATAAAAGCCTCTACCAGTGTATGTTCAACCTGGTTAATTGATTCATCAAGATCGGTTTTGGTACGATAGAACTGGTTGTATTTGATGCCTGCCGGGAAATCCTTTGATAGCTTCACCATCAGCTTGTCAATCTCAATCTGAATTTGGTTGGCGTTTGAGCCCGACAACTGTATAATACCGATAATAATACCGTCGTGCCCGTTAAGGTTACTTACACTATTATAAGAATAGGCGCCCAGTTCAACACGGGCCACATCTTTTAAGTGTAACACCGAACCATCTGCATTTGCGCGGATAGCTATGTTCTGGTACTCCTCTGGTTTGGTAAGCTTACCTTTATATTTAATTACATATTCAAATGCCTCGTTACTGCGCTCGCCAAATTTACCAGGCGCGGCTTCCAGGTTTTTGTCTTGAATAGCGGCAGTCACCTCAGCGGGTGTAACTTTATAGGCTGCCATTTGTGCTGGGTTAAGCCAAACACGCATCGAGTAATCCTTAATACCACCAAATATACTGGCAGAACCTACCCCCGTAATACGCTTAATTTCGGGCACAATGTTAATCTGTGCATAGTTGGCTACAAAGGTTTGATCGTACTTTTTGGGATCCTCCGAGTAGATGGCCATTGCACCAATAAAGCTGTTTTGCTGTTTGGTGGTGGTTATACCATATTGCACAACCTCGGCCGGTAACTGGCTTGTGGCCTGCGAAACACGGTTTTGCACGTTTACAGCAGCCTGATCGGGGTTGGTACCTTGGTTAAAATAAACGGTAATACCCAATGTACCGTCGTTACTGGCGGTTGAGGTCATATAGGTCATATTTTCCACACCGTTAATCGCTTCTTCTAACGAAGGCGTAACAGAACGTAAAATAGTCTCGGCATTAGCGCCCGGGTAAACAGCCGATACCAATACCGCCGGAGGGGCAATATTCGGGAACCGCTCTAAGGGCAGTTTTGTTAAACCAAGTACACCAACTATCACCAATAGTATGGAGATAACGGTTGAAAGTACCGGTCTTTCTATGAATTTTTGAAACATGATTTCTTTTTTTAATAGAGTCAAGAATCAAGAGTCAAGAATCAAGACAGAAAACCTGTCTATCGTCTATATTCCAGCCTTAACCCGTTTCTAAACTGATTTTGATTCTCTCAGAGTGTAGAACCAAGGGTAATAAGCCTGCTTTTGCAGCTTCTTGACTCTTGATTCTTAACTCTTGACTCTTATTTTAAAGCGGCAACCTTATCGGTAGCTTTTTGAGGTGCTATTACCATACCTTCGGCTAAGTGGTCCATGCCGCTCAGTACAATCTGGTCGCCGGCTTTAAGGCCATCTTTAACCAGGTAATTTTCGCCGCTTTTACCTACAATATTGATGGGTACTTTTTTCACTTTGTTGCTATCGGCAAGGGCAAAAACAAACACCTTATCCTGCATTTCGACGGTGGCCGACTCAGGTACTATTAACGCATCTGTATGTTGTAAGCTTAAACGCACCTTGCCTGTGTTACCCGCACGTAATAAACCATCGGGATTGGCAAAGTTTGCCCTGATGGTAATAGCGCCTGTGTTTTTATCAAACTGGCCGTCTATTACATCTATTTTACCTTGTTTTGCATATTGGCTGCCATCGGCTAATAGTAATGATACCGTAGGTAAGTGCTGTAGTTTTTCTTTTAAAGTTGTGCCGGGGTACTGTTCTTTAAAGGCTACGAAATCTTTTTCGCCTAACGAAAAGTAAACATGTACATCATGCACATCAGATAACTGTGTTAAAGCGTCTACATCCTGCGGAGTAACCAGACTTCCCTGTTTTTTCAGTAAACGACCGATGTAGCCGCTAACCGGTGCTTTTATTAAGGTATAGCCTAAATTAATTTGTGCGGTTGATACATTTGCCTTAGCCGATTCGATATTGGCTTTAGCAACCTGTAGGCTGGCTTTTGCGGTTTTTAACTGGTAATCAGATACTACCTTGTTTTCAACCAGCGGTGTAAGCTTGTCAACTTCAAGTTGCGCGTTGCCTGCAGCAGCTTCGGCCGCGTGTAAGCTTGCCAGGGCGTTGTTTAAGGCGGCGCGATAAGGCTGCTCGTTTATTTTAAATATAGGCTGGCCGGCGCTTACAAAGGCACCTTCGTCAACAAATACTTTGTCTAAAGCGCCGCTTACCTGTGGGCGAACTTCTACGTTAACAGTACCCTCTATTGATGCCGGATATTCCTGGTAAGTAGTTTGTGTGCCTGATGCTATTGCGGCAACGGGTAGTGCCGGTGGTGGCGGCGCCTGCTGCGTTTGCGGCTTGGGCGAACAGCCATATAATGTAAGTGCTAAAAGCGCTAATGGGATAATTTTCATAATACTTAATTTTAAAGGTGATAGATAGTGTAGTGATTTGATGCCTTGCGGCGGGTAGATATATGTGGAGTTAATTGTTTTCATTATTGAAATACTATATATGTGCTATTTTTATTGAAATGATAACCGTTAAATTTTTGCCTCACCCTGCCCTCTTTAAAGGAGAGGGTTTTTGATTTGCATGTTTTTTAAAGTCCTCTCCTTGGCGGGATTAGATGATGCTAACCTGCTGTTATAAGCGTATTGGTTAACGGAGCTAACGTTTAGTTGTTAAACCAGCATTAGTTTGATTGTTAGATAATTTAACACTGTTAACTAATGCTATGTAGAAGTTGATATCCATGGTTGTGTTGTTAATTATTTTATATTGACTTAATTTTCATTTAACAGCGTTAAATAATTTAACACCGTTATTATTTGAGCAAAAATTACTCAGGTTTTATCGACCTGATGATACCTGTTATGGCATCCATTAGTACCTGGCGGTTAATATCGTCTGATGAACCACGACTTAATAAGTTGATGGATACCAACCCGTGAACTACCGACCAAAAAGTGTAATATTTGGTGCAGATAACATCCGACTCCGGATTGTCTATATGCATTACTTTGCCTATTACATCGGTAAACAAGTCCCAGGGCATCACAGATTCCTCCAGTTTGTTTATTTCTTCGCAACAACAATTGGTAGTTACGCCAAACATAATCTGGTAAAGTTCTTTATTGGCGAAGGCAAAATTCCAGTAAGCAAGCCACATGGCCTCCAATTGTTTTTCTGGCAGTGCGTGTTGTTCGTGAGCTGCCCTAAGGTCTTTGGCTAATAACAGGTAACCTTTGCGGGCAAGTTCCAGCAAAATAGCTTCTTTATTAGCGTAATATTCATATATAATAGGTGCGGTGTATTCAATTACATCGGCAATTTTACGCATACTTAAAGCCTGCCATCCCTCCTCTTTAACAATCTGGAGAGCGGCATCCAGGATATTGACCCTGGTTTCGTCTTTTAAGCGTTGAATACGTTCTTTACTGGCCATTTTATTTACGCCTTAAATTATTTAACAGCGTTAAGCAAATATACAGCTGTTTATTTAGGCATAGTACCATCTGTTTGTCAAATTGAGATCATGGAATTGTCAGGAGGAGGGGGAAAAAGAGTCAAGAGTTAAGAATCAAAAATTAAGACAGCTGCAAATAACCATCTCATTGAAGACACGGCATCAGCTCACACCTATATCTGAAAAAATGAAAACATTTGCTCTTTTAGAACAAAATACTTCGTTTATGATTAAAACTTCGATCGTCTTGATTCTTGACTCTTGACTCTTGATTCTTGACTCTGATTCTTACCTCTATTTTTTCACCAAATAGGCCAGTTGCCCCATGTGGTAGCCCTGGTGAACTGTTCTGTTGATGAGGATATTTAGTTTGTTGCGATGTGGTTCTTTTGCAAAATCTTCGGCAGATATTGCGCTGTGCTTGGTAAACCAATCTTCGGGCTGCATGGCATCAAATTTTTGTTTAAGAGTAGTGTTTACGTGGTGCCAGGCCGCTTTGATATCGGCTATAGGCGGCTTTTCCAGGCCAGAGGTGTCGGGATTTTTCAGGAATATCTCATCCAGCTGCGGGTAAAGCCGGTCGCCAAGTTCTAAATAGGTGAATAGGGCGTCGCTTACTGCGGTTAAATGTCCTAAAAGATAGGTGCCGCTGTTGCGGTCGGGCGCGGTAAAGCCGGCAATTTGCTCGTCGGTTAGCTTCTCCAGCAACGCGTTAAGGCGGGTGTTTTGCAACTCCCAGTTTGATATGGCTATTTTAATGAATAAAGCGGTGGTTGTTTCCTGTTGAATTTCCATGATAGGATTTATTTTGATAAATATAAGGTTGTGTCCTCGATAAATTGACTCTTATTCTTCAGCCCAATGTCACAAGTTGTAAGTAAAGAAATAAGATTGCTTTATGACTTCCGACTTAGTGATGTTGACTTATTTTGAAACTACCCGCCAGCCATTAAATGGCTTTACTGTAGCGCAATTGGGGCTGCCGTCTTTGGCGGTCCCGGCTACGTTTGTTTTGAGCATTAAGGCCACATCTGCACTTAGTTGATCGATGATCTCCCAGGTTATTCCGGCCATTGGAATTTTGAGCCTCCTGTTCCAGGGACTAACTTGCCCGGCCAGCGTGCCTATATCAAGGTAGATAAAGTTGCCCATATAGGGGCCTTGTATAAATGGCCCGCCAAACCTTGGCAAAGCATCTTTAAGCCTATCCCCTTTTGTGGTTACCGTTAAATAAAAATCCAGATTACCTGAATCCGTTTGTTGGATTTGTACAGTTTCATATTTATTGCCCGATCCCTTTTGTAAACCAAAAGCCACGCCGGCAGTAGGCTTTTCGAGGATAATATGAAGCGATAGTTCCATGGTGTTATTTGATTTGGTTGCTGTAATGTTTTTGATTGCGGTTTTAGTTGGCAATATAATAGCAAAATCGTGAGCTATGCAAGATGTACCTGCATAACCCGCGATTTTGCCCTATTGACGATGACGATTTCCGTTTCACATAATCATCGGCTTTGAACGCTGGCGTCGACTCACGCCGACCAGGCTTCGCCGGTCCACTCTCTCTCCTGCCAAAGCCTCAAGGAGGGTGAAGCTCATTTTTTATTTCATTTGCACATTTGAAATTTGCACATCTGCACATCTTTTTCTAATTCATCTGCACATTTGAAATCTGTAATCTGCATATCCGAATCTGCATATCCGAAGATATTACTTATAAACTAAACCCGTAATTTTTTGCCCACTTATCTTTAATCCCGGCACGCGATTTTACAAACTCATGATCTGTACCCTGGGCAATGGCATCTAAGGGGTAACGTAAAGGGCGTTCGCCTTCGGGCAGATTAATTAAATCAAGTATGCCGTTGGCAATGGTTTGCGGGTTCATATTAAATTCGGCCATTTTTCCAAACATCGCGCTACCCATGGTATTGAAGGCGTTGACAGCTTCTTCGCCGTAAGCTGCAATGATATCTTCTTTGTCGGCATTAAAACCGGCTTTTGTACCATTGGTCATTTCAGTTGGGTAAACGCCGCTTTGAACAGAAACATTTTCGATACCGTAGGATTTTAATTCATGACTAAAACCTTCAACCAGCGATTCCATTGCAAATTTTGACGCCATATAGGGCACCATAAAAGGCAATGTAAAGCCACTTGCACCGGTAGATAGATTGATGATAAGCCCGCTTTTGTTTGCCCGCATTGATGGCAGCACAGCATCATATGTACGCAATACTCCATAAAAGTTCACCTCGAATAAATTCCGCACCTGTTCAATGGTGTAAGCTTCGGCCAGGCCGAACCCGGCTACGCCGGCGTTGTTTACCAGTACATCTATTTTACCATACCTGGCCAATGATTGGGCAAATGCATTTTTTACCGATTCGTCGCTGGTTAAATCCAGTTCTACTACATCTACATTAGGCAACGCGGCCAGTTCATTGGCTACGGTTTGGTTTTTACCGGTAGTGCCGCGCATGGCAGCAATAATTGTGTGGCCTTCTTTTGATAAGGTTTGCACCATTAGTTTACCAAAGCCTGTGCTTGTTCCGGTTATTAAAATTATCTTATTCATTTTGTTTATTGTTATGTGTTATTTACACAACAAAGGTGAGCCAATGCAAAATGCCGCCAAATGACAAATGGCAAAAAAGAGCATTGACATTTGTCAAGAAAATCAGGGGATGTAGATGAAATTGTCTGAGCTGGGATTGGGTAGATTCGTTTTTTTAGGTTTTGTCTTATTACTGGTTAATGAAACAGGTATACGTTTTTCAATAAATCTTGCCCCATCCCATAACCTGATACATCGCGGTTAAGCCAAAATTCTGCGCAAAAAAAAAGACGCATGTAACGCGTCTTTACATAAAATTGAAAATCTGTATTAATCGTTTAATTGCTTAATGTAGTCTAAAAACATATACAGCGCCTTCTTCTTCCCTTCGGTTAAATCAAAATCAATTTTTACCATCAGGTAATCAACAATATCAAAGTCATCGCGCATGGGCAGCTCTTTAAATAGCTCCTGCCGATGGTCGAGGCCGTATTTAAGGGCGGCGTTAAATTCCAGCATAAAATCATGCGGGATTGGTTTATTGGCTATCCAACCTGCAAACACAAACGGCAGGCCTGTAAACTTTTGCCATTCTTCGGCCAAATCATATACATATTTATACTGGTCTTTTTTACCAAATGTACGGTCGCCTATTTGAACAAAAGCCGTGTCTGGCTCGGTCGACAGACTGTAGTTTGGCGCACGCTCAATTAATTCCGGACTGATTTTCCAATAGTTTTTGAGCAGCACACGTGCCAGGTTATTAGATGAGCGCGATTCGGGATCAAGCTGCAGGTATTTAATATCATGTACCGGGCAATTACTGAATATAAATACTGAGTTTACTGCACCAACGGCACCAATGCAGTAATCGGATACTATTTCCCAGTTGGGCAGGCTTAATGTGGCCGCCACAGGGATAAGGCCGATGTCTGCTACATCGTCAATAAGTTTTTGGGCACAATCAGTCGGGGTGTCCAGGCTTAGTTCTATTTTATCTACAAAACCGGTATGCTGAAGGCCGTATATAAAAGGTTTGGTATTGGTGTAGCTTACTGCTGATATTCTGATCTTTTTCACAAGAAACGTTCTCTTTCAGGATTGTTTTAAATGTTCGGCATTGTTAAAATCTACAATGGCAAATTGCTGGCCATCATAAACAACTTTGTATAAAACCAAATTTTGATGCGGGAAGTTATCCATTTCGCTTAGTGGCTTGCCTGTTAAAATACAAAGCAATAAACGCATGGCGCGGCCATGCATGCAAACCAGTACGGTTTTTTCTTCGGGATGGCTCATGATCACCTTCAAAGCTTCACGCTGACGGATCTCTACTTCGTTGGGGCTTTCGCCGCCTTCAAATTTGCTATCCAGGTTTCCATCCAGCCAATCGCGCATAATTTGCAAAAAAGCAGCTTTGTTTTCCGGTGTGGGTAGTTGCCCCTCGTGAATACCCCAGGCCAGCTCATCAAGACCGGAAAGCTTTTCAAAAGGCAATCCGCCATCCAAAAAAGGCTGAATGCTTTGCATTGTACGTTTTAGTGCCGATATATATGCTTTATCAAAAGGTACATCTTTATAAGCCGCATAAAACTGTTGTGCCTGTTTGCGGCCTTCATCGTTCAGGTCGGTATCAACGCCCCTGCCCTGGATAATTCCCAATTTGTTGTACTCAGTTTGGCCGTGACGAACTATGTATAAGGTTTTTTGCATTTTTTTGTTGAAGCGAAAAGCTTAAAGCAGAAGGCTTAAAGCTTTTCGCTGGTTTCATATTTTAACTTTTATTAAAAAGCTTTTTGCTTTGAGCCTTCAGCTAATTTATTACCGGCAGCTTGTAATATTGTGGCTTGGGCTGGGTTTCAGGAAATTCAAAATCATTGTAATCGGTAACTACGTTATAAAGCGTATCGCGCTCAATAGGGTACCTGCCTACATGCTTTATCAGTTCAACCAGTTGTTTGGTGCTCATGCCGGGGTGCTGCTCTTCGGCACCTGCCATCGAGTAAATTTTAGTGGTATCATCAAGCGTACCGTCAATATCATCTACCCCAAAATTAAGCGAAAGCTGCGCCGTGGTGCGGCTGATCATGGCCCAATAGGCCTTAATATGATCGAAATTATCCAAATAGATCCTCGCGACGGCATAGTTACGCAAATCTTCAACAACAGTTGATTCGGGCACGTGCGACATCTGGTTATCCTGGTTGCGGAATTTAAGCGGGATAAATGTTTGAAAACCACCTGTTTTATCCTGTAGCTGGCGCAAGCGTTCCATATGATCAACCCGGTGATGGAATTTTTCGATATGGCCGTAAAGCATAGTGGCGTTTGATCGGCCGCCCAATTTATGCCATTCCTCGTGTATGGCCAGCCATTGGTCGCCGGTACATTTATCTTTTGAAATCAGGTCACGAACCTCGGGATGGAAAATCTCGGCGCCGCCTCCCGGTATCGAGCCTAAACCAGCCTCCATCATCAGGCGCATGCCTGTGGCGTAGTCAATTTTTGCCTTTTTGAAAATGTAGTGGTATTCAACAGGTGTTAACGCCTTGATATGCAATTCGGGGCGATGGGCACGTATGCGGCTGAAAAGCTCCTGGTAAAAAGGCACATCGTATTGCGGCAGCACGCCGCCTACAATATGTACTTCGGTTACCGGTTCGTCATCGTATTTGGTTACCATGTTAAACATTTCGTCCATGGTATACTCCCAGCCTTCGGCTTTTTGCTTAAGCAGGCGCGAGTACGAACAAAATTTGCAATCGTAAACACAAAGATTGGTAGGCTCGATATGGAAATTACGGTTGAAATAAGTTTTATCGCCATGGCGCTTCTCGCGGATGTAGTTGGCTAAAACACCAAGGTAACCCAGGTCGCCCTGCTCATATAACGTAACACCTTCATCAAAGGTGATCCTTTCGCTGTGCTGTACCTTTTCGGCAATATGCTTTAAATCAGCAGGCAGATCGGGATTTTGTAATAATAACTGTAAATTATGCTCAGCTTCCATTCAAAAAACTTTGAACAAATGTACTAAAAAAGCGGAAAGCTTAAAGCCAAAGGCCTAAAGCAAGAGGCATCTTTACAATAAGATTATGAGTGGGGAAAGCTTAAAGCAGAAGGCTATATTTCAAAAAGCTTTCGGCTTTTAGCCAACAAAGCTGTTATTGTTGTAATGGTAACCCCGTTAAAGCAATCATCCTGGCAGCCACTGGGCACATAGCCACAACTTGATATTAAACCATTGTTTTTCGCTTCAAATATAATATTGTTGTTTTTGGCATCAACCTTAAGCCATTCGGTGCGGGCTTTGAGGTAGATACCATCCAATGTCAGTGCATCGACGGCATCATTGGGATGTGTATTGATGGTAGCAGCATCTTCATGCCATTGTTTAATAGTGTCTTTGACGTTGGTTCCATCCTGGTGATATCTATAGGACACAAAATCGCGCGATACAATTTTACCATTATTTACACCTATGTTAATAGTTACGCCATATCCCGTCCACGAACCAAATGTTGTTGTATAAGAATAAGAATTTTTGCTGCTGTTTTTGAAGCTTATCCAGGCTTTATAGCTGGTGTCGTATTCGCTTTGTTTGGCGATGTTTTCTTTTTTACAGGCAGTGACTAATAATAGCAGGGCGATTGTAAGCAGGTGCAGGTTTTTCATATTGTATTTTTTAACGATTACGCAAAATTTACACGCCCTGCTACAACACATTACAAATAATCTTATTTACTTTGAAGGCACAACAACATCAGCAATAATGAAAACTGAAACTATAGCTATACACACAGGAAACCATGTAGACGGATCATCAAAAGCCGTAATACACCCCATTGTTATGTCCACTACTTTTGAACGTGGCGAAGATGGCGGCTTTCCCGGCGGGCATATTTATAGCAGGGCATCAAATCCCAACCGCGCCCTGCTTGAAAACGTTATAGCCAAATTAGAGGGTGGCGCCGATGCAGCTTCATTTTCATCGGGTAATGCGGCGGGCATGTCGGTATTCCAGTCGCTGGCTCCCGGTACACATATTATTTGCCCGGATGATATGTACCACGGTTTGCGTAATCAGCTTAAAAACCTCTTTGCGGGTATTTTAACTTTTGATTTTGTTGATGTTAATGATATCGAAGTTTTAATACAACACATCAGGCCCGAAACCGGGGTGATCTGGGTGGAAACGCCCTCAAACCCATTGCTCAAGATCACCGACATAAAAAAAGTAGTTGCTTTTGCCAGGGCAAACAACATTAAAGTAGTGGTTGACAATACTTTTGCCACGCCCATATGCCAGCAACCATTAGCTTTAGGTGCCGATATAGTAATGCACTCGGCCACCAAATATTTTGGCGGCCACAGTGACCTGATGGGGGGCGCATTAATAACCGCCGAAAAAAACGATTGGTGGGCAAAAATACGACAGGTTCAGGAAATGGGTGGCGCTATCCCATCCCCAACCGACTGCTATTGGCTGGTGCGCAGTATTAAAACCCTGCCCTACCGGATTAAGGGCCATGTACACAATACGCAACTATTAGCTGAGTTTTTAGAACAGCATCCCAAAGTAGAGCAAGTATTATATCCCGGCCTGCCATCGCATCCACAACATCAAATTGCTAAAGAGCAGATGCTGGCCTTCGGCGGCATGCTTTCGTTTATTATTAAAGGAGATGAAAATGATACGCACAACATCATCAATAAATTAAAAATATTTACCAAAGCTACCAGCTTAGGCGGTGTGGAAAGCCTAATTGAGCACCGCGCAACCGTAGAAGGCCCCGACACCAAAACACCACGGAATTTATTGCGGGTTTCGGTTGGATTAGAGCATATTGATGATTTGGTGGATGATTTGGAGCAGGCCCTTTTTTAGGTTAAAGGCGAAAGGTTAAAGGCGAAAGGTTAAAGGTAAGAGGTAGGTGAGTGGATTTGGATTATAATCTCGATCCAATAGGCAAGCCGTCCGGCTTTTACCTTTCACCTTTTACCTTTCGCCTTTAACCCTTCGCCTCTTAATAAAAATAAAATTTTGTATTTAAATAAATAACCCCTTATATTCGCAACATTATTTGGTAGCAATACCATAGTCAATCAATTCTCCGCATAGTTCGGGTATTGATTTATAAAGAAGCGGCGAGAGATCAGGCTCAATGACCCGCTGGCAACCCTTCAGTTTTGAAGAAGGTGCCAATTCCTGTCCCGGCAAATAACACCGGGGGATATAAATTTATAACCATGAAAAGTTTAATTACAATTACTACAAGCAACATTTTTAACACCCAAAACGGTAATATACAACGCATTAGTCCAATTATTGGCTGCATTTGTATGTGTTGCTGCTGTTGATGCTTTAATACGTTCCTTTTTCAATCCCTGAAAACATACGTGTTGTTAAACTGGTAAACATTTTACCAGCTTGTCAAAAATCCATCTAAACATCAAAATTTAATTATAAACTTTTAAAAATCTACAACTATGTCAGCCTTAAAATTCGAAACCTTACAATTACATGCCGGCCAGGAAGTTGAACCTACTACAGGTTCACGCGCGGTGCCACTTTATCAAACTACATCGTACGTATTTAAAAACGCCGAGCATGGCGCCAACCTTTTCGCGCTAAAAGAGTTTGGCAATATTTATACCCGCTTAATGAACCCCACTACCGATGTGTTTGAAAAACGCATTGCCGCTTTAGAGGGCGGTGTTGCGGCTTTAGCCACTGCATCGGGCCAGGCAGCGCAGTTTATAGCGTTAAATAACATTTTACAGGTGGGCGATAATTTTGTGACCTCGCCCTTTTTATATGGCGGCACTTACAACCAGTTTAAAGTAGCCTTTAAACGCTTAGGTATTGATGTGCGTTTTGCCAAAGATGATACCGCCGAAAGCCTTGAAGCTTTAATAGATGATAAAACCAAGGCCATTTACCTGGAAACTATTGGTAACCCGGGCTTTACAATTGCCGATTTTGATAAAGTTGGCGCATTGGCCAAAAAGCACGACCTGCCTTTAATAGTTGATAACACTTTTGGAGCAGGCGGCTATTTATTCCGCCCGTTGGAGCATGGCGCAAGCGTGGTGGTACAATCAACCACTAAGTGGATTGGCGGCCACGGTACCAGTATTGGCGGCGTTATTGTTGACGGCGGCACTTATAACTGGGGCAACGGCAAATTCCCGCAGTTTACTGAGCCATCTGAAGGTTACCACGGCTTAGTTTTTGCAGATGTGTTTGGCATTGGCGGTCCGTTTGGTAATATTCAATTTATTATTCGCGCCCGTGTAGAAGGATTGCGCGATTTTGGTCCTTCGCAATCCCCATTTAATTCATGGCTCAACATCCAGGGACTGGAAACACTATCATTACGGGTGCAGCGCCATGTAGATAATACATTGGAACTGGCCAAATGGCTTGATCAGCATCCGCAGGTAGCATCAGTAAATTATCCCGGATTAACATCGTCGCCATACCACGAATTAGCAAAAAAATATCTGAAAAATGGCTTTGGAGCAGTATTGTCTTTCGAGATTGATGGTGATAAAGAAGCAGCAGGTAAATTAATAGATAGCTTGAAACTGGTGAGCCATTTGGCCAATGTGGGCGATGCCAAAACATTGATCATTCAGCCATCGGCAACAACACATCAGCAGCTATCTGATGAAGAACAGCTATCGGCAGGCGTTACCCCAACATCGTTAAGAGTAGCGGTTGGTATTGAGCATATTGACGATATAAAAGCAGATTTTGAACAGGCATTTGCCAAAATAAAAGAGGCGCAAGCCGAATTAGCGTAGTGGTGAGTGGTGAGCAGTGAATGGTGAGTGAATAAAAAACTCACCATTCACTACTGACAACTCACTTCTATCAACATGATAGAAGAATGAATACAGAAATATTTAAGTACACACAAACTTTTGAGCTGGAATCTGGCGAACAACTACAGCAACTGGAGATAGGCTTTCATACGTATGGCCGCTTAAACAAAGAGCGGGACAACGTGGTGTGGGTATGCCACGCCCTGACAGCCAATGCCGATGTTTTTGATTGGTGGAAAGGTTTTGTGGGCACCGCAAATAAATTTAACCCCGAAGAACATTTTATAGTTTGTGCCAATATTTTAGGTTCGCCGTATGGTACAACTAATCCGTTAAGTACAAATCCTGAAACTGGTTTGCCATATTTTTTAACATTCCCCCAATTTACCATCAGGGACATTGTTAAGGCCCACCAGTTATTAGCTGCCCATTTGGGCATCGGCAATATCCATATCCTTATTGGGGGGTCATTGGGTGGTCAGCAGGCTATCGAATGGGGTATTATTGAACCAAACCGTATCAAAAACCTTATTTTGATAGCTACCAACGCGCGTCATTCGCCATGGGGCATAGCATTTAATGAGTCGCAGCGTTTGGCTTTAACTGCCGACGTGACTTTTAACAACCACACTATTGAAGGCGGCCAGAATGGATTAAAGGCTGCCAGGAGTATAGCGCTGCTCTCCTACCGTACTTATAAAACTTATGGTATTACACAGCAGGAGGAGATTGACAGCAAAACCGACAATTTTAAGGCATCAACCTACCAGGAATACCAGGGCCAAAAACTGGTGAACCGGTTTAATGCCTACAGCTACTGGTATTTAACCAAGGTGATGGACTCGCACAATGTAGGCCGCGGCCGCAACGGTGTTGAGAAAGCATTAAGCCTTATCAAGGCCCGTACTTTGGTTATCGGCATCAAGTCGGACGTGTTATTTCCCATCGAAGAGCAGGAATACCTGTTTAGGCACATTCCCAAATCGGCCTTTGCCGAATTGGATTCGTTTTATGGCCACGATGGCTTTTTAATTGAAACAGAAGCATTAACAAATATTATAACATCGTTTTTTAAAACTGATGTAAAAGGAAAAATTATAGAATTGCAACGTACAGCGTAATGAGTAAAAAGTTAAGTATAGGATTATTTGGATTTGGCGTAGTTGGACAGGGATTATATGATATCATCAAGACAAAAAATTTAAACATCGAAATTGTAAAATTTGCTATTAAGGATCCGCACAAAGAGCGCTCCCTGCCGGCAGATTTATTTACCACAGATAGAGACGAGTTGCTAAACAACCCGGAGATTAATACCATTGTAGAATTGATTAACGATACCGAGGCGGCTTTTGAAATTGTATCAAGAGCATTAAGCAGTGGCAAAAACGTTGTATCGGCCAGTAAAAAAATGATAGCGCTTCATTTAGAAGAGTTGATTGAGCTACAGCACAAACATGGTACTTCATTATTATACGAAGGTGCGGTTTGCGGTAGCATCCCTATTATCCGTAACCTGGAAGAGTATTATGATAATGAACTACTACACTCCATAAGCGGAATTTTTAACGGATCATCAAATTATATTTTATCTAAAGGCTTTATTGAAGGCCTTGATTATGATAGCGCCCTGAAACAAGCGCAAGACCTTGGTTTTGCCGAAACCGACCCTACCAGCGACGTAGGCGGTTACGATGCCAAATATAAGCTGGTTATTGCTGCGGCACATGCCTATGGCGTAATCGTTCAGCCAGATGAAGTTTTCAATTTGGGCATCCAGAACCTTGCTGCCCAGGATTTACAATACGCCCGCGAAAAGAACCTGAAAATTAAACTGGTTCCGGTAGCTAAAGAATTGGACGATAGCAACGTGGCCATGTTTGTATTGCCAAAATTTGTTAACAGCACCGAGTTTTTATATAACGTAGAGTACGAGTACAATGGGGTAACAGTACAAGCCGCCTTTGCCGATCAGCAATTCTTTTTCGGAAAAGGCGCCGGTGGCCACCCTACCGGTTCGGCGGTGTTATCTGATATAGCTGCTTTGCGCTATAGCTACCAATACGAGTACAAAAAAGCCAAAGAAAAAACAGGACTTCAATTTACCAACGATGTGGAGTTTGACATCTATTTAAGATACGATGATGAGCGGTTGGTAGAAGATTTGAAATTTATCTCGATAAAAGAACGCTACTATTCGGGCAATTATAAATTTGTTATCGGAAAAGTTAATTTACAAAGCCTTATTGATAACCAATTGCAAATAGCCGAAGGAAAGGCGTTTGTTGCCTTTGCCGGCCAGCTTACCGGGGTTAGCCTGGCATCGATATAAGTAAAAGCTTGAATAGTTTAAAGCAAATTTTGCTTTGTTAGTTTATAACAAAAGACAGGGTATCCGTTTTGGGTACCCTGTCTTTGTGTTATAAAAATTTATTTTGTTATACAGCCCGATAGTGCACCTGCTCCTGGTATATCATTATCAGGCAGATCGGCAAAGCTACCGTCCTCATGTAAAACTTTTAGGTTTTTTCTGTTGGGGCCATTCCTTTCAAGCGTATGATTACCCTCCGTCATATCTGCATTAATAATAGCCTCCCTCATCCACGTGTTGTTAGCCTGGTTTTGGTTTAGTTCTCCATACTTTCTCATGATCTTATCCTCCTTTATATTTTAGGTTATTAATTCTAAAACTATTCATAGCTATGAATTCAGTCGGTGATAAGTCTGGGTACCCTGTTTTGTAGCTGGGGTGTTAGCCTCTTTGTATAAAATATAAACTTATTATTGATCTATATATTATCCTGAAAGCGTAATAAAGAAGAGGCCGGCCGGTATGGATAGCCCCTCCTTATTTTCAAGCAGCGAGTTCTGTTTGTTTAGTAAAGCCGGCTGGTCGCCGGCACGATGTTATAATTATCGCTAATAATAATTCAAGCTCGTAACCCTATATACCTTCTGTACCCGGCTCATGCCCTACCATGCGGCCTGTTGTGCGGCCCTGAGGGCGGCTGGCAAAATCTGTTTTAGCTGGACCTACCGAAGGAAACTCCTTTCTATTTGGCGGTGTTACATCGGTTTGCTCGCTGTAAGATGTATCTGCGCTTTTGGTTGGCTGATCAACTTCGGCCTGGCTATGGCTGCCTACACCTTCTGTTCTGGTTTTACGTTCCTCGGGTGTTTCGTTTGGATACTCATCGGTTACATCAAACTCTTCGTCTAAATCGTCGCCATCGTCTTCTAAATCGCGGTTGGCGTTATAGGCGTTATTGTTTACAGAATCCGAACCGGTATTTTGGTAGTCGCTGTCCTGGTTTTCCCAGGTTTCATTATGCATATTCATAGGTTTTAATTTTAGTTGTTAATTAATAAACCTATTAAAATATCATATTGTTTTCTAATTAAGAAAATAACTTTCAGAACAAATGGGCAGATATGGAGATTTCAGATGTGCAGTGCGACGATTAGTTAAACGAATGTTTCAAACTACCGTCATTGCGAGGTACGAAGCAATCCCCTACATGCTAAGTCCCACATAGTTTGGGATTGCTTCGTACCTCGCAATGACGGGTTTTATAAATGTTATTTCACAAACGTCATCACTGTTTTTTCCAGCTTACCTGATGGTTACTCAGGATGACAGTTTTTTATATGTCATTCCCATTCAGAATCAGCGGATTTTACTACCCCTATGACTTGACATTGAGTAATTTACGCGTTCACCAAACAAAGCTCTTTTACTTTAGCTACGGTGAAATCAACTTCGTCTTTTGTGTTGTATTTGGAAAAGGAAAACCTCACCGAAGGCCTTGACGAGCTTGCTCCTATCGAGGTAAGTACATGCGAGCCAATATCGGTGCCCGAGCTGCAGGCGCTGCCGCCTGATGCCGATATGCCGCTGATATCTAAATTAAATAATAACATATCTGCCATTTCCATCTCAGGAAAAGCTACGTTAAGTACAGTATATAAACTCTTTTCAGGGTCGGTTTCGCCGTTAAAGTTTACGCCGGGGATTTCGCTGGCCAGTTTGCCCAGCATGTATGATTTTAAGCCCTGGATATGTGCCTGGTGTTGCTCCATTTCGGCATAGGCCAACTCTAAAGCTTTGGCCAGGCCAACAATGCCGTAAATATTTTCGGTACCGCCGCGCATATTACGCTCCTGCGATCCGCCGTATATTAAAGGTTTTATTTTAATGCGGTGGTTAATGTGTAAAAAACCAACGCCTTTAGGCCCATGCAGTTTATGACCGGCGCAAACCAAAAAATGAGTTTTAAGCTTACTCAGGTCATGCTGATAGTGCCCCATGGTTTGTACCGTATCGCAATGATAGATGGCATTATAAGCCTCGCAAAGGTCGCCAATGCGGTTCATATCCGATAGGGTACCAATCTCGTTATTGGCGTGCATGATAGATACAAAACTCCTGGCATTATCCTTCAATAAAGTCTCCAGGTGGTCGTAATCTACATTGCCTTTACTGTCAATATTAACAAAGCTTAATTTGATGACACCCGATTTTTCCATAGCCTCCAATGTATGCAATACGGCATGGTGCTCAATATGGCTGGTTATGGCATGGGTAATGTTATGATCAATAATGCCGCAACGGATGGCTGTGTTATCGGCTTCGGTGCCGCTCGAGGTAAAAAATATTTCAGCAGGCGAAGTATGCAGCAGCCCGGCTATGGTTTTGCGCGACCTTTCGATTAGCGTACGCGCCTCCCTCCCATGTGAATGAATTGAAGATGGATTACCATAATGGTTTTCCATCACTTTATACATTTCTTTTAAAACTTCAGGGTCAAGCGGCGTAGTAGCAGCATTATCAAAATAAACACGCATCGTTATAGTAATTATTGATTTATTGAATTACTGAATTAGTGATTTGAAGAGTAAACTCAACAATTCATCAATTCAATCCTTCAACAAATGGGTCAGTTAACTTATAAAAACTCTTTATTAAATCACAACTTAATGATTTGGTTAAGTCTAACGCAATAATTCATTAAATCAGTAATTCAATAATTAATTCAAAATCTCTTTAATATCCGCGATTATCTTATTTGCCAGTCCGTTGGCAACCGTTTCTGAATTGCCCTCGGAGTAAATACGGATAATCGGTTCAGTATTTGAACGACGCAAATGTACCCATTCTTTATCAAATTCTATTTTCAAACCGTCAATTGTTGAGTGCGGTTGTTTCATGTATTTTTCTTCAACCTTGGTCAAAAGGGCGTCAATGTCCATTTCGGGGGTTAAAGTGATCTTATTTTTGGAAATAAAATAACCAGGATATGACTGACGCAGGTTTGAAACCGACTTGCCATATTTAGCAAGGTGGGTTAAAAATAAGGCAATACCAACTAAAGCATCGCGGCCGTAGTGTATTTCGGGATAAATAATACCACCATTACCTTCGCCACCAATTACGGCGTTAACTGCTTTCATTTGGTTAACCACGTTCACTTCGCCTACTGCCGACGCGTGATATTCGCCGCCGGCCTTTTCGGTAACATCGCGCAACGCACGGGTCGACGACAGGTTGGATACCGTATTACCCAAATTATTCTGCAGCACGTAATCGGCTACGGCAACCAGCGTATATTCCTCGCCAAACATATTGCCATCCTCGCAAACAAAGCACAGGCGGTCAACATCCGGGTCAACGGCTATACCTAAATGAGCACGCTTATTTAAAACTTCTTTTGACAAGGCTGTGAGGTTCTCCGGCAACGGTTCCGGGTTATGCGGAAAATTGCCATCGGGCTCGCAATATAATTCGTGAATGGTTTTTACACCCAGTGCCTTTAGCAAGGCCGGTACAAAAATACCGCCGGTAGAATTTACACAATCAATTACAATATTAAAATCGGCCTTTTTTATAGCTTCCACATCAACCAGCGGCAATGCCAGTACAAGATCGATATGTTTTTGCAGCCAGCTATCATCAAGGGTAACCTTACCAAGGTCGTTTACATCGGCATATTTAAAATCGCTGTTTTCGGCAATTTCCAGTACTTCTTTACCATCTGCATCACTTATAAATTCGCCATCGGCATTCAGTAGCTTAAGCGCGTTCCATTGTTTTGGGTTATGGCTTGCCGTTAGTATAATGCCACCTGCCGCCTGCTCGCCTGTAACTGCAACTTCAACAGTAGGCGTAGTTGAAAGGCCAAGGTCTATTACATCTATGCCGAGGCCTTGTAAAGTACCTACTACCAGGTTATTAACCATAGTGCCAGATATGCGGGCATCGCGGCCTATCACAATTTTTTTGATCCCTGATTTTTTAACTGCCCAGGCACCGTAAGCCGATGTGAATTTTACAATATCAAGCGGTGTTAAACCATCGCCGGCAGTACCACCAATGGTACCGCGTATTCCCGAAATTGATTTTATAAGTGTCAAAATTGTAATGTTTTTGTTGCACAAAAGTAAAATATTTAAGCGATTGCCTTGTACAAATTATATTTTTCTGCAAACGTTTGCTCAGCGAAAAACACCTTATACGGCTTTAAAAACTGCTTTATAGTTGTTACCCTTTTTAAAGTTTAACGTTTAAACAGGCCAATCTGCATGTGACATGTAAACTAACCTATGTTTTAGTTTTTATTAAGCGCTTGTTATAAAACTTGTTTTAAAGTATTTAATAACTTTGAACGAAAATATAAAATTCAATTTGCATCAATGCCAGATTACATCTTACAACTCGACCGGCATTTATTTTATTTCATCAACCACGATTTGGCCAACCCGTTCTTTGACCTGGTTATGCCCTGGTTCCGCAATCCTAAATTCTGGATTCCGCTTTATATTTTCATTATTGTTTTTTCATTATGGCGGTATAAAAAAGTGGGCGCTGTTATCATCATCCTGTTGGCAACAACAGCAGGCTTTGCCGATTTTACAAGCGCTACCCTCATTAAGCACCAGGTACAAAGGCTTCGCCCCTGCCGCGATCCGGTTGTTGGCTTAACTGATATTAACCGCATTCCATGCGGAACGGGTTACAGCTTCCCTTCAACCCATGCGACCGATCATTTTGCCATGGCCATATTTTTATGCCTTGTTTTTGGCAAAAAGTGGCGCTGGGTATGGTTTGCTGCAATTTTCTGGGCCGCGCTGGTATCATTTGCCCAGGTGTATGTGGGAGTTCATTTCCCTGTCGATGTAATTTGCGGGGCTATTTACGGCTCGCTTGTGGGGATGCTGTTTGCCTATATTTTCAAAAAAATACAACCTGCCTTTTAATGGAGATCTGGAAAGTTTTACTGTTATTTTTAAGCGCCTCCTTTGGTGGCCTATCTGTTTTTTTATTCAGGGGCGATAATCATAAAATGCTCAAACTTGTGCTATCGTTTAGCGGGGCATACCTATTTGGCATAACGGTTTTGCATTTAATACCCGATGCTTACCACGGCAATGATAATTATGTGGGGGTGTTTATCCTGATTGGTTTTCTTTTCCAGATTGTTTTAGAGCTGTTTTCTGACGGCATTGAGCACGGCCACATGCACAAACACCAGCACGACCTGGTAACTTTCCCGGTGGGTATTATGGTGAGCCTTTGCCTGCACGCTTTTTTGGAGGGGATGCCATTGGCGCAGGGCAACCAGGATCAGTTGGTTTATGGCATAGCACTGCACCATATACCGGCAGCGTTTGCTTTAGGTACTGTGCTGCTCACCAACAAGCAAGGCCGTAATAAAACCGTTTTTTTTATTTTGTTATTCGCCGTAATGGCGCCGGCGGGCTACTTTTTTAGTAATGCCTTAAGCACCAGTAATATTGGTAACCTGCAGCATTACTTTAACAGGATAATGGGCGTGGTAATTGGTGTCTTCCTGCACATATCCACCACCATATTATTTGAATCAAGCGCCGATCACAAATTTAACTTACGAAAAATGGCGGCTGTTCTTTTGGGAGTTGCCATTGCGTTGGCGGGAAGCCCCCTAACCCATTAAGCCCCCTAACCCCCTGAAGGGGGAACTTTTTGAATTGTTAATTTGAATTTGCAACTATTGTTCCCCCTTCAGGGGGGTAGGGGGCTTAGGCGCTATGCGCTAATTAATACTCTCTAACATTTTAATATACAGCTCAATACCTTCTCTTATTTCATCTACATATACAAACTCGTCAGCAGTATGTGACCTTGCCGAATCGCCGGGGCCAACTTTGATTGATGGGATATCCAGCAACGATTGATCTGAGGTGGTTGGAGAGCCATACGTTGTGCGGCCTAAAGCTATACCGGCTTGCACAATAGCATGCTCTTTGGGGATTGATGATGGTTTAAGGCGGATAGATCTTGGCTTTACCTCGCAGCTTACGTGCTGGCGGATGATTTCCAGAACCTCCTCATTGCGGTAGGCATCTGTAACCCGAACATCAACCGTAAACACACAACTTGCCGGTACCACATTATGCTGCGAACCTGCGTTGATAATGGTAACCGACATTTTTATGGGCCCAAAAACTTCCGATTCTTTGGGGAACTTAAAACTGCGGAACCATTCAATATCTGTTAATGCTTTATAGATGGCATTTTCGCCTTCTTCTCGGGCAGCATGCCCGGCGCGGCCATGAGCGGTGCAATCCAACACCATTAAGCCACGTTCGGCAATGGCCAGCTGCATCAGGGTAGGCTCTCCTACTATACCGAAATCAAGTTTACCCAGGTCGGGGATAATGAGTTCAAGTCCGTTTACGCCCGAGATTTCTTCTTCGGCAGTGGTAGCCAGGCAAAAATTATATTTCAGGTTTTCCCTGTCGTGAAAATAAAGAAATACAGCTATTAACGATACCAGACAACCGCCTGCATCATTACTGCCAAGGCCAAATAGTTTGCCGTCTTCAATTTTGGCATCATATGGATCGCGTGTGTAACCTGAATTGGGTTTCACGGTATCATGATGTGAGTTGAGCAGTATGGTTGGCTTTGCCGGATCAAAATGCCTGTTCCATGCCCAGATATTGTTAAGCTTGCGATGGGTGGTTACGCCATGTTGTTGTAAAAACTCGTTAATCAGATCGGCTGTACGGTCTTCTTCTTTACTGAATGATGGTATAGATATCAGCTGCTGCAGTAATGTAACTGCCAACTGGTATAAATTGTTGCTATCGGTCATAGATATCGGGATAATCCCATGAATGTTATGCGGGCAAAATTAATAACTTTTTATGTAACGATACTGATAAACGAATGGTATTAATATTCGGGTTTAAATTAAAATTGTAGTTTTGAAATTCAATCTATTTATCCAAAACAATGAAAAAAACATCAATCTTATCTATCTTATTTTTAATGCTGATGGCAGGCACTTCCTACGCCCAGCAAACCAGCAACTACAACAAAAACGGTTACAAGCTTACTTTTATCAACTATGACAATACGCTTGATACTGCGCTGAAAACCAGACTGATAAACACATTTTATAAAGTATATCCTGAACTGGCAAATGCCTACAACAAAAAAACACTGAAGGCAGTTACCATGATTATAGATACCAGTTACAAAGGCGTTGCCGAAACCGCAAACGGCATTGTAACCATAAGCTCGCGCTGGATGCACCAACGCCCGGAGGATATTGATGTGGTAACGCACGAGGTAATGCACATTGTGCAGGATTATGGCCAAAGCACCGGCCCGGGCTGGTTAACAGAAGGTATTGCCGATTATGCACGGTTTAAATTTGGCGTTAATAACCCGGCAGCCAACTGGTCGTTACCGGCCTATAAGGCCACTCAAAACTATGACAACAGCTACCGGGTTACAGCGCGTTTCCTGGCCTGGCTTGAAAAAAGCAAGCCCGGAATTGTGAAAACTTTCGATAGCAAAATGCGCGACCATACCTTTACCGACGATACCTGGAAACAACAAACCGGTAAAACATTGGATGAGTTGTGGAAAGATTATTCAGCTAACCCAGTTGTCTGAATCAGAATTTTCAGAATTTTAGAATTAACAGAATTAGTCTGAACCGGAATTTATCGAATTATTTGAATTTCCAGAATTTTGAGAATTCAAATAATTCCGCAATTCGATAAATTCCGGTTTCAGACAAATAATTTTCAAATCTTCAAATTCTCAAATTTTCAAATCAATCAATCCTCCTCCATCTTCGAGTGTTTGCGGGTATCCCTCATGGTAACGTAAAGCACCAGCGATAAAGCGATACACACGGTTACGTACCAGTAAAACCATTGGGCGTGATGCGCTGTTTTAAAGCCTAAAGCAATGTATTCGGCCGAGCCGCCAAATATAGATACCGCTATGGCATACGGAAAACCAACACCAAGCGCACGGATATTTGCTGGGAAAAGTTCGGCTTTTACCACAGCGTTAATTGATGTATACCCGCTTACGATAATAAGCGCGGCCAAAATAAGGCCGAAGGCAATCCAGCCGTCTTTTGTGTCTCCCAGCAATGTGAGTATCGGGATAGTTGTTATTGTACCTAAAATGCCAAAACCTATTAGCAAAGGTTTGCGCCCTATATTGTCAGACAGCAAACCAAATAGCGGCTGTATAAGCATAAACACCAGCAACGTAAGGCTCGAAATTAAGGTGGCTTCGGCCTTGCTGAAACCCGATGTATCTACCAGGAATTTTTGCATATAGGTTGTAAAAGTGTAAAATGCCAATGTACCGCCTGCTGTAAGGCCTATCACTGTAAGCACAGCCTTCGGGTGTTTGGCAAGTTCGGCAATAGTGCCGTTTGTTGTGCTGGTTTTTTCTTTTTCTTTGGAAAAGGAAGCTGACTCCTGTAAACTACGGCGCAGGTACATGGTAATCACAGCCAAAAAAGCTCCAATGCCGAAGGCAATGCGCCAACCCCAGTCATGTAACTGTTGCTCAGTTAAAAATATCCTTTGCAGTAAAACCAATAAGCCCAGGGCAAGCAACTGCCCCATAATGAGGGTTACATATTGAAAGCTGGAATAAAAACCCCGGTGCTTGCGGCCAGCCATCTCGCTTAAATAAGTCGCGCTTGTGCCATATTCGCCGCCCACGCTTAAGCCCTGTATAACCCTGGCCAATACCAGCAGCAGCGGCGCTGCAACGCCAATAGTTTTATAACCTGGCGTTATGGTAATAATAAGCGAGCCAAGGCTCATGAGCAGAACGGATACTGTAAGCGCCTTTTTGCGGCCATGTTTATCGGCATAGGTACCCATTAGCCACCCGCCTATCGGCCTCATCAAAAAGCCGAGCGCAAATACACCCGCAGTATTTAATAGTTGGGCTGTCTGGTCGCCTTTTGGGAAAAAAGAGCTTGAAAAATAAAGTGAAAATGCCGAGTACACATACCAATCATACCATTCAACCAAATTGCCTAACGAGCCGCCAATTATTGATTTGATACGGCCGCCTGTTGTTTTGACGGTAACTTGGGATGTATTAGTCATATTTTGCTTAAAAAAGATAAACGCATAAATGTACTATAATCAAATTAGCGCACAAAAAACTTAATCAGCCTAATCTAACTAAATCAACTACTCACTATATTTAAAGCATGCTTTTTACTGAAGATTTTTTGCATTATGTATGGAAATTCCGCTTGTTTGACCGTTCAGATCTGCGAACGGAAGATGGCGAAACGCTGGAGATATTTTCAACTGGTATTCATAACAGCGATTCGGGCCCCGATTTTCATAATGCCAGGATTAAAATTGGAGAAACGCTTTGGGCTGGCAATGTGGAAGTGCACCTTTCGGCTTCCGATTGGCAAAAGCACGGACATACCACCGATGAGGCTTACAATAATGTGATTTTGCATGTTGTTTACAACAACGATTTGCCATTAAAACTAAACAACGGGCGAACAGTACCTACCCTGCAACTAAACAACAGGGTTCCGGCCGAATTATATGGCCGTTATCACCAGATGATATTCGGCAACCAAACTATTATACCGTGCGAAGCCAGCATCGGTACAGTGGACGGTTTAATTATGCACAACTGGCTTACCCGTGTTTTGGTGGAACGGCTGGAAAAAAAATCGGCTGCAGTAATAGCTGCCCTTGCCATTAACCGTGGCGATTGGGAGGAAACGTTTTACCAGTTTTTAGCCGCCAATTTTGGGTTTAAAACAAATGCCCTGCCTTTTGAACTGCTGGCAAAATCGTTGCCGCAGCTTACATTGGCCAAAAACAAAAATAACCCGATGCAAATTGAAGCGCTCATATTTGGCCAGGCAGGTTTTTTAGAGGGCGACCTGAAGGATGACTATCCTGTTAAACTAAAAAAGGAATATGATTACCTGCGAAAGAAATACAGCCTAAACCCGATAGAAAACCATTTATGGAAATTTATGCGCTTAAGGCCGCCCAATTTCCCAACCATCAGGCTTGCCCAATTTGCAGCGCTTATTGTTAGCGCCAATCACCTATTCTCGAAAATATTGGAGATAAAAGATATAGATGCCTTACGCAACCTGTTTGCATCTATTAAAACAAATGAGTATTGGGACAATCACTATCGGTTTGATGTTCCTTCAAAACCATTGCCTAAAGTTATGGGAGCGGCTTCGGTTGATGTATTGCTTATTAATACCCTTGCCCTGTTCTTGTTTAGCTATGGCAAACATCATCAGCAGCAATATTATATTAGCCGCGCGCTAAAACTTTTAGAAAATTTGCCGGCCGAAAAGAACAATATTACCGCAGATTTTGTTAACTTAGGGGTGAAAATTACTAATGCATTTGAATCGCAGGCGCTAATCGAACTAAAAAACAACTATTGTAATTACAAGAAATGCCTGCAGTGCGGCGTTGGTAATAAAATATTAAAGCTCAGCTGAAATGCTACAAAGAATATTAACTTTTTTTGAACGCTACTCCTTTGGTGTATGTACGTACCTGGGCGAAAAGTTTAACGTTTCGATAGCCAAAATCCGGTTGTTTTTTATTTATTCCTCCTTTTTAGCGGTTGGCTTTCCACTTATATTTTATTTCTTCGCAGGCATCGTGCTTGATATCCGTAAATTCGTAAAGCGTACCCACACCAGGGCTACTGATCTTTAACAGGATTTTTTTGAAAATAGAAGTAGCTGACTTGCCAATCTTTTATTAATCTTATTACTTCACCGGGGCTTGATGATAGCTTCATCGTCAACGTAAAAACAAATAACGTATTAAGTTTAGGTACTTACACCAACATTCCGGTTATTACAGCATCCTGCAAATTGCGTACTTTAAACTTGGGTTTGTAACAGTAATGCGCAAGTTGTTTTACCCAGGTGCTGTTATAGCCAAATACCATTTTTATCATCCTTACCCGCGTTGAACCTTTGGGATATCCATATTTGTACCAGGTAAATTTAGATTGGTCTATTTTAAACTGATCGGTAAAATCCGCCAGGAAAAGGTCTATTTCTATATCAAAAATATCAAGGTCGAGATCCAGGCTGGTTTCAAGGCAAAGGCTGCCGGGGTCTACACTGCGAATTTTGTAGCGGCTGCAATAATCAACAATAAATTCTTTTAAAGGGGGCAGTATCTCTTCCATTAATTGAATAGTTTTGATCATGTTGGTTATAGGACGTTGTTTTAAAAACAAAGGTTGCATCATGGAGACCAGTTTTTTTTAAAAAGGTTACCGAAATATTAAAACGTTTTCAATTGTGCTTAGTATACTTTTCGATGAATATTTAACAGGGTATTGTTATTATTGCAATCAGTTTACCAATTACCATGAAATTAAAAGTTATTGCTTTTGATGCCGACGATACCCTTTGGGTCAATGAACCTTATTTTCAGAATACAGAGAGAAAGTTTTGCAGCCTGCTGGAGGACTTTTTGCCCGAACATGATATTTCAAAAGAGCTTTTTAAGGTGGAAGTTGATAACCTGCCCCTTTACGGTTATGGGATAAAAGGTTACATACTGAGCATGATTGAAGCCGCATTAAAAATATCAGATAACAAGATCGGTATTGATACCATAAACATTATTTTACAATATGGACGGGAGATGCTCAATGAGCCTATTGAACTGCTGGATGGCGTGGAGCACGTTTTATCAACGCTAAAAACTGATTATCGCCTGGTGGTAGCCACAAAAGGCGATTTGCTTGACCAGGAACGTAAACTAAAAAAATCGGGCCTGTCGCATTATTTTCACCATATCGAGATCATGAGCGATAAAAAAGAAGATGATTATATTAAATTGATAAAACACCTGGATATCCAACCAGAAGAGTTTATGATGGTGGGTAATTCCCTTAAATCAGATGTAATGCCGGTGTTGAATATTGGTGGCTATGCCATACATGTGCCATACCATACCACCTGGGCGCATGAGCATGTGGAGACAAGTTTAAGTCATGAAAAATTCATGCAGGCCGATAAGCTCGCCGATATCTTATCATCGGTAAAAAGATGAAGAAAAAATTAGATCTTGATAACTGGCTACGTAAAGAACATTTCCTTTTCTTTAAGCAATTTGACGAGCCATATTACGGCGTAACCGTAACTATGGATTGTACAGCCGCCTATGTTTTTGCCAAAGAGCGAAAGGTATCCTTCTTTTTATATACCATGTACCTCGCCTTAACTGCTGCGCAAAAGATAGCCGAATTTACCTACCGTATTGAAGGCGATGATGTATACATCCATGATCAGATAGACGGAGGATCGACCGTTGGGCGTGCAAATGGCACATTTGGTTTCGGATCGTTTCCATACGCGTCTTCATTTGATGAATTTATAGTTACCGCCAATCAAGAGGTTGAGCAGGTGCAACAATCCAATGAGCTGATACGTTCTTCGGCCACCAATATCATCCGTTTTTCGTCATTACCCTGGATTGATTTCACCAGTTTATCTCATGCCCGGATGTTTTGTATTGAAGATAGCTGCCCAAAAATCTCTTTTGGTAAAATGACACTACATCAGGATGGAAAAAGATCAATGTCTGTATCTATACACGTACATCATGCCCTGGTAGATGGCTTACACGTTGGGCAGTTTATTGATAGTTTTCAGCAGTTAATGAATAACGGCCTTTAAACCGTTTTTTCCATTACAATAAGTTCTATCGGTTCTTTTGGTGCTCCAAACCTGCCGTGATCATGAAATGGTTGAATTTCGCCCGTGAATGCGTAACCACGCCGCTCATACCAGCCAACCAACTCCTTACGGCTCCGTATTACCGTCATGCTGATTGTATGCAGGCCAAGTTGCTTTGCAATTACTTCAGCCTCCTCTATTAAAGCGCGGCCTACTCCCCCGTTTTGCAGCGCCGGCGATACGCTAAACATCCCAAGGTATAACTTATCCCCCTTAACTTCAAGGTATACTGTGCCTATGATGTTACCGTCGGTGCTGGTATACTTTAAAATGGTGATGGCATCGTTATTCAGGTAATCAATCAACATCGGCTCATCAATCCTGATACCGCCAACCAGGTCGGTTTCTGTAGTCCAGCCTTTTTTTGATTCTTCGCCCCGGTAGGCACTGTTAATCAATATATTTAGTTCGGCTACATCGGCAAGCGTTGCTTTGGTTATTGGCATAGTATTTTGTTTTTGGGAGGGCAAACTTAGTATTTACAGCAATAAATCCCTAACAAAAATTAACCGTTTACAACAATTTATAGTCCTCGCGGGCCGGGCTAAAAATATCAATCAGTTTGCAATCAGTTACAGCGGTACCGCCATGCACAATATTTGATGGGATAATTGCAAACATTCCGGGATCTAATACCTGCGGAATGCCATCAACTGTAAGTTCAAATTTGCCTTCCAGCACAAACGAATACTGTTCGTGTACGTGTTTATGCATCGGTAAAGATATCCCTGCCTTTACTTCAATAAAATTGATGGTGTTAGAATTAGTATGGATTAGTTTTGAAAAATAGCCGGGCGCAATCTCTTTGGTTTGAATATCGCTAAACAGGTGGAAAAATTGGTTTTGCATGCATCAAATTTACACTACTATTTTAAACTTTGTATCTTTTATTCAATTGCTGTTGTCTACCGGGTAAAACAATTCTCACGTTTTGTCAGGACTGTGAATGGAGTAAAAACACCATGTGATTAACTAAATTTATAACCAAATGTTGACCGTTTATAATGCCGCAATATTTGAAAACCATCTTATCTTTATGCAGTTATTAGATAAGTTACACATCACCCCATCATGGCTTTTATTGATTACTATAAAATATTAGGAATAGACAAGGCTGCTTCGGACAAAGACGTTAAAAATGCGTACCGCAAGCTGGCCCGCAAATATCATCCCGACCTAAATCCCAACGACGCCGAAGCAAATAAAAAATTTCAGGAAATAAACGAAGCTAATGAAGTATTGAGCGATCCCGAAAAACGCAAAAAGTACGACAAATACGGCGAAAACTGGCAGCATGGTGAAGCATATGAACAACAAACCAGGCAGCAACAAAACAGGCAACGTAGTAGTGGTGGGTCGGGCGGTTTCGAAGGATTTGGAGGAGGCTTTGGCGGTGGCGAAGATTTTTCTGATTTCTTCCAATCGATGTTTGGTGGTGCCGGTAGTGCAGGTGGCGGACGCCGCACAGGTTACCGTGGCCAGGATTTAAATGCCGAATTTCAATTGAACCTGCAGGATACTTTACAAACACATAAGCAAACGCTTACGGTTAACGGAAAAAATATACGTATTACAATTCCGGCTGGCATTGAAAATGGCCAAACCATTAAAATAGCCGGCCATGGCGGCACGGGTGTAAATGGAGGCCCTGCCGGCGACCTGTTTATTAAATTTAATATTCCGGCGGATGCCCGTTTTAAGCGGGATGGAGCCAACCTTTATAATACCATTGATCTTGATTTATATACTGCTGTATTAGGCGGCGAGATTATGGCCGAAACACCAACCGGAAAAGTAAAAGTTAAAGTAAAGCCCGAAACTCAAAATGGTACCAAGGTAAAACTGAAAGGCAAGGGTATGCCGGTTTATAAAAAAGAGAATGAGTTTGGCGACTTATATCTTACCTATAATATAAAAATACCAACCAACCTTACCGACAAACAAAAGCAACTGTTTGAAGAACTGTCAAAATCCTGATTATTATGAAAACGGAGAATCTAATTACAGTCAACGAATTTTGTATTTATCATAACGTGGAGTTTACGTTTATAAATTCGTTGCAGCAAGCAGGGCTTGTTGATGTTAAAGAAGTTGACCAAACCATATTTATCCCTGAATCGGAATTAAAAAAACTTCAGAAAATAATTAGTTTGCACGAGTTAGATATCAATATCGCCGGCATTGAGGCTATAACCCATATGCTTGACAGGATTGAACAAATGCAGGAGAATATGCGTGGCTTGCGTAATAAGCTGAAGATGTATGAAGGAGAGTAATTTGCTTATTCTAACGGCTTGAAAATATATTTTTCATCGTAATCTACTTCAAAATGGTCAAGAAATTGCTTATACTCTTCTAAAAAGTTTTTATGCCGATGATGTTCTTCCTGATTTTCGATATATAAAGCAACTTTTTTAATCTGAGACCGGGAATAAGAAAACGCCCCATAACCTTCCTGCCATTTGAATGGGGAATTATTAAATTTCTCTTCATTAATCCATTCAGATGATGAACCCTTTACCATTTTCATCAAGTCTGATAATGATTGGGTCGGCCTGAAACCGAAAAATAAGTGTAGGTGATCTGGCATGCTATTGATGCTTATCATCTTATGGCCGTTGTTTTTAATAATTCCGGTAATATATTTATGCAATTCCTCTTTCCATGTTGATTTGATGAGCGACTGCCTGAATTTTACAGCAATAACGCATTGAATATGAATTTGGGTATAGGTATTGGCCATTATTTTGATGTTTTAAGTGGCGTACCTACGGCACGCAAACCTTTGTTTATCCTTCTTTTACCGACATTAGACCCGTAGGGGTTGCTTATCGCTTTATAATGATACAAAAAAATCACAAACAAAAGCGTGAAGTAATTGATATCGTTTTTAAAAAGTTTGTAAATAGCGTACCTACGGCACGCAAAAGTCCTCCTCTATTTTCTACCGACATCAGACCCCGATGGGGTCACTATCTGATTTACATAGTATAAGAATCGAATCTGCGCATGCAAAATAACTCATTAGGAGTATAACGTCGGCGAAAAAAGAGGGATTATACTTGCTGCCGGTACTTCCAGTTAACGTTACCTACTCTATATACCTCAACATCGTACCTTCGCTTACAATGTGAGCATAATCAATTACACATCCCAAGTAACCCACATAAGGGCTAATTTTTAATCAACCATGCAAAATAACTCCGTAGGAGTCAAATGTCGGTAGATAACAAAAGGAAGGGCCTTGCGTGCCGTAGGTACGCCACTTGACAGACATACGTTACTCCATGTACTTCAACATCATGCGTTCGCTTACGATATTGGCGTCATCAATTACAGACTCCGGATAGCCCATAGATGCCAATATGGCTATTCCATTTTTGCTTTTAAGCAGGCCTTCTTTCAATTTGTAGTCGAATACCAGCGTCTTGCCCGATTTGGAATCTACAAACGAGTAAATGGCAAAATCTTCATCCAGTAATTCGGCCAGTTCAAGGTCATGGGTAGATACAAAAACAAAATTATCATTAGCAGTGATATATGATAATACCGATTTTGCGGCCGCAATCCGTTCAATGGTATTTGTACCTCTAAAAATTTCATCTATAATAACCAGGCTTTTAATTTCTTCGGCAGCACTGCTGCTGTCAACGATATTTAATATGGCCAATGCCTGTGCCTGGAAAAAGCTTTGCTGCTCTTCAATACTATCTGTTATTTTAATACTGGTTTGTATTTTTAAAAATGGGGCTTTATAAGCCTTGGCGCAGCTGGTAAATATAGTTTGGGCCAATAAAGTATTTATTGCTATTGCCTTAATAAATGTTGTTTTGCCCGACATGTTTGAACCGGTTATCAATGCTCCTTTATCTGCCCGTGTATACAAGGAATTAGGCACGCATCTATCCACCAACGGGTGGAATAGGTCTGTAATTTCCATTTTTGCATCCTTGCTAATAAATTCGGGCTTGTTATAAAATGGCAAACCTTCCCTTACCGATTGTATGGCTATCAGCACATCAATTTCGGCAACAAAGTTATATACCTTTTCGATGTCATCACGAAATTTGCCAATTTGGTTTATCGAATTGGTATAAATATGCGGCTCGAGCAGAAAAAGCACTTTAAAAAGCTGGAATACCGCATAACCCGGAGACCCAGAATCAACAACCAGCTCACTTTCAAAATTCACAATACTTAATGATCGTTTTAAACCAGCCAGGTTTAGGAGGCATTTTTTGATGTCGCTGGTATCGCCAATATCCGCGTATTTAACTAACCAAACCGCCACTTTGTGCATTATTAACAGTTGGGGTAACGAATCAGAATATTCGGCTGTTTTCTTTTTGCTTGCAAAATGAAATATAGTATTGTAACCTAACAACACTCCCAATATAATCAGGCTAACGGGATTAGGTATAACAATAAGTGATACAAGCGCTGCTAAAATTAAATACGGCACAATTTTAACATACAAAGCCATTACAGGCGCAAATAGCGGCGCATGAATTTTTAAAAACAAGTTGGGAATTTGATAGGCATTACTATGGCCGAGCTTTGAAAGCTCGAGTTCCAAAAATTCGCGGTTGGGTGCATCCGCGTTCAGTGATGTTACCTTGGCATCAAGCTTTAATAAATTATCAAGTGATGTTTCCGGGAAATGCAATCTCTTATATAGCAATTGCTTTCCTGGTTTCGAGTTAGTTCTGTCTATATAGTTAAAAACATTTTTAAGGTCAAGGTCATCTGCGGTTACCGCTGTTAATTTGCCCGCGGCCGAATCTGCATCAAGGTAAATTTTTATCAAATCAAAATTGCGCCGTGAGTTTACCGGTTTGGCCCATTTGTTTTTGATTTTCTCCAGGTTTTTCTCTTTAGCCCGTAATTTTCCAAAGTAAGATACTATGTATGAAATTGTTAGTACAATAGACAAAATTAGTACCGTAAAAATGATGTAATACATGCTTAAAAGAATAAAAAAGATTTAAACCCGTGGTTTATTTTCCAGTCAATATAAATGTAAACAAAGTTATTAACTAATAAATTTTTAAAGCGATGAAACTGATTAAAATTTCGATAGTAACCCTGGTTATATTATTTTCATTTCAATTTGCCAAAGCTCAAAGTATCTCTATTGGTGCATCTTTTGGATATGGTTATCCGCATCACAGGGTTATCGTGGCCGACGATTATCGCCCATACTACGCCGAACCCGTTTACTACGACCGCAGTGTTTATTACGGAAGACCACGATACTACGCATCCCGAAGCTATTGCAGGCCATACTACCACAGGGCATATTACAGGCCATTTTATGGCCACCGCCGCTGGTAATACGTAAATGATAACATTCAAAATAAACGCCTATTCCGGGACGCCGGATGGGTGTTTATTTTGAATAGTAAATCCATTTAATCCTCGTGAATGGCTGCATCATTTGCCATTTCAATTATTACGGTATCCAGGCGATCAAGTTCTACCATAATATACGATAAAGCGGTAGCATCACCCGGGTCATCTTTAAGCATTGCCGCAAGTCCTTTTAAATTGGCTACAGGGCTGCGCATAAAATGAGATTGTTTCCATGCCATTGTTTTTATGCGATTTATTTGATCATGAATTCGCTCATAAGCAGCTTTCAAGTCGCTTTCGGCATTTTTTCTTTCGGTAATGTCATAAAGCGATATCATCAGCCCTAATATCAGGTCATTGCTGTCTATAATTGGCAATAGCCTCACGTGATACCACGTCATATCACCATTGGGCTGCCGGTAATCAATTTCATAATTTACATGATGCCCGGTTAATACCTGGCCGGCAAATTTTTCAAACTGCGGAAACCGCTCAATGGGAAAATAATCTGGCGGCAAATGAGCTTCCTCCTGCCCTATAGCATATTGCGTTTTTACAAGCCTGGCTGCCATTGTGTTATATGCCAGTACACGCAGATTTTTATCAAACAGCGCATAAGCAGAATCGGTGGTATTTAAAATTGTTTGCAAGTTGGCTTCCGATTTTCGCAGTAACTCTTCCGATTTAATTTTTTCGGTAATATCATTTGCTAATGATAGCCGTACCGGCCGACCATTAAATACAATATCCTGGGTAATGATCTGAACATTAATTACAGATCCATCTTTCTTTTGGTGCTTAAAAATACCCTGATCTCCCGAGTCTGAAGTGTTTTTATTAAAACTATCAACCAATGCGCTCCAATCTTCTTCAATTCTAATATCCCTGGCATTCATCTGTAAAAACTCATCAATAGTATATCCGTAATGCCTTGATGCGGCCTTATTTGCTGCAATTATCGAAAGATCATCTTTCGATATCATCCACATAGGCAATGGGTTGCTGTCAAATAGCAATTTATATTTCAGTTCAGATTGGCGTAGTAGCTCCTCGGCCTCTTTTCGTTCCGTTATGTCTATCATCGATCCAATAATGGTGGGCTCGCCATTAATCGTCACCATGTTACCATAAAACTCTACCCAGTTTAATGACCCATCGGCCCGTTGGCCTATTGCCTCGTAATCAATACTGTCAATCTCTCCTTCTAAGCGTGCGCGGATGTGCTCTATGGCGATGTCCCTGTGTTGCTCGCTAACAACCATTGCTGCAGATGGGGCATTAACAAGTTCATCCTGGCTATAACCAAAAACCTGGGCAAAACGTGGGTTTACATAGGTAAATCTGCCTTTTTGAATAATGTAAATGCCCACCATTGATTTTTCGGCCAGTGTTCTGAATTTCAGCTCGGCAAGGCGTAGTTCAGTTTCCATTGCTTTACGGGCGGTAATGTCACGTGCTATAACCAAAATACGGTCATCTGAGAACTTTTTTACGTTTACTTCTACGTCGAAAACAGTACCGTCTTTCTTCAAAAAGCGGCGTTCTTTAATAGTAGCTTCGGTCAACTCATCCGGGCGTAATATGATGGGGTCAGCTTTCAGATGCTCGGGCTCAAGCAAATTTATTAAATTGAGCTGCAAAAGCTCTTCGCGCGCATAGCCTGTCATTTTGCACATGCTGGCATTAACTTCGGTAAAATTATTTTCGAAATTAAGTACATATATAGCATCTGAAGCGTGTTCAATAAGCAGGCGGTACCGGCGTTCACTTTCACCCAGCTTATCTACAAGCGCCGTTAGTTCAACGGATCGTTCTGCCACCCTTTTTTCAAGCGAACTGTTAATGGAAATAACTTCATTTTCTGCGGCAGAACGTTTTTCATCGATGCGGTTAAGCCATATTGCAGTAACAGCAACTACGGTAAGGCAAATGCCAAGCATAATGAGTGTTAGCATATATATGCTAACCTCAAGTGTAACCAGGTGGTTATACTGCGTTTTAAACCTCAGGAAACCTAAAACAATAAATATCAGCTCCAATGGTAAAAATAACTTACGTGCCATTTGATTACCCACCCTGTTACCGGTAAACAAATTAGTAAGGCCATATTGAGGATGTAAAAGCGAAGCGGCTATCGAAATTCCAAAAAACAATAACGCCGTAGGCACCGGCATAGAGCTTACATAGCTGAAGTTATAAAAGAGAGATAAACCGTATAAATAACCGATAATAGCAACTGTTGAAATAAGGGTAACAGCATGCAACATATATTGCCCCATTAGTTGCATTTTCCTTCGCTTAGTTACTATAAGCAAAAAGGCAAAACCCAACAATAAAGTACAAATGGAGGAATTTATAGTTGTGTAGCTATTATAGGTGTAGTTGGCACCGGTTATGATATCGTTACCCTTAACAAATAATTTATCGGTAGCGATATGAAACTGCAACAGATATTGCAGCAGCCCAAACAACCCAATTAATGCAACGATTAATGATAGCGCAATAACAACAGGGCTGACATGTTTTTTTGGCGGTTGTTGTAATAATAAAGTAGCTAAGCCCAGGAAACTAAGGCAAAGTGCAGTGCTGAATTTTACTGCTACATATTGAGGAACAAGTGTTTTAAGTGCATCAATATTCAAAAGCCATCCGCATACAACCAATACACCTGCCAATATGGTGAACAAGCTTACAAGGGTTATAAATCTGCTTTTTTGAGGATGGTACATTTAAAATAAAATATTCCTGCAAGCTATATAATTTACCAAAATATTTCGCTTTTATCAGGATACGGTTTGGGTTGTAAATTTATCGTGATAAAGTTATGATAAAATGAGTCTAAAGCTAATTTTATTGGGCGATGGGTTCAATTGGTAACAACCATCTTGATTAATAGACAAAAAAAACTCAACGTTATTGGTTAGACCGCCAGCAATTTATTTTTTTGGGTTAGAAAAAGAATGAAGTGCTTGCTGGGTAAAATCAGACAATACCAATTCGCCGCTAATAGCCGCCCTATCAGCTAATAGCGAATCCCAATCGTTGGTTCCTTCCCACAATAGCTTTTTTAGGGCAGCTAAGGCCACGGGATTATATGACACAAGTTTGTTCACCAATTCATCAACGGCAAAATCGAGAGCGGCTATATCCTCATAAACTTCGTTGTACAAGCCTTTTTCTTTTGCCCATTGCGCGGTTTGGAATTCAGTTGCCCGGAGAGTTAACTGCGAAAATGCGGCCAAGCCAACTTTGCGCACCACAGCCGGCGAAATTACAAACGGCCCTATCCCGATGGCAAGCTCACTTAGCTTTATTGCAGCAAATTGAGTAGCCAGGCAATAATCGGCAGCGGCGGCAAGGCCTACCCCGCCCCCAACGGCCTTCCCCTGCACACGGCAAATAACTATTTTGGTAGATTTACGGCACGCATTTATCACATCGGCAAAGCCCGTAAAAAATTTGCGACCTTGTTCCTTATCCTTTATCTGCATCAGTTCATCAAAGCTGGCACCGGCACAAAATGTACGATCGCCCCCGCTTTTTAATACAATAATTTTCACAGCGTCATCGGCAACTGCGTCCTGAATGCTCTTGGTAAGTTTTTGCAGCAAATGAGACGGAAGGGAATTTTGGGACGGGTGATAGAAACTAATGGTAGCCGTACCATTGGTACTTGTTATGCTTGATACATTTCCGTTATCGATGGCCGACATGTTTATAGGTATATAAATTGTGATTTGTTAACCAAATCAACACACCTCCAATATCAGAAGTATTTTATTTAACTGCAATTTTAGCCTAAAATAATTTGAAGGCCAAACCTGATGCTATAATTGGCTACACAAACGCATCTAATTGGGTTAACATAACTTAACACATTTCAGAGGTTTTTTTTATAAAAATTTAATAATCAATATTTTATATTTAAAACATGGTTAACATTAAACTGATATATTGTTTGATGCTTATGTCTGCCCCGACGCTATAAGGCCCTTACATTAGCTATTAGATATGTTTACCCTACTATAATTGGCAATTCAAAATAAAAGGTTGCACCTTTGCCCAATTCGCTCTCTACCCCTATTTTGCCATTATGATTATTTATAATCTCGGTACTAATATAAAGCCCCATGCCGAGACCGCTGGCCATGAATTTTTGGTCTTCAACCCGGTAAAAGCGTTCAAAAATACGCTCAATCTGCCCGGCAGATAACCCGATTCCAAAATCGGTGACGGATAGGCGCACGATGCTGTCATTAGCTTCGGTTTTGATAATTATCTTTTTGTTTAGCTGCGAGTATTTCACAGCATTGTTTATAAAATTCATAACCACCTGTTCCAATCTTTCAGCATTACCTGTAATTTTAAAAGGGGCAGTCGCCTGGTTTTCAAACTCATGCTGGGGATACATGTGCTGGGCGTTCTCCAGAGATGTTGCAACCAAATCGCGCAGGTGAACTTCTTCTATAGCGTATTCAAGCCTTCCCGCGTGTATTTTGCTTACATCGAGTAAATCATTTACCAGGCGCTGTAATTTATTCACAGCAATCCCGGCTTTTTCAATATATTGTTTAACAACCGGCGGCACGTGTTCCTTGTTATAGCCACTGATGAGCTGAATGTAGCCTTTTAAGCTGGTTAGCGGTGTTTTAAGTTCATGGCTGGCCACGCCTATAAATTCATCTTTGCGCTCCATTTCCTGTTTCTGATCTTCAATATCAGTAGCAGTGCCTACCCAAAAAACAATTTCGCCGTTATCACCCTTCAATGGCATAGCCCTGTTTAAATGCCAGCGGTATTTTCCGTCCCAGCGCAGATAACGGTTTTCTACTTCAAAAACAGCTCCCGTTTTCAATGAGTGCACATATTTATCTATAGTTACCGCCAGATCATCCGGATGGACTACGCGTTGCCAACCCCAACCTGCGGTCTCGGTAAATCGTAAACCTGTGTAATTATACCATTGCTGGTTAAAAAAATCAATTTCGCCGTCGGGCAGGTTTGTCCAGCTCATCTGCGGAATATTATCGCTTAGCAGTTTAAAATGCTCCCTGCTTATCAGCAGGTCTTTGGTACGCTCTTTTACTGTATCCTCAAGTTCGTTATTCAGTTTTTTGGTTTCTGCCTGTGCCGCAACAAGCTGATCATTTTTTACTTTGAGTTCCCATTCGGCTTCTTTTTGCGTCGTTAAATCGGTGAGAATCAAACTAAGTGACAGCCCTTCGTCGAGACTGAGCGTTGTACATGACAGTAAACAAGGGGTTAAATGGCCATTTTTATCTACTAACAATATCTCCCCTTTGCAATCTTCTTCCCAGCCATTATTAATCATGTAATTAAACCTTTCTGCAGAAATTTCGGGAATAAAAGTTTCAAACCTTAATCCAATTACCCGCTCTAAAGGCATATTCATCATCGTTGCAAAACGCGAATTGCTGTAAAGGATTATACCTTCCGTGTTCAGGGTGACGGCCCCCTCGTTCATTTTTTCGATAAAAACACGGTACGTCTGGTCGGCCGTTTTAAGCGTATATAATTGATGACCGGTATCATCTTTAACAATAAGTGCGTCAACCTGTCCATTCCGTATAGCATCAATAGTATCATTGGCTTCATCCAACTGAAACTGAAGCTCCCGAAAGCCTTTTAATAACTCGTCGTATGTTAATTTAGCAGGATTCATATTAATAATCAGTATATAAACCAAGGCCACGAAGTACCCTGGCGACATTACTCATATCGCCTATTAACCTGCGCTCGGTACCCGGCGCCTTTTTAATTAGCAGCGGCAGGGCAATAATCTGTTCACTTTCGGCAATTAACGGTTGTTGGTAAACATCTATAATCTCCAATTCATATTTGCCGGTCAAATACTGTTCGCAAATACCCTTTAAATTGGATATAGCGCGCGTTGAATTTGGCGAGGCTCCGGCTACAAACAAGCGTAACTGAAAAACACTCCCATCATCAAGGTTTAAATTCCGGGCCAAAGGTGGCAGTTGATCTTGTTCAGACATTATATTTTTTTTAGCGTGGCCTGATATTTAAACCTACCAGCACTTTTTCTTCGTTGGATAAATCGCCAATTATTTTCCTGATAGGCTCAGGCACCTTTCTTACCAGGGTGGGTATTGCAAATATTTGGTCGCCCTCTGCAAGTTGGGGTTGTACCAACAAATCTATTACCTCAATGGTATACTGGTCTTTTAAATATTCTTCGCAATATTTTTTAAGGTTGGCAAGTGCTGCTACAGATTTGGCTGTTTTACCGGCAACGTACAACCTCAATTCATATTTTACTGTTTCGTCTTCCATTGCATTTAACTTTTATTTTTATCAGCACCAGTAGTACCCCTGCGCATCCTCGTAATCTCTTCCCGGTTTTTCTCTATTATCTGCTGCTTTAATTCTTCCTCCAAATAAATTTTATTCAGCTCATCTTCAACCGATTCAAATTCGGCCTTTAAGCTGTTTATTTTTGATTCCAGCATCATTCGTTTACGCATAATCTCTTTGTCTTTACGCGATACGGCGAAATCTCTTAGCGCAAGCCCGGTTTTTTCTTTTAGTTTCTCGGCTTCACGCGCCGATCCGGTAAGTACGCCTTCAGGCCCAAGGTATACATCAACCAGGTCCAGCCCGTTATCGGTAATAACAAATTCACGCACCTGGTTACTATGTTTCATTCCACGAGATTTCATGATATACATTCCCCTGTTCCGTTCACCGTTGTACTCAATATCGCGCACCAACAGCCAGGCATCAACAAGCGAGGATACACCTTCGTCGGTTTGGTCGCTTATAATTGTATTAAGGGTTAGCGCCGTAAACATTACCGTAATTTGTTCCTCCTGCAAAAAATCTATCAGCCTTATCAGCATCGATTTCACTTCGCTTACCGAGCCAACGGTGATAAGGTTGGTTATTGGATCGAGAATAACGGCAGCGGGTTTAAATCTTTTAATGAGTTTATAAATAGCTACCAGATGCATTTCAAGGCCATATAAGGTGGGTCTTGATGCATAAAATTGCAGCAGGTTATTGTCAACGTGTTTTTGCATATCCACATTGATAGATTTCATATTCCTGATAATTTGTTTTGGCGACTCCTCGAAAGCAAAATACAGGCATCTTTTGCCACCATTACACGTTTCATTGGCAAAGTATGCCGCTATGCTGGTTTTGCCGGTACCAGCTGTGCCCGATACCAAAATACTGCTACCTTTAAAAAAACCATGCCCGCCAAGCATACTATCAAGTGCCGGAATACCAGAAGATACTCTTTGCGACGATACGTCTTTTCCCAGTTTTAAAGACGTAACCGGCAATACCGAAATTCCATCCTCGTCAATTAAAAAAGGATATTCGTTAGTTCCATGTTGCGAGCCGCGGTATTTAATTACCCTTAATCTGCGGGTAGAAATTTGATTGATAACGCGATGGTCAAGCAGGATAACGCAGTCAGAAACATACTCTTCCAGGCCCTGCCGGGTTAAAGATGGTCCTTCACCTTTTTCGCCGGTTATTATGGCTGTAACACCTTTACTTTTTAAAAAGTTAAATAGCCGGCGCAGTTCTGCACGAAGTATAGTTTGATCTGTTAAGCCCGAAAATAAATTCTCAAGTGTATCTAACACTACCCTTTTTGCACCAATTGAATCAATAGAATAGCCCAGCCTTATAAACAGCCCTTCCAGGTCATATTCGCCGGTTTCTTCAATCTCGCTACGGTCAATATGAACATGATCAATTTTTACCATATTATCAGTTTGCAGCTTATTCAGATCAAAACCTAACGAAGCTACATTCATAGCCAATTCCTCGGCCTTTTCCTCAAACGCCATAAAAATTCCAGGTTCATTAAACTCTGTTGCACCGCGAACGATAAACTCAAGCGACATTAGCGTTTTACCGCAGCCCGCTTCGCCGCATATTAGCGTTGGTCTGCCCTGGGGTAGCCCGCCACCGGTTATTTCATCTAAACCTGTTATACCCGTTTGACTTTTAGGTAACGAGGGGAAATTTGGCTTTTCTTCTTTTTTTACTTTACTCATTGTGAATAACGTTTTACTTTATACGTGCTATCAACGTATCTGCAATTTAATTGGTTAATAATGCAATACAGAGCCAATTTGTTTTATTGACAGAAATTTATTTGTTAGATTGTAGTTACTTTTTACGCGGTGAATATGGTATTATAGTGGCTTAGCTATAACCATTTATAGCAATAGTACGATAAGTAATCTTTTGATAAAACAAGATTCACGCTACTGAAAATAACTAACTTACAGATGTTATTCGGCAATATGTTTTCGCAATCCAATAAAACATAAGGCTGCGTATTTAGTTTATCACCATGTAAATTAAAGGACTATATTTATACACTTTTCCAGGTAAATGACCAACACTACAGAACAAAGTTTCCTAAATAACGAAAATATCTTTCGTATCCTCATAGAAGAGTCGCCAAGCCCGGTTGGTTTATATATAGGGCAAGATATGGTGATAAAAATTGCCAACAAATCCATTATCAAAATATTTGCAAAAGGCGATGATGTTGTTGGCAAACGTTATTTTGATTTATTGCCAGAGCTAAAAACACAGCCCGTTTTTGATATTCTTAATAATGTTTACCATACAGGGGTAGCTTACGAGGCAACAGAAGCGCGGGTTGATATTGTTGTAAATGGAAGCCTTGAAACATTTTACTTTAATTTTGTATTTACGCCGATAAAGAATAGCAACGGCCAGGTTTGGGGAGTTTTAAATACGGCTGCAGATGTTACGGAACTGGTATTAACCCGCCTAAAATTAAAAGAAAGCGAAGAACGTAAACAATTTACCTTACACGCTGCCGAAATAGGCACCTGGGATCTTTATCCACCCCAACAAATTGTGATTTGGGACGACCGCTGCAAAGAATTGTGTGGTTTTTTGGCAGGCGAGGAAGTAACGTATAACGATATTTTCAGGCACATCCATCCTGAAGATGAGTTTAGGGTTAGGGAGGCTGTCCAGAATGCGTACAATCCGCTGTCTGACGGTAATTACGATATAACATTCAGAACAATAAACCGGGATGGGAGCCTGAAGCATTGGATTCAATGTAAAGGCAAGGCTTATTTCGGACTGGATAACCAGCTTTGGCGTTTTGCCGGCATCATAATAGACGTTACCCGCGAGCAATTAGATAGACAAGAGCAACGAAAGTTGATAGCGCTGGTTGAAAACACCGCCGATACCATTGTACTCAGCGGCGATTCTGCCGATGTTACTTATATAAATAAGGCAGGTATCAATTTATTGGGTATAAATAATGATGCGGAAGCACCAACATCAGGCCTTGCTTATTTTCATGAAAATGACAGGCAAATTGTAACCAATAAAATATTACCTGCTATACAGCAAAACGGTGAATGGAGCGGCGAGATAAGATACAGGCATTTTGAAACAGGCGAAGCTATACCTGTATACATCAATTCGTTTAGTATCAATGATGGCTTTACAGATAAACCTATTGGTATGGCAACCGTTGCCCGCGATCTGAGGCCCGAAAAGAATGCCTATAATGAACAATACAAATTATTAACACTGATTGATCACAGCTCTGATTTTGTAAGCCTGTCCGATCTGGATGGCAATGTAAGTTATGTTAATGCTGCGGGGAGGCTTATGTTAGGCATAAAAAGCCAGCAGGAACTTGAGCGACATAATAGCGAATATTTAGTACAGTCGGAATTAGTTAAATTGGCCAATAACGTAAACAAGGGCCTGATGAAAGATGGCAAATGGTCGGGCGAGATCAATTTTAGACATTTTGAAACTGGCGAGGCAATCCCTGTTTACGGAACCACCATGCTGGTTTATGATTCGGTTACCGGTAAACCGCAAGGCCGCGCAACAATAGCGCGCGATATGCGCCGCGAAATTGCCGACAGGCAAGAACTGAACGAACAAATCAGGCAGTTTGAGTTTGTTACCGATTTTATGCCTGTACAATTATGGACAGCCAGTGCCGATGGTGATATTGATTATGTAAACCGGCGCACTACAGACTATTTTGGAACAGGCCAGGAACAGCTAATTGGTACATCGTGGCTAAGCCTGGTACATCCCGAAGATACCGAGGGATGTGTAGCCGCCTGGACATTATCTGTTAAAACCGGAAACATATACCAATACGAGTTTAGATTGCTCGATAAAAACCGGGTTTATAAATGGCACCTTGCACAGGCCTTGCCTTTTGTTAACGACGGAAAGATTGTGAAATGGTTTGGCACCAATACTGATATAGATGAGCAAAAGCAACTACAGCGTCAAAAAGACGATTTTTTAGGCATCGCAAGTCATGAGTTGAAAACGCCGGTAACCAGCATAAAAGCTTACGCGCAGGTGCTGGGTGCAATGCTTACCCGGGAGGGAGAAACAAAAAAGGCCGAAATGGTAGCAAGAATGGATGCCCAGGTAAACCGGCTTACTAATTTAATAGGCGATTTGCTGGATGTTACCAAAATAAACTCGGGCAGGTTACAATTTAATAAAGTATGGTTTGATTTTAACCAGGCAGTAAAAGAAACGATGGATGATTTGCAGCACACCACAAAAAAGCATAAGCTGGTGGCAGATTTTACCGAAACCGGCCATATTTACTCGGATAAAGACCGCATAAGTCAGGTAATCACCAACCTGATAACTAACGCGATAAAATATTCGCCACATACTGATCAGATAATTATAAGCACCCGGTTAAAAAACAACGAAGCTATTGCTTGTGTGCAGGATTTTGGCATAGGCATACCCGATAATAAAAAAGACAGGGTATTTGAACAATTTTACAGAGTTAGTGGCGACAAGCAACATACCTTCCCCGGTTTGGGATTAGGATTATATATCTCGTCGGAAATAATTAAACGTGAAGGTGGCCGAATGTGGGTAAACAGCGTTGAAGGAAAAGGATCTACTTTTTGTTTTGCTTTACCCGTTGAGGGGAATGAGCAATAAATTTTACCTTTTGACTAACAAAAGGTTTTGACATCTAATACAACTGCGTGATACAAAAACTGAAACATTAACTCCCATATAATGTTGTGTTTATATAATATATATATAGCCATGGGAGTATTACAACATATCCAGCATCAGATCTCGGCACTTAACGATCTGATCAAAATAAATAACGACCGCATTGCCGGTTATCAGAAAGCGTCGGACGATTCGACAGACAATGACCTGGTTTTGCTCTTCAACGAATATGTTGATCAAAGTAAAAGTAATGTAACCGAGTTAAAAGAATATATACTGTTTTTAGGCGGACAACCAACTGATGGAACTACATTATCAGGCAAATTTTATCACACCTGGATTAACCTGAAAGCTGTACTTATTAATAAAGACAGGCAGGGCATATTGGCGGATTGCGAATACGGCGAAGATGTAATCATCAAGGCATACAGAAAAGCGCAGGACGATAAGGAACTTATTTGGGAAGATGATAAAGTTGTAAATCTTTTGGCTTGGCAGCTGGAGGGTTTTAAAACATCACACCGAACTATTAAGGCATTACGTGAAGCTGTAAATATTTAACCGTTTTACTATGAATAGCTCCGATCATTCCTTTTTTGATGAGTATAAACCCTTACATGTGCCTCACGAATATTCGGCCTCGGCATGTGTGCAAAATAACGTTGTGTTTGCACTTGCCCAGTTAGGCGAGGCAACAGCTGGTGAGGTTGCCGCAAAGCTAAGCCTTCTTGAACCAGGCACACACCCCGAAACTCACCAAAAAAATGCCGACGATATACTTAATTACCTTTTTGATAAAGGATTGATAAAAGCAAACAATGTTGGCGGTCAATTGGCTTTTAATTTAAGCAAGATCAGGGAAGCTAACTCCGGCAAAGCCGATAGTCTTTTTAAGGATTAACCGGGTTTATTGGCTTAGCCGAAATGATGCTGTCTACAACAAACACGCTAACCCCCCGCCATGGCAGGGTATGGAGGTATTCTTTATAATGTAACTCCAGGTACGATCCGGCATTGTTGTTTAATTGTTGTGCCACTTTTTCATCGGTTACCGAAAACATAAATTCGTTTGAAGCTATGCTGCCCTGCGCTTGTGTACGTATGCCGTTTTGTATCAGCCTGCCTTCATACGTTTTGAACACGTATCCTTTTTTTACAAAATAATTCATGGTACCCGCCTTCGCACCCTCGCCAAAAACAAAATAAAAACGATAGTAAAAAAAACCTGCGAAAAGTAACAGTACTATTAATAAAAGAATTACCCTGGTTTTGATCTTCATGGATGGTATTTTTAATTAGTTAAAGCTACAAAAAGTTAAGATGTAGCATACGAAAAATCAGATAAAAAGGCTCTTCGATTCATAATTATTTCCTAAAGGTTAAATAAAAAATTTATTACTAATAATTACCCATATTGAGTTTAAACTCTAACTTTATCTGAGTTTATCAAAAATTAATAAAAATGCCCGCCGAATTATCGCCCGTTTTGCCAGATGAGATTTTCAAAATCATATTCGAAAAATCCCCGGGCTCGTTGTTGGTAAAGGCTGATGCACCGCATTTTACAATTATGGCGGCTAATGAAGCCTATTTAACCATAACAAATGCCACCCGCGAACTGATTATTGGCAAAAGCTTTTTCCGGGTATTTCCAGACGATGATGATGACCCTGAAGATGAAACAGGCGCCCGTAAAACATTTACCAAAGTAGTACAAACAGGGCAAAAAATTGATATCCCAAGTTATCGTTATGATACCCGCGACCCGGAAACCGGGGATTACCGGGTGAGGTATTGGTCATGTAGCAATGTGCCTTTTAATGGCCCCGATGGTAAGGTTGCTTATATTTTAAATACCATTGCCGAAATAACCGGCGAAGTAAACGCTAAAGAAGCTGCGATAGAAAGCGAAAACCGGTTGCGCCTTGCAGCCGAAGCCACGGGCTTTGCAACTTTTGATTGGGATTTTAAAGACGAAATAAGATTATGTTCGCCTCAGTTAGCCGAGTTACTTGGCCATCCGGCAAGCAGCAGGCTATCATCAATAGAAGCATTTCAAAAGCAGGTGCTGCCCGAAGATGCGCGGGTAATAACTAACGCCCTAAATGAGGCTGTAAAAACCGGCATTTATGCGTATGACGTAAGAGTAGTTTGGCCCGATGGAAGCATCCACTGGTTAAGCATCAAAGGCAAATTAGTTACCGCAGAGCGGCAAAAACCGGTCAGAATGCTGGGTACAGTTATTGATATAAGTGAAGTAAAGCGAGATGAGATAAGAAAAAATGATTTTATAGCCATGGCCAGTCATGAGTTAAAAACACCATTGACTTCCATTAAATCATATATCCAGGTACTTGCAAAAAAATTAGCTGCAAATAATGATGCTTTTGTTGATAATGCTTTAAGTAAAGCCAATAACCAGGTTAATAAAATGACCGATCTGATTCATGGTTTTCTTGATCTTTCGAAGCTGGAATCGGGCAAACTGCAGCTTAAACCCGAATTGTTTGATATGAACAGGCTTTTAGGCGATTGCATAGCCGAGTTGCTGCTGTCAACGTACAGCCATACAATAATTTTCGATAATTCACATATCGTAAACGTTACCGGGGATAAAGAAAAACTGGGCCAGGTTGTTGGCAATTTTTTGAGCAATGCTGTAAAATACTCGGCCAAGGGCACCAGGATTACAGTTAATAGTACCATTACCGATGGGTTGGTGACTGTAGCAGTTACTGATCAGGGCGTGGGCATTAAACTAAAAGATCATAAGAAGGTATTTCATCGTTTTTACCGGGTAGATAGTGAAAAAATAAAAAATGTCTCGGGCTTCGGCATAGGGCTTTACCTGTCGGCCGAGATTGTGCAAAGCCATAAGGGTAAAATTTGGGTTGAAAGTACCGAAGGGGCGGGTTCGACCTTTTATTTTAGTATCCCACTTTAACGACCTGTGCTTACAGGAGTTAATTTTAACTTTTTATACGACGATAACATAAACTGCACCAGGTCGGTCATATTTAATGGCGGCTGATTAGTGGTCACGCTCAGTTTCTTTTTATCGTTTTCAAAATCAATCTCAAAATAATAGTTAGGCGCATCAACTACCTGGTCTTGTTGTTGCCAGCCGTACATTTTTTTGAGTTCGCCATGCTTAATCCAATAATTCAAGGTATCAAGCTGAGTCCTGGATAATTTTCCGGTAAACTCTCCTTTATAAGGATCGGCATAATCCCCTCCTCTTAAATGATAATCGCCATTTGCCGAAATTGTGATTTCAAGCTGCGGACAATCTCCATGACAGGTTGACGATAAAAAGCGGATTGCCGAGAGTTTAACATCCTTATCATAACTGTTTTTAAAATTGGTAAATTCATAAGTGCCCGGGCCAGCCAGCTTAACAGCGTTGGAGTCGATAGCTTTGATATAAAGCCGGCTTTGGGTTAGGTTCCTTATCAGGAATTTAAAATTGGTTTTATGTTTAACCCTAAAGTTATCCGCGCTTGACGTATAAATGTCAGTCATGATCAAGGTATCTTTTACAATGGCATAATGACTTTTGAATTTATCGTTTCCAACAAAATTAAAGTTAACGCGGCCTTTTTGAAAATAGAGATGCCCCAGGTCTTTATTAATCCAACGGATAGAATCCAGCTGTACTTTTTGAGCGTGCAATCCGCCAAAAACAATAACAAATGCAAATAACAAAAAGCCGCGTTTTACCATTTAATATACTTATGAAATGCAGATTTATTTACAAACCCATATAATAGGATGTTAACGAAGGAAAATCATTAAACTTATGTTCATAGTCGTTAGTTTTTCCAAATCCGTAGCTCACAAATATAAAAGGTATACCGGCCATGCGTGTCTGCTCCGCGTCACCTTGTGTATCGCCCACATATACCGGTGCTTTAAGCCCATGTTTTTCAATCAGCAAATGCATATTATAGTGTTTGGGCATGTTGTTTTCGCCGTAGGCTATATAATCGGTAACATAATCGCCAATGTTTGCCCATGATATAAAAAGCGGGATAATGCCGACAGCACAGTTACTCAGCACAAAAATTTTATATTTTGTTGCCAATAATTTTAACCCATCTATAACGCCTTCGTACATATTGCCGCCACTTTGTGGTAATATCTGCCTCCTGGTTTCGTTTACATCCATGTATATTCCCTGCGCTATATTATCTTCAAAATCAGGCAGTATGGCCTTGGTTAGCTTACTTCCCTCCATTCCAATAAGGCCCAGCAGTTCGGTACGGTTTATTACTCTATCTATAGCAAGTTTTTCAAAGGTTAAATTCCATGATGTAGTATAAGTATCAACGGCATCCCAAAGGGTTCCGTCCATATCAAAAATGAGGCTATCAGGCTTCTGCATATATAGTTTTCAAGGGTTTTTGCTAAGATGTAAAATTAAGCTTAGGTATGAAAACGAAGTTCATACTTTCTTCATTATTAATCCCCACTTTTGAAATGTGATAAGGTGAATGTGGGCCAGCTTAGCAGGAGGTTGGTTCCATAGAGGTCTCCGCCGTAATACGCGGGGACTTTTTTATTTTATACCAAATCTGCTCCGTGAAAACACATTAATCGATAGTTATACTATCACCTACCCTATAAATTTCATGAAATTTGATGCTATGTTTATCAAAATGCTTTACATAAGCGCCATAGCGTTGCTTTATAAAAAATTCTTTAGCATAGCCATCATGAACCGGCAATATTTGTTTTGGCTGTAGTTTGTCGGCAAAACCCGAAATTCTAACCTCGTTGGCAAAAGGCGCCATGGTTACCATAAGCAACAACTCAATTCCTTTATATTCCAAAAGCTTATCTTCCATGGAGTCAACAGGGTGCAGTACTTTGTCGTTGATGATAAAGCCGGTCATCTGTGGCAAGGGATTGTCCATAATTAGCTCATGGGTAACGGGGATAGCTTTCAATATAAAAGGGCCGAAATTTTGTGTGCCTTCTTCAAACAGGGTGTAAACTATACCGGCTTTATCCAGCTCGTGCCCTACCTGGCTGTTGGTTATCACTATGGCGCCGCGCAAATCCAGTATACTCTTCAAAATTTCCAGGTCGTAATGATCGGGATGGATATGCGTTATCACAATGGCTTTTACATCCGCAAACATTTGTGCGGTAACCTCGCCCTCGGCAAAAGAGAATTTACCAGGATCAAATAATAACTTATAATCGTCCAATTCAAATACAAGGCAGGAATGGAGGTATTTAGTGATTTTCATAACACGATGTAATAATTAACACGATTTGCAGGATTAGCTTTAACATAGTATACACCCAACAGGCACAATAAGTTTAATAATTTTTACACAAGTAAAAGCACCAAACATGCCTTAAAATCCTGTTAATCCTGTAAACTCATCAAATGGTGTTCAAATCCCAAAATCTTGTTTATAGTAACTCCGTCGCCAAATTCGCCAATTCACTCCGTTCCCCTTTTTGCAAGGTGATGTGGGCGTACAGCGGGTGGCCTTTTGCTTTATCAATCAGGTACGATAAGCCATTACTCTCGGCATCAAGATAAGGTGTATCAATCTGGTAAATATCGCCTGTAAAAACAAACTTGCTGTTTTCGCCTGCGCGGGATATGATGGTTTTTACCTCGTGCGGGGTAAGGTTTTGCGCTTCGTCGACAATAAAGAAGATTTTACTTAGCGTACGGCCGCGGATAAAAGCCAGCGGGGCTATGGATATTTTATCGTTGCTTACCAGCTCATCAATTTTAGCCTGCATTTTATCGTCATCGGCAAACTGATCTTTAATAAATTTTAGATTATCCCAAATGGGGGCCATATAAGGGTCAATCTTTGATTTGATATCTCCCGGTAAAAAACCAATATCTTTATTACTTAATGGTACTATAGGGCGGGTAACAAAAATCTGGCGGTAATATTTGCGCTGCTCCAGTGCACTGGCCAGTGCCAGCAGGGTTTTACCTGTGCCGGCATTACCCTGTATAGTTACCAGTTTAATATCCGGATGCAGTAAAGCATGTATAGCAAAAGCCTGCTCGATGTTTCGGGGCGATATATTGAATACAGGCTGTTCGGTAACTTTTTCCAGCTGCCGGGTCTGGGCGTTATAAAAACCAGATACATCGCTTTTTTTGCCTTTTAGTATATAAAAGTGATTGTTGGTATACTGTGGTACGTTTAGGCTTTCGGCAGGCAGGTTTTCCTGCTTATTGAACTGGGAGATTAGCTTTTCGGTAACCTTATCTACATCCGTTTTGCCGGTGTATAGCTCGGCAAGGTTTTTAATTTTACCGGTTTCGTAGTCCTCGGCATGTAAGTTAAGTGATTTTGCTTTAAGCCTGAGGCAGATATCTTTTGATACCAAAACCACTTTTTTAGTGGGGTATTCTTCCTGCAGACCCAGTGCAACGTTTAATATGCGATGGTCTATCTTGTCCGATCCAAAAACTTCTTCGGCGTTGTTGGCCGTGGTTTTTATATCCATGGCTACTTTAAAACTGCCTTTACTTTTCCCGTTCAGCGGAACCCAATCGTTCACCAGGTTGTTTTTTGAAAGGTCATCCATCAGGCGGATAAAGCTCCGGGCCTCAAAATTCCGGGTATCGTTGCCGTTTTTTTTATTGTCCAGCTCTTCCAATACCTGTATGGGTATGGCTACATCATGCTCCTGGAAATTTTGAAAGGCGTTGTGATCATACAGGATCACGGAGGTATCTAAAACGAATATCTTCTTCTGGTTACGCTGGCCGTCCTTATTCATATCCTACTAAATTAGGTTTTTTAACCTTTGTTCAAAATGAAAAACATTCTGAAAACAAAAAAACCTTATAAAAGCGAAAACGGGAGCCTCCTCTTGCGATTTGAACTCCCGTTTCCAAACCCCTGTTCAACCGTAGTTTCCCAGTGGCATCAAGTTTTGTGTATCTTTAACCGATATGCCTTTGTCTGTCGTTCTCGCGAACTACCGACTACCGCGATATCCCCCAGTTCTGTTTTGGCTCTCCGTAAAGCTCCGCATCGTTCCTGGTACCTCCTTTAATCACAATCTTTTTTCAAAGACTTTCGTAATTTTCATTTTTTCATGTGACTCAGTGAACTTCTTTTGATCTTTAGCTCCTCCGAAGATTCGCCCGATTCAATTTCTGTTTTCCTGAAAGGTTGTCAAAGTACGTCGTTCTTGATGATTACAATATAGGGACTAAAAGGCACCTTTGTCAAGTAAAAAATAAATTTGTTATATACATGTTATTAACAATTCATGTTAATAATAAATAAATTACAAATTACTCATTATTAATACTTTAAGTAGTTAAATCTACTTTAAACTTCAGGTTATCAACATAAAACTTATTAACAAAAACAGCCCAAAAAGTCACTTTGCCGCATTTGTAAAAAGCGTAAAATCATTAAAACGTTAAATTTTTTCTGTTAAATGCCGCCAATATCTTTTCGGAATGTGTCTTAAATGAAGTTTTGTATTTTTCCTGGCTACAATATTTACATTGGTAAAATAGCTTTTCCAAAGTTGCTGATAAACCTGCTCATCATCAGTAAAGATATTCTCTACCTCCGAAGATTTATTAACTTCCGAAAAATCAAGGGTGATATACTGCGTATCATGAAGATCATAATGAATACCGTACCGGCGCTTAATATCGTAAATAATCCATTTTTGGTCGGTATATCGGTTTTTAAAATGCCTGATAAGTAAGGGAAGTACATTAAAATCCGGTTCCACGGCAGCATAATAAATTCCGTCCTTCAGTTTTCGGAAACGGATAAAGGCTTCCATCCTATGCTTTTCCCGTCTCACCATCTTCAAAATCTCCGATAAGCGCATCACGTATTTATTGCCATAATCCTCTTCAATGTTTACATCAGTATCAAAAACATACCGGATAAACCCAACAATGGCGTTCTCTTCATTGTCCATTTCGGCCATATGGGCAATGTACAGGCGTTGAATACCGGCGGCCGAGAGTTTTTTTCTCAGCCCTTTCAGCACCCTGGTGGCGCGGCGTTCATCTGTTATTACCTGTAACACTTCTTCAAACATAGCACTGCTGCGCCACTCCCCCTTTATCAGCTTTACGTGAAACAGTTTGCGGTCGTATATCTCAAATACGGCAGTAAGCAAACCTTCAAATGTTCCATCGTAAACAAGTGTATACATCGTCAAAACAGGTTAAGTTGGGTTTGCGTGTTTTTAATGTATTTGCTTTGCGATTCGGCCAGGATAAATTGTTTGATGTTGTTACCGGTTAAGTCACGGCGTTCAAACTCATTACTCTTGCAAATAATAAAGTACCTGGCGCGATTAAGGGCTACTCCTATCTTTTTTAATTGTTCCCAGCTTAATTTAGCAAACTTGCGTGCGCTTACTATTTTTTGTGCCGATAGTAACCCGATACCGGGCACACGTAAAATCATTTGCACATCAGCTTTATTAATATCGATAGGGAACGCCTGCATATTACGGATGGCCCAACTTAATTTGGGGTCGATATCCAGGTCGAGCAAGGGATTTTGAGTGTTTACTATTTCATTCACATGAAAACCATAAAAACGCATCAGCCAATCGGCCTGGTAAAGGCGGTTCTCTCGCACCATGGGCACCGATGTATTCAGGGCGGGTAAACGCTTATCGGCCAAAACCGGCACATAACCCGAATAATAAACACGTTTCAGGTTGAAATTTTTATAAAAATAACTGGCCGACTGTAACACCTGCTGATCACTTTCGGGAGTGGCGCCAATAATTACCTGGGTACTTTGGCCGGCGGGCGCAAACAGGGGCGCTTTTTTAAAAAATTTCTTTTCTTCGGTCCGCAGGATGATCTCGTTTTTCAGGAAATTCATCGGGTTTATCATATCCTGCCGGTTTTTTTCGGGAGCCAACAATTTCAATCCGGCCTCGGTAGGCATTTCCAGGTTTATACTTAACCTATCGGCATACAAACCGGCCTCGCGCATCAACTCGTCACTTGCACCGGGGATTGATTTTAGGTGAATGTACCCGTTAAAGTTACCTTCGGTGCGAAGCTTTTTAGCTACCCTTACCAAACGCTCCATGGTATAATCGGCATCTTTAAAAATACCCGAACTTAAAAACAATCCCTCGATATAATTGCGCCGATAAAAATTAATAGTAAGGTCAACAACTTCCTGAACCGTAAATGCGGCCCGTTTGATATCGTTGTTTTTGCGTGACACGCAATACGCGCAGTCAAAAATGCAGTGATTGGTAAGCAGAATTTTAAGTAACGAAACACATCGCCCATCCTCCGTATAACTATGACAGATACCATTGCTGGCATTGCCGAGGCCTTTATTTTCATTTTTACGCTTGCTGCCGCTCGAGGCGCATGACACATCATATTTGGCGGCATCGGCCAAAATATTCAACTTCTCTGTTATCCTTTCTGCATTCATATCAATTCAAAAATACTAATAATTTTAGCAATTTTAAATAATTGGGGATTTATTTTCTGAATCCTGGTAAAGCAGCTTATGGAGATTTTACCCGCAATTTTTTTACCCCCCCCCAAAAATTTAATAAATCTGCTAAATGCCCGGTCCAGGCTAATCTCAATTTCGACAAACATAACAAGCTGTTCTTGGTTGGTTTTAAAAAGAGTTTTGAATCATGGAAAAAGTATATACAGCTGTAGTAACAGCAAAAGGCGGTCGTGATGGCCATATAAAATCTGAAGACGGTGTAATAGATATGGAGCTGAAAGCTCCGACAGCTATGGGAGGCGAAGATGGTTACCCTAACCCCGAACTACTGTTTGCCGGCGCATGGGGTGCTTGTTACCTAGGCGCGCTTGGTTCGGTAGGCATCAGGGATGGCGTAAACGTTACCCAGGCTATGGTTGATGTACATATTACTTTTAATAAGGAAGGTGTATCATCATACGCGCTATCTGCCGAGCTTCACGTGCATATTCCGGGCATTGATTGGGATGTGGCCCAAAAACTGGCTGATGCCGCACACAAGGGTTGCCCGTATTCAAAAGCAACACGGGGTAATATTGAAGTAAAGGTGATAGCCGATTGATTTGGCAGGCATTTTTTAAAGCAAAAAGCGGATGAGGTTGCCCTCATCCGCTTTTTGCTTATTATATTTAAGATTGTTGCTTATTTACCGGCAAGCAATCCATCAAGCGTAACCGATACATAATATAAGCCTCCGATAGTTGGGCCGCCTGCGTACTGGTAATAACGTTTGTTAAAAATATCTGTTGCGCCAACTTTAAATGTAGCATAGTAAGCCGGAACACGGTAAGTAACCTGGGCATCAAATGTGCCAATTGCAGGCACGTTGCCTGTTACCAGCGGGCTTTCCCACAAGAATGATTCCTGCCATTTGTAAACGATGTTAAAGCCTATATTTTTGGCCACTTCGCGGTTACCGAACGATACGTTGCCCGACCATTCTGGTGTGTTAAAACCGGTAACAAAAATATCGGATGTGGTTTGGGCTTTTAATTTATTAAAGCTTACGTTACCAGATACAGTATATCTTTTATAAAAATTATAGCTGATACCTGCCGATGAACCATAGTTATGATAAATGTTCTTAGCATTGGTGTAAACGCGATACCTGCTTTGTCCCTGGCTTGCAGCATTGCTTGAGGTGCCTGTTGTAGGATCGCGGTTAATATCAAGCATGGCTAATACGGCGGCGTCTGTACCCACGGTTGTGGCATTGGGTACAAATACCTGTACCTGGCCCAAAAATCCGTCGTAACGGTTGGTGTAGGCATCAATATCAATAAACACTTTATTATCCAATACAATTCCTTTGTAGCCTACTTCATATGAAGTAATCTGCTCCGGGCGCGCAGGTGGCAAATCGGCCACTTTCAACAGGTTCCTGTTGGCCAGGGCAACCTGGTCGGTGCCGCCGGCGGCGTTAACAACCGAGTTAAAATTAGCCACCGAAGTTTGCGTATAGCTATTGCCCAAATAACCTAAACCATCGTTTATGAATGGCAAGCTGCCCACGCGTTTAACACGCCCGTTGTTTACATATGACAGTGCTTCAAATAATGAAGGGAAACGGTAACCGTTCTGGAAAGTGAACCTGAAATTATGGTTCTCATTCAGGGTGTACACTGCCGCTAAACGGGGCGTAAATTTAGGGTCGAAATAAGGGTTATAATCCCATCTAACCGATCCAAATAACTTCAATTTTTCGTCGAAAAAGGTTTTGGTTACCTGTGTAAATGCGCCATATTTTTTGTAGATCACATCTTTACCAAAGCTGCCGTCGGCCAAAGGCGTGTTCCTGTCGGCAATAGGGCGGCTAAAATCAACAAAGTTGTTACCATCCGGGGTAATGGCGTAAACACGCACATCGCCGCCAACCAACAGGTCAACTACCTTAACATGGTTTGTTAAATCCCATTGCGCTTCCGCATTATACATGTGGCTTTTTTGCACCAGTGCCGCACCGCCTGTTACAGGCGCGTTTGGTATCAGGCTTGATTTAATATCCCAGTTATTAATGCCGATAATGGTTTTTCTTAAAGCATCAAACTCCGGCGTGCCTGGTTCTACCCTGCCCTTATCTGCAGCTGCTCTTGCGGCTTGCTCGGCAGCGGCCAGGTTTGCAGATGTCAGGCCTCCGTTTGCAGATCCGTAGGCGTTTAACGCGTTTTTAAAGGTGGTACCCCAGGCCGAGTTACTGGCATGGTTCAAATCCAGGTTGTCTGCCAGCGGTTTTACGTTGAATGAGTTGCCGGTATTCTCTATCGATTCATAAGCGCGAACCAAAAACTCTTTCCCTTTTAACTCAACTTTATGGTTTTGAACAGTTGCTCCCTGTAACGATATTTTATTACCGCGTTGAAACACCCCGTCGAGCCTGCCATAACGGTAGGTATAAGATAGGATAGTATTAGGTGTTAATTTGTATGATAATGTACCATCCAGTTTCAGGTTGGTAACTTTGGGATCAACCAAATCAACCTCATTGTATCCTGTACGGGCAACAGTTAGGTTTGGCATTGCTTTACCATCAACCGTAAGGCCCTTTATAGATACAGTGTTACTTCCGGCAAGTGCATCATCGCCATATTTGTTCCAGCCGTCATAAGCAGCATTGCTGGTTCCGGTTAAAGGCGGGAAGCCGGGATTTGCCGTTTTAAGGTAATAGGGATTTTGGTCGTTGCGGGTATCAGACTGCCAATCTTTACCCTGCATATAGCTAAAGTTTACTTTAAAGGCAAACTTATCGTTGAATGCTTTTGCATACCGTACAGCGGTTTCGTTAAGTGCGCTTGCACCTAACCTGTCGTTACCCACGTGGTTCACACCTTCGCGGTGATAAACGCTCAGGCCCTGGTATTTAAAAGGATCTTTGGTTATTAAATTTGATAAACCATTGATAGCGTTTGTGCCATACAACGCTGCTGCCGCGCCTGGAGTAATTTCTATACTGGCAATATCCAGCTCGGTTGGGCCAATGGCATTACCCAATGGTACACCTAAAGTTGCCGATTGCATATCAACGCCATCAACCAGCTGCATAAACCTAAAGTTGTTTGGGCTATTGAAACCACGTGTATTAGGCACTTTAAGGGTTAAACTGGTGGTGGTCATCTGTACGCCCTTTACGTTTTCCAAAGCATCGTAAAAGCTTGGGCCAGGCGACTGTTTAAGCGCGTTGATGCTCAGTTTTTCGATAGCAACCGGCGAACGTAAAAGCTTTTCTTCTTTACGCGACGCCGTTACCACCACCTCGTTAATCAATAACGACTGGCTGCTGAGCTGAATGTTCAGCGCGCTGTTGGCATTTTTAATAAAAAACTCCTGTGGCTGGAAACCCAATGCGGTGAAAACCAAGGTGTAAGGTAATTTTGCGCTGGTGGTTAATGAGAATTTACCGGTACTATCGGATGCGGTGCTATTGGTTGTGCCCTTTATACTTACGGTTGTGCCTATTAACGGTTGACCATGGTCGTCTTTCACAAAACCGCTAATAATGTAAGAGCCATTAAGTTGAGCATGGCTTATCGCCGGGACAAGAAGTACAAAAAGTGCTATAAGCCTAAATGAATTTATGATTGTTTTCATGAAAAGGATTGGTATAATTAAATATCTGTTTGTGTTTTAAGAATGTAGATAGTATTAAGATTGTGCCTATCAACAGCAACACATGACATTTAACTGCATTTTTGAATGAGCCGGAGTAATAAGAGTGTAAATATTATACATAGTCTATTGGATTAGTCGACAAAAATAGAAATTTTTTCGTCGGTGTCAAGACTCAATTCATATTTTTCGATAATATCTACCATTTTAGTGGATATATTTTCAAATAATCCCGCCCTCTTCCCTCCCAATTTTGTAATATTGGCGGCTCAACACGTACTAAATCATAATGTCTTTCAATTATCAGCGCATCATCATCAAAATTGGTTCCAATGTTTTTACCCAGGAAAACGGTCTGCCCGATCTGCAGCGTATTGAACATTTGGTTGGCCAGATAGCCGCTATTAAAAAACAAGGAAAAGAAGTGATCCTGGTATCATCCGGCGCGGTTGCTTCGGGCCGGAGCCTGATTACCATATCCGAAAAATACGATGCCATTGCAGCACGGCAGCTCTTAGCTTCTATAGGGCAGGTAAAACTTATCAATACTTATTCGCAGTTATTTGAACGTTTTGATATCCTTTGCTCGCAGGTATTGGTCACCAAAGAGGATTTCAGGGACAGAATGCACTATTTAAACATGAAAAACTGCCTTGATTTGTTGCTGCAACACCAGGTTATACCGGTAGTGAACGAAAATGATGTGGTATCGGTTACCGAGCTGATGTTTACTGATAATGACGAGCTGGCCGGATTAATTGCATCTATGTTAAACGCACAGGCGCTAATCGTATTAACCAATGTTGATGGTATTTATAATGGCGACCCTAAGGCGCCGGGCTCGGCTGTAATTGAAGAAGTAGCAGGATCGGTAGTTGATTTTGCAGCGTTTGTTTCATCGGGCAAATCGCAATTTGGCCGCGGGGGAATGATCACCAAGTCGACCATGTCGCAAAAAACAGCGCAACTGGGGATAGCTGTGCATATCGCCAATGGCAAGCGGGATAACATCCTGACGGATGTATTGGAGAATAGCGTTACCCATACCCGGTTTATCCCCAATAAAACAGCATCGGGCAAAAAGAAATGGATAGCCCATTCCGAAAAATCGGCCACAGGGGCCGTGTTGGTTAATGCAGGCGCTAAAGCTGCACTCATATCCAACAAAGCAACAAGCTTATTACCTATTGGAATAGTGGAGGTATTAACTGACTTTAAAAAAGGCGACATCATCAAACTGATGGATGAAAACCAAAAGCTGATAGGCCTGGGTATTGCCGAATACGGATCGGACAAGGCCAAAGAGCGCATCGGGCAAAAAAACCAAAAACCCCTGGTGCATTACGATTATCTTTACTTACAAGGTTAGCAATGAGTTATAATAAATATTTCGACGATGCCCGGGCGGCTGGCCGCAAGCCTGCCCTCGCCCCTGCGCTTATTAACCAGGTTTTATTGGATGTGGCTGCCGAAGCCATCGCCCAAACAGCCGTTATACTGGCCGAAAATCAGAAAGATCTTGACCTGATGGATCCGAAAGATCCTAAATATGACCGTCTGAAACTGACAGCAGCCCGCATTGAAGCCATCGCTGCCGATATGATCAGTGTTGCAGGCTTGGATAGCCCCTTAGGCAAGCAACTTTCAGAAGCGCAGATGCCCAATGGTCTGTCTATTTCAAAGGTGCGTGTACCATTGGGTGTTGTTGGTGTAATTTATGAAGCCAGGCCTAATGTTACTTTTGATGTATTCGCCCTTTGCTTTAAAACCGGCAACATCAGCATTTTAAAAGGCGGCAGCGATGCCGACCATTCTAACCGGGCTATTATCAGTGTAATTCATAAAGTGTTAAATAAGCACCACATTGATACCCATGTTGCAACCCTTTTACCTGCAGAGCGCGAGGCCACAGCTGCTTTATTAAATGCTATTGGGTATGTTGATGTACTGATACCACGCGGCAGCCAGTCGCTTATTGATTTTGTAAGGGATAACAGTAAAGTACCGGTTATTGAAACCGGGGCCGGTATTGTTCATACCTACTTTGATTTAACAGGCGATCTGGAAAAAGGTGCCGAGATTATTGCCAATGCCAAAACCCGCAGGGTAAGTGTGTGTAATGCACTTGATTGCCTGATTATTCATGCTGAAAGGCTGAGTGACCTTCCCAGGTTAAGTCACATTCTTGGAGAGAAAGAAGTTGAGTTATTTGCCGATGAACGGGCTTACGAGGAGTTAAAAAAAACTTATCCCGGCGCTTTATTGCATAAAGCACAGCCCGAGCATTTTGGTACCGAATTTTTATCGATGAAAATGGCTATTAAAACGGTTGAAAGTTTTGAGGCCGCTCTTGAATATATTGCCATCAATAGCTCTAAACACAGCGAGGCTATTATATCCGAGGATGCCGAAAATATTGCCACTTTTTTAAATGATGTTGATGCTGCAGCAGTTTACGCTAATGCATCCACAGCCTTTACTGACGGCGCGCAATTTGGCTTGGGTGCCGAGATTGGCATCAGCACCCAAAAACTCCATGCACGGGGCCCCATGGGCCTTGAGGAGCTTACCAGTTACAAATGGATTGTTAAAGGCAACGGCCAAACCAGGAATCCTTAACTACACAAAATGCACCTGTATACTTTTATAATGGATTATAAAGGCGGAACCTACATTTCGCAAGCCGAAGCCGCCGATGAACAGGAAGCAATGATACGCTGGATTGAAAATTTAGAAACCAGCGAGATTAAAGGCTTCTCAAAATCTGATAAAAGAAAAATTATTAAACTCGGATTTTCTGATGATGATAAGGCAATCCAAATTACAGGAATGCAAAATGTCTGGTATTTTAACGCCCGCACCAAAAAGGGATTTGCAGGTATCAATATTATAAAAACCGATAAATAAGGATAACACCGGCTTTGAATTAGTTTAAACCCAGCTAAAGTTTATTCCACAAAAAAAGGTGCCCTCAAGAAGGCACCTTAATTTTTTCTCTTCTCTGCTGTCGGCTCTCACTTAATCAAATAGTTCGCTACGGCAATAAAGCAAATGATCATTAAGATCACTCCTTGAAGCTTTTGTTCTAACGTTAATTGGCTTATCATTTTAAATTAATTAGGGTAAAGCAAATTTATATTGTAATCTGAATGTTACAATAGGTATTTTCATTTTTACGTTTATTTTAATAAATAGTTATAAAACTTTTAGAATCGTCAACTCCACATTTATTCATTAGAAAAATAGCAACAAATGTGTTTTAACATTGAAATAGTGTTAGTGTAACACTACGTTAAACGGGCGTTTTTTAGCTATAAAAATGTTTTTTTACGCATTTATTTTGTCCATTTAATATCGACGTAAATTTTGCATTAAAAAACAATACACCATAAGATTAAAAGCACCTGATATCATTGGCGTGTTCCGACTATTGTTATCTGACTTTTTTTCTCATTTGGTTAAATATTTATTTTCATAAACACTTGCGATAAATGTATCATTCCTGTTACATTTATCGCAGATTATAAACCAAACCAAAATGCCAAAGCACATCATGATCGTATACCTTTTAGTGGCCTGTACTATTGCAGGTATACTGCTTAACTCGCGTATAAAGCAATGGCTTAACAAAAAAGGCTAACCTTAAATTGGCCTGACGACTGTTGGCTAATACGCCCACATTAACCCAAAAAGCAAAAGCCTGTTGTTTATTCAACGGGCTTTTATGTTGAGAGCAATTTTCATATTAAAAATATTTCAGCTCTTTCTATATAAATAACTTCTTTATATAAAATAAATAAAACACTTATTATCAATATAATTTAACCAATAATTAACGAAAATAAAAAGATGATTATGAATATTGCAATGGCAAATCGGGCACATTGATTGCTCAATAGCGACCCGGAAAACTGGATAAGTGTCAAGATAAGCTTACCTTGTGCTTTTTATTGTATTAACACCAAACCAAACCTCAATCGCGAGCTATGATGATCATTAAAAAAATCTTTAAAATAATTTTAAGAACCGTATTGGGCATTGTAGCATTTGTCGCGCTCTTCCTGCTGGCGGCTTTTTTACTTTCGATATGGACTGTTAAAAAACAATCCGGCACTTCGGCCGATGTGACCATATACATTCTCACCAATGGCGACCATACCGATATTGTGGTTCCGGTAAAAAGCCAGGTAACAGATTGGAGCAAAGAGATGCCGTATCAAAACACAACAGGCCGCGATACCACGGCAAAATACCTGGCGGTAGGCTGGGGCGATAAGGGATTCTACCTCAACACCCCTACCTGGTCGCAGCTAAAGTTTAGCACGGCGTTTAGGGCTGCTTTTGCGTTAAGCACATCGGCCATTCACGCTACCTACTACCAGGCAATGCAAGAGAATAACAATTGCAAAAAGATTATGATTAGTAATGAGCAGTACAAAAGACTGATCGCCTTTGTTAACGACAGTTTTAAAAGAGACAGCGCCGGTAATGTCATCAACATAAAAACAAATGCCAACTATGGCACAAGCGATGCTTTTTACGAGGCCAACCGCAAGTACAACATGTTTTACACCTGCAACACCTGGGCCAACAACGCCCTTAAAGCCTGCGGCCAAACCGCCTGCATGTGGACACCGTTTGACAGGGGGATATTTTATCATTATAAATAGTTCATTGGTCATTGGTTCATTGGTTCATTGGTTCATTGGTTCATTGGTTCATTGGTTCATTGGTTCATTGGTTCATTGGTTCATTGGAACGCGGGCATAGCGGGCATGCCGGGTAAAAGCTTTAAACTACAATAAAAAAGTTCATCGGCCCTGTCTGGTAATCCAACAGACAAGACTAATGAACCAGTGAACCAATAAACTAAATTATTGCCCTCGCCTGACCTAATCCCTATATCAACATAAAACACAAAAGCGTATCTTTGCGCCCATTATGAGTAAGCATGGCAGGATCTTAGTGGCAATGAGCGGTGGCGTTGATAGTTCGGTAGCAGCAGTTATGCTGCATGAGCAGGGCTATGAAGTTATTGGGCTCACCATGAAAACCTGGGACTATGCTTCGTCTGGCGGAAGTTCCAAAGAAACAGGCTGTTGTAGCCTGGATAGCATTAATGATGCCCGCGCTTTGGCTGTTGGCTATGGTTTCCCGCATTATATCCTGGATATCCGCAACGAGTTTGGCGATTTTGTTATTGATAACTTTGTTGACGAGTACCTGGCCGGTCGCACACCAAACCCATGTGTGTTATGCAATACCCACATTAAATGGGAAGCTTTATTAAAACGCGCCGATAAACTGGATTGCGAATTTATAGCAACAGGGCATTACGCCAATATCCGTTTACAGGATAATGGCCGTTATGTAATTTCAAAAGGTAAAGACGAAAATAAAGATCAGTCATACGTGCTTTGGGGTGTATCTCAAAAAAACCTGGCGCGTACCAAGTTCCCCTTAGGCAGTTTTTCAAAGCCCGAGATCAGGCAAATGGCTATGGATATGGGACAGATTGAGCTTGCCGGTAAAAGTGAAAGCTACGAGATTTGCTTTGTGCCCGATAACGATTACAGGTCGTTTTTAAGGCATAAAGTTGAAGATTTGGAGGAACGTGTTGCGGGCGGCAACTTTGTGCTTGCAAACGGCACCATAGTGGGCAAACACCAGGGTTATCCCTTCTATACCATTGGTCAGCGTAAAGGATTAGGCATTGCCCTGGGGCAACCTATGTTTGTAACCAGTATTGACCCCAACTCTAATACGGTAGTATTAGGTACAGCCGATGAATTGGAACGCAAACAGGCCTGGGTTAAAAACCTAAACCTGGTAAAATACGCCAGCATTACCGAGCCTATCGAGGCTATTACCAAAATACGTTATAAAGATGCCGGTACCACCAGCAGCATTGTACAAATGGGCGAACACATGAAGGTTGATTTTCATCATAATGTATCTGGTATCGCGCCCGGGCAATCGGCAGTTTTTTATGAAGGCAGCGACCTTTTGGGCGGCGGATTTTTAATGTAGTTTTATTTTGAGGGTCAAATAGTGTAAAACCGACAGGGTTTAACCGGGCACGTAACAGGATCAAAACATCAAAAAAACAGCCTTTAAAATCGCTCTTGAAACAATACTACAGCTTTTCAAAATTGAGGCATTCGTACAATCTTCACAGCTAATATTCCAACGTTTTTAGCAAAACTAATTGGCGTTTCGCTTTCTTTATGTTTTATTTGCAAAAAATAACTGCTTAAATGGCCAAAAATTTACTGATAGTTGAATCTCCGGCGAAAGCCAAAACCATCGAGGGTTACCTTGGGAAAGACTTTATTGTGAAGTCGAGCTACGGGCATATCCGCGATTTGGTAAAGTCTGAAGATGCGATAGATATAGGTAACAACTTCGCTCAAAAATATGAGGTACCTGCCGATAAAAAACAGGTAGTGAGCGAATTGAAGAAATTAGCTAAAGAAGCAGAGATGGTTTGGCTGGCATCTGATGAGGACCGCGAGGGAGAAGCCATATCATGGCACTTATTTGATACTTTAGGATTGAAAGATGCTACCACCAAACGCATCGTTTTTCACGAAATAACCAAACCTGCCATTTTAAAGGCAATTGATACGCCGCGTAAAATTGACTACAATTTGGTGAATGCACAGCAGGCACGCCGTGTATTAGACAGGTTGGTGGGTTTTGAACTTTCGCCTGTTTTATGGAAAAAGGTTAAACCATCCCTTTCTGCAGGCCGTGTACAATCAGTAGCAGTACGGTTGATTGTTGACAGGGAACGCGAAGTAAATAAATTTACTGCCGAAGCTGCTTTTAAAATAGTAGCCATATTTGGTAAGGGTAAAGATGCTTTTAAAGCCGAGCTGGCCGAACGTTATGCCAAACCTGAAGATGCCGAGAAGTTTTTACAGGATTGTATCGGTGCCGATTTTGACGTACGCTCACTGGAAACCAAACCAGCCAAACGCTCGCCGGCTGCACCATTTACTACATCTACCCTACAACAGGAAGCCAGCAGGAAGCTGGGCTACTCGGTAGCACGCACCATGCAGGTAGCGCAACGTTTGTACGAGGCCGGGTATATTACCTATATGCGTACCGACTCGGTAAACTTATCAGATACCGCGTTAAATGCTGCACAAAGCGAAATCGTATCGGCTTATGGCGAAAAATACCATCAGCTAAGAAAATATAAAACCAAAAACGCAAGCGCGCAGGAAGCTCACGAAGCCATCAGGCCAACCTATTTTAACAATCATACCATCAACGGCGAATCGAACGAGAAACGCCTGTATGAACTGATATGGAAACGGGCCATAGCCTCGCAAATGAGTGAAGCGCAGTTTGAGAAAACCACTGCAAAAATCAGTATATCAACCCGTAAAGAGGATTTAACAGCCAATGGCGAGGTGATGAAGTTTGATGGTTTCCTGAAAGTTTACCTTGAATCAAGCGATGACGAGGATGAACCGCAGCAGGATGGTGAAAACGCTATGCTGCCGCCTTTAACCCGAGGCCAGCGTTTGGCACTACAGGAAATGTCGGCAACAGAACGCTTCTCGCGTCCGCCGGCAAGGTATACTGAGGCCAGCCTGGTGAAAAAGTTAGAGGAGTTAGGTATCGGCCGTCCATCTACCTATGCCCCTACTATATCTACCATCCAAAATCGCGGTTATGTAGTTAAGGAAGAGCGCGAAGGTAAAGTGCGCAATTTCAGAGTAATGGTGCTGAAAGATGGCCAGATTGTTAAGGAACAAAAAACTGAGAATACCGGTGCCGAGCGCGGCAAGCTATTCCCTACCGATATTGGCGCAGTTGTAAATGACTTTTTGGTACAATACTTTAAAGAAATTGTTGATTTTAACTTTACCGCCAGCGTTGAAAAACAATTTGACGAAATAGCTCAGGGTTTAAAAGACTGGACAGCAATGTTGCACGATTTTTATAACCCTTTCCATAAAGGCGTACAAAGCACTATTGAAACGGCTGATAAAGCAACCGGCGAACGTGAATTGGGTGTGCACCCTGAAAATGGCAAAAAAATATCTGTACGTATTGGTCGCTACGGCCCTTTTGTACAGGTTGGTGAAAGTGCTACCGAAGAGAACGAAGAAAAGCCGTTATACGCGAGTTTAAGGGCCGGCCAGAGCATAGAAACCATAACTATTGATGAAGCGCTGGAATTATTTAAGCTGCCCAAAGTTGTTGGTGAATATGAAGGTAAGGTAATGAAAGTGGCTATTGGCCGTTTCGGGCCGTACATTAGCCATAACAGCGCGTTTGTTTCGTTACCAAAAGATATCGATCCTCATGATGTTACCGAAGAAAAAGCGATTGAGTTGATTAACGAAAAACGTAAGAAAGATGCCGAAAAGCTGATTAAAGCGTTTGACGAAGACCCGGAAGTAAAAGTATTAAACGGCCGCTGGGGGCCATATATTGAATTTGGCAAACTTAACGTTAAGATACCCAAGGATAAAGACCCCTTGACCTTAACTTATGAAGAGTGTAAAGCCCTGGCTGATGCCATGCCTAAGGATGCAAAAAAAGGCCGCTTTGGTAAAACGGTAGCAGCCGCAAAACCTGCGGCCAAAAAAGCCCCCGCCAAGAAAAAAGCGCCGGCTAAGAAGAAGTAAGTAATTGGTTGATTGAGTTGGATTAAGTTAAGTGGTTGATTGAGTTGGATTAAGTTGATTGAGTTAGTTGTAGATTAAGTTAAATATTTTTTTCTCTGCCACAAACCACTTAACTCAATCAACCTAATCAACCACTTAACTAATCCCCCCCAATCAACCTAATCAACCACTTAACTTAATCAACAAAATGATCAAAGACCTCCCCGAAAATAACGTTAAAGATATAGCCATAGCGGTAGCTTTGGAGCGCGAAAGTGTGGAGAGCAAAATTTGGTATGTGTACCTCATCAACCTTAAAAATGAGCCTATCGAGAACGTACTGATCACCTCAAAGGGTTATGGCGAAAAAAATGGCGAGCAGGTAAAAACCTCCGTTTTACGCCATATGATCCCGGTGGTTGACAGCAAAGGCTACAAACTTATTGAACCAATTGACGAGCAAACTTTCGGCCTGAATAATGAATATTGGCTAAGCTATTATATCGGCAGTAACATTTACGATAAAAAGTTCATTTTCCTGCCTGAAAGCATCGTAGAGATGAATTTCATCAAACTTCCGGTACTGAATAAGCCTGGTGTTATGATATTATAGTGGTGAGTGGTTGATTGAGTTGGATTAAGTTGATCGTAAAAAAAGTTGAATTTTTTGCTCTGCTACAAACTACTCACCCCAATCAACCTAATCAACTACCTAAACTTAATCAACTCAATCCAACCTAATCAACCACCCACCACATAAATATTTCTCAATTAATTATTTGTTGTTATAAATTTTATACATTCATGCAATAAATAAACCTATTCCATGGAGAACGGATATACTAGGTTCCGCAAACGTAAAAGCTTAATTACATTCGGCGCCGCGCTTGCTGTGCTGCTGATTATCGCTTATCTTATTGTTAATGGCCAGAAGAAAAATGTGGTCGACCCAGCCTTTAGCAAGTACATCGAGTCGTACACAACCGGGGTAATTTCCAAGACAAGCCCCATTACCATTCGCCTGGCCAGCACCGTACAAATTACCCATCAGCAAAACGAGGAGGTTGATAACAACCTGTTTGATTTCTCTCCATCGGTAAAAGGCAAAGCCTACTGGACAGATTCTCGTACCATTGAATTCCGGCCGGATAAAAAGCTCGACCCTGATAAAACCTACAATGCCGAATTTAAACTGGGCAAACTGATTGACGTGCCTTCCAGGTTTAACAGGTTTAAATTTAACTTCCAGGTGGTTAAGCCCGATTTTAACGTTGCTTTTAACGGGCTGCAAACAGCTACCAGTACATCTACCGACGAGATGAAGATGGAAGGATCGGTACAAACGGCCGATACCGAGGATCCTGCCCTTATTGAAAAAGTAATTACCGTAAATTATATGCTGCCGGTGAAGATAAGCTGGGAGCACAACACAGTGGCAAAAACCCACACTTTTAAAATAACCGGCTTAAAACGGCAAAAGGGCGAAGTTGCAGCGCTAACCATAAATTGGGACGGTAGCAGCATCAACGTTGATAAAAAAGGCGAGCAGCATTTTGATGTGCCTGCCATAGGTGATTTTAAGGTGCTGAACGTTCGTGCAATACAGGATAATGACCAATATGTTCTGGTGCAGTTTTCAGATGCCATTGTGGTTGGGCAGGAGTTGGCAGGCCTTATCGGCATTAACAATGTAACCGATCCGGCTTACGCCATTGAGGGCAGTACTGTAAAAATTTATGCTCCCGAAAGGCTTGAAGGCGATTACAGTGTTTTTGTAAATGAAGGGGTAGAAAACATATCGCATAAAAAGATAACCAAAACCTATACAGCTAATGTGTTTTTTGAGAACAGGCTGCCCGGTGTTACTATACCGGGCAAGGGTGTTATCCTCCCCGATTCGGGCAAACTGATGATGCCTTTTGAGGCCGTTAATCTTAAAGCAGTTGATGTATCGGTAATTAAAATATATGAAAGCAATGTGCCGCAATATTTTCAAAACAATGATTTTAACGGCAGCCAGGAATTGCGCCAGGTAGGCAAGCCTATTTTACAAAAAACTATCAGGCTTGATAACGATAAAGGGCTTAATCTGAACAAGAAAAACCGTTTCATGCTCGATCTTGATCAGATGATCCGCACCGAACCAGGAGCAATTTATCGGGTTATCATCGGTTTCAGGCAGGAATACTCCTTATACAATTGCAGTTTAGCCGGGGCAGGCAAAAAGAGCGGTACCGATGATGACGAATATGGCGGCGGTGACTACAGCTATAGCGATAATGCCGGCAAGGTAAATGACGAGGATAACGACTTTTGGTCGAGGTACGACAGCTATTATCCCGAAGGTTATGATTGGCAGGAGAAGGATAATGCCTGTACCCCATCCTACTACACCAAAACCCGCTGGGCTACCCGTAACATTATTGCATCAAACATAGGGTTGATAGCAAAGCGGGGCAATAATAACAATATGCTTATTGCGGTTACCGATATCATGAACGCCAAACCGATGGATGGCGTTGAGCTGCAACTGCTGGATTACCAAAAGCAAGTGTTGCTAAAAACCACCTCGGGCAGCGATGGCCTGGCAAGTTTCGACTTAAAGCGTAAACCTTATTTGCTGTTGGCAAAAAAAGGAAACCAGCGTGGTTATTTAAAACTTGATGATGGCAATACCCTCCCACTTACCCGCTTTAACGTTGGCGGCGATGAAGTACAAAGCGGGCTTAAAGGCTTTATTTATGGCGAGCGTGGTGTTTGGCGGCCAGGTGATAGCATATTCATGACCTTTATACTGGAAGATAAGCTAAAAACCTTACCAGCCGACCACCCGGTAGAGTTTGAGCTGAAAGACCCCAACGATAAATTGTATAAACGGATTACAAACACCAAATCTGTTGATGGCTTTTACAGCTTCCATACCGCTACCGAAACCTCATCACCTACCGGTAACTGGACAGCTACTGTAAAAGTTGGCGGGGCTACTTTTGAAAAGAAAATAAAGGTTGAAACCATTATGCCTAACCGCTTAAAGTTGGGCTTAACCTTTGGCGGCGCCGAAGAATTAACCAAGGGCAATAATGCCAACGGCAAGCTAACCGCCCGCTGGCTGTTTGGCGGGGCTGCTCAAAATTTAAAGGCCAAGGTTGATGCTTTTTTATCGGCACAAACAACCACGTTTAAAAATTATAAGGATTATGTTTTTGACGATCCTACGCTGGCCTTTAACATGCAAACGCAAACCGTTTTTGATGGCAAGCTGAGCGCCGAAGGCAATGCCGATGTGGATGCCAATATCAATATTGAAAAACAAGCCCCCGGGCAGCTAAGGGCCAACTTTTTGGTAAAGGTTTTTGAACCGGGAGGCAACTTCAGCGTTCAGCAAGTTAGTTTGCCATATAACGTTTACCCCGGCTATGTTGGTATTAAAACGCCCGAAGGCAGCGCCCTATCCGGAATGCTGGTTACCGATAAAGACCAGCAGATTGATATTGCCGATGTAGATGTAAACGGAAACGCCCTTGCAGGTACCCGCAACGTGCAGCTGGAATTGTATAAAATACAATGGCGCTGGTGGTGGGACGAAACCGGCAATGAAATGACCAACTTTACCCAGGGTAAATACAACAAGCTGATTAAAACCCAAAGTATTCAATTAACCAATGGCCATGGCAAATGGACCCTGCGTGTACCTAAAGCCGACTGGGGCCGGTACCTGATCAAGGTAAAAGATGAACAAACAGGCCATAGCACCGGTAAAATAATTTATGTAGACTGGCCAAACTGGTCGGAAAGGTTACAGCAAAGCAACCCTACCGAAGCAGCCATGCTTTCGTTTACATCAGATAAGCAAGCCTATAACGTTGGCGAACAGGCTACATTAACCATCCCTACCGCAGCAGATGGCCGGGCATTGATCAGCTTTGAAAATGGCAGCAAGATTTTAAAAACCACCTGGATTGATACAAAAAAAGGCCAAACCCAATACAGCTTTACGGTTGAACCCGATATGGCGCCCAATGTCTTTGTAAATGTTACCATGCTGCAGCACCATTCGCAAACGGTAAATGATTTGCCAATCCGCATGTACGGGGTGATACCCCTTATCGTTAACAACCCGGCCACCATATTAAAACCGGTGATCACCATGCCCGATAAGATCAGGCCCGAGACTCAATCGGCCATTACAGTATCGGAAGCTACCGGCAAGGAGATGACCTACACCATTGCTATTGTTGATGAAGGCCTGCTGGATATTACCAGTTACAAACTCCCCGATCCGCATAATACATTTTACGCCAAAGAAGCGCTGGGTGTTAAAACCTGGGATTTGTTTGATTACGTGATTGGAGCCTATGGCGGCGGCCTTAACCGGATACTGAGCATAGGCGGCGATGGTAGCCTGGGCAGCAACAGAAATGTATCTGTAAACCGGTTTAAGCCCGTTGTGAAATTTATGGGGCCGTTCCACCTTGGGGCAGGAGAAAAGCAAACCACGGGCTTTAAACTACCGCAATACGTGGGCTCGGTTAAGGCCATGGTTGTTGCCGGTCACGATGGCGCTTACGGTATAGCCGAAAAAGCCGTTGTTGTTAAAAAGCCATTGATGATATTGGCCACCCTGCCGCGTGTATTGGGGCCATCAGAAAAGGTACAACTGCCGGTTACTGTCTTCGCTATGGAGCCTAACATTAAAACGGTTACGGTATCGGTACAAAGCAACGCCTTTAGTAACCTGGAAGGTAATAATACCCAAACCCTCACCTTCGCCAAAACCGGCGATCAGATGGTAACCTTCGATTTAAACGTTAAGGATTTTGTAGGGATAGGTAAGGTGAAAGTAGTAGCCAAAAGCGGTTCAGAAACAGCTGCTTATGACGTTGAACTAAACGTACGTAACCCTAACCCGCCGGTTACCCGAATATTGGAGAAAGAGCTTGCAGCCGGTGAAGCCTGGAACATAGCCTACCAGGCTGTAGGCATCAGCGGTACCAATAAAAACACGCTGGAGATAGCATCCATCCCACCCCTTAATTTGGGCAAGCGTTTGGATTACCTGATTGATTATCCTCATGGCTGCGTGGAGCAAACCACATCAGCTGCATTCCCGCAATTGTATTTAGGGCAACTGCTCGACTTGTCGCCAAGGCAAAAAGCCGAATCTGATAGGAATATTAAGGCTACCATAGCCAGGCTAAATGGTTTCCAGGTTCAAGGCGGCGGCTTAAGCTACTGGCCCGATGGAGGCAACGCCGATGAATGGGGAACCAATTACGCGGGGCATTTTATGCTGGCCGCGCAAGCTAAAGGCTATAGTATGCCTTTGGGCTTTATGGAACAATGGAAAAAATTCCAGAAACAGAAGGCATTAAGCTGGTCGCCGGATAGCCGCAGTTTTTATGGCGACGACCTGAACCAGGCCTACCGTCTGTACCTGCTGGCCCTCGCCCGTTCGCCCGAGTTGGGTGCCATGAACCGCCTGCGCGAATTTAAATACTTAAGCATTGAAGCCAAATGGAGGCTGGCAGCGGCCTATAAGCTGGCGGGACAGCCTGAGATTGGTTTACGGATGATTGCAGGCTTGCCAACCGTTATTAAGCCCTATTATACCATGTTTGGCACCTATGGGTCCGACTTAAGGGATGAGGCCATGATACTGGAAACATTAACCTTACTTGGCCAGCAGGCACGCGCCGCGGCACAGTTAAGAACTGTGGCTGCAAAGTTATCGCAGGATGACTGGTACAGCACCCAAACAACCGCCTACTCGCTCATAGCCATTGCGCAATATTGCGGGCAAAACAAATCGTCAGGTAAAATGACATTCAGCTTCCAGGGGGGGGCTGTTAACTCGCAATCGTATATCTGGCAAAACGTTTTAGCCGCAGGTGGTGGCAAAGTAAGCCTTAAAAATAACGGCAACAACAGGTTGTATGTAAGGTTGATACAAAAAGGACAGCCATCATCGGGCCTTGATGTAAAAACCTTTATCGACCCAAGGGTACTGCAGATGCGCGTAGGTTACTTTACCTTATCCGGTAAGCAGATAGACCCATCATCATTAAGGCAGGGTACCGATTTTGTGGCCCAGGTAAACATCAAAAACCCGGGCAAACGCGGCCGGTATGATAATTTGGCGCTAACCCAGATCTTCCCTTCGGGCTGGGAAATTCTGAATAGCAGAATGATGAACAACGATGAGGCCTTTAAATCATCCCCATCTGATTACCGCGATATCCGTGACGACCGGGTGAATACTTATTTCAGCCTGCCGGAGGGCCGCGAGGTTACTTACTACGTAATGCTGAATGCTGCCTATGCGGGGCACTATTACCTGCCTGCCGTTTATTGCGAGGCAATGTACAACAGCTCGATTAACAGTTTGATTAAGGGTCAGTGGGTTGATGTGACAAAGTAGAACGGTGGTGAAACAAAAAACCGACACTAAATTGACAAGTAAACCCCAAACTTACGAAGTTTTAAAAACTTTGTAAGTTTGAGGTTTACAAACATGTCACGGGCACTCCCCTAATCTGCACATCTGAAATCTATTTCCCCCGTCCTGTCAGGCTTTTAATCAGTTCTGTTTCTTCAGTTTTATATGGCGTGCCATCTTTGTGAAAAATATCGTGGAACCATAGTTTTGGTTCCGCGCCATCGGGCATTGGGGTATCCCAGGCGTAAATGGTATTGGTTTTGCCGGTTACAAAGCCCCAGTTTATGGCGCCAACATTTTCTTTTTTCAGCATAGGCAATACGGTTGCAAATGTGCTGTTACGCGGACGGGCCATATATTCGGTACATATTAACGGGCGGCCAATCATTTTCAGAAATTGCACTGTTTTCAGGTGATCATCAACCGGCGAATAATCGTGATAAGTAGTTACATCCGAATTAGCTATTTGGAACTTGTTTAAGTCCTCTAATCCCCATGACCATACACCTGCGCTTACCGGCTGGCTTGGGTTTACCTGGCGGGCCCATTTAAATACGTTTTTAAGCAATGGTAAACTTTTGTTCTCTTTACCGGAGTTGCCTGGCTCGTTATATAAATCCCAAAGCAATATGCGCTTGTCTGCCTTAAAAGTGGTTAATACGTCCTTCACATATTTTTCCAACACCGGCGAATTGGCCATCTCTTCGGATGCCGGCTGGCCGGGGTCCTGCGCCCAACCCGAATTGTGGATGCCAGGTTTTGGCTCGGGCTGTTTACCTGCTTTGGGTACTTTGTTCCAGCAATCGTCAAAAAATACAAACATGGTTTTAATGCCGTGTTTGCTGGATATGGCCAGGTACTCGTCCACCCGTTTTTTAAAACCGGCTGGGTCTTGTTGCCAGGCAAGGTGATGTAAAAACACACGCATTACATTCATGCCAATTCCCTGGGCATAGCCCAGTTCCTTATCAATAGTCTTCGGGTCGAAGGTATCGGCCTGCCACATTTCCAATTGGTTAATGGCGTTGCTGGTTATAAAATCGCTGCCAACAAGCCATTGGTTTTTGGCGTACCAGGCGTTGGCTTTTTGCGGACTCCAAACAGGTGCTGTTGCTTTTTGCTGGGCCGATAGCCTCATGCTCAATGGCATTATTAAAGCGATGGCCAATACTTTTAGTTTAGTTTGCATGTATAAGTGTTTAAAAGTTTAATTCAATTTTTTGTTGACCAAATGTCCCTTTATCATCCAGATGGCGTTGCTGCCGTAAGCATCTGTTGATGTTAAGGCGATAATGGTATCATCGCTAAGCACACACAGCGAGTTCCACAAGCCATGCTTGTTTAAAGGTACGTTAAATGGCGTGCTTACATTTTTAAAGTTTTTTGCATGATCATCGCCAACGGCCACCTGCATACAGGCCAAATTGCCGTTGTTATCCCGGTTTTGAGTGCTTTGGTACGATAAAATTGTTTGCCCGCCGTGCAACTGCCGCAAATAAGGCGCGCCGGCATAAACAGTTTGGGGCAACCTGGGTATAAGTGCATAAGTCCGTTCCGCATCGCCAGGCCCTACAGCTTTTTGCCAGTTTTGGGCAATGGTGTTGCAAATGATTGAGGGTTTAAACTGGCCGCCGCCATTATCTTCGATAGAAAACACTATCTCACTTGTCCCTTTCAACAAAACCGGCACTGGCATCCCGTCGCGATGGCCGGGTGTAAATGCTGCTACTTCAGGTTTCTTTGTCCAACTGAGGCCTCCGTCGTACGATCTGAAGAGTGATATATTTTGCTCATTCGATTGCGTAAAAAGGCCCTCATCAGAAAAAAACAACTGAATCTCGCCGGATGGCAACTGCAATTGCGATGGTTCCCAGCAGCCATCCTCAAACCGGTAGCCGGCCTGGTATATCAAGCGCTCATCTGTCCAGGTTTTACCTTCATCGTAGCTTTTTTTTGTAATGATGGCAAAACGTTTAGTAGTATCTGCCACGCCATTTACTTTGTGTGGCCGGGGATTATAAGATATAAGCAGCGAGTGGTCTTTCAACTCCAAAATATCAGGAACGGCCATATTAACACCCGGTACCGATGAAGCCACTTTTACCGGGGCAAGCCAGGTTTCGCCAAGGTTGATACTTACCGTACTTTGTATCCCTCCGTCGCCTTCGTAAACGCAAAGCAAGTGGCCGTTGCTCAGTTGTATGGCACGGGCATAGTTGCCACCGCGGGCAGATACTTGTTTTAGCGTCGATTGATCCCAGGCGATATCTATCAAATCAGTTGCTTTCACAGGCATTTTTTCTTGTCCGCAAGCCATCAGCGGAATTAGCATACCTGCAAGCCATATCTCTGTTATCCCCATCTTCATCATGCGTCAGTTTACAATATCGGCCAGCCAAAAGTTAAAAGGTTTGTCCCTGTCGCACAGCAACGTTATACCATCAAATTCAAGCTCGGCAGCATGTATAGATGTGCGTTTTGTTGAATAGGAATATGCACCGTCTTTATCCAGCCCGCCGTCATCACCATGTGTTTTACGGCCGGGGTGAGTGAAATAAATAATATAAGCATGATCGCCGCTAACCACTACATCGGCATGTGCACCCGTTGGCGTATCCTCGTTACGGTGGCAGGGTTTATCCAATATAAGGCCCTGGTGTTCCCAGGTTTGCGCATCTTTTGACCGGTAAACGCGCTGCCCCTGCCATTCGTCGGTTATCATCCAGTAATAGTTTTTAAACCAGAATATCTTTGGGCCTTCGTGGGCACGTCCACCTATGGCAGGTTTATCATCAACATTCCAATTCACCAGGTCGGTACTTTGGGCAGTCATCGTTATGCTGTTTAGTTTTTGATCTTTATACCACATATGCCATTTGCCGTCGGCCAGTTTTATCAGTGTTGGGTCGATGATATTATGATCGGGCAGATGAAGCGGGCCTTCATATTTCCAGTCCCACAGGTTTTTACTGGTATAATGTATCAGGTGCGAATCGCCGCCCCACTGGCTGTAAACACCTTTGATGTAAACTACAAACATATGGTAAACGCCGTTTTGATAAACAACATCCGGCGCCCAGAAAGTATTCTGGCCCTGTTCGTGTTCCAAATTTAACGCGCCTTTGTATACCCAGCTATGCCCATGATCTTTTGACACCGCTACGCCTATGGCCGTGCCATAACAAAATGCCACACCCGGCGATTGTACGTTGGCACGGCGCTGGGTATACAGCATCGTCCACTCCTTTTCGGCACGGTTAAAAACCAATACCGGGTCGGCAGCGCCATCATAAATGGGGTCGCGATACAGTGGCGATGGTGGTTGCTGTGTGATAGCCCCAACCTTATGCTGAGCCACAATGGTTAAACCCATCGTGACCAGCGCGGTGAATGCTGTTATAAATTTAAGGCCTTTCATTAGCTGTTATACTACTCTGCTACCGGGAACGACGAAATTCTTAGCCTTGCGCCTCCCATGGGCACCAACGTTAAATTGACTGTTGGCTGGCCGGTTTTAACCGGACTTTGAGGCAGCACACCACAAAGACCATATTGATCAATTGCCCAGCCGGGAATTTGTTTGCCCTTTGTCCTCAACTCAATGGGTGCGTTGGCATTTGTAAATGGATTATTATCTTTTGGCCAGGCACGATGAATAATTTCAATTGATTTCTCAGGATGTTCCTGGTCAATTACCAAACCATAATTCCAATCGGATGCCGCATGAATTTCATAAGATGGCCATTTTTGCGGATCGGCCGTAGGCTGCCAGTGCGAATCGCCCTGGGTTGTGGTACGGCTATCTTCCTTGGTGTATTGCTCATCAATTTTAAGTGAGTATGTAAGCGGCCCGTAATTCACGCTCACGCTGTTTTTATTTTGATCCCACTGGCGTACTTTTAATTGCATAGGCAAATGAAGGGTTACTTTATCGCCGTTTTTCCAGGTTTTAGTCAATTTAATATAGTCGCCTGTGGCCGAACTTAGTTTTACGGCGATACCGTTTACCTTTACCGATGCAGCCTTACACCACTCGGGTATGCGCAGGTAAAGCGGAAAAGCAACCGTTTTTGACGTATTTACTTCAAAGTTTACTTCATCTTCAAAAGGATATTTAGTAGTTTCCGAAATATTTACACTTATGCCTTTGCCAACTTTTGCCGATACCTCGCCTTGTGTATACAATTGTGCTGCAATACCATTATCGGGTGTAGCCATCCAGCTATTTTCGGCATAGTAAACCCAGCCTGCCGCATGGTTGTGCTGGCAACAGCGACTACTAAAAGGATTCATCATTAAAAACGGACCTTCATTGGCAATGCCGGGGCTGTGGTTTTTGCCATCGCTAAGCACCATGTTTGGTGCAGTTAAATACCTTAAAGAACGATAATCGGGCATAAAAGCCGCCGAAAACGTATTGAATGCCACATCCTCGCAATTGGATGCCCAAAAGGTATCGCCGGTTGATCCTAACAGCATTTGATCTGATGTCATTTGCTCAACCATACCGCAGGTTTCTACGGCCTGGCGTGGGTCGTCATAACCTTTGCGGGCATTTTCGTCGGCGCCAAACATGCCACCGGGTACCTGGCCATATATTTTACGGATGAGGCTAAAATCGTTATAAGTAGCAGCCAGATCCTTTGGATCATGGCTCTGCAGGTAAAAAGTTGCCGGTTCGCGAAAGCATTGGGCTACGTTTACATTATGCCAGTTGGGCAGGTTATTGGCCTGGCGCCAGTTAGCGGTATTTTTATCCAGCTTGGCAGCTAAATCAAGCAGGAATTTATCGCCGGTACGGTTGTACAGCCAATAAACACTTAGCATATTATCGCCACCACGGCTGTTTTCCCAATAATCTTCTAAAAACTGGTCGTCCGGCACCGATAATTCGTACTTGAAATATTTGGTCATGAAAGGGATAACCCTTGGATCTTTCGAGTATTCGTAATAAGATTGCAGGCACCAAAGCATTGGCATGTTTGTCCACAAATCGCGGTTACCTTTGTTGGTACGGGCCGGGCCAAAATCGCCGTTATCGCGCTGGTTATTCAATACCGCGTCAATCCAGAATTTAGCTTCTTTGATAATCTTTTGATCGCCCAGCATATAGCCAATGTTGGCATAGCCTTTTAACCAGTAAGGTAATTCTTCCCAACCATATTCGCCTTTACCTTCTTTATTCAGCCAGGCATTGTTGGTTTTTGATAGCCAAACGCTTATTTCGCCCAGGTTACCGGTAAGGCCATCGCGCTGTAGCTCCAATGCTTTTTTTAGCCAGCCGCCGGCTTTAATACTACCCACGGGCAGTTTGGTAAAATATTCGTGCTGCAGTGGCGCCCGGTTATTAACGTAATTGGCATTCACCTGCTGGTTATTAACCTTTGCTACTACCGATGCCTTTACTGCTTGTGCCGATACCGTATAAACACTGCCACATGCAGCTAATGCAGTTAAGCAAATGCCTTTTCCTATCTTATTCAAATTATTCATGTTAAGTATGTTAGCCTCACCCTGCCCTCTCCAAAGGAGAGGGTTCTGAATTTCATTTCTGCGAATTAAGTTCTCTCGATTCTAAGAGGGTTATTCACGTTGTTGTTGTTGTTTGTGCTCGCGATAGTTACGCAGTTCTGTCGCCGCTAAATCGTTCCTGCTATTTATTTCACCAATGCCGGATCATAAAGTTTCACGTTTTCTTTGTGTAACAATTCCACAGGCATTTTAATCACTTTACGATCATAAGTCATGAAACCGTTAACCTCTCCCTCTACGTCGGTTGTTTGCGTGTATACCGCTGCCGAAAGGCCAAGTTTTATAAGCTCCTGCAATCTATCGGTAAAGGTGATGTAACGTTTTAGCAGGTCATCGCCATTTTTAAAGTTCTGGTAGCCCCAGTTTTTGTTGGCTTGCCAGGTATGCCCGTCAACAGGCCAGCCCAGGCCGCCAAATTCGCCCAGTACAACAGCTTTGGTTTTACCAAAAATCTCCGGGCGCGGCATTGCCGGGTGCGGGTAATTATGTAAATCGACTATGTTTCCGGTATCGTAAAAGTTACCCCCGCTTGCACTGTTCACCAGGCGCGATGGATCTTTTTTCATCGTCCATTCTGTAATTTCAACCGTTTTAAATTGTCCCCAGGCTTCGTTAAACGGCGTCCAAACCACAATGCAAGGGTAGTTGTATAATGAATTGATGATGGCATTCCATTCCTTGCGGTAATAGCCTTCAGATTCGGGCGTACGCTGCTGGTCGGTAGCTTTATCCAACACACCGGGGCGGTTTTCCCAATGGTTACCCAAATCGCCGCTTGGCATATCCTGCCAAAGCAACATGCCTGTTTTATCGCAATAGTTATAATAGCGGGCAGGTTCAACTTTAATGTGCTTACGAATCATGTTAAAGCCCATGGCCTTTAACTGGTCAATATCGTAGCTCATGGCTTCGTAAGTTGGCGGGGTATACAAGCCATCGGGCCACCAGCCCTGGTCAAGCGGGCCGTATTCAAATACAAACTTGTTGTTCAGCAACATGCGTTGTACGCCGTTGGCATCGGCGCCAAGCGAAATTTTGCGCATGGCAAAATAGCTTTTTACCTCATCAACCGGCTTGCCTTTGCGGATAACGACCACCTGTAAATCGTACAGAAACGGATCTGTTGTCGACCATAATTTTTCGTCCTTTATGTCCAATACAGCGGCAGCGCCTGCATCAACTGTTTTTTCGTCAACTTTGGTTTTGCCATCCCAGGCAGTTATTTTTAGTTGGTCGCCAGGCTGGCTATCGCTTACTTCGGCCGAAACCGTTAATGTGTGATTATCAATATCGGGGGTTTGTTTGGTGGCCTCAATATGCGTTTTGGCAACGCCTTCCAGCCAAACTGTTTGCCATATACCGGTTACAGGCGTATACCAGATCCCTTCGGGATTTTTAACCTGTTTACCGCGTGGTTGCGGGCCATCATTTGTTGGGTCCCACACGCTCACTTTAATTTCTTGTTTTGCACCGCCTTTTAAATAAGGGGTGATATTGAATGTAAAGGGGTCGAAGCCGCCTTCGTGCTTACCGGCGCTTACACCGTTTACAAAAACTTCAGTACGCCAGTCAACAGCGCCAAAGTGTAGCAATACATTTTTACCTTTTAATGTTTTATTGAAGGTGATAGTAGTTTTATACCATAACATGCTGTCCTTCCCAACCGTTTTGCCAACGCCCGACAGGGCAGACTCGACGGCAAAAGGTACCAGGATTTTACCAGCATAAGCCGATGGTTCGGCTGCTGCTCTAGGCACTATGGCATAGTTCCATAGTCCGTTTAAATTTTGCCAGTTACCGCGCACCAATTGTGGGCGGGGATACTCGGGCAGGGGTGCATTTGGGTCAACCTTGTCGGCCCAGGGTGTTGTGATTTTTGTTTTGATAAGGTGCCAGCTGCTTTGCTGCGCATTAGCCGATAAACAGGCTGCAGTAAAAACCGCAAGGCATAAATTTAATTTTTTCATTAGTATTATTAGGAGATAAAAAGTATCAGGTAGTTAGTAATTAGTATCAGGGCTTACACAAATTTATAGCATTGCACAATTACCGCAGGTATCAATACTGTTGCATAAGCATAATATGAAAAGTCAAAGCCAAAGTTTCGATACATCGAAAAAAAGGGGCCGCACCGCACAGTACGACCCCAAACCAATTATTAACTTAGAAGGACACTTTCACTAAAGGCGAGAATACCATATCCTCGACTCCGCTTATTTTAATACCTACCCTGGCAAATACATAGTTTTGCGTGGGCGACAGTGAAGGGATACCAACACTCATGCTGATGTTACTCAGGCTGGTAATATCCGATCCGTTAAGCTGTGTTGAAGCTATCTGGTCGCCGCCCGATACAAACTGGGTTTTATTGATATACAGGTTAACCCTGTCAATACCCTTTGCATTGGCATCTGTAATTACTTTTTCGATATTAAAAGCAGCCGTAACTGTTTTACTCGCCGCGGTTATTTTGGCATTGCGTACCATGTAATATGGCATTACCTCAATATCCATGGTTTTATTACCACTTATAGTTACCGCTATGGTATCGCGCTTGCCGGCAGATAACTCTTTCCACATGAACGGGCCCTGATTTGCAGGGATAGTGAATTTATAGTTACCGTTGAAAAGCAAAGTTGAATAATTGCCCTCCTGGTCAAACGTGCCAACTATTGGCGCTATTTTTCCGAACCCGGATTGATATAAGTTGAAAGGCACCTGGTTATACTCCACATTCACAGGGTCGCCCTTATAGGTTAACCTCCCGTTAAATGTTGCGGATGGCGCAGCATAATTATCTTTTTTACAACCCGTAGCTGTAAGCAAGAGTGCTATGATGATATGATGAAATTTTATTTTCATGATCGTAGTTTAATAAATACTATTGATTTGGTTGTTTAACAATTTTAGGGTTAGCCGATAATACATTATCACCAATTTGTGAATAATAATTACCCAACTGGAACCTGTTTGCACCTGTTACAGAACTTGGTTTAACTTCTTTAAACAGCCATTTACCATTATTGGCATTGCCAGGGTTGTAATATTTATATGGCCATAAACCAAATGGTTGTGTATTGCGTTTTGTTGCCTGGCCAATGTTGCTAAGCAGATCTGTAACGGTCATTTGATTACCATCCCATACAACAGTTGCCAATCTCCAGCGTTTCATATCAAACAAGGTGTGTCCTTCAAAGGCCAGCTCTACCCTACGCTCGTGTACAATGCGGTCAAAATAGTTGGCAGCTGTTAACACCAGTGGTGTATTTAGGCCTGCCCTTGCACGTACCTGGTTAATATAGGTTGATGCGGTTGTATAATCACCTAACTCGGCGGCAGCTTCGGCGCCATTAAGCAATACCTCGGCATAACGATAACGGATAAAGTTAACATCGCTACCACGGCCGCGACGACCCGAACCAATTGTTGGATCAAGATATTTACGAACATAGAAACCGGTTTGCGTTCTGAATTCCAGACCATTAACAGGTCCATCTTTACCTACTACCTGCACCGGCGTGCTTGTACCCGGAAGCGGCTTAAGCTGTACGGCGTCGCCACTGGTAAGTATGCTGCCATCTGCAAGTTGGTAACCAGCCCAAATATCGGTACGTTTACCTTTAAACAAGCCGTTTGGCAATAACACGGTACCTGCTAACCTTGCATCCCGGCCGGCAAACGCATCCAACTGATCGTTGTAGTAAATCGGGTTACCAGAACCGTCTTTGGTCGCGATTGGCGCATAAGTGTTATCCAGTTTTTCGTAAGCTTCAACCAGGTTTAACGATGGATCTAACCGGCCCGCATCCAAACCTTCATCAGATATTGAATAAGGCTGATCGTTTGTTGTAAAACCATGAGTTTTACCACCGTTGGCTTTAAAATCCTCAACCCAGATTGATTCTGTACTTGTTTTATCAAGGAAAATATTTGCGAAGTTATCGCTCAGGTCTGGTAGTTGTTTGTACAAACTGTAATTACCTGCGCTACCGCTGATGATAGCTTTAGCAGCTGCAAGGGCTTTGGTATAGTAACCGGTAGCCATGCTTGCAGGTATACCCACTTCGCCGCCTGGCAATGAAACCTGTGGCGTAGTGGCGCCATATTTAGCAATAGACGCCGCGTATAATGCTGCCCTTGCTTCCATAGCCAAAATAGCACCAGGGGTGGCCCTTGATTTCTCTTCTACTTTTGCAGGTAATAAACCTTTAATGGCTTCGGCTTCGCTGATGATGAAATCATAAACTTCTGATTCTTTGGCGCGGGCTACCTGTAAAGGTATTACGTTGCCAGAGAAATCATAATCAAGCGGTTTTGTAATTAATGGCACACCACCCATACGTTTTACCAGTTCAAAATAGTACTGGGCACGTAAAAATCTGCCTTCGGCGATGAATTGATTTTTTTGATCGGCGGTTAATTTAGTTGCCGCTGTTGCACGGTCAATAAACAGGTTTAAATCGCGAACATATGTATAGTCCCAGGTACCCCACTCTCCGTAACCCCAGCCGGTACGCTGTACAAAGTACGAGCTGCCGTTTTCTGATGGGAACGATTCGCTAAAATCGGCAAACGACGCCCAGCCATTATCAAGACCCGAGAAATCAACCACACGGTTATATAAGTCGCCCAGGATAGATAGCACCAGGTTTGGATCTGAAAATGCCACATCTGCCGTTACTATCTGCTTGGGCGGCACATTTAAAAATTCGCTATCTTTTTTGCATGATCCCGTAATTAACAGGGCCGCAAACGTAGTTATTATAGTTATTTTTTTCATTGAATTTAAACTTAAGGGATTAATTAAAAGGTTAAATTAACACCGAAGTTAAGGACCTTGCTTTGAGGGAACTGAAGCCCGTTATCGTCCGTTGTTTCCGGATCAACTGCGTATTGCTTCAGGTTGTCAAACGAAAACATGTTGTATGCGTTAACATAAAATCTTGCCTTCCTGATCTTTACCTTTGTTAACAAATTGGCTGGTAACGAGTAACCCAATTCAAGTGTCCTTGCCCTTAGGTATTTTACGCTATGCAACCAAAACGATGAATTGTTTTGCCCGTTAAGCGAGTAACTGCTATAACCAAAACCTGGATTGATCCTGTTGGCAGGATATTTCCCGGGAATCCACTGGCTGTTGATGTCAAAAGGATCAGCACGGTGGTACCTGTCTTCAAATATGGTATTTAAGTTACCGTTGTTTTGAAATGCCCATCTTGTTTCGTAGTTCTGGAACCAGGTATAACCTGCACCGCCCGAGAAATCGGCATGGAAATCAAAACCTTTGTAAGCTGCACCAAGGGTGAAACCAAAGTTAATATTAGGCTGTGTACCGTAACCGTAACCAATAGGCCTTTCGTCGTACTGGTCAATTTTACCGTCACCGTTTTGATCTTTATACATTAAATCACCTGGTAACAGACTGCGGTTACCTTTTCCGTCGTTATTGATCTTGTAGTTATTAATCTGGTCAATTGACGTAAACTGGCCGATAACCTGGTAGCCCCAGTCGATATGCGAATACCTGTTTTCGGTTGAGTTACGGTATTGATCCCATGAGTTATAAAACAACGGGTTGTACGAGGTAAGATTTTTTTGACGGCTGTATGAAAAGTTACCGCCAACATTAAATGTTGCCTTGCCAATGGTTCCGTTGTAGTTAAGTGAAATTTCCGCTCCCTGTTGCGAATCGCTGCTGGTATTTTCCTGCGGCAACCCGTAACCAACTTCAATTGGCAAAATCACGTCATTTTTGGTACCCAATAAACCCGTACGTTTTCTGTAAAAATAATCTACAGTACCGGTAAGGGAGCTGTTTAGGAAGCTAAAGTCGGCACCTACGTCGGTTATCTTACTTTTTAACCATGAAATATTGGTTGTTACTATACCCTTATCCCTTGATGTTACAACCGCATTGCCATCTATAATAGCAGTACCCGAATTGTAGTTGTAACCTGGTAAATATGAGTAAGGCGAAATCAGGTTCCTGTCGTCCCCTAACACACCGTATGATCCCCTGATTTTTAAATCATTCAGCACACTGTGATCGCCAAGCAAGCTTTTCATAAAGCCTTCCTGGGTAATCCTCCATCCCACAGATACACCCGGAAAATAACCTACACGTTTATCTGGCGCAAAAAGATATGATGCATCACGTCTTGCAGATGCTTCTAAGTAATATTTGTTATCGTAGTTATAGTTGATACGACCGATATAACCGATACGGGCTTCTTTATCATCACTATCCTGGTAAGTATCGGCAGTTGGGAAATAAATAAGCGGCAGGTTATTTGAAACCGGCGAAGCATGGATCCAGTTGCGCAAGTGTTGCAGCTCGATACGTTCAGATACAAACGTAGCGCCCACAGTATGCTTGCCAAAAGTATTGTTATAGTTTATTTGCCATTGGTAGGTTTTTGCAAACTCCTTACGTTGTTCACGCTCTCTCCATGGGTTGGTACTACCGCCTGTTACATCGTAAGTGTCGGTAGCTGGCCTGTAGGTATAAGCGTTATAGGTATACTCCTGGTTGTTAAGCAAATAATCGGCTATGTAGTATGAATACAAACCTTTAACTGTTAAACCTTTGATGCCTGGAACTTGATATTCGGCGCCAAAGTTGGTTTGCAATACACGCCAATCGCTGTGGTATAAACCAGAAAGCTTATCGTTCAGGAATGCATAATTTGATTCGGTATGGCCTATATCATTTAAATAAGCAGGATTATCGTTAGCGTAAGGGCGCTCCAAAGGTGTATTCCTTAATACCGCAAATCTTGCCAGGAAGTAATCGTCACCACCAGGTACACCCGGGTTTTCGCGGGTTTCTATACGGCCATTGATATCCAGGCTAACTTTTAAACCGGCTGCAACTTTAACCGAAACGTTTGATTGGATGTTTGAGCGGTTAAACTTATACTCTTTACCTAATTGTGAATTCTGGTATAAGTTAGTTGCAGATACATAATAATTAACCCTATCGGTACCACCCGTAAAATTGGCGTTAACAGAATTTTGAGGAGCGTTGTTATTCGCTTTCAAAACATAATCGCGCCAGTTAAAGCTTTGGTAGCCTTTTTCGGTCCCGGCTTTGTATTTGTCAAGCTCGGCCTGAGTAATGCTGGTAGACCCGTTGGTGTTTACCTCAGCATCTGCACGATAGCGCATATAGTCGTACGAGTTTGTTAATACATTCGGGAACCTGTACCAGTTTTGGTAACCAGTGTAAGCATCAATGTTAATGCGTGCGTCGCCGCTACCTTTTTTGGTGGTTACCACCACAACGCCGTTTGCAGCACGTACACCGTAAATAGCTGCCGAACCATCTTTCAACACGGAAATGCTTTCCACATCATTTGGCGCAAGGTTGTTGAACTGACCTTCATCCTGCTGGATACCGTCAATTACATACAACGGCGAACCCATGTTGCGGATTTGGATACTGGCACTCGCGCCCGGCCTGCCCTCAGACATCCTGAAAGTTACGCCCGGAATTTTACCTGCTAAACCGGTGCTCACCGTTGAACCCGCGTGTACACGGTCAAGGTCTTTACTGGTTACAGTAGAGATTGCGCCCGTAATGGATTCCTTTTTTTGCGTACCATAACCGGTAACCACAACTTCCTGCAAGGATGAGTTACTCGATTTTAAACGGATTCCTACGGATGTTTGCCCGTTTAACGGCACTTCCAGCGTTGCAAAGCCAATATAACTTAATACCAGCACGCTGTTAACATCAGGTACAGTTAAACTAAACTGTCCTTTTACATCAGTTGTCGATCCACCCTGGGTACCTTTAATACGTACGGCAACGCCTGTTAGCGCTTCACCCGTAGTATCAGTTACCGTTCCTGTCACCTTCACCTGTGCCGATGCACCAAGCGAAAAAAGCAGGCAGCTCATGATAGAGAATAAAACTAATGTTACTTTTTGGCTCCATTTACTGGGCGGCCATTGCACGCGGGAGGGGCCCCCATGCCTGAGTAGTAAAAATTTTCTCATAAATTGATTTGTTATTGGTTAATTGTTGATTTTAAAAATGTAATGTTGACATATCTAAAATCACGATGTAAAGAAAAAGATTTAGGGGGGCTCCTTATTAACCAAATCATCTCAATAATTAGTCAAAAAGTATCAATTTTTATTCATACGAAAACCCTTGTTCAGAATGGCTATATTTGTTCAAGAGATCGATTTTGAAACCTGCATATTTATTTTTTTTACTATTTATACTATCCTTCAATATCTGTAATGCACAGCCTTATTACTTCAGGCATTACCAGGTTGAACAGGGACTATCAAACAATACGGTTTACTGCAGCCTGCAGGATAAACAGGGATTTTTGTGGTTTGGCACGCGCGATGGTTTAAACCGTTTTGATGGTTACAGTTTCAGGGTTTTCAGGCATAATCCTAAAAATAACAAGAGTATTTGCAGTAATATGGTGCACGCGCTGGCGCTTGATCATGATGGCAACTTATGGGTAGGTACTGATGAAGGGATTGACAAATTTGACAGTAAAACAGAAAGTTTCACCCGTGTAAACTCTCCTAATACCAACGGTGTGCGGAGTATTGCTTTTGATCATTACAACAACTGCTGGTATGTGGCGGGTGCTTCGCTCATCAAATTTAACACCACAACAAAACAAATTACCGATTATTTTCCCGAGCAACATTTTGAGGCAACCAGTATAGCCCAAAACAATGATGGATATATGTGGGTATCTACCAGCCGGGGTAGTATTGAACAGATGGATACTGTTCATAACTCGTTTAAAAGCTATAGCATAACCAACCATTCTAAATGGGCACCCTCAAATTTTATCGAAAAGATTTTTACCGCAGACCACAACAAGATATTTATAGCTACAACCAGCCAGGGTTTTAAAGATTTTGATTGCGCAACCGGGACCTACCGCGACCTTTTAACCTATAACAAAAATAAAACCGGAGTATACGTAAGAGATTTTACTAAATATGCCGAACATGAGTTTTGGCTGGCAACAGAATCGGGGGTGTTTATTTACAACGATGTAGATGGCACATTTTTTAATCTTCGTAAAAAGTACAACGACCCATACTCCATATCCGACAACGCGGTTTACACCCTGTGCCGCGATGTGGAAGGAGGCGTTTGGGTGGGTACTTATTTTGGTGGCATAAACTATTACCCCAAACAATATTCAACGTTTAATAAATATTATCCCGGCGACGAGAAAAACTCCCTTAAAGGCAACGTTGTGCGTGAAATTTGCAAAGACGATTATGGTAATCTTTGGATGGGCACCGAAGATAACGGCCTTAACAAACTGAGCGCCGATAAACACACCTGGACACATTACCTGCCCGGCGGAAATACAGATATCACCAATACAAACATCCATGGACTGATTGCCGATGGAAAAAATCTGTTTATAGGCACGTTTGAGCGTGGCCTGGATATTATGGATATCCCCAGCGGGAAAGTAGTAAAAGTTTATATTGCCGGTAAAGACAGCAAAACTTTAAAAAGCAATTTTGTAATATGTTTTCGCAAAACGCGCAACGGTAACATATATATTGGCGCAACCAGGGGTTTTTACCTGTATAACCGCAAGCAAAAAGATTTTACACTTATTGATAAAATACCCATCTGGGACTTTATTTACGACATAGTTGAAGATCATACCGGGATACTTTGGATTGCTACCGTTCGCGATGGCATTTACCGGTATGATCCCGTAAAAGACACCAGCTATCATGTGCCCTACCGTTACCCGGTAAAAAATGCACTGAATGGCATAACAGTAAATGGAGCATTTGAAGATAGTAACCACATTTTATGGTTTGCAACCGATGGGCTTGGTTTGTGGCGGCATGATCCGGTAAAAAACGATTTTAAATTTTACGATCTGGATAACGGCTTCCCCAGCAACTATGTGTTCCGGATGCTGGAGGATGATCATAAAAATCTATGGGTAAGCACCTCCCGTGGCCTGGTTTGCCTTAATATAAATACCAATGCCATTAAGGTTTATACAAAAGCCAATGGGCTGCTCAGCGATCAGTTTAATTATAACTCGGCGTTTAAGGATACCGATGGCACGTTGTATTTTGGCTGTGTTAAGGGTATGGTAAGTTTTAATCCGGCCAACTTCAACGATAATAATTATGTAGCGCCTGTTTTTATTACAGGTTTCCAGGTACATAACCAGGAAATTATGGTTAAGGGGGCCGATTCGTTGCTTAAACAGTCAATCATCTACACAAAAAAAATATATTTAAATTATAACCAATCGTCATTTAGTATTGATTTTGCCGCCTTGAGCTACCCATCGCCAGAGATGACCCATTATAAGTACACCATGAAGGGGCTCGACAAAGGCTGGACAGATTTAAAGCGAAACCGAAAAGTATATTTTACACAGCTGCAGCCTGGCCATTATACTTTTATAGTAAAAGCCGCCAATAACAATGGTGTTTGGACTACCAAAGAAACCAAGCTTGAAATAAATATAGCTCCACCTTTTTGGGAAAGTATCTGGGCGTATATCCTGTATGCATCGCTGGTTATTTTCATTTGCTATTACCTGTTGCAACAATACCACAACCGTAACAAGGCACGGAATAACAGGCTTATTGAAATATTGGAAAGTGATAAAGAGAAGCAAATCTATAACGCCAAAATTGAGTTTTTTACCAATGTAGCACATGAAATACGTACGCCGTTAACCCTTATAAAAGGGCCAATGGAAAAGGTGATCAAAAGATCGGAACACGTGCCCGAGATTCAGAATAACCTGAAGATCATGGAGAAAAACACCAACAGGCTGCTCGATCTTACAAATCAACTGCTTGATTTCAGGAAAACAGAAACCAATGGTTTTAGCCTGAGTTTTGTAAAAACAAACATAGCCGATTTGCTGGGCGATATATTTTTAAGGTTTAAGCCCTTAACCGAGCAAAAAGGGCAACGTTACACCCTAACATGTGTAGATAAAACCTTGTATGCCTATGTTGATATTGAAGCATTTACCAAAATAATAAGTAACCTGATCAATAACGCCATTAAATATGGCGAAAACGCTATCGAGGTTGAACTGTTGAAACCCGAACCCGGCGATAATACGTTTACCATTGAAATAAGAAACAATGGCTACCTTGTACCTTACGAAATGCGCGAAAAGATTTTTGAGCCCTTCTTCAGGATGAAGGAATCAGAAAAACAAATTGGCACGGGGATAGGCCTCTCCCTGTCGCGCTCCCTTGCCGAATTGCACAAAGGATTGTTAGTGTTGAATAAATCTATCAACGATTTCAATATTTTTAACTTAACCTTGCCTGTTCACCAGGAGAAGGAATTTGACCTGCACAATACTCCCGACGATTATGAACTAACCGATTCTATAAAAGAAGAAAATTTTGACTTTATGAAACCGATTATACTTTTGGTGGATGACAATCCCGAGATCCTTGATTTTATTTCGGACGACCTGAGCGATAAATATGCCGTAATAAAAGCATTCAACGGCCAGGAGGCGTTGGATATGATAGAAATTGAAAATATCCAGCTTATTATCAGCGACGTGATGATGCCTGGCATTGATGGCTTTGAATTATGCAAGCGCATTAAAACCACATTTGATTACAGCCACATCCCTATTATATTACTTACGGCAAAAAATACCCTCCAAAGCAAAATAGAAGGCCTGGAAGTAGGCGCAGATGCCTATATCGAAAAACCGTTTTCGCCGGAGCATTTACAGGTGCAAATTGCCAATCTGCTTATCAACCGCAATAAAATTAAAGACCATTTTGCAAGTTCGCCGCTGGCAAATATTAAAACCATGGCCTACTCCAAACCGGATGAAAGCTTTTTGGATAAGCTTAACGCGGTAATTAACAACAATATCCAAAACCCCGAACTGGATGTAGAACAAATTGCCAACCTGATGAACATGAGTAAGCCTACGTTGTACCGTAAAATAAAGGCCATATCCAACTTAACCATCAACGAGCTGATTAATATAACACGCCTTAAAGCTGCCGCAAAACTGCTTGAAGATGGCGATTATAAAGTTTACGAGGTTGCCAATATGGTGGGATACAGCTCACAATCGCACCTGGGCCGTAACTTTTTGAAACAATTTGGCACGACCCCTACCGAGTATCAACAAAATAAAAAGAACCAGAAGGTTAAAACTTATTAGCAATAGTAGTATCAAGTAGTAAGTATCAAGATTTTGGATTTGCAGCTTTTCTACTATGCATTTGCGGCTAACCTGATACTTGCTACATGACACTAAAAAAAGCAGCTGTCTTGATACCTGGTACTTGCTACCTGATTACTAAAAAGGTAGCTGCTTTGATACTATTTGCGTGTCTTTAGCTTGTTGATCGCGAAGTTTCCGATACGTGTGCCTTCATCAACGCCATTTACAATGGATGGCATGTAATGAATACCGCCGTAAAACCGGCTGATGGCCGCCTCGTCGGCAGCGGCTTTAAATGATTTGAATTTACGGGCGGGGATGCTAAACTCTACCTCGGTGGAGTCGGTAAAGGCAAAATTATCACCGAATAACTTGCCAAGCACAACCGCCGATGCATTTGAAACTACGCTATGCCCGCTGGTATATTCGGGGAACGGCGGGGTTTGCAGCAAAGGCATCCAGTTTTGATCAATATATTGGTTGATATAGGTTTCGGGGCGAATAACTTTGCTTTTGTATTTTTCGTCCCAGCAGTTAATAAAACTGTCGGCAATTACAACCGCCAGGCAGGCATAAGTCTCAGCCGAACGGACGTAGTCGGCTTTTGCCTGGCGGCAAACCAGGCCGGCAATGTTTATCCAATGACCTCCGGGCGATATCTTTTTGGTTGCAAACATGGTATGCCCATTGGTATTAACTTTAAAGGGGTTATCGTCCCAATATGTGGCTATGGTGCTTTGCTCCGGTGTTAAATGCTGGCCGGCCTCCCTCACAGCAACAGCCAGTTTATAAAAATAACTGGTGGGCTCCTTTGAAAAATCTACCGCTTTTGCAGGCTTAAACTGCTGTGCCGAATCCAGTAAAAATGGACGTATTTCGTTCCAATGCGGCTCTACCCCTTTCATATAGGCCGGCGGTGTCGGCTTCCAGGTGGCATCGTCGGTTTGCACATTGTATTTTGATAATGAACGGGTATGCTTATAATTATCCTTGCCTGCCCATTTAATAATCCGGTCAGCAATTAACTTTCCGTAAGCTATCGAGTTTTGGTATACATCATCGGGCATGTCGGTATTTTTGAATTCATCCATCAAGCCGCTGTGGAAAGCCTCTATCCGGCCTTCGGACATCACCAGGATTTTCCCAACCGTTAAAATGGCATGCGCGGCAGCTAAATTGTAGCAATATGTTTTGCCAATTTCCGGTTTGGGGATTGAATCCAGCCCTTTTACCTGGCCTGCGAGGGATAAGTAGTTTTTATCGCCATTACGCGCAGCCTCATATCCTGCAACGGTAATATAAGCGTAAATACGGCTTGCCACCGGCGGCGAATAAATATCATGCAGCATTACCTCGCTAACCTCGCGTACCGACCGATGGATGTAATTGGGGTTTTCGGCTAATTTTTTCCACCCGTTATTTTTGTTACAGTCAAACAACAAGGCAACAGCAAAAACAGTAAAGTAAAGTTTATTCATATATGGGTTCCGATAAAATTAATAAAGGTTAATTGGGCCAGACAGGCTATCCATCAAAGCTAACAGTAAATCCACAAACATATATTGAGCGATACAATTTGACGAAATATTGAGATGATTTGCAGAACCTGTTATGTCAAAATCCATTTTCTTTACGTACGCTTACTACATAGCGTTCAGTAACTTAAAGCTCAACCAAAGCATAAACCATTATTAAATTTTTATTGTAATTACATGATAAAACCTTTACTCATTAAGTTTAAATTCCCACTTGTACTATTGTTTTTTTTGGCGCCCGGCTGCTCGCGCATGCAGAATGGCCCTACCCTTTTTAAACTATTAGATGCATCGCAAACCGGCATCGATTTTAAGAACACCCTGAGCCCAAGCGATAGTATTAATATTCTTAACCATCCTTACTTATATAACGGCGCCGGCGTGGGCATAGGCGATTTTAATAACGATGGCCTGCCCGACGTTTACTTTGCAGGCAACATGGTGGCCAACAAGCTATTCCTCAACAAAGGCGACTTAAAGTTTACCGATATAACCAATACTGCCGGCGTTGATGGCGAAGGCAAATGGAGCGCGGGTGTATCTGTTGTGGATATTAATAACGATGGAAAAATGGACATTTACGTTTGCGCGTCGTTTAAATCAAATGCCGAACAGCGCCGTAACATGCTGTACATTAACCAGGGTAACAATAAGGATGGTATACCCACTTTTAAGGACGAAGCAAAGACATACGGATTAGATGATGATGGCTACAGCACGCAAGCCATATTTTTTGACTACGACCATGACGGCGACCTGGATATGTACCTGCTGACCAACTTTTTAGGCAAAACCACCCCTGTAGCCTATCGCCCTAAACTAACTGATGGCAGCGCCGAAAATAACGACCGGCTGTACCGCAACAACGGTAACGGCACCTTTAGCAATGTTACTAAAGAGGCCGGTATCTTAATTGAGGGTTTTGGCAACTCGGTATCTGTAACAGATATCAACAACGACGGTTGGCCTGATATTTATGTGGGCAACGACTTTATATCAAACGATGTGCTATACATCAACAATAAAAACGGAACTTTTACCAACCGGGCGGGCGATTATTTTAAGCACACCGGCTGGTCGGTAATGGGGGCAGATATGGTAGACATCAATAATGATGGCCTGCCCGACCTGGTATCGTTAGAGATGCTACCCGAAGAAAATGTGCGTAAAAAAACCATGCTGATGGGCGATAACTACATTACCTACATCAATAACAAAAAATTTAATTACGAGCATCAATATATCCGTAACGTATTGCAGTTAAACCAGGGACAAACACCGCTGGGCCATACCCAATTCAGCGAAATAGCCTACATGGCCGGCATTTACCAAACCGACTGGAGCTGGACACCCTTAGTGGCCGATTTTGATAACGATGGTTACCGCGATATGGTGATTACCAACGGCTACCCACGAGACGTAACCGACCTTGACCATGCCCTATACAGTAACGACCAGGGCCGTACCGTTAAGGAAAACCGCACATTGGCAGCGGCCGATTCGTTCCCGGTGGTTAAAACGGCCAGCTATGCTTTTAAAAACCAGGGCGGTTATATGTTTGCCGACCAATCGAAAAACTGGGGTATTGTTAAGCCAACCTTTTCGACCGGCGGTGTTTATGCCGACCTTGATAATGATGGCGACCTTGACCTGGTGATCAACAATATTGATGACGATGCCTTCATTTACGAAAACACACTGAACAGCAAAACACAGGTAGATAAAACGCACCATTACCTAACCGTTAAGCTAACCGGCGATGATAAAAACCTTGGCGGCATTGGTGCAACAATCCGCATTTACTACCAGGGTAAACAACAATTTTACGACCAGCAGCCCTGCCGCGGCTATATGAGCACCGACGATGCCAAAGCCCATTTCGGTATCGGCACTGCCAATGAAATTGATTCATTGCGCATCCGCTGGTCAGACGGCAAAACCGAATTGGTAAAAAATATCAAGGCAAATCAAACTATCACCCTGCAATACAAAAACGGTTCGGGTAATTACAGTCCTCAACCTCCGGTGGAGCGTGCACCGGTATTTCAATCGGCAGCAAACCAATTGGGTATTAAATATGTGCACCAGGAAAAAGATGCCATTGATTATAATATACAGCCAACCCTACCTCATAAACTAAGCCAGTATGGGCCATCGATTGCTGTGGGTGATGTAGATAACAACGGCTACGATGATTTTTATGTTGGCGGGGCCGCAGGCAATAAAGGCGTATTTTTTATGCAGGGTGCCGACGGTAAGTTCACCATGGACAATAATCGTTTTTTAAACGATAGTTTCAAGGAAGAAGAAGATATGGGTGCGCTGTTGTTTGATGCCAATGGCGATGGTTTCCTTGATTTATATGTAGTTAGCGGGAGCTATGAGTTTCCGAAAGACCATACCACCGCGCAGGACCGGCTTTATATTAACAATGGCAAGGGACAGTTTACAAAAAGCTTTGGCGCAGTACCCGTTGAGTACGATAATGGATCTTGCGTTCGGGCAGCCGATTTTGACCACGATGGCGATCTTGACCTGTTCGTAGGCGGTCGATCTGTTTCGGGTGCTTACCCCTCATCGCCGGTGAGCCATATTCTCAGGAACGATGGCGGCAAATTTACCGACGTAACCGCACAGCTTTGTCCCGAACTGGTACATGGCGGAATGATTACCGATGCGCTATGGTCTGATTTTGATAACGACGGGCTTGTTGACCTGGTTGTTGTTGGCGAGTGGATGCCGGTAACCTTTTACAAAAATACCGGCAACGGTTTTACCAAAATAAAAACGGGAATTGACGCTCACGTAGGCTGGTGGAACAGTATTGTTGCCGGTGATTTTAATAACGATGGCCAGGTGGATTATGTAGCCGGCAACCTGGGCCAAAATTCAAATTACAAAGCAACTTTTGAACAACCAATGACCATTATGGGGAAAGACCTTGATGGCAACGGCTCATTTGATGCCATGATATTTTGTTACATGAAGGCCGAGGACGGTTTGCAAAAGCCCTTCCCGATGCACACCCGCGACGATTTGATAAGCCAGCTGATATCTATCCGGAAAAAATACCCAAGCTACAGGGGGTTCGGCAAAGCTACTATGGACGATTTATGGAGCGACAAAGACAAAGAAAACGCGGTGATCATGAAAGCCACGGATATGAACACCAGCTTTATTGCCAACAAAGGAAACGGCAAATTTACAATAAGCCCCATGCCATTAGCCACACAAATGGCGCCCGTATACGGTATGGTTGCAAAAGATATTGACCAGGACGGCAACCTTGACCTGGTAATGGCGGGTAACGATTTTGGAATGGAGCCCTTTACCGGGCGGCATGATGCCTTTATGGGCTTGTACCTGAAGGGTAATGGCAAAGGCGGCTTTGCTCCTTTATCTGTTGCCAAAAGCGGGCTGTTTATTAATGGCGATGCCAAAGCGCTGGCCGCCATACAATCAGCTAAGGAAGGTGATATTTTAGTAGCCACCCAGAACCAGGACAGCCTGAAAATATATCGCCAAAACAGCATTGGTATGAAGCCTAAAAAATACATCAAACTAAAGGCTGACGATTTTTTTGCAGATCTCAGCTATAAAAACGGCAGTAAAAAACGGGTAGAGTTTTATTACGGTTCTACTTACTTGTCGCAATCATCGCGTAACCTACAAGTTGATGCAGATGTAAGTAAGATTACCATTACCGGATATTCCGGAAAGAAGAGAGAAATAGCCAATTAAAAAACGATGGCGGGTCGCTTAAAAACAACCCGCCATTTGTTTTTGTATCGAAGTGCTTCACTTCACCTGCGATGAGTAGCTCGGTTTTACTTCAAAACTAAAGGTCTGGCTGCCTGCCTCGCCGCTTTGGGTTATCCCTTGTATTACACCAACATAAGTTCCGGGTTGATCGGATGTGTAAAATGACAATTGTTGCTTACCATCGGCACCCGTATTTACAGATGGCGACCAATAAAGTACGTTCCTGAAATCGGGCATGTGGCTGGCCGCCTGCGTATCGGTATCGTAAACCGGCGAGTAAAACTGGCGCTCCTGCTGCAAACCTTCATAATCAAGCACCACCGCATGCGGATCTATTTCGGCACCGCCAAGATCGCCTTTGTAACTGGTAAAACTAAATATCCCATGTTCGTATGATGGCCCCAGCGAGTAGTTAAATGGCACATCCTCCAGTTTACGGATTTTGAGCGGATCAACCTTAAACACTTTATTCATATCAAAAAATGGCACCCCATCTATCAGCATCATCGGGTCATCGTCTGCCAGGAAACCTATGCCAATACCGGTAACCACTTTTACATGAAATTGGTTGCCGGTATGAAAAACGTTTGCCTCCCTGATGTATTCGCGCATTACTTCTTCCATCGTAGTAAAGCGGGTGTAGTTGTCTAACAGGTAAGTTTTGTAAGGCGCTCCATAAAATGCCGTGGTATCGGGCCGCGATTCGGTAAACTGCCTCATTTTTGCGCCATTGTAAATATTTTGAACCTGCATTGTTAGCGCAGCATCTTCAAACGTGGTTTGCAGGCCAGGTGTAACGTCAAAATGTGGTGTTGCCGTCTTTACAAATTGGTCAGAAAATGGTGTCAAAACATCTATGTGGTAATTGGTATCAACAGCGGTATTGGTTTCAACAACAATTTCATTTGGCCCGTAAAACTCCCGCATATTAAAAACCAGCTTACCACGGGCATCGCTTTTAGCGGCATACAGCTGGATGTGTTTACCCGGTATCCCAAGGTAGGCCTGGATATCTTTTTCGGGCTGATTATTAAGCTTATTAACCAGGGTAGCGGTAATCATAGGGCCGCTTAACTCGGGTAAAAAATTAAAAGCTGGTGTCTTTTTATTTAAAATATCGTCCCAGGCAAAACTTCGCCAGCCCTGGGTAAGCATCAGGTTGTCTGCAGCCTCTGTAGCTACAGCATTTTTATCGTTAAAATAATAACCCGGCGATTCAATATCTCCTCTTAAATCCGATTTTAACCATAAGTAGCTCAGTATATCTTCCTGTTGGTTGTGCTGCAACGAATCCATGCGGTAAACAGATACCGACAGGCTGGCGGCAGCAGGCTTATTACCTGCACCCTGCGTGGCTATAGTAACATCTGCCTTTTTACGCATGGCGTACTGTGCAGCGCTCGCGCCGGCGCTTATAGATAGTTTTTTTGTTGGACGTTTAAAATAAAGGCGTTCGCAAACCGGTCTCTTGTCGGCGCTGAAAATGGTTATTTGCGATATTCCTTCGCCAAGCCTGCTTTTATCTAAAATAAAACTGGCGGTACCGTTGGTTACCGCAGATGATTGCACCGCTTTAACTACCTGATGGCTTTGTACAAAAAGGAAAACGTTGCCATCAGGCAGGTTTGTATTTACGCTAACCGAAAGCTGGCCGTTGCCATTGTCTTTTAAGCTCATTACGTAGCCTTTATCGCTGATCGCCGGAATATCTTTTTGTATCAATTTGCCGTCAATTTTAATTACTGCACGATAGGAGGTATTACTTTGAGGCTTAAAAACAAATCTACCGATCCCGAATTTCAATGGCTCAAACCTGGCTACCGTATCATTGTTCTGATTAACAATTGCGCCTTTAAAATTTACGCCTTTACCAAATTGATCGGCAGCTTTTACACCTACTACACTTGCTATACCACTAACCAGGTGCCCGCCTTCCGGAAAAAACTGTATATCGTATGCCGCCAATGGTGTTTTCGCTTCCTTTACCGGACTTTTCAGCGGGTTTATGATGACCAGTTTCTTTGAAAAATAGTAGTCAGGGCCAAAGTTTTTCATCCAGCTGGTATAAGCCCGCAATACAAAATTACCGGTTGGCAAATTAACCGGGATATACAATGAACCATTCCCGCTGCCATCCTTCATAGCAATTTTTGTTTGTAATACCGGCGTTTGCTTATCATCAAGTACTTCAACATATGCCACCTTACTTAAGCCAAGCGGTTTCATAAAAATACCATCCACATTAAATAATTTAAACCAAAGCACTTCCCCTGCGGTGTAGCCATTTTTATCGGTATGTACAAATAATTTTTCCTGTAGCGCGTTTGATGTGTAATCATTAAAATTGGCCTGCACTTCGGGTAATACCTGCCCAAACAAACTGGTTATTGACATGATCGCTACTGCGAAAAAAATGCTGGTAATTTTTTTCATGATCCGGTATTGTTTTATTTCCAAAATGATGGTTTTTTATTTGTTCCGCGTAAGGTACAGTCCACGCAAATAGGCGATGATGCCGTGTACCCCCCCGGCGCGTAATCAACTGTCAATTCTATGCCCGAATAAATGAGGTCGTGTACCTCGGCAACATATATAGGCGGGATGGTTGGAATGGTGGTGGTAACTTTTCGTGCATATAATAGCGTATCCAAATGGCAACCACCATATGGAGTCTCGGCCACCCAGTTCGCCGGCAGGCTGGCTTTATCAACAAAAATTCGTTTTTGCGTTACTTGTCCTACAGTAACATAACCGATAACGGGCTCGTTAGGGTTACTGATGCAATGCATGTTACCTGTTAGTTCTGATGGCTGCGGGTCAAAAATTCCGCCAATCTGTTCTGTATTTTTCTTCAGAAGTTCAAAATAATTGAATGCATCTGACGTAATTGCGTATTGTTTTACAAGGATGCTGTACCTGAACCGAAACTTTTCCGAGTTAGCACGAACCAGCGCTATTGGTGCATTATTTACTTTATCTGCCGACAGTTTAGCCGTTGTAGTGGTAATTATGGTATTGGAGGTATCGCTTACCCAGCAATTGTATATAACCTGGTCGCCGGTTCGGGGGTATTGAAAATCCGGTGGCGGCGCCGAAGGGTTTTGAACAACTGTAATTAACGATCTAAACGCACTTTGGATCTGGTAGGTCTCCGTATACTCCCACCTGTAATATTTACTGTTATTGGTTGCGTCATGTGTATCAACACCAATTTGCAAGCCGTTACTGGTTATGTCAGTCCTCACACTGTCAATTGGCGGCGAGTTTTTTACCGGCACAAAATCTGAAGCATATTTACCGCCATTTAACGTGGTAATTTTAAGGCTGTATTTTTCGTTGGCAGATAAGTTTAAAGGTGCTGATACATAAGTCCCGTTACCTTTGCCGGTTAATTTATAGCTTGCGCCCCCGGCGCTTTCAACGGTTACCACAGCGCCCAATTCGGGGTTGGCTTTCGCGTTACTATCCAGGTTAACTGTACGGCGTAAGGTTATGGTGGTAGAATCGCCCAACGAGATATTGCCATCAACCACCAAATAGCTGGTTACTTTGGCCGAGGGCGCAATTGTAATCTGCTTTTTACAGGCCATTGCACCCATCAATACAAACAGTATGTATAGTATCCTTTTCATCATCTTAATTCCTCAAAAATCTTGTTAAATAAATCAACCGTGCTGTCATTTCCCCCTCCTATCAACATTAAAATTTGATATTATAATTTATAAAGGGTATCGGCCTGGCAAAAATTGACAGCTGGTACGAGTTGATTGCTCCGCCTTGTTGCTGAAAAAACGTTGAATACGCATTTTGCCTTCCTGTTAAATTGTAAACCCCAACCGTCCATGAGTTATGGAAAGTTTGGTGTATTTTATGGTTCCCATCTATATTGATAGAAAAATCGGACCTGAAATAATCCGGGATCCTGTATTCGTTCCGCCCTGAATAAAATACCCGTTCGGCACCGTTTGAATAATATTTGGCAATAGGTAACGTGATAGGTCTGCCGGTGCTGTAGGTAACATCCAGCGAAACGCTATACCTATGGGTTATGCGATAGTTGCCGGTAAAATTAAAGCTGTGCGGTTTATCGTAATTAGCCGGGTAATATGCCCCGCCATTAATGAGCTGGCCTGCAATGGCATCGTCCTGCTTTAAAAACGTGCGAGAGTAAGTGTAATTAACCCAGCCGTTTAGCTTGCCGGTTGTTTTACGTACCGAAAGTTCGACCCCGTAGGCCTTGCCCTTGGTGTTTAAAACTTCCTGCTCAATAGCATGACTCATTACCAGTTTTGCTCCGCTTTTATAATCCAGGTAATTGTCAATGTGTTTGTAATAAACCTCTACCGATGTTTCGATGGTATTTTGCTGCGCGTTTTTAAATATGCCGAGCGATACCTGGCTGCCGTATTGTGGTTTGATGTTAGGGTCGCTCAGTTTATAAATATCAATGGGCGATATAGCTGTAGTGTTTGACAATTGGTGAATGTATTGCGCAAGGGTATTGTAACTGGCCTTTAATGACAGGTCATCCTGGATATTGTAACGGGCAGATACCCTGATTTCGGGCCGGGAATACGTTTTTATGACTTTGCCGCTGGTATAGTTGGCGCTATCAACAACATTGACCGGGGTACGCGGCAAGCCGGGCGCATAGTTGCGTACAGTTTGTGCGCCCAAATAATTGAACAACGAATACCTGATACCCGCGCTAATAGTAAAATCGGGCGTAATGTCAATTTTATCGCCCAGGTATAAGGCGCTTTCCAAAGCCTGTTCATCTGCCACTTTATCGGGAATTATTAATGAGGATGAGCTATTGGGCGTTTCGCTGCCTGGGTTTAGTTTATAATAAATAGAGCTTAAACCAAAGTCGATGGTATTATTAGGATTAAGATAATAGGTAAAATCAGCTTTTAAATTGGTTTGATTAATACCAAATTTCAGTTTGTAGGCATTAACCGGGTTTGCTGTACTGGCAATATCATATTTATACCCATCGTAACCAACGCTCAACAGACTGTATAACTTACTGCTAAAATTGTGCTTCCACTTAATGTTGGCGTTCTTATTACTGTAGTTATAAGTGGTATCGCTGTTTAACCTGAAATTATCGTTGCTTAAATAGGTAGTAATATAAATGTTATTGTCCTTATTAACCTGGTGACTTAAATCGAGGTTAAAATCATAAAACGATGCATGGCTGTGTTTATATTCCTCGGGCAATAATTTTAATAACCAATCTGAATAGCTGGTGCGGCCGCCAAAAATAAACGACGTTTTATCTTTCACTATAGGCCCTTCTACATTAAGCCTGCTGGTAAGCAATCCTATACCTGCCGAACCTGTAAAATTCTTTTTGTTGCCCTCGCGGTCGGTAACTTCCAACACTGATGATAAACGACCACCAAATTTCTCGGGAATGGTGCTTTTGTAAAGTTCTATCCCTTTTACAATATCGGGATTAAAGGCCGAGAAGAAACCAAAAAAGTGGGCTGGGTTATAAATTGTTTTATCATCAAGCAATATCAGGTTTTGGTCTGCCGCACCTCCCCTAACGTTAAAGCCGGTTGTAGCCTCGCCAACGGTTTGCACACCTGGCAATGTTAATACAATACGTAAAACATCGGCCTCGCCAAAAACAGCGGGTACTTGTTTTATACTTTTAATGTCTAACCGGCTTACGGCCATCTCGGTACTGCGCACATTGGCCACTTTATCTGCAGATATCTTTACTTCTTTAAGCGTTGTTACCTGGTCCTGCAATTCAATATTCAGTTCGCCATCAGTATATAGCATAATTTGCCTGCGTGCATCTTTCATGCCTATCCCTTTAACTATCAGCAATTGTTTGCCGCGGGGCAGCGCCAATGTAAAATAACCAAACTGATCTGTTGTAACCCCAATACTGGTATTGCTTACATAAATACTGGCCCCCGCTATGGCCACGCCCGATTTAGCACTTTTTACATAGCCCGATAAAGTAGCTTTACCGGGTTTTAATTCATTGCTTTTTATGCCAATCTCGTACAGTTTATTTTCGACGGTTGATTCAATTATGGGCTTTTTAACGGGCGCTGTTGTAAAATCAATTACCGGCGATGGCATAACGGGCTTGCTTTGCCCTGGCTTGGTGTTAAAATAACCTTCGGCCGGTTGTGTCTGAATTTCTTTCCCAAGCGTTAAAAACACCTGCATTTTTGATGCAACAATGGTATATTGAAAACCAGAGTTATGAAAAGCCTGCCTAAGCACATCTTCCAGCGGCTGGTTATTTACTTGTAGCGTAATTTTTAAGCTATCAAACTGGGTGCGGTCGTAAAAAAACCGGTAACCTGTTTTAGTCTCAAGATCGCCGGCAAACAGATCAATGCCTGCCTGTTGAAAATTAACGCTGATGCTTTTTGAAGTAACCTGCGCATGCAATAGTTTAACCGCCAATAAAAGAAGAATAGCCAGGTAAATTTTTTTCATATTATTTGGTTATACTATCATAATAGGCCGTTACCGAAGTCAGCGCCAGTTCGCGCAGGTCATCAAACTGCAGGTGCTTGTCTTTGATGTATTGCTTAAGCTCTTTCTTCTTATCGGCAAACAAATCAAGCACCGAGCTTTGGCTGCTCACTTTGTAATAGACCAATCCCTTTTTGATATAATAATCTGGCACCTCTTTAAAGGGCACAAAAAACCGCTCCCGGCCATTGGGTCCGGATGTGGATTTAAGCAATTTTTCGGACCGTTTTATTAATTGCGATTTGCCGCCATAAAGTTGTTCGTAAAAGCCGGCTTTTATACCGCCATTATTGTTGGCTACCCTAACAAAATGCCGTTCATGTAAATCAAAACCGGAAACTTTATCGGCTATCAGCGCAATTGGCGAGGCATGATTGTAGAGCAGTACCACCAGCTGATCGGTGTACAGGTCATAAATCATCGATACATTTTCAAAGTTTTGGCCATCGTACTCAACCGAGCCCGGGCGCCAGGCATCAACATCGTCAAGGTAAGGGCTACCTTTGATGGATGAATCGTAAGAATCATAAACCAGGCCATTATACAGGCGCGATTGTTCGCCAACGCCCTGGTAAAACCGGTTTGTCACGTTACCAACAGCAGCATCATAGCTTGAACTATCGGCAGATTGTGCCGATGCTGTTTTACACAGCATGGCCATAACAAAATAACATATTATTTTGATTGGATAACGAGTAGGCATCAGTTAATATTTATAAAGTAATTAAGTCATTTTTAACCATCAAAGCAAATTTTTATTAATTTAACAGTTATTCAAGCTTAATATAGTCAATTTGTTACAATATTTAATACGGTGTTAACAGCTTTAATCAGGCAACATTTCGTAAAATTAATTCGTTACCGATTGCCTGATGGTGCATCCATCACCGCTCCTGCTTTTAATGGTACGCCAAAATCGGGCGAACCGTCTTTTTTCCAGCTAAATTTTTGTGCCCGGGGCGAGCGTTCGTTGCCGCAGCCCTGGCCTGGTTGGGAGTTGGCGTGGTACAATATCCAGTCCTCCGTTCCATCCGGTGATTTAAAGAATGAATTGTGACCGGGGGCATAAACGCCATTATCCGGCGATTGTTTAAATACCGGCCGGGTGGATTTTGTCCACGATGCCGGGTTCATTAAGTCGCTGTTTGTTGATGCGCTGAGCATCCCAAGCGCGTAGTAATCTGTCCAGCAACCACTGGCCGAGTAAACCAGGAATAATTTATCGTTATGCTTTAAAATCTCGGGGCCTTCGTTTACGTTAACGTGCGGCGGGTTTGATTGTGCGCCAAGGTCGCCGTACTTCTCCCAGTCAAATTCAGGACTTGATATTTTTACCCGCTGGCCATCGATGGTGCAGGCATCTTTCATTTTGGCTATGTAGATGTTTTGCTGCACATTCACATCGCCTTCCCAGCCCGCCCAAATCATGTATAACTGTCCCTTGTTTTCAAATACCGATACATCTATGGCCCATTTATTGGTATCATCGGCTACCTTGCCTTTAAATGTCCAGGTACCTTCTGTTGGGTCAGCAGCCGGATTTTCGATCACATAAATCCGGTGGTTGTTGTTATTGCCATCATCGGCAGCAAAATACATATACCATTTACCTTTTATAAAATGAAGCTCGGGCGCCCAAAGTTCTTTTGAATAGTTAGTACCTGCGGGTGGTACCCAGATTGTTTTTTTAACAGCAGTTTTCAGCTGCGTAATATCTTTTGTTTTCCAGATAGCCAGGTGATTACCCGTTGAATTGGTATAATAGTAAAAACCATCTTTGTAAATAACCCATGGATCGGCACCGGAAGGCAGCAGGGGATTGGTGAAAGTTTTTTGCTGGGCGAAGCCCGATTGGGCTACAACCATTAATAAAACGCAGATTTTTATAATGTTTTTCATGCCCTAATATAGGACACAATTTTTTATATAATTCATAGCCGCCCTCTTTCATCTTTGGATGCGTTATCATCTTTTCGTTGAGCTTTGTTTTTCGTACCAAATGAGCGATAATAGGTAAGCTTGACGAAGGGAAAACTCCTTGACTCGGCATTATACCGTACCTGTACCTGCGAATTAAAAGCATCGCGGGTTAAGTGACCAATGTAACTGTAATAACTTGCCGACGATAACAAATCGGTAACTGATAACTGGAAACTGCCTTTATTGTTATTCAGTTCCTTTTTTATCCCAAGGTTAAGCATACTGTTTCCGTTGCTTCTTGAGGTAGCATAATATGCCGGCGAATAGGCATAACCGGAGACCTCCACGGAAATGCTTTTAGGTAGTTTAAACGTTTCGCTAAAATCAACCGATCCGGCAAAGTATGATTTGATAAAGGTTTGCGGTGTATAGTCCACTTTGTATTGTCGCCAGCCGCCAACAAAGCCATAGCGCCCCTCCCACCAGCTTGTTATTTTTACCGGGATGCTTGTTTGCACGGTGATGTTATTTTGATAAGGGGCGTTTTGCGGGGCAAGATAAACCAACCCTTTAGATGGCCCGGTAGAAATTTGCGTTTGCAATATCACATCTTTATCCCGGCTAAATAAAACCGAGAAAACATAATCGTGGTAATTATAGGCCAGTTTAATATTATCGGTAATGGTGGGTTTTAACGCCGGGTTGCCAGTAAAAACAGATACAGGGTCGTTATAGGTTACATACGAAGCCAGGTCGCTGTAGGATGGACGGCTGACGCGTTTGGTATAGGATAACTGTAATTCGGAATGATCATTAAGCTTCCGCGTCAGAAATACACTCGGGAACAGCTTCTTCAATTTCCGGTCGATATCATATTGCGCATTGCTGGCGTTATCGGTACTGTTGTGCGAGTATTCATATCGTGCGCCAATGATAAGGCTGGTAGCGGTATCCAGCTTCGCGTTCAAAGTTGCATAGCCCGCGCCAATCATCTCTTTTGTAACCAGGTTATTAGATACCCCTACGCTGCTTAACACCCACTGGCCGTTTTGCATATTTTCTATTCCGGATACACTGTTGCTGCGGGTAAAGGTGCCTTTTACACCTGCTTCAAATTTCAGGTTTGGATTTATTTGTTTTGAGTAGTCCGCTTTAAGTACCGATACTTTTATAGCGGTACTGGCCAGGTCGCGCTGGCGGGGGGCATACAGGCTGTCGCCGGCACCGGCCAGGTTGCCATAGTTATCAACAAAGGTGCTTTGAACGTTGGTTTGCCCATTGTTTTTGTAATAAATATAATCGGCGTCAAAATTAATTTTTTCGCCTTTAGTAAGTTCACGTTCCAGGTTAATGCTGCCGATGGTATTGTAAGTATGATTAATGCCATCGAGGTAGGAATTAAACAGCAGCACAGAATCGGGCTTAAGGGCATAGTGCCCATGGTTGTAATTATTGTTGTGGTCGGTCCCGGCTGCAAAATAGATACTGGCACCAACGGTTGTCTTTTGATTGGGCCGGATATCGGCGCCAATTTCGGCATCCTGGTATTTGGCCAGCGGTTTGCCCAGGCCCTTGTATAAAAATTCGGTTTGCCCGCCTATGGCTGGTACAATTTCCGTCCCGCTTGCAAACAATTCGCTATGGCCGCGATCGTGAGCATACGAATAAGAAGCCCGCAGGCCCACCTTACCTGTATTGTGGTTAATTGAGGCATTTACTGAACCCTTTTCACCCTGGCTATACCCAGCCGTAACAGTAGCAGACCCGTTTGTGCCCCGCTGTTTATTTTTTTTGGTAACAATATTAATAAGCCCGGCATTGCCGTCGGCATCGTATTTTGCAGGCGGGGTGTTTAACAGTTCTACTTTTTCAATGTCATCGGCGCTTATGCCGTTTAGTAAAGTAAGCACCTGCGGCATCGACATCCGCATCAGTTTGCCATCCAGCATCACCATTACGCCGGCCTTTCCGTTCAGGGTGATGCCAGTGTTTTGGGGATTAACGATTACGCCGGGTGAGCGCTGCAGAACTTGTAACACCGAACTGCCTTTTGTTAAAATACTGCTTTGTACATTTACTACCATCCCGCCCGGCTCCTGCTGCACCAAAGGTTTATTGGCCACAATGGTAACCTCACTTAATTGTTTGGAGGCCGCTTTTAGCTCAATAATACCAAGGTTTTTTGATGGTTTTGTACCTGTAAGCTCAAATACGGGCGACGACCATGTTTCGTGAGTCATATCGCTTACCTTAACAATATACCGGCCCTGGCCAACAGGTTCAAACCTAAAGGTGCCTTTATCATTAGTAAGCGTTGATTTTATCAGCGCGTTATCGGTGCTATCCAATAATATTATTGTTGCAAATGAAACGGGCTGCCCGGTGGCATCCACAAATTTCCCTGACACCTGGGCAAACGATGACTGCCCAAAAAATAAGAGGAAGCTGATGATTAAGTATTTCATAGGCGGGTTGTGATGGTTGTTTGACCAAAGGAATACAAACCTAACAAGCCACAAAAAACCGATTGACCACCGTACTACCCCGATTGACGAAATACATTAAAAGCGCCGGAATTTATTAAAACGGCCTGCCTCCGCTATAATTTACCGGTTATATGCCAACAGGTGCATTTGGTCAATTAATTAGCCCCATTGAGATTGTGGCCATTAAAAAACAATTCATTTAGCTGTATCTTTAGCTTATGCCTCAAATTCAATCCAAACAAAACTGGCTTATCAGGTATAAATTATACCATCTTCCTTTTTGGTTTTTATATAATTACCTGTGGTGGGTATTTTCCCAGGGCGATCCTATTGGCGTGGCGCGCAGTATCTTTTTTTCGCCCTATACGGTAAAGTTTACTTTTTACCTGGTATTCCAGGCTTTGGCGGCGTATTTTAACCTATATTTCCTGATGCCACGCTATATGGAAAAGGGCAAATTTGCGCAGTACATAGCTTACGAGTTATTAACCATTATCGGCGCTGCCATGCTGATTGTTCCGGGTTATTTTTTAAGCGCCATCCTATCGGGCAAAACAATGGATGATTTATATGGTAACGGCCCGCATAACTTTTTCACCCTTTTCCTGGCCAATCCGCTGCCATCAATGGTGGCCAGCAGCACACTTGCCATGAGTATTAAGCTTACTAAAACCTGGGCACAAACGCAAAAAAGGCAACAAATGCTTGAAAAAGAGAAACTGGAAACCGAGCTTAAATTTTTAAAATACCAGTTTAACCCTCATTTTTTGTTTAACAGCATCAATTCCATTTTTTTCCTTATCCACAAAAATCCCAATATGGCATCGGCTTCGCTGGCCAAATTTTCTGAATTGTTGCGGCACCAGCTGTATGAATGCAACGATCTGCAAATCCCACTTCAAAAAGAAATAGCCTATCTTGAAAATTTTATAGAACTGGAAAAGCTGCGGCATGATACCGAAGTACAAGCTGATATACAGCTGACGGCACCCATTGCAGGCCAACTGGGCATTGCCCCCTTTATTTTGATGACCTTTGTAGAAAATGCTTTCAAGCACGTATCGGCCCATGTAAACGGCAGTAATTGGATCAACATAAAACTTGAACTTCAAGGGCAACGGCTAAACCTGTTTGTAAGCAACAGTACAGCAGCCGGCGAAGCAAACCAGGCAATAAAATACGGCGGCATAGGACTGGGCAACGTTAAACGGAGGCTCGATTTAATGTATCCCGGTATTTATGAATTGGATATTGACAGCCAACCCGATACTTTTACGGTAAAACTACAGTTAACACTTGCTGTGCTGCAAATATCACCAACAATGCAAATGGCTTAAATATGAATATCAATTGTATAATTGTTGACGATGAGCCATTGGCCCGCGAAGGGCTTGGGAACTACGTTCGGGAGGTAGATTTTTTACAGTTGGCCGGCACCTGCGAAAACCCGCTTGAGCTTATGAAACTGCTTGACCAGCAACCTGCCGATTTGATTTTCCTGGATATCCAGATGCCTAAAATGAACGGGATAGAGTTGTTGAAAATTATGCAAAAACCGCCTATGGTGGTTATTACTACCGCCTACCCTACCTATGCCCTGGAAAGCTTCCAGCTGGATGTGCTGGATTACCTGCTTAAACCAATCACGTTTGAACGTTTTTTTAAGGCGGCGAGCAAAGCCCGGGATTATCACCGGCTGCTCACCAAAACAACATCGGCAGATATCAATAAAGCAGAAAAACAGGATGATTATTTTTTTATTAAGTGTGGCAGCAAATATGAAAAGGTGCCGCTGGACGAGATTCTTTATGTAGAGGGAATGCAAAACTACGTAAACATTTTTACCATGAAAGGCAAATATGTAACCATGTTATCCCTTAAAAACCTGGAGGAGAACCTGGCTGGCAAGTCATTTATCAGGGTGCATAAATCGTACATTGTGGCCGTCAATAAAATTGATGGGATTGAAGGTAATGAGATATTTATCCAGGCCAATAAAATTCCTATAAGCCGCAATTACCGCGAGCAGGTGATTGGGCAGGTGGTTACCAACAGGCTTTGGGATAAAAAATAAAACGGCCTGCTACGACAACCGGTGCCGTAACAAACACGTTTTACACTACTTTTAAGTTATAAGTACCAAGTCTTAAGTTCCAAGTAAAAAAAGAATAAATTGACTTAAGACTTTTGACTTGGGACTCTCGTTAAACACGGTATTTATTTCTTATCGCAAACCAAAAACACCACACCTCTTGCCGGTACGCTAACAGTTATTCCGCCACTGGTGCCTGATGAATTTGCAGCAAGCGAGGCATAACCAGCCGGACCACCAACATCGCCGGCAGGGCCATTGTTGTTAACGGTTACTTTGCCCGAATACGATCCGTTGTCGGTACCACCTTTCAAAGTATAATAATAGTAATTAGAGCCGGTGTAGTAATTTTTGAAATTGATGCTAACTACCTGGTCGGTGCCGCTTTTATTTATAAGTGTAACACCGGCTTCGCCCGATGTGAACGAAGATGCATAGCTAACAATATCGGTACTCCCGCTAACTGTTGAACTGATCATCCTGTCGCCAAAGTATTTCTGGAAATAATACAGGTAATAAAATGCCGGCCGTGGGGTAAAATTTGCGGTGCCATCCTGGTTAAAAGTAAATAAACCATGATCGTTACCATCGCTGCCGCCGTTTGCCAAATCCCAGCGGCAGGCCATGCTTACCTGGTTTTTAATTAACTCGCCCAGTACTAAAACGGCATGCACACCGCTAACGTAAGACACCTGCTGCCTTGAACCCGAAGCAAATATATTCCACTCGTCCAACGCTATGGGCTTTTGAGCCACACCTGCCTTTTGAACAGAATTGTTTACCCAACTTACCATCGGAGCGGTAACTGCTGATGGCGTTGCCAGGATAACTTCGGGTGTTGAATTTTGATTATAAGGCGTATAATAATTATGCACTACAAAAAAATCGGGCGATGATCCGGCAGCAGATAAAACACCCGAATTCCAGTTTTGCCCACCTGTAGTATTATTTTGGTCGTCTGTTTCGGTAAGTACAATACCTATTTTAATGGAAACGCCTATGTCGCTGGCAGCCTTGCGCATCGAATCGGCAAAAACCTTAAAATGTGTTCCGTATAGCTGGCCCGTTATAATTTCGGGCTGGCCATCCTTATTTTTCGATACATCAATACGATACCCGGCCTCCCAGTTACCGAAATTTTCGTTGCCCACCTCCCATAATTTAGTTCGGCCCTTATCATTCCTTACCCATTGCGCGGCGTAATGTGCAGCAGTTTCAACCGGGTGATCGCTCAACCCATAACGGGCATAGCCATAATTCACCGTAATAATGCCGGTACTGTTGGTTTTTTGCAGCAGCGAATAGTAATTGCTAAGGCTTATCGACCAGCTATCGGTTACCATCCCGCTCCAGTATCCCGTAGCAGGGTCGGCGCTGCCATCGGCTTTTAATAATTGAGCCGGCACATCAGCCGGTTTACCACCCGCGGGCAAATCATAAAAATAAACATCAGACAAGCTGCCTCCCGGCGCCCTGATAATGTTGGGCGATAGATTGGTGATGTTTTTTACCAGGCCTGCGTCGGTATATTGACTGGTAAACGGATTCATGTTATTGCCAAACAGGTTGTTTGACACCTTCGAGACTACCTGGGCAAAATCTGCCGTTACCGTAACCGAAGATGCTGTTGGCTTAGCCACACTTGTTGTAGCTGGCTTTGTAAATGTTTTAGCTATCCAGCTATCTAAAAAAAAACCTTGCGAAACGGCGATTCCGGGGTCGGTTGGCGAAGTAATTGGGCCTGTCGCCCCCCCGTTTCCTGTATCAACAACCGTTGTATCGGTCTTTTTATCCTTTTTACATGCCGTTAAAGTTATAAGGGCCAATAATATTGTAAATACACTATTTATTATCACTTTCATTTTACTGTTTTTTACCGTAACGGTATTTATCGGGCTTTTTCCTTTGCCTTTTTTTTGTATAAATTAAGCCACTGATGCTTTTAAGCCAACGTGCGGGCCATGCATAAAACCGGCAACCATATAGGTTGACCTGAACTCGTTGGGTGTAAATTGTTTTTTGCGTTTAAAAATCCTGTTGAAATTGGATATGTTGTTAAAACCGCACTCATAAGCTATCTCGGCCACCGTAGTTGTCGAGTCAATAAGCATCCGCGCGGCGTGTCCTAACCTTATCTCGTTTAAGCTATCGGTAAAAGTTTTGCCGGTGCGCTTTTTTATAAACCTGCTGAAAGAGGCCTCGGGCATGTGGACAACACGGGCAACCTCGGCAAGGGAAACCTTGCGGTTGTAGTTGGTGTTCATATGCTCAAATACTTTTTCGATACGGCGGCTGTTATGGTAAAATTTCTCGTTAATAAAGCTGGGATCAGACAGGGTTTTCATATCTGCCGATGTTGACAACTCATGCAGTATGGATAACAATTCCAAAACCGATGTAAAGCCGCTCTGTTTATTCAGCGCCACCAGACGATCCCTGACCGTGATAATTGTTTCGGGCGAGAAAAGAACCCCCATTGGCGCACGTTGCAACATTCCCTTCAAAAAACTAAGCTGGTTACGTTGTAAAAACTTTTCGTCAAAAAGGTCTTTATGAAATTGAATTACTATTTCGGTTACCTGCTGGCTTTTACACTCGTTGGCAAACCAGCCATGATAAAGGCCGGGGCCTACCAAAACCAGTTCCAAATCGTCAATTACGTCTATATGTCCGCCAACAACGCGTTTGGCCCCCTTGGCGTTTAAAACCAAATGCAGCTCATAATCGTCATGGTAATGAAGCGGCCCTTCAAAATTATTATCAACCTTCGCAAAAACAGTAAAGCAATCGCCTGCTGTCAGCGGGGTATTTTCTCGCATTACATTGCTTGTCGTCATAAAATAATCGGTATCACAAAATTCAAAAACAAGTTAGTTAGGCTAAGTGGCTGTATAAGATGGTTACTTTACGGCAGGCTGCTCAATTACCTCTTTAGCTGCAACATCATCTACAATCATTGTCCCCGAGGCGTTGCCCATTGCAATTAAAACTTTAAAACTTACGGCCTTTGGGGGTATATTAATCACTTTGGCATAAAGCGTCCATTGCTGGTCGCCGGTTATGCGGGCAATATTGTCGCCGCCATTTATTTCTTTATCATTGCTATCCAAAAACGCAACACTAAACAGGGCACCTTCCCAATCATTTTTACCTTTAACAACATTTAAGGTTTTTAACCAGGCGCTAAATTCTATTGCTGTAGCTTTTTTAGGAATCCGTACGGTTTGATCAATACCCACCCATTTATCGGTGCTGGTGGTTACAATGGCGCAGCTGTTTTTGCCACTTTTAATATTCCAGGGCGTAATTTGCCCGCCACCATCATTCCAGCCATAAAAATCATCTTCAAAGCCCCCATTGGTTAGCAAATTCTTTTGCGCGTTGGCTTTTAACATCAGCAATATCAAACCCATGCTGAATATTATTTTAATCGCTTTCATCAGTCAAATGAATTTAAAATATCGCCGCCAGGTTTATGCTGGCGACGATATTGATTAAGCCTGCTATTTAATATTTACCAGGCCAACATCATCCATACTAAAAGTAGATGAGTTACCGCTAAATTCCTGGAAAACCAGTGCACTGATGCTTGAAGGCAGCGGATTGCCTGCATCCACCCAGTTAGCAATTGGAATTTGATAATCTGTCCATTTGCCTTCGGTAAGGGTTATCTGCACGGCAGTGTTAAAATTGTAATTGAGTACCAGGTGGATATTTTTACCGGTTGTGCCTTTGCCGCCAAAAATTGAAAACTTAAGGGCTGTATTAGCATCAACACTGTTACCGCTGCCCGGCTGTATTACATAACCATCGTACCCGCCGGTGTAGCTGTATGTCCTGGATGTAGTTCCTCTCCTGATGTTTGTTTTATCATCCTTCGCTCCTGCGCCCCAGCCATAATCGCTCCATCCGTTTTCGTATCCATCTTCAAAAATTGCTGTATTGAAGCCAAATATGGAATTGGTTTGTTTAGCTGATGAAACGTTGTTTGATAATAAGCTTGTGCCCGAAGTTACAACCGGCCCCGTACCTACGCCGCCGCCTTTAGTAGCCGATGTGGTAACCAATAAATGTGCAGCAGTTAAACCTGATGGCACTTTTACAGTTATTACCGTAGGCGACTTGGTAAGTACTGTAGCCGGCACTGTACCAAATGATACACCTGTGAGGCCATTAAATGTAGTACCTGTTATGGTGATAACATCGCCGGCGTTACCTGCCAGCTGGCTAACTGTTGTTATGCCAGGGGCAGGCTGTTCAATTATAAAAGGGGTACTAACTTTTCCGTGGGCGGTAACAACGGTGAGTACGTTACTGGTGGTGTCGTTGCTAAACGGCACCGTGGCAGGTACTGAAAACTGAAGCGTGGTGTTTGATGAGTATGCTATGTTAAAGTATATTGATACACCGTTAATATAAATAGCTTTAGTTGTGCTTAAATTATTACCTATCACTGCATATAAGGTTCCTATCTTTCCGTCGCTTGTTGTTGAATCAAAAGCAGTAACCGTTTGCGATGTTTGGGTGCTTTGATAAACGGTGCGTATCCTGGTAATTACCGGGGGGCCATCGCCGCCGCTATCGTGCTTTTTACAGGAGCTGATACTGAATACCACCACAAGCGAAAGTATGCAGTAAGAAAATATCGATTTTAAATTTTTCATAGCTGTATTTATTTAAAAGTGTATGGTACTGCTGGTTCTAATAATTTAGGGTCGGCGGTTGTTTCATTAATTGGTATAGGCAATAAAAAGTCGGTACTTTTTGGTGTAACCGCGCTATGGTAAACAGTTTTGCGGTCATTAGCGTAAGTACCCCTTTCCTGCTGGCTTATCAACTGCGTAGCCAGTGGATGGCTGTTATTTAATATACCATTCCATCCGTCAATGCGGCAAAGGTCAAACCAATAGTCGTTTTCGATAGCAAATTCGTGCCTTCTTTCAGCTAAAATATCGTCCTTGATAATAGTAGTTGGCACAGCGTTATTGTAGGTGGCATCGTAGTTAGGGTTAGCAACCGTGTAGTTACGTTTTATAACTGTTAACGGTGCCAGGTTTGCCCTTTTTCTGATTGTATTGATGTAATTTAAAGCCTGGGCATCTGTCGAGGTTGTGTTTTTGCCAACAATTGCCTCTGCTGCAATTAAATAAACTTCGGCATAACGCATTAAGTACGTATTGTTTGCCGCAGATTGTGCTGCGCCAATGCCGCCATTATCGGCAGGCGTACCAACCACGTATTTTTTGATAGCAGCATCGGTTCCCTGTGAATTAATATTGTCAGGTACGGTGTAACCGCCGGCTGCCGCAGTAATTTCAGGATAAAAATCCTTCGCTTGCATAATAGTGGCATGCAGGCGCAAATCTCCGCCTTCATAAGAGTTTTGCAGGTCGATTGTGGGGCCTAACACGCTATAGCCATCACCGGTACCTGTAATGATACCGCTGGCGGCTAATGAAGCCTGTGCCGGATTACCGTGACCATACGATGCGCCACCGGCCCATTGTAGCTGGCAAATGCTTTCTTCGTTGTTATTATTGGCTGTTTTAAACAGATCGTTATAAGTTTTATTAGGCAGATCTACACCATACAATTTAAACTCTCCGCTGTTAATCACTTTTTGTGCTTCTGCAAGTGCGTTAGGGTAATCCTGCATATACAGGTATATTTTGGCCAGCATAGCCGAAGCAGAACCACTGGATACATGGCCTTGAGTGATAGAACCAGTCCTGATCATCTTGGTACAATTTGCCTCGGCAAATTTCATATCCTTAACCATAAAGGTGTATATGTCTTCTATCCTGTTGCTATTTACCTGGAAGTTGGTTAAAAAGTTACTGGCATCCTCAATAATGGGCACCGCGCCCCATAACCTAACGATATGGAAATAAGCCATGGCACGCATAAAATGGGCTTCGCCCAGGGCGTTATTTAAAACAGCCGGGGTTACGTCCGCGCCTGCTCTTGGGGGCATTAAGTTGATTAGTGCATTAGCCTGCGCAACAACAGTCCATAATGACGACCATGCGGCATCATTCTGTGAATTGAGGTTGGTAACTGCACCGTTCAGGTTACCAAAATCAGTAACATCTGATGAGTAACTACGGCCGTTACCACCGGTCATCTCGCACACGGCCCAGCCTGGTTTAGCCACATAATTAAACCAAAGTGAATTGTAAAGGTTAAGTGTGCTGGATGCTACCTGGGCATCGGTTTTATAAAAATTATCAATTGCTATCGCGTTTTCGGGCGGCCTGTTGAAGAAATCTTTTTTACAGCCTGTTACAGAAACAAGGCTAATGACTGCCGCGCTGATTATATATTTAATATTTGCTTTCATTTTAAGTCTTTTATGGTCAAATTAAAATTCCGCGTTTATTCCAAAAGAAATAACCCTTGGCGAAGGGTACCTTCCCAAATCCACATTGGTTAAAAACACGTTTTGATTTTGCTGGCCAACTTCGGGGTCCAGTCCTTTGTAACCTGTTATTACAAACAGGTTTTGCGCGCTGCAATACACTTTTAAACCACTAAGTGCAATACGTTTAGCCCAGGCTGCCGGTACGTTATATCCTAAACGTACATTCTGAAACCTTAAAAAAGATGCACTTTGCAAAAACCTGGTCGACATGTTAAGGTTCGGGTTAACACCGCCCTTAGGAGCCGGGATAGTTGCATTAGGGTTAGATGGACTCCAGTAATTTGCGGCTTCCGCAAGCTGATTGGTATATAGCCCATTCAAGCCTTCTATGGTGTAGTCAAGGTAATTAAGCACTTTGCCGCCATAAGAACCATACAGAAATATAGACAGATCGATACCTTTATAACTGAAATTATTGGTAAAACCATAGGTAAAAGTTGGGTTAGGGTTACCAATAGCACTCATGTCGCTTGCATCAATCTTGCCATCATGATTGGTATCAACATATTGTATATCACCTAAAGTTGTTGAACCAAGAGTACCCAGTGTAGTGCTTATAGGCTGGCCAAATTGTATTGGCGCATTTTGCAGCTGGTCTGCTGTTTTAAATATTCCTTTAACGGTATACCCATAAAACTCCCCTATAGGGCCGCCAACTTGCGTACGTGTAACCGGAATTTGTAAAAAACCCGAGGTAACGCTGGCAGTAATGATACTGTTGTTGTACGTAGAAACCACTTTATTAACGTAATGGCTAAAAGTTACCGTTGTATTCCAGTTAAAATTCTTTGAAACAATATTTTTTGAGTTGATGCTGAACTCGATACCTTTATTACTAACCTCGCCTCCGTTTACATAAAGCGAACTGATCCCGCCAAGATAATTGGGCCCGCCGGTTAAAAACTCCGGCAACGGTGCCTGGAAAAGGAATTTTTTCGAGGTTTTATTATACCAGTCGGCAGCTACATTAACCCTGCCGAATAAAGTAAAATCCAAACCTATATCAGTTTGTATAGATGTTTGCCAGGTTAAATTAGGATTATTATAATTTGATACGTTAAAGCCGGTACCTAAGCCTGTGATTGTGGGGTTAAGTGCAGATCCGTACTGGTAGCCCGGTATGTTCTGATTACCAACTTCACCGTAACCAATTCTGAATTTCACATTATCAGCTACACTTTTAATGCCGGCCATAAATGATTCATTGGAAACTGTCCAGCCGAAAGCAGCAGATGGGAAATAACCTGTCTGGTGGCCTTGTGCAAAGTTTGATGACCTATCCGACCGGATGGTGGCAGTTAAACTGTACCTGCTATCGTAGTCATAAATTGCACGGGCATAAAAGGATTGCAAGGTATTAGACGATTTATTTTCGCCGATAGAAGGTATTTTAGCGCCACCAAGGTTAAGTGTTGGTAAATCGTTACTTAAAAAAGTATCGGTACCGGCACTCATACTATTGTACATGCCTTCATTCAATTCATAACCTGCAGTTGCGGTTACGTTGTGTTTTTGAGCAAATGTATGGTTGTAGGTAATATATTCTTTCCAGTTCCAGCCTAAAGCCTGGTCTGTATATTCACTTAATTTGGCTACAGGGTTACCATATATTAGCGACGGGTTGGTAGGCGATGTTACAGTGTATGAAGGGAAGAACAGTACACTTTTCGAAAAATTATTATAACCGCCAATTTCCGATCTTAATGTCAGATTTTTCAAAAAACGGATGTCGGCATAAAAATTCGCATTTATTTGGCTCCGCACCAGGTTATTGGTGTTTAAGCTTGCCAATGCAACGGGGCTTATAAAAACACCGCTACCGTATGATGCCGGGGCAACAGTATAGCTGCCATCGGGATTGCTGGCTGCCTGGTCTGGGGCATTCAACAATGCCTGGTAAACAATACCACCGTTATCACTCGCGCCTATGTTTTGGTCGGTACGGTTTAACGTCATATTTGAACCAAGTTTAAACCAATCCTTCAATTTTCCCTCAACATTGGTACGGAAGGAGTAGCGTTTAAAGTTTGACGCTATGATGGTGCCATTTTGTTTAAGGAAACCGCCTGAAATATAGTAATTCACGTTTTCGTTACCACCGTTCATTGAAAGATTATGGCTTTGCATCGGTGCTGTTCTGAACACCGCTTTTTGCCAATCGGTACCTGGGCCAAGTACAGTGGGATCTGCAAACTCGCCCCTGCGGCCTATACCTGTAATATCGGCTATCTCGTTTTGTATAGCAGCGTATTGAGGGAGGTTCATCATTTTAAGGAAATGCCCTTGTTGCTGAATGCCGTAATAACCATCATAATTTAAATGAGCCGAACTATTTTTACCTTTTTTTGTGGTAATAATAATTACTCCATTTGAACCACGGCTACCATATATGGCTGTCGCCGACGCATCTTTCAAAATATCAATAGATGCAATATCATTTGGGTTGATGTAGCTTAGGGGGCTAACTGTATTTTCGCCATTATTTTGGTTTTGAGTGGTGTAGGCAGAACCATCAATATACACACCATCAACTACATATAAAGGCTCATTTGAACCAGAAAGAGAAGTTATACCCCTGATATGCACTGATGCCGAACTACCCGGCGCACCTGTACCGTTGGTAACGGTAACACCCGCGGCTTTACCCTGCAGCAATTGGTCAACGCTTGTTTGAGGGATATTTTGAATATCCTTAGCGGTTACCGATGATATGGCGCCATTTACGTCCTGTCGTTTTTGCTGACCGTAACCGATAACTACCACATCTGTTAACGTGGTTGACATATTGACCAATACAACATTAATAACAGTTTTTTTACCGATAAGAACATCCTGTGATTTCATGCCGATAAACGAGAAAGTAAGCTCGGTAGCGCCACTTGGTACGCTGATGCTATAATTGCCATCTTTATCGGTTATAGCCGAAGCCTGGCCATTTTTTACCCTGACAGAAGCACCGGGCAGGGTTATGCCTTTGTCGTCTGTTACTGTTCCTTTGATTACTGTCGCCTGGTTTTGCGCCCCTGCCCGGAAGCATACAAAAAGAGACAAAAACAGCAATGCCATTCGTAGAATTTTTCGCATAATTGATTTACTTAGTTTATTTGGTTTTTATTTGATTTATTGGTTCTGTTACTATAGCTGCCATCATCTTTTTTAACACGTGCAGACTTATTAATGAAAATCATTAATGTTTATGCGCCTGTTTTCCCATCAATAAATGACAAACAATTGCTTTAATAAAATTGGTTATATACGCTTATCAGGTTTATACTAAACCGGGCAATATTATTGCCGGGCATTAATACATGTTTATAATGAGGGTAAAATTATATGTGAAACCAAACCCGGTTGTGGATAAATAGGGGTACAAATGTCAACCTATATTAACATATTGATTAACAGATATTTAATTGAACTAACTAAAGAATTTTATTCAAGATTTGGGTAAAAAAGTTACAAATGTATCCCCATAAACGATTTAGCGCAACATTTTAAACTGAAAAAATAGTATCACTTTGACGGTGTCAACAGGCTATTCTAACGGGAATTTTCGGGGTGACGCTTTTTTGCTAACGCATAATAGTACCATATCAAAAAGCATTGTAATTTGATACCACGCTATCGCGCTTTATTATTTGAACTTGTAGGTGTTAAATCAATGTCCTAAACTCCCGTCATTGCAGGCACGAAGCAATCCCAAACAATGTGGGACTTAGCATGCAGGGGATTGCTTCGTGCCTCGCAATGATGAATATTTGATATTGACGGTCAGTAACTTACAAGCACGTCATTATAAGGGACGAAGCAATCCCAAACTATGTGGGACTAAGCATGTAGGGGATTGCTTCGTATCTCGCAATGACAGGCATTTAATACTGAAAGTCAATAACTTGCAAACACGTCATTATAACTAATAATATCACACTACGCTAAGATTCTATCTCTTCGGCGGCTTCGGCGTACTTTGAGGGGATGGTATTGTACTCGGCTTTAAACATCTTCACAAAATATTTCTGACTTTTGAAGCCTACTTTATGGCAAATTTGAGAGATGGTTAAATGGCCTGTTTCCAATAGCTGCGCGGCACGTTTCAGCCTCATCGACCGAACCAGTTCATTGGGAGTTTTACCTGTCATGGCCAGTATTTTTTTGTAAAGGGTATACCTGCTCACAAAAACTTCGTTGCTCAATTCTTCAACCGAGAAATTGGGGTTGGAGATATTGCTATCAATTAAAATAAGCACCTTTTTCATAAACTGCTCATCAGGCGAATCGATATGCATTTCAGTCGGACTCACCTCTACCTGTTTGGTATAGGTTTTACGCATGCTTTCCTGCTGGCTCAGTATATTCTTGATTTTTGATTGTAGTATCTCGAAGTTAAAAGGCTTTGTAAGGTAATCTGTTGCACCGGTTTCTAATCCCTTTAATTGCTGGTCTTCGCCTGTTAAGGCCGTTAACAATATTACCGGGATGTGCGAGGTTCGTTTATCATTTTTTATCTTTAAGCAAAGGTCGATACCGTTCATTTCGGGCATGCTGATATCGCTTACAATCAGGTTAGGGTGTTGCGCCAGGGCCTTTTGCCAACCCTTTTTTCCGTTTTCGGCCTCAATTACATTGAATGCCGACTTTAAATTGTCTTTAATATAAAACCTGAAATCGTCATTGTCTTCAACTAATAATATTGTTGGCCTTTTGCCATCTCTGCTCTCTTTGTGGGAGTCGTTTTTGGGCAGATTATATAACGGAGAGAGCTCAGTGGGGTGGTCAAACGACATCAACGTATCTGTAAAAACACTGATATCCAATTGCATCAGCGGTAATAAAACCGTAAAGCAACTGCCCTGGTTAAACTCACTTTCAACATATATCTCCCCTTCGTGCAGCTTAACAAACTCCTTGGTTATGGATAGGCCTATGCCGCTGCCCTGGTTAAGCATCGATCCGGGTAAGTCGTTTTGGAAAAAGGGATCGAAGATCCGGTTCAGCTTATCGGCGGCAATGCCAATACCTGTATCAATAACCCTGATTTCTAATAATTGCTCAGCGATATCCTTTTTATCAATCAGGTTAATTAAAACGCTTACCTGCCCTCCCTCATGGGTAAATTTATAGGCATTTGAGAGCAAGTTGAACATGATCCGCTCTATTTTATCATGGTCAAAGCTTGTGTAGTAGGTATCTATTTCTGAATCGAAAATAAAGCGGATATTTTTTTGATCTGCCACATCGGTAAATGCAAACGAAAGGTCTTTTATAAAGCCAATAATATCGCCGTTCATTTTATGCAGCTTTAATTCCTGGTACTCCATTTTCCTAAAATCGAGCAATTGATTTACAAGGTTTAGCAGGCGTTTGGCATTCCGGTTTACCAACATCAGCTGCCGTTGCACTTCAGGTTCGGCAATTTGTTTCAGGATCTTATCTACCGGGGCCATAATGAGTGATAGTGGCGTGCGAAACTCATGACTTACATTGGTGAAAAATTTAATCTTCATTAAATCCAGTTCATGCATGCGCTGTGCTTCTTCCCGCTCCTTCTCAATAGAAAATTGCGTACGTATTTTCTGGATACCCCTTCTTCTTAAATATAACAACGAGCCCACCGCCAATAATGTATATAAAATGTAGGCCCACGTGGTTTTCCAAAATGGCGGCGATATATTGATATTTAACGTAAGCTCCTTCCCCTTCCAGCTTTCGTTACTGCCCGCGCGTACCCTAAACACATAGTCGCCCGGGTCAAGGTTGGTATAAGTGGCTTTGCGTACCTTGTTATCGGCGTTAATCCACCGCTTATCAAAGCCATCCATCCGGTATTGGTAATTTATTTTATCGGGGTTAAAATAATTAAGTGCAGCAAACTCTACAGCAAATACATTGTCGTTATATTTTAGCTTAAGGTCTTTTAAATCCACGATGGACTGTGTTAGTATCACCGAGCCGTTCACCTTATCACCTACCTTAACAGATTGATTAAAGATTTGCAAATCGGTAAAAACTAAATTTGGCGGATTTGCGCTATTGAGGATATTTGAAGGTTTAAAAATATTAAACCCGTTGCCGCCACCAAACAGCAGCTCCCCTTCCCTGGTTTTGTATGATGAGTTTTCGGTAAACTCGCGCCCCTGCAGCCCTTCAGTTTCATTATAATTAACAAAACGAAACTTAAGCTTGCCTGCCGAACGATTGATAAAAATGCTTGATAAGCCATTGGGCGTGCTTACCCATATATTATTACGGCTAAACTCCTGCATATCTATCACCGTATTATCGGGCAAACCATCAAGCTTATTAATATTGGTAAATTTTCCGGTTTTGTAATCAAATATGCTGATGCCTTCGCGGGTGCTTATCCAAATAAGGCCATCTTTATCTTCCAGTATATTATTGGTATTGTTGTTAATAAGGCTGTTAGGGTCCTTTTCATCATGTAGGTAATGCAAAAACCGGTGATCTTTTTTTACTAACAAATCTAAGCCGTACGCCGTAACAATCCATAAATTTTTGCGCCTGTCTTCAATAACCGAACTGATGTAATTGGAGTGGATAGAGCTTTTGTTCATATCTCCATCAAACCGGTATGTGGCAACCACATTCCGGCTTTTATCAAGTACATTTAAACCTGCCGATAAAGTGCCTACCAATAAGTTATGGTCGCTATCCTCGGTTATGGCACAAACCCTGTCTTCAGATATGCTGTTAACGTTGGCATCGTTATGCCGGTAATGTTTAAACACTTTGCCGTCAAAACAATCAAGGCCGCCATAGTAGGTGCCTATCCACAGTTTTTGCTCGTGATCAATAAACAGCTTTACTACAACATTATTGGTAAGGCTATTTTTATCGGCTGCGTTGTGCAGGTATTGTTTAAAGCTGCCAGTTTTCCTGTCCCAGTAAATCAACCCTCCGCCGTTGGTGCCTATCCATATATTGCCTTGTTTGTCCTCGGCAAAGCTGTTTACATCGCTAAACGGCAGGCTGTTTTTATCAGAAAGATGATGCGTATAGCTGGCAAATTTTATAATATTCTGGTGATAATAACTTATCCCCCGTTTATAGCTGCCGCACCAGATAATGCCGATATCATCCACATAAACACAGGTAATGCTATTTTGGCCTACTGTTTTATCATCATCTTCGCGATTAAGCAGGTATTGTGTGTTAAAATCCTGTTTGTTAAGTAAATTGATCCCTCCATGATCTGTGGCAATCCAGATCCTGTTTTTATCGTCCTGTATAACATCTGATATAACATCGGTATTTATGGTGCCCGTAGCTTTTAAAATATGTTTAATGACCTTGCTTTGAGGGCTAATGAAAAATACTCCTTTTGAATAACTGGGCACAAACGCCCAAATGCCATCCTGCTTATCAATAAAAATTTTATAGGTGGTGCTTAGTGCTGCCGGCAGTTGCTCAAGTTTTAGGCGGTAATTAACCTTGTAAGTTTTGGGGTCCAGCCGCTCCAACACGCCGGCACTTGATATAAGCCATATATTCCCTTTTGAATCTACCGACAGATCGGTAACCAGGTTCGAATAAATGGATGTAGTGTCCTCCTGTTTATGAAGCAGGTTAATAGTTTGTTTTGTTACCGGATCGTACTTAAAGATGCCCTGGGTGGCGTTGTGCTCCAAAAACCAAAAATTACCTAACCTGTCTTTTTTTATGGCTAAAATGTACGTATCGTACACCTTAATTTTATACATAAAATCCTTTAGGTTTTTGCTGAACTTTTCGGTAGCGGGGTCATAAATATTGAAACCCGTACGGGTTTCTATCCATAGTTTATCTTCAGGGCCGGGGTTTATGCTTACAATGTAGTCGTCATCTAAAGTGGTAGTATCACCGGCGACGTGCTTAAAGCTTTTAAAACTATAACCATCGTACTTATTTAAGCCCGATAGTGTACCAAACCACATAAAGCCCTTTTTATCCTTATAAATACAGTTTACCTGGTTGTGCGACAGGCCGGCATTGATATCGAGATGCGAAAACCTGAACTGGGTATTTTGCGCGTTTACCTGGTTTAATATAAACTGCGTTAATATAAATAATAACAAAGCCCTAAGCTTCATGGTGGTATTCGGCGTAAATATTGGTTTATAATCCCGGAAAAATAATCTTAAAGATATAATTAATAAATCCCTAAAAAGAAATTTAATTGTTTAAAATACAATTTATCAGGCTAAGGCATAGCAAGCTGCTTACTTAAATACCATTTGATTTAATTATTTATGAATTTACCAGGCATTTTGCATCTGGTAAATAATTAACAAATTTTAACAATCATATTTTGGTATTATTACCGTTATCCATCATATCCTCATTCCTTATGCTATCACAAACCTGCAAAATCCTGAAGTTTCTTTTTATTGCCTGTTTTTTATTTATAGCCCGGCGATCATCGGCTCAAACAAGCTATCATAACATCATATTTACTATCGACTCATTGATCGAGGTTGGCCTGCCAAAATCGGCATTGATGGAGGTTGATAAACTTGATGCACTGGCACGCAAAGAAAACAACGTGCCGCAGATGGTGCGTGCGGTTATTTACCATGCAAAATTCCTAACTTATTTGCAGGAAGATGCGCTTGTAAGCGTTATTACCACATTGAAGGCCGATATTGGCCGATCATCCTACCCGGTTAAGCCGGTTTTACAATCGTTTTTGGCCGATATGTATTGGAATTACTATCAGCAAAACCGGTACACATTTACGGGCAGGAGTAAAATGGAAGTTCCTGATATCGATTTCAGGAAATGGGACCTGGCAACTATTATTGATGAAACCACAAAGCTTTACCAACTATCGTTACAGGACGCTGATCAAGAACAAAACACGCCACTTGATATTTTAGACGGTATTTTGCAAGGCGATAAAAATACCCGCTTTTTAAGACCTACCCTATACGATTTGCTTTTACACCGGGCATCTGATTTTTTCCTGGCGGATGAGCCGGCACTTACCAAACCAAAAATGCCGTTTTCGTTAAACGACCCACGTTTTTTTGGCGATAGTAAAACCTTTGCCGCACTGGATGTTAAAACCACCGACACGGCATCAACTTTTTACCGCGGCATTCGCCTGCTGCAACAGGGATTGGCCTTCCATCTGCAAAAAAATAACAGGAGGGCCCTGGCTGATCTTGATATGAAAAGACTTACTTTTTTGTATGATAAAGCTACACTGAGCAATAAAAACACACTGTACCTCGCTGCTCTTAAAAATATTGCTGCCGATACTTCGGCAGGTGTTATTTGTGGAGATGCATTATTTGCTATTGGCAAGTATTATGGCGATGCGGATAGCCTACATACTGCCATGATTTACCTGCAAAAGGCGATGGCCGGTTACCCTAAAAGCCCCGCCGGACAACGCGCAGGTAACCAGATAAATGAAATTACCCAAAAAGAGTTGCAGGTTAGTTTTGAGGACGTGAATTCGCCGGATGTACCCATCCTTGCAGGTTTAAAATACCGTAATATCAGCCAGGCGCGTTATCGTATTTACGGCGTTACAGATGCGCAGTTAACCTATATTGGAAAACTGGACGGAAACTATGGATCTATTGGTATAGGTAAAAGCACTTTGGCTTTTATCAAAACCTTAAAAGCATTACAAGACAAACAACTCAACCTGCCTGCAACCACCGACTTAAAGGAACACACCACCGAATTTAAAATTGACGCATTAAAGCCTGGCAAGTACCTTTTATTAGCAACTGAACAAAGCGGCAAAGATAGCCTTATCCAGTTGGGTTTGTTTAAAGTAAGCGGGCTGGCCTATATCATAAGAACAAGGCCCGACCGAAAACGGGAGATTAAAGTAACCAACCGCGAAACAGGCGATATGCTGGCAGGCGCGGCTGTAACCATCACTTACAGCCCGGAGAGGTATGGAAATACAAAAAAGAAGCCGGTAATTATCACCGGAATAACGGATATTAACGGCTCGTTTATGTTTGATTCAAAAGGTAATCAATATACCATTAATATAAACTACCGGGACGACCATTTAGCAGATGGTGAAAAGGATGAGCCATACTCGCCACAGCCTATCTTAAATAGCGCCCCCGTTATCAGAACCGTATTTTTTACCGACAGGCAAATTTATCGCCCCGGCCAAACCATCTATTTTAAGGCCATGGAGCTGCAAAGTGTAAACGGCAAAAGCAGCATTATAACAAAGGCCGACCTAGATATCAAATTAAGTGACCAAAACAATAAAGAGTTAGGCACCACAAAATTAAAAACCAACGAATTTGGAACGGTAGCTGCCTCTTTTGTCATTCCTCAAAATGTACTGAATGGCTGGCTATCTCTATCTACCGCCAACGGCAGGATAGCAGTTCATGTTGAAGAATATAAACGACCAACTTTTAAAGTTGATTTTGAACCTTTCACACAGTTTTACAAACTTGGCGATAGCATTTTAGTTAAGGGCAAGGTAAATGCATTTTCAGGCTATGGCCTATCCGGTGCCAGGGTGGCTTATAATATAACAAGAGTACCGCAAATACGGCCATATTTTAACGCAGAATATAGCAATAAAAGATCTATAGATAACGATGATAATCAGCAGGCAATCATAGCTGTTGATACCATTAAAACCGACGAGCAAGGTAACTTCAAGTTTAAGTTTTTGGCAAACGGGCCGGATAACGAAAATAAGGGACAAACCTGCCGGTTTAGCATACAGGCCAACGTTACCGATGCCAATAGCGAAACACATTTTGCAAGCAGCGAGATCACCATCAGCGATATTCCGATCCGCCTGGAGGCCGATGTACCCGAAAAAGCTATCGGAAACCAACACGCCAACGCAGCTTTAACCATTTTTAACGGCAACGATGAAAAGCAAAACGGCAGGGCCAACATCAAAGTATACGAATTGAAAGGCCCCGAAGCATTCTTTAAAAACAGGCTTTGGGATGTACCCGACCAATGGCTGATGAGCAAAACAGATTACGAAAAATACTTCCCCAACTTTGCCTATAACCACGAAAACGAATATTCAAACTGGCAGCGGCAGGAAAAAACAGCCGACCTGGATATCGACATCCAAAAGAGCGGCAACACTATCGACCTAAACAAACTCCTCAAATCAACAGGCGGCATATATGCACTGGTTATTAGCGCTAAAAACGAAAACGGCGACACGGCATCTGTGGTTAAATACATTAATTACATTGCCGATAAAGCTCCTATACAAAAATCCGAGGATTGGGTAACAGCCCAAACTACCACCGTTGCAGCCAAAGAACCTGCAACTTTTTATATAGGAATTGGCAAAGCCTGCAAGGTGCTTTTTGAAACGTATGATGGTCCCACGCTGCTATCATCACAACTATTGCAATTACAGGCAGGCGCGCCGCAAAAAATAAGCGTACCCGTAGTACCCACAAACAAAAATGCGTTTACCGTGCAATTTGAATTGGTAAACGGCAACAGGCAATACCATTATTACCAGCGCATTATGGTAAAAGACACGGTTAAGCCCTTAAACATCCGTTTTTTAACGATGCGTGATAAACTGCAACCCGGCGAAAAAGAGCAATGGAAACTACAGATAGATGGAGGCGACAACAAACAAACATCTGAGTTACTGGCAGGTTTATATGATGCCTCGCTGGATGATATTACCCGGCCATTAAGCTGGCAAGCAGATTTTGCCGAATACCAGTATATGGCCCGATATTTTGAGTGGGAAACCGTTCCGCCGTCTTCCAATGATAACACTTCAGGAAACCAGCCATACCAGCCTTATTACAACGAAACTGGCCGGAATTATGAATCCATAGATAATTTAGACTTTAATTATGATGGCCGTGATAATTCTATCTACCGGGATTATAACGAAGGTATCGTACCGAATAAAAAGAACGCGCTGAGCAATAAACAAATCGAAGCCCGGTATATGAGCAATGCGAGGCTTGTTAAAGGCGGCTACGATGTAATCGGCAAAGTTATTTGGCGAGGCAGTTTAGCTTCAGGGGTAAAAATCAGTATCAGTAATTCAATAATAAGCACAACTACCAACTCATACGGCTATTTCAGGATCAAAGTACCTGCCGGGTCGATTTTAACGTTCAGTGGCAAGGGGTATATAAGCAGGAAAATACGACCGGTTAAGGGCGTAAAAATGATAGTGCTCATGAAAATCCCTATGGAAATGCGCAGGGAATTAGCAGTGGCCGATCCGGGTGTTAAAAGCCAGAAAGGCGATCCTAACCAGGATATCAGGATAGATGAGCCGGTTGGGAATGCTGATATTAAACAGGAGGTGGAAGAGAGTACTTCATATTTCGCTGCAGCACCAAACAATAAACTAAAGCGCTATGCCGGCTATATATCGTATGACAATGCCGCAAAAGCTGATACTGTTATACTAAGAGAAATACAAACAAAGCCCGGCCAAAAATTTGATAAGGAACTTCTTGCAGGCCGTGCAGGAGAAATTGGCGCAGCACCTATAGTTACCCGCAAAAACTTTAATGAAACCGCGTTCTTTTACCCCCAGCTGCACACAAATGATAACGGAAAGGTGTTGATTGATTTTACCGTCCCCGAATCATTAACCCGCTGGAAGTTCAGGGGCTTTGCGCATAATAAGGATCTGCAAAGCGGCTACATTGAACAAGAAGTTATCACACAGAAAAAAATGATGATCAGCGCCAACATGCCGCGCTTTTTGCGGGAGGGCGATACGCTGGTAGTTTCGGCACGGGTTGTGAACCTGTCAAACCAACATTTGAAAGGGCAGGCTAAACTGGAATTTACCAATGCGGTTACCTTGCAGCCTGTTGCGCTGTTTGGCAAATCAAAATATGCCGAGCAGCCTTTTGAGCTGGATAGCACATCAACCGGGGCTGTATCTTTTAAACTGGTTATCCCCACCGGTTTGGAGGCCCTTACCTATCGTTTAACAGCCTCGGCAGGCAATTATACTGATGGTGAAGAAAACACACTACCTGTACTCCCCAACAGCATGCTGGTTACCGAAACCATGCCCATGATGGTGCGCCCAGGTCAAACCAAAAATTTCACGTTTGATAAACTGGTTAATCAAACCACCAGCACCCTAACCAATAAAACGCTTACGCTGGAATATACCCAAAACCCTGCATGGACAGCTGTGCAGGCACTACCCTACCTGATGGAATTCCCTTACGAATGTTCGGAACAAATTTTTAGCCGGTTTTATGCCAACAGCTTCGCGGTGAATATCGTGAACCATTACCCGCAGATAAAAAAGGTATTTGAACAGTGGAAAATCGCAGATTCAAAAGCCCTGCTATCCAACCTCGAAAAAAATCCGGAACTGAAATCGGTATTGCTGGAAGAAACCCCATGGCTGCAGGATGCCGTTGACGAAACCGAACAGAAAAAACGAATCGCCCTTCTCTTCGACCTGAATAAAATGAGCTATGAGCTGAATGCCAACTTAACCAAACTAAAACAAAAGCAATTGGCAAATGGCGGCTTCCCCTGGTTTGGGGGCGATTTTTCTGACAGGTATATCACGCAACATATATTGGCAGGCATAGGCCAGCTTATGAAACTGAATGTGGTAGATAAAGACAATACCACGCTGCCTCAGATAATCCCCAACGCGCTAAATTATGTAGATAATGAACTTAAGGCCGATGAAGCAAACGCCAAAAAGCATATCAAAAACTATATGGTAAGGGATTTAGATAACATAGAAGTCCATGCCTGGTACGCGCAAAGCTATTTTAAAAAACGAGCGCCTGATGCAGCAATGGACATCATCCGGGCCAATTACCTGGCGCGGGCAAGCAGGCAATGGGTACAGCAACCTGAATTTGAAAAGGCCATGATAGCGCTTACCCTGTATCGTTTTGATAAAAAGGAAACCGCGGCAGAGATCATGAAGTCGTTACTGGAAACTGCGCAACAATCGGATGAATTGGGCATGTATTGGGCTGCTAACAAGCCGGGGTATTATTGGTACCAATCGCCGGTTGAAACGCAATCGCTGATGATTGAGCTATTTACCGAAGCGGGCAATAATACAAAAGCGGTGGAAGAAATGAAGATCTGGCTGTTGCGCAACAAGCAAACCAATAACTGGCGCACCACCAAAGCTACAGCAGCCGCCTGCTACGCCTTACTGATTAGAGGCGACAATATACTTACCGACACCACCTCAATAAACATCAGCTTAAACAACAAACCGCTGGCCAGCTTAAAGCCTGGGATAAAAGCCGAAGCCGGCACTGGTTATTTAAAAACCACCTGGGTTGATGAGCAGGTAAAACCCGCATTGGGCCATGTGCAGGTAAGTAACAGCAGCAAAACCATTAACTGGGGCGCCATGTACTGGCAATACACCGAAAAGCTGGATAAAATTACCCCATCCAACACCAACGTTCAATTGGAGCGCAAGTACTTTATCCAAAAACAAACTGACGCCGGGCCGATACTTACTGCGGTTGATGCCATCCATCAACCTAAAACAGGTGATGTACTAAAAGTAGTGGTTTACCTGAAGGCCGATCGTGATTTTGACTACATCCAGCTAAAAGACATGCGCCCGGCCGGTACCGAACCAATGGAAACGCTATCGGCCTATAAATACCAGGACGGCTTGTACTATTACCAGGTAAGTAAGGATGTGGCCACTAACTTTTTTATAAGTGCACTAAAAAAAGGAAACTATGTATTTGAATATGCACTGCGCGTAGTACAACCAGGCAATTACGCAACCGGCGTTACCAGCCTGCAAAGCATGTATGCACCCGAATTTAATGCCCATACAGAAGGCCGGCGGATAGAATTTAAACCGTAAAGCAAGTTCAACAGGCTTTGGCACGGAATTGGTATTAACTGAATCATGCAAATAGTACACATCAATACCGGAAAGAAAGTTAAAAAGATCAAAAACTCAATTGTTGATTTATTTACAAGGGAAGTGATAACACTTAAGGCCATTCACAATCAATTGCTTGGTGATAAGCAGGTTGATACATCGCAATTCACAGGCTTTATTGCCTGATCATCATATACCATCTACCTATGGAAATGAGCTTCTTTTTAAGAAGCTTTTTTGTTTTAGGGCAGAAATCAATGCCCTAACAATCGTCATTGCGAGGTACGAAGTAATCCCCGACATGCTAAATTCTACGTAGTTCAGGATTGCTTCGTACCTTATAATGACGTGACTATAAGTAATTGATTATTAATGATTTTTTTTTGTAGAGACGCATCACATGCGTCTCCCACATGCAAATCGAAACCGGTATAGCGGGAGACGCATGTGATGCGTCTCTACAAGAATCCTGGTCTAAGCCATGCCATTACTGTTTTTTTCAACTTAAGCTGATGGTCACTCAATGACGGATATTTGATATTAACAGTCAACACCCGCCGCTACTAATGCCAGCCACCACCTAAGGCCCGGTATAAATTGACTACCGCCTGTAGTTCCTGCAGCCTGTCGTTAACACCGCTTAGCTGTGCGGCCAGCAGGTTTTGCTCGGATGTTAATACATCGGTATAATTGGTGGCCGAACTGTACCGCAACAACTCCTGCGTATACTCAACTGATTTTTGCAAAGCGATGATCTGCTTGCCGCGGGCATCCTGTTTTTCAAGGGCGGTTTGGTGCGCGTACAACGCGTTGGATACCTCCTGCCCTGCTACCAGCAATGTTTTCTGGAAGCTGTTAAGTGCTTCCTGCTGCTGTGCCTGCGCGGTACGTAAACGGGCTTTGTTCAAACCCTGGTTAAAAATGGGCTGGGTTAGGCCTGCAACAATATTGTAAAATATGGAATTGACAAAAAAGTCTTTAAGCTGTAAGGTAGATAAGCCTCCTGAGGCCGTGATGGTAAACGATGGATAAAAATACGTTTTAGCCACATTGGTATTCTCAAACGCGGCACGGAAGGCGTACTCGCTTTGTTGTACATCCGGGCGGTTGGTGAGCAATTGTGTTGGGATGCCTGCCTGTAATTCGGCGGCCATGTTCTGGGTGGCCAAACTGCCACGGTTAACCGGGCCGGGCGGCCTTGATAACAGGATATCCAAAGCATTTTCGGTTTCGCGGATACTGCGTTTTAAATCGGGAATGGATACTTCGGCGGCATAGCGGTTGGCCTCGCTTTGTACTACGGCCGCGCCGGTTACCACCGCGCCGGCCTTAAGCTCCTTCATGGTCTCCACATCTTTAATGCGGTTTTTGAGGGTTTCCAGTGTAATTTCCAACTGCCTGTCCAATGCCAGCAGGGTAAAATAGTTATTGGCTATGTCGGCAATCAACTGAGTTTGCACAGCCCGCTTAGCGGCATCGGTTTGTAAAAAACCGGCCAAGGCCGCACGTTTTGTACTACTTAGCTTCCCCCAAACGTCGGCCTCCCACGAAGTTGTTAAACCGGCCTGGTAAGTTGTAGTTAAGGTATTAACAATGGTACCGGCCGGGTAATTTAAGCCTGCTGATGATTGTTTTGATCGGGTTACACCTACGTTGCCGCTTAACGACGGATAAAATGCGGCCTTACTTTGCTGCAATGTTGCCTGTGCCTCCAGTATCCGCTGAACAGCGGTTTTAAGGTCCAGGTTATTATTCAGCCCCTCCTGTATCAGCGATTTAAGTATAGTATCGGCAAAAAGTTTTTGCCAGGGCATGGCCGCTATGGTAGTAGTATCGTTAGTTTGCCCATCGCGGTAAAGCCCTGTCGCTATTATATCCGGCCGGTTATACGTTTTGGTTACCTTACACGATAGCATAACGCCAAATAGTAGCGTAAAGGGCAATATATATTTAAAACTCCGTTTGTTCATTTTATATCTTTTACTAAATTAACGGGCAGGTACTACTTCTGCCTCATCATCTTCATCTTCGGGTTTTGGTTTACGGCCAACTTTTTCCTGCAGGGATTGAAAAATGATAAACAGGATAGGGATTACAAACACCCCAAATACCGTCCCCACAAACATCCCCCCTACAGCGCCGGTACCTATGGATTTATTGCCATTTGCACCGGCCCCTGTCGAAAACATCAACGGCATAATACCAAATATGAAGGCAAAAGAAGTCATCAGGATTGGGCGTAAACGGGCTTCGGCCCCGGCTATGGCAGCGGGTATTAAATCCATACCTCCCCGGCGGCGCTCCAAAGCAAACTCTACTATCAGGATAGCATTTTTTGCCAGCAAACCGATAAGCATAATGAGCGAGATTTGCAGGTAAATGTTACTGCCGATATCAAAAATCCAGGCAAACAGGTACGTACCGGCCAGGCCAACCGGCAGAGACAATAATACTGCAAACGGCAGGATATAGCTTTCATATTGCGCACTAAGTAAAAAGTACACAAACACCAGGCAAAGCATAAATATATAAGCCGATTGGGTGCCCGTGCTCAATTCCTCGCGGGTAAGGCCCGAAAATTCAAAATCGTACCCGGCAGGCAGCGTTTGTTTGGCCACTTCTTTAATGGCCTGTATGGCGTTACCTGTGCTATACCCCGGGTTTGGAGAACCGGAAACGGATATCGCTGTAAAAAGATTGAACCTCGAAATAGATTCTGGGCCAAATACTCTCTTCAGTGTAATAAATGATGTTATTGGCGCCATAATACCTGCACTGTTACGTACAAATATCTTGCTCAGGCCGGTTTCATTGGCGCGGTAGTCATAATCGGCCTGTACCATTACGCGATACTGCTTGCCAAACTGGTTAAAATTGGAAGCGTATAAGCCGCCATAATAACCCTGTAATGTGTTCAGTACCGAATTAACGGTTACGCCGGCCTCCTTACACTTAGCCACATTTACATCAACCTGAAATTGAGGGAAATTTGGATTAAATGACGAGTTAAGGTTCTGAATTTCTTTACGTTTTTTAAGTGCCGCCTGGAAATCGTTGCTTACTTTAAACAACTCATCAACCGTGTGGCCGCCTTTATCCTGTAGCTGGAATTCAAAACCATCACTATTACCAAAACCCTGCAGCGTTGGCGGCGAGAAGTAAAACACACTGGCTTCGCGCAGCCCGGCTGTTTTAACGGTAAGCCTTGATATAATACTTTGCAGGCTTTGGCTTTCTTGTTTGCGCTCATCCCAGTTTTTCAGCTTCATGATTACCATGGCGTAGGCACTGCCCGATCCGGCAATAAAGTTAAACCCAACCAGTTTAAGGCTGTTTACTACCTCGGGGAAGGTGCGGCCTATACTATCTATTTTGCTGGCAACAGCCTCGGTACGCTCCATTGACGATGCCGGTGGCAGGCTGATGGCCGCGAACACCGTACCCTGGTCTTCATTAGGTACAAAGCTGGACGGCGTAGTTTTTACCAGGTAAATTAATATGGTGGCAAATACCGCAACGGCGGCAAGGGCAATCCATTTCCTGTGCGCCAAAAAGTTAACCGTTTTTTTATACTTACCTGTTACGGCATCAAACGCGGTATTAAAAACCACGTAAAAGTGATTGATAAAACCGTGCTTCTTGGTGCCCTTTTCATGGGGCTTTAAAAACAACGCGCATAGCGCAGGGCTTAGCGTTAAAGCGTTTACCGCCGAAAGTAAAATGGCTACGGCCAGTGTAATGCCAAACTGTTTATAAAACACCCCGGTTGAGCCCGATATAAATGTTACAGGTAAAAACACTGCCGACATAACCAGGGTAATAGAAACTATCGCGCCCGAAATTTCGCTCATCGCATCTATAGATGCTTTCCTTGCCGATTTGTATCCCTGGTCGAGCTTGGCGTGTACTGCTTCTACCACCACAATGGCGTCATCCACCACAATACCAATGGCCAGTACAAGTGCAAAAAGCGTAAGCAAATTGATGGTAAAGCCAAACAGGTTAAGGAAAAAGAAGGTACCCAGGATAGCAACCGGTACCGCTATGGCGGGGATCAGCGTCGACCGGAAATCCTGTAAAAAAACAAATACCACAATAAACACCAGGATAAAAGCTTCTATCAGTGTACTGATCACCTTTTCGATAGAGGCATCCAAAAAGTTATTGGCATCAACCAGGTAGGCTATCTTCATCCCTTTGGGGAATTTTTCGGCAGCGGCATCCAATATTTTTTTCGATTCGTTGATTACATCGCGTGCATTAGATCCGGCTGTCTGGCTGATGGCTACGCCTACAGAAGGCAATCCGTTGGTTTGGATATCAAAAGAGTAATCCAATGATCCCAACTCAACCCGCGCCACATCATTCAGCCGGAGCAACTGCCCCTGCCCTACCGATTTGATGATGATATCGCCAAATTCGGCAGCTGTTTTAAGCCTGCCTTTATACCGGATAACGTATTGGAACGATTGATTGCTGTTTTCGCCAAACTTACCGGGTGCGGCTTCAATATTCTGCTCGTTAAGTGCATCGGTAATGTCATCAGGGATTAAGTTATAGCGCGACATCACATCCGGTTTTAACCAGATACGCATCGAGTAATCCCTTGAACCAAATACCTCTGCATTACCAACCCCCGTTACCCGCTGAATTTGGGGCACCAGGTTTATTTTGGCGTAGTTTTGTAAAAAGGTTTCGTCGTAAGTTTTGTTCTCGCTATATAACGAGAAAATGATAAGGTTACTGCTCTGGCTTTTGGCAACGGTAACACCCGATTGCGTTACCACCAATGGCAGTAAACTTGTAGCCCTTGATACCCTGTTCTGTACGTTTACCGCGGCCAGGTCGGGATTGGTGCCCACCTTAAAATATACGGTGATAGATGCCGAACCATCGTTACTGGCAGATGAAGTCATGTAGGTCATGTTCTCTACCCCGTTTATCTGCTCCTCCATCGGGATAATCACACTTTTGAGCACAACATCGGCGTTGGCGCCGCTGTAAAAGGCCTGCACCTGTACCGTAGGCGGTGCAATATCCGGGTATTGCGAGATAGGTAAGTTTATTAACCCTAAAATACCCAGTATTACCAGCAAAACCGAAATAACGGTGGATAGTACCGGGCGTTCTATAAATCTTTTAAGCATAGTATAGCTGTTGTAAATAAAATTGAGGGATAAGAAACGCTATTATTTAACGCCGCCGTAAACCGACCCGGCGCTAACTTCATTTGGCTTAATTTCGGTGCCATCCTGCAGGTTACCCGAGCTTTCCAGCACAATTTTATCGCCGGCCTTTAAGCCGTCGGTAACTACATAAAACTGACCGGCTGTGTTATCCATCACTTTAATGGCTACGTTTTTTATTTTATGCTGATCATCAACTACGTAAACAAAACGTTTGTCCTGCAATTCATAAGTGGCACTTTCGGGCACCAGCAAGGCCGATTTTACTACATTAGGGATGCGTACTACCGCGCTGCTGCCGCTACGGATAAGACCGCGCGGGTTTGCAAAATCGGCACGTACGTTGGCTGCGCCGGTTGCTGTATTAATTAAACCATTCACCGTTTCAACTTTACCGGCATGCTCATAAGTACTGCCATCAGACAAGATGAGCGAAACCGGCGGTAACTGGCTTAATTTGGTTTTAAAAGATGTTTTATTTGTACTATCGCGACTAAAACCAAGCAGTTGCTTCTCGTTTAGCGCAAAGTATACGTAAACATTTGAGGTATTGTAAACCGTGGTAAGCGGGTCGGTTGTACTGCTGGTTACCAGGCTGCCCAATTTGTAGGGTAATGCGCCTATAACGCCATTAACAGGGCTGGTAATGGTGGTGTACCCCAAATTCACTTTGGCATTTACCAAAGCCGCTTTGGCCTGGGCCAGCGCCGCCGCTTTTGATTGCTGTGTATACTCGGCCGATTCCAGTTCATAATGACTGATGATGTCTTTCTCCACCAGCGGTTTTACTTTATTCAATTGCATTTTAGCCAGTGCCAGATCAGCTTCGGCGGTTTTAATACCCGCCTCCGCAGTACGCACCTCCTGCTCATATTGCGGGGCATTTATCTTAAACAGCAATTGCCCTTTGGTTACAACGGCGCCTTCATCAACATATATTTTTTCAACATAACCATCCACCTTAGGCCGTATCTCGATATTTTGCTGCCCCTGTATACTTGCAGGGTAATCAACATTTAACGTGGCCTGGCGTGGCTGAACCTGTACTACTTTATAATCCAATACCTGTTGTGCCTGCCCGGCGGCCTGCTTATTTTTATTGCCACAGGATGCAGTTACCAAAATTATGGCCGGCAATAAAGCCAGGGTATTAAAAAAATGTTTTGTTTGGATTTTTTTGGAAGACAGGATAAGCAACATCATTATAAATTAAATCATCAACACTACCGCGCAGGGCAAAGCGGCCGCTAAATTCGGATATAGTTTCAATATAGATGCCAAAGAGGGCTATATTGTTACAGTTGGAACGAAAGATTGTTTGCATCCGGCGGTTGTATGCAACAAAAAAGTCTGTTTAAATGCTAAAACGATAAACTAACCATACCTAACCTACCCGCAAATAAAGCAGCCTGCCCCTATTCAACTTAAAGCGCAGGCTGCACAAAGTATCAATAAGGGTTTAAGGTTATTCCAGCGTACTTACTCCTTTAATGGTGGTTTTGGTTTCCTGGTGCATATCAAATACTGTTACACTGTTTTTTCCTTTAAGCAACCAGTTTGCCGGGCAATACAAATGGAACTGCGGGCCAACATTCCAGTACCGTCCCAGATTGTGGCCGTTTACCCAGATAACTCCCTTTTTAAAGTTACTAAGATCGAGATAAGTATCGGCCACTTTGCTTAATTCAAAGCCGCCTTTAAAGTATACGCCATCATGAAATCCTTCGGGATATTTATTGGTTAATGAGGCTATGAATTTTTCGTCCATAGGAAGTTTAAAAATCTGCCAGTTGGTAAGGGTCATTCCGTTAAGGGTAACACGGTCGGTAATGCCCTTGCGGTCAATCATGTATTGAGCAAAGTTTATATGGCCCATATTCTCAACCAGGATATCCAGTTGAGGGTCTTTTACATCGGATTTTGGCAGTTTGACAGTCCATTTGCCGCCATCGCGGTAAACGGTATCAACCAGTTTGCCATTTAGTAAAACAAGCGCGTAATCATGCGGCTCGGTAATGGTAAGGCTGCCGCTTTTATGGCCGATAAGTTTTGTGCGATACAATATAAAGCCGCTATACTGGCCAAGGGCTTCCATTGGTACCGGTTGCGGCGATTTAACAGCCGCAGGCAATTCTTTCCAAACGGTAGTAAAAGGCGCCATATCAAAAGCCGGTATCTCGACAGTTGGTATCGGTTTTGGAACCTCAGGTATTTTGTATTTTACATGTTTGGCAATCAAATTACGCAGCGCAAAGTATTTGGGCGTTGGCGCGCCCTGCTCATTTATAGGCGCATCATAATCGTAACTGGTAACATCGGGTTGAAACTGGGTAGGGCTAAATGCGTTTGCACCCGCGTTATAGCCAAAGTTGGTGCCGCCATGTACTACATATAAGTTGAAAGAGCGCTTGTGTTCAAGCAAATAAGTTACCTCTTTCACAATGCCATCAGTACCTGGCTTTTGCCATTTTTCTGTCCAGTGTGTTAACCAACCAGGGTACGATTCGCTGCTAAAGGCCGGAACATTGGGGTTTTGTTTGGCGGCCTGGTCAAAATCGGCATCACTGCTGCCGCTATCCAGGCCAATAGCTGCGCCGTCAACACCGCCGGCCTCCAGCATAAAAGCAGTTGGACCATCGGCAGTATAAAATGGCACGTTAATGCCATTGGTAACCCAAAGTTTTTTAAGCGTTTTAATGTAATCGCGGTCGTTAGCATAGCTGCCGTATTCGTTTTCGACCTGTACCATCAATATTGGGCCGCCGCTTGTACATTGCAGGCCCTTTACCTGTTGCGACAGTGCAGTTACGTACCTGGTTACCGCAGCCATATAACGCGGATCCATGCACCGTATTTTAATATCTGGTATTTTCAACAGGTATGGCGGCAATCCACCAAAATCCCACTCGGCGCAAACGTACGGACCGGGGCGCAACAGTACCCACATACCCTCCTGTTTACACATACCAATAAATTCGGCAATATTCCTGTTTTCGGTTGTAAAATCGAATACTCCCGGCTGATGTTCCAGGTAGTTCCAAAAAACGTAAGCGGCAATGGTATTACAGCCCATGGCCTTCGCCATTTGGATGCGCTGGCGCCAGTACATTTTGGGAATCCTTGCCGGGTGCATTTCGCCGCTAATGATCTGGAATGGTTTGCCATCAAGCAAAAAATCGGTTTTGCTTAATGAGAAAACATGCCTTTGCTGCGCACCGGCTATACCCGCTGATATGATAAAAAGAAATAAGAGGACCGTTTTTTTCATGTGTGATGTAAAATAAATTTATAGCAAGCGTGCCGTGCTACAAATTTAAAATAACAAATGGTTTTTGATCGCCCTTACACAAACGTTTGTGTTTGGTTCATTGGTTTACTGGTTCATTAGTTCATTGGTCTTTTCCGGCGGAGCGTATCTGATTGTCGCTCCCATTTTACAACTCCGGCTGTTCTGTAAAATGTGGTAACGTAAACCGGAAACAGGTGCCTTTGTCTACCTCGGTATCTACGTTGATGGCACCTCCGTGGGCGGTTATAAAATCCTTTACCAGTAAAAGGCCCAGCCCGCTGCCTTTTTCCATATTGGTTCCTAAAATAGAGGTTTGGCTGCTATTGCCAAAAAGCATGGCCTTAGTACTTTCGGCCATCCCTACGCCATTATCGCGAATACATATCTCGACCATATCGCCTGATATACAGGCAGAAACTTTCACTGCGCCACCACCGTGTGGTGTATATTTGATGGCATTGGTTACCAGGTTTTGCAACACAGAGCGAAACATCAGGGCATCAGCCATGATATAAATATCTTCATCAACCTCATTTTCAAGGCTGATCTCTTTTTGATTAGCTGTTTCGCGTAACAGGTCAAGCGATTCGTTAATACCGTGAGGCAGATGCAACTTTACAGGCTGAAAACTTGTTTTTTCGCGCTGATTTTTGGCCCATTCAACAAGTTCATTCAGTTGACTAAGTATTTTGTTGGAAGTGCGGTTGATGATGCCCGATAACAGTTTAATTTGCTCTGGTTTCAGCTTATCAGCGTCCCTTTTTAAGTTTTCTGACGAGGCCAGCAGCGATGTCAGTGGATTACGCAAATCATGCGAAATGACCGACAGGAACTTATCTTTTGATAAGTTAAGGGCCTTAAGTTCATGGTTCAGGTTCTCCAGTGCAATGGTGCGTTCAAGTACGCGTTGTTCCAACTCCTGGTTAAGCTGGATAAGGTCGTTATTAATCAGCTGCAGTTTTTCTTCCTGCTGCTTCAGCAGCCGGTTTTTCTGGTATAGCTCGGTAAACACCGCCACTTTCGACCGCAGGATCTCCGGATTAAACGGCTTCCGCACAAAATCTACCGCACCGGCTTTGTAACCCTTAAATATAGCGGCCTCTTCATAATCGTGCGCAGTTATAAAAATAATGGGAATGTGCCGTAGTTTATCCCGCTGGTAAATAAGTTCGGCAGTTTCGTACCCGTCCATCATGGGCATTTTTACATCCAGCAGGATGAGCGAAAAATCATCCTCCTTTAGCAGGATCCGGAGCGCTTCGCGCCCGGAGGTGGCACTGGAAAAAGCATACTGATCTTTTTCCAGCACTACCCTCATCGATAGTAAATTATTTTCGTTATCATCAACCAACAGAATCTTAATGATACTGGTATCGTCCATTTTGCGCGTATAAGTACTTTATTATCGATATTATTATTTAATGAGCCATACCCGCATCAGGGATAACAACTGATCGGTTTTTACAGGTTTGGTGATATAATCTGATGCCCCCGACGCGATACATTTTTGCCTGTCGCCAATCATGGCTTTGGCCGTAACCGCAATTATCGGCAGGTTTTTATTCCGCGCCTCTTTGCGGATGATCTGTATTGTTTCGTACCCATCCATTTCAGGCATCATGATATCCATCAGTACAATATCAATTGTTTTATCCTTATTTAATATTTCCAGTGCCTCGCGCCCGCTTTCGGCAGTAATCGCTTCTATTTTTGATCGTTCAAATACAGCGGTTAAAGCAAACAGGTTACGCACGTCGTCGTCAACAACCAGTACTTTTTTGCCGTCGAGCACATCTGCCTGGTTGCGTACACTGTCAATCATTTTCAGTTTACTTTCGCTGATATATTTTTTATCAACATGCAGCAGCACCAATATCTCCTCTAACAGGTAAACATGTGACGACGAAGTTTTAGTGATAATTTTATGGTTGAGGCGTTTAAGCTGAATGAGCTCATCCTGGGTAAAATCGCGGGCAGAATGCAGCAGGATGGTAGTTTGCTGTTGTTTTAACAGGTTTATTTTAGTGATCAGGTCCAGGCCGTTTGCATCGGGCAGCACAAAATCCATAATGATACAATCAAACATCTCCTTTTTAAGTACCGACAATGCTTTTTTAGCAGTACCGGCACCCACAACCTCTACCCTGTCGCTTGATAACAATTCAGAAAGCCTGCTAAGTTCAGTTTCGTTATCTTCTATCACCAGCACCCGTTTTTTGGCATGCTCGTGGAAGCTTACTATACCTGTAATTAAATCCTGTAACGATGTATTTGACAGCGGTTTAAGGCTAAATGATTTGGCGCCGAGTTTGTGTGCCATTACCCTGTTATCCTCGCCCGATATTACGTGTACCGGGATATGCCTCAAATTGATATCGCTCTTAAGCAATTTAAGGATCTTCCAGCCGTTTGATTCGGGCATGTTTACATCAAGCGTGATGGCAATCGGGTTGTATTTGAGGATGTTATCAAAAATCTCGAGATAACTTATGGCTACCAGCACTTTTATGCCCATGTCATGGGCTTTATCTATCAGGATTTTTGTAAAGCGCAGGTCATCCTCCACAACCAGTAATACTTTATCTTCGGCTACTATATTGTGGCGGTCATCATCTATTACCATTTCGGCTGTTTCGGCCAGGCTGGTACGCAGGTGCGATACCGAAAGATTTTCCTTGATTTTCACCACAGGTGTTTTCTCTTCTTTATATTTCAATGGCAGGTAAAGCGTAAATGTACTGCCTTTGCCCAATTCGCTGCCCACGGTAATGGTTCCGCCCAGCAGTTCGGCGAAGCCTTTACTGATGGATAAGCCAAGCCCGGTACCGCCATATTTACGACTGGTTGAACCTTCGGCCTGCTGAAAGGCTTCAAAAATGATACCCTGCGTATTTTTAGAAATACCGATGCCCGAATCCTCGATAGAAAATGCGATGACTTCGCCAGGCAGGCCAATAGGGTTTTCATGATCTACAGCAGGGCGGAAAATATGAAGTTTAACCCGTCCTTTTTCGGTAAACTTAAACGCGTTGGAGAGCAGGTTTTTGAGGATCTGGTTAAGGCGCTGCATATCGGTCTCCATCATTTCGGGCAGGGTTTCCTCTACTTCAATCTCAAATTTCAGGTTTTTAGCTTCGGATATCGGTTTAAAGGTTGATTCGGCAAAGGACGCTATCTCTTTAAAGCTAACCGGCATCACATCCGCCGCTATTACACCCGATTCAATCTTCGACAGATCGAGGATATCATTAATCAGCTGGATAAGGTCATCGCCGCATGAGTGGATGGTTTTGGCAAACATTCTTTGCTTTTCGGTAAGGTTACCTTCGGGGTTTTCAAATAACTGCTGGGCCAGGATCAATAAGCTGTTAAGCGGCGTGCGCAGCTCATGCGACATATTGGCCAGGAACTCCGATTTATATTTGGAGGTAAGCGTAAGTTGCTCGGCCTTTTCCTCCAACGAGCGGCCTTTATCATGCAGCTCGTCATTCGCCCTTCTTAACTCTTCCTGCTGCGCCGAAAGCTCGCTGGCCAATGATTGCGATTGGCTTAGCAATTCTTCGGTACGGGTATTGGTTTCAATGTTGTTTAACACGATACCGATACTTTCGGTAAGTTGATCCAGGAAGTCGATGTGGGTATCGCTGAAGTTTTCAAAAGAGGCCAGCTCGATAACCGCTTTTACATTATTTTCAAACAGTACCGGCAATATCACCAGGTCGATAGGTGCGGCATTGCCTATGCCAGAACTGATTTGTAAATATTCATTTGGTACATTGGCCAGCCTTATCCTTTCCTTATCGGTTGCGCACTGCCCTACCAGCCCTTCGCTAAGCGAAAATTCCTGGTTGATGAGTTTGCGGCTCTTTTGCGCATAACCCGCGAAAAGCTTCAGTTTGGGCTCGTCCGCCGCTTCGGGCTGCTCCAGTATATAAAACGCGCCGTAACGGGCATTCACCAGTTCGGCAAGTTCCGATAATACTTTGTTGGCCACCGCGTTCCGGTCGCGCTGTCCCTGCAACATTTGCGCAAATTTGGCCAGGTTTGATTTTAGCCAATCCTGCTCGTGGTTACGTAAGGTAGTACCTTTCAGGTTGGCAATCATCTGGTTAATGGTATCCTTTAACGCTTCCAGCTCGCCTTTAGCCTCCACACGTATGGTACGGGTAAGGTCACCCTTGGTTACCGCCGAGGCTACTTCAGATATGGAACGTACCTGTACAGTAAGGTTTTGGGCCAGCTGATTTACGTTTTCAGTCAAATCCTTCCAGGTACCTGAAGCGCCCGGTACGCTGGCCTGCCCACCCAAACGGCCTTGCACACCTACCTCGCGGGCTACCGTGGTTACCTCGTCGGCAAAAACCGCCAGGGTATCAATCATTTCGTTAATGGTATCTGTAAGCTGGGCCACCTCGCCTAAAGCGTTGATGGACAAACGCTGTTTCAGGTTACCTTTGGCAATACCGGTAGCCACCTTGGCAATACCGCGAATTTGTCCGGTAAGGTTGGATGCCATCTGGTTTACCGAGTCAGTTAAATCTTTCCAGGTACCGGCCACACCTTTTACGTGCGCCTGGCCGCCCAGCTTACCCTCGGTACCTACCTCACGCGCAACACGCGTTACTTCGGACGCGAAAGAGTTAAGCTGATCCACCATCGTGTTGATGGTATTTTTAAGGTCCATGATCTCGCCCTTCACGTCGATGATAACCGTTTTTGAAAGGTCGCCGCTGGCCACCGCCTTGGTTACCTCGGCAATGTTACGCACCTGCGATGTTAAATTACTCGACATCTGGTTTACCGAATCGGTCAAATCCTTCCAGGTACCCGCAACGCCCGGCACAAAGGCCTGGCCACCAAGGTTACCATCGGTACCTACCTCGCGCGCAACACGCGTTACTTCGGATGCAAAACCACGCAGCTGATCAACCATCGTATTAATGGTCTCCTTCAGCTGTAATATCTCGCCCCTAACGTCAACCGTAATTTTTTTGGATAAATCGCCGTTTGCAATCGCAATGGATACGTCAGCTATATTTCTTAACTGCGCGGTAAGGTTACCCGCCATTTTGTTTACCGAGTCGGTCAAATCCTTCCAGGTACCATCCACACCCGGCACATTGGCCTGGCCGCCTAACTGGCCTTCGGAACCTACTTCGCGGGCCACGCGGGTTACTTCGGATGCAAAACCGCGCAACTGGTCAACCATGGTGTTGATTGTATCTTTAAGTTCCAATAACTCACCCTTAGCATTTACGGTGATCTTTCGCGAAAGGTCGCCCTTGGCCACGGCAGTGGTTACCTCGGCTATGTTACGTACCTGCGAGGTAAGGTTATCGGCCATTTTATTTACCGAATCAGTTAAATCCTTCCAGGTACCGCCTACACCCGGCACATTGGCCTGGCCGCCCAGCTGCCCTTCCGAACCTACCTCCCGTGCCACGCGCGTTACTTCAGATCCGAAGGAGTTCAGCTGATCCACCATCGTATTGATGGTGATCTTCAGTTCCAGCATCTCGCCCTGTACGTCAACCGTAATCTTTTTGGATAAGTCGCCTTTGGCCACCGCGGTGGTTACCTCGGCAATGTTACGTACTTGCCCGGTTAAGTTACCGGCCATCTGGTTTACCGAGTCTGTCAAATCCTTCCAGGTACCGCCTACCCCCGGCACATTGGCCTGGCCGCCTAACTGACCTTCGGAGCCTACCTCACGCGCCACACGCGTTACCTCCGAAGAGAAGGAGTTAAGCTGATCCACCATCGTATTGATGGTATTTTTCAATTCCAGCAACTCACCTTTCGCATCCACCGTAATTTTTCGCGAAAGGTCGCCCTTGGCCACGGCGGTGGTTACACCCGCAATATTACGTACCTGGTCGGTCAGGTTACTACCCATCTGGTTTACCGAGTCGGTAAGGTCTTTCCACACACCGCCTACTCCTTTCACACGGGCCTGGCCGCCCAGTTTACCTTCGGTACCCACCTCGAGCGCCACACGCGTTACCTCGGATGCGAAGGAGTTGAGCTGATCCACCATCGTATTAATGGTTTTTTTCAGCTCCAGCATTTCGCCCTTTACGTCAACCGTAATTTTTTTAGAAAGGTCGCCGTTGGCTACCGCAGTGGTCACACCGGCTATATTACGTACCTGCGAGGTAAGGTTACCCGCCATACGGTTTACAGAATCTGTTAAATCTTTCCAGGTACCCGCAACGCCTGGTACCTTGGCCTGGCCGCCCAGCTTACCTTCGGTACCTACCTCGAGCGCCACACGGGTTACCTCGGATGAGAAAGAGTTGAGCTGATCCACCATCGTATTGATGGTATTTTTCAGCTCCAGGATCTCGCCTTTGGCCTCCACCGTGATCTTGCGCGAAAGGTCGCCCTTGGCAACGGCTGTGGTTACCGCCGCTACGTTACGCACCTGGGCCGTTAAGTTACCGGCCATTTGGTTTACCGAGTCGGTAAGTTCGGCCCAAACGCCTGCTACGCCTTTAATTTTGGCCTGCTCGCCCAGTTTACCTTCCGAACCTACCTGCCGGGCTACCCGGGTAACCTCCATGGAGAATAGCTGGAGTTTGGAAAGCATTTGGTTTGATTCCTTGGCTATCCGCAGGAACTCCCCTTTCAGCGGATGGCCTTTAATCTCTAAGGGGATATGTTTAGATAAATCTCCGTTGGCAACAGAGTTAATCATCCCCGCAATTTCCAGCGTAGGCGAAGTAAGGTCTTCGATAAGGTTGTTTAATGAGTTTACACCGCTGGCCCATTCGCCCTTGGCATCCGATAGCTCAATGCGCTTGCCCAGGTTGCCCCGTTTGCCAATGGTTTTTTCTGCAGCAGATATCTCGGCTACAAAACGCTCATTCATATCGATAATGTCATTGAGCACTTCGCAAATGCGGCCGTTGATGCCCGCCTGGGTTACCGGCATCCGTACATTAAGCCTGCCCCCCTTTACAAGCGACAGCACTTTAAGTAATTCTTTAAGGTCAAGGGAATCTGTGTCGGCATGTGGTGTTACGCCGGTTTCATTCAAGATGTTTTCTAAAATGTCGTCCTTCATGGGAAGAGTTTAATTGTGATCCGTTTATTTAAAACAGCTTCTGCACAAACAAGCGAAACAACACATGGTTAAATCCATTATTGTAAATACAAAAGCGAGAATAAATTTCTAAAAAATTAAGACTGAAATACTAAAAAGAAAATATTTTTCAGGCACAATAAAGCATCGGCAATTAGCCAGCAAATAAAACAAATATTAAAGAAATTGTTTTAAAATTTAATTTTTTTGAGCGTTAAATTTATCGCTATACGAAAGGTTGTAAAGAGGATACTATGCCCTTACGCTATCCTGTTGATTATCATGCGATAGGCTCTGAAAGGGGTAATAGGGTATATTGCATGGCGGCGAAGACTCACCCCGGCTACGCTACGCTGGCCGACCCTCCGGCTAAAGCCGCAAAGAGGGTGTCTCCAATTTTTTTTCGCCCCTCTATGCGACGAAGTCGGAGAGAGGGGCAGACGGGCGGAGCCTCGTCGGGGTGAGTCGTAGCCAGCATTCAATCGAATGTTTATGTAAATTCCAATCCCCAATGAGTAAGGACAAGCTATGATGGCCCGCTTTTTTTAAGGCTGCTTGTCACAATTAAACCCAAAACCTTTTTGAATTTTGATTTTTGAATTTTGACTTAATTTTCCCCCTAAAAACATCTATTATCATAACTTTATAACCGAATACATCAACCAATTACGTTATTTAATGAGCCAATTTAACAATACACCCGGCAATTGCCCGCGTTTGCAATTTGTTATAAACTGCTTTGCTATCACGCTTTTAATACAATCAATGGCATTTACAGGTTATGGTCAAACTACGGTTTTAAAAAACAACGATGCCACCTCACCATTACATTTGCTTAAGCCGGCCTACATAACGCCTTACGGAGAAACCAAACAAGCCGATGTTAAAGCCGTGCTGGATAAAGTATACCATTACCTGGATACAGTTACCCCCTATCAGCTTATTGCCAAACCGGGCGGCCAGGCTATCAATAATTTGGCCAACGTAAACGCCAACAGCGTTTTTGCCGATGGCGATTTCAGGCTGATCAGTTATGAATGGGGCGTTACTTACACCGGGATGCTGGAGGCAGGCGCAGCAACCGGGGATAGTAAATTTACAGACTACACCGTAAACCGGTTGAGTTATATTGGTAACGCTGTTGCTGCCTTTAAAACCTACCTAAAAACGTCCCCCCAGTCTGCAACGCCCGTAAAATCGGTAATCGCGCCCGAGGCGCTTGACGATGCAGGCTCAATGGCCGCGGCGATGATCAAAGCTGTAAAAACCGGGGCAGTAAAGGCCGATTTACGACCGATAATTGACAACTATATCAATTATATCCTCACAAAACAATTTCGCCTGGCCGATGGAACGCTGGCCCGCAACCGGCCACACCCCAATACCCTATGGCTTGATGATATGTACATGAGCCTTCCGGCTTTGGTACAAATGGGCACGCTTACCGGCGATGTAAAGTATTTTGACGAAGCTGTGAAGCAATACCAATTATTCAGCAAACGAATGTTTAACCCGGAACGCGGATTATTTATGCATGGCTGGGTTCAGCATATGGACCCGCACCCCCAGTTTCATTGGGCCAGGGCAAACGGATGGGCTATTTTAACTACCATTGAATTACTTGATGCACTACCGGAAGACCATGCCGGACGAGCGGTTTTATTAGAAATATTGAAAAAACATGCTGCCGGGCTTGCGCAGCGCCAGGATGCCACCGGTTTATGGCACCAGCTACTCGACCGGAACGACTCATACCTCGAAACTTCGGCGACGGCTATTTACGCCTATTGTTTTGCCAGGGCCATTGACAAAGGCTGGCTGGATGCCAAAGCTTACGGCCCTGCGGCGTTGCTTGCCTGGAACGCGGTGAGCACCAGGGTAAATGATAAGGGCCAGGTTGAAGGTACCTGCGTTGGTACCGGCATGGGTTTCGATCCCGCTTTTTATTATTACCGCCCGGTAAATAATTATGCCGCACACGGCTACGGACCAGTTTTACTGGCAGGGGCCGAAATTTACCGTATGCTGCAACAGCACCCGTTTATAATTAACGACAGTGCGGTACAGGTACCCAAATAAGCATAACCGGTTTCACTTGCCTGACCATTCAACTAATTAAACAAACAACTATGAGGAATTTTAAAGTAATAATCCTGCTAATCATAGTAACTCATTTTTGTGCGATACTGCCCGCCCGCGCACAAAGCACCAAAGCGATTGAAACCGACGTGTGCATATATGGCGGCACCTGTGCCGGTGTAATAGCGGCGTACACAGCAAAAAAAATGGGTAAAACAGTGGTATTGGTTGAGCCGGGGAATCATTTGGGCGGCATGACATCGGGCGGCTTAGGCTATACCGATATCGGCAATAAATATGTGGTGACCGGCCTGGCCAGGGATTTTTACAGGAAGATTGGGCAGCATTACGGAAAATTTGAGCAATGGATATTTGAGCCAAAGGTGGCCGAGGCTATTTTTAACCAATATGTGAAAACAGCCGGATTTACCGTTTTAATGCAAAACCGTCTTATCAAAGTAACTAAGCACGGCAACCTGGTAACCGGAATGGTAGTTGAAAATTCATTGAAACCTACCGCAGTAACCAATATAACGATTAAAGCAAAGGAGTTTATTGACTGCACCTACGAAGGTGATTTGATGGCCCGCTCGGGCGTTTCTTACACGGTTGGGCGCGAGGCAAACAGCCAGTACCATGAAACCATAAACGGTGTTGAAGTAATGGACGGGCACCAGTTTCCCGACGGCATCGACCCATATAAAATACCCGGCGACCCGAAAAGCGGTTTATTATGGGGAATATCCGGCGACGGCTTACAAACGAAAGGCTCGGGCGATAAAAAAGTACAGGCTTATAACTTTCGTATTACCTTAACCAATGTACCTGAAAATCGGATAGATATTGCAAAGCCGAAAAATTATGATCCTCAAAAATATGAATTGCTGCTTCGCTTAAAGGAAAAAGACCCTTGGAAATCAATTAACGATGTGCTTATCATAAGCAAAATGCCGAATGGAAAAACTGATATTAATAATAAAGGTGGTTTTTCTACTGATATGATAGGCATGAACTGGGAATACCCCGAGGCTGATTATCAAAAACGGTTAAAAATCCAGCAAGCGCATGAAACCTATACAAAAGGCTTTTTATATTTCCTTGGTAACGATCCGCGGATACCGGCTAACATACGTAATGAAATGAAACAATGGGGCTACCCAAAAGACGAATATACAGATAATGGAAACTGGACTCCCCAGCTTTATATCAGGGAGGCCCGCAGGATGATAGGCCAACTGGTAATGACCCAGCAATACTGCCAGGGAAAAGAGGTTGCCAATGATGGTATCGGCATGGCCGCTTATACCATGGACTCGCACAATTGCGACAGGCAGGTGGTTGATGGGATGGCTAAAAATGAAGGCAATGTTGAAGTGGGCGGTTTTGGCCCCTACCCGGTATCGTACCGGGCCATTGTTCCGAAACCGGCAGAGGCTACAAATATTTTAGTGCCGGTTTGCCTTTCGGCGTCGCACATTGCTTACGGTTCCATTCGCATGGAACCGGTATTTATGGTGTTGGGCCAGTCGGCTGCCGTTGCCGCATGCCAGGCTATCGACAGAAAAATAGCTGTGCAAATGGTAGACGTTACAGCGGTGCAGAAGCTATTGAAAAACAATCCACTGGCAGACGGCAGGACACCAGAGGTATTGGTTGATAATGATGATACCGCTCACGTTCAGATTACCGGGGATTGGAAGATTGCACAATCGGGCGGTTATGGCCCAACTTATTTTATTGATACGGCCAAAGCAGGCCCCGTTAATTCAGTTAAGTTCAGGCCGGATATTGTTAAAAATGGCAGCTATAATGTGTACGCTTATTTCCCAAAAGCCAAAAATGCTTCAGCAAAAACACACATTACCATTTTTGACGGAACAAACGCAACCGAAAAGATAATTGACCAGGGGGCTATCCAGGTTGAAGGACAAACGTCGGGCGAATGGGTTGCTTTGGGATTATACAGTTTATCAAAAAGCAAGCAGGCTTACGTACAAATCTCCAACAAAAATGCCGACGGGGTAACCGTTGCAGATGCTGTACTTTTTGTGCCTGCAAGGTAGCTGGGGGACAAACATAATATAGTCGTTCAAATGATGAAATATTGTAGAGACGCATCACATGCGTCTTCCGCCAGACCGGAATCGCCTACCACATAAAATGTTGGCTTATCGGCTGGTTTTGTCAGCATAAAAGATGATAGCATGATCACCACTATCAGCAACAAGCTTAAACATATATTTTTACGCACTAAGTTTTTCATAAAGTTAAATACTTATGGCAGGTAAAAAACCTCTCTTAGCGGGGTACTTACCGGCGAGTTATCGGGATTACTTTCCATAATATCGCCCATATAGGCCCACCATTTTTGCATAATGGCATTTGCGGGCAGTGTATCGAGCATGGTCTTATCGGCTACTTTCAAAACGCCTATCAGATTATTAGTGTCCTCATCCAGGAAGATGGCGTAATCGCTTATCCCTGTATCTTTTAGCAGCGCCGATAATTCGGGCCATATTTCATCATGGCGTTTTTTGTACTCCTGCTCAAAGCCGGGAAAAAGCTTCATTTTAAATGCTACGCGATCCATAGGTAAATGTTAAAATGTTAAATATGGCAATTGGTTGTCGATGTACGCTTCATCCAAAAAATGACTTATATATTTAAACAGATTTGCGTTTTGCCAAAATAAGTATTCTTTCTTCAGTTCACAATCCCCAAGCATCCTGATTAAGTAACGAAAAGTTTTAGCCCCTGGCAGATTAATTCTTATTTTCGCGAATCTTATACGTTTATGTCAGAATCTATCTCTACCCCTGTCCAACCCAACCTCGTACAAATCGTTTCCAGATATATCCTGCTCGAAGTAAGCCGGAAAGCGCTTAAAGGCAAGTGCCCCTTCCATAAAGACCAGGCTACCTCATTAATGGTTTACGAAGAAAAAAATATGTTCCAATGTTTTGGCTGCGGCAAAGGCGGCGGCCCGATAGAATTTGTAATGGCCATTGAAAATAAGTCCCGCGAAGACGCCATCGGGCTCATCGCGCAGGGAAAATAAAGTCATCCAGTACACCAGCCCGTCTTCAAATTCATTGATTTACCGGTAGGTTCGTAAAAGTGTTAATTAGTATCACAAAAGTTGAAATTAATTGAACTTTTGTATCGTCTTTTTTGCATAATTGTGGGTATTTGTATATCATTTTCACAGCATTTCATGGCTCGTCAGAATTAAATAGCGATAACTTTACTTTACTATTTTTCAAAGGGATAATATCGGCCAGATCACCTCATTTCCATTTAAATGTTATAAAGTACGTTTTTTCTTGTATAAGTAAAAATTTATGGCCTAATTTGCACCCAAATTAAAAACACAGTAATACCTCAAAAAAATGAATCAACCAAGCTTAAATAAGCCCGCAACAAGAGCATCATTCGCTCCCATTGCCGCTGCTTTGGGTTCAACTGTTTTTTTATCCTGCCCTTCCCGACGAAGGCCCTATATGCCAAGGGTTTGAATTAATTTCCCGTACTAAACCCCACAAAAAAGTTGTTAAACTTCTTTGTAAAAAAGCCATCTAATTATTAAGGCGATCAAAAGCCAATTAATTTAACGGTAATTATCTATTTAAATGACCATACAAGATTTTGATATTCAGGTTGCTACAGCACAGCATGTAGATTATGCCACAATGATTTGCGACGAAATGGCCGAGTCGGCCAAAGCGCGCGGAACGGGTATTGCGCAACGCTCGCCAGAATATGTTGCCAACAAAATGCTGGAAGGCAAAGCAGTTATCGCCTTGCATAAAGACGGTACCTGGGCTGGTTTCTGCTATATTGAAACCTGGAGCCACGGCGACTTCGTAGCTAACTCGGGCCTAATTGTTAACCCAAACTTTCGTAAAGTGGGTTTAGCAAAAGCCATAAAACATGCCATTTTCCAGCTTTCACGCAAAAAATACCCGGAAGCCAAAATATTCGGATTAACCACCGGGCTGGCGGTAATGAAAATAAACTCAGAAATTGGATACGAACCAGTGACCTACTCCGAGCTTACGCAGGACGAAAACTTTTGGGCCGGCTGCAAAAGCTGCGTTAATTACGACATCCTGATGAGCAAAGGCCGCAAAAACTGCATGTGCACCGCCATGCTTTTTGACCCTGCCGAAAAAATGAAACAGGACGAGGAAAAGATGAAACGCATTACGCACAAAGCCACATTATTGGAGCGTATTGAAAATGCGATTAAGAAACGCATTGGCCACCTTGAAAACTAAGAACAGAAAAATCACCAAACAAACATAAAAAGCTTTAAGCCTTGTGCTTTTAGCTTTAAGCCTCAAAAAATGAAAAAGAAAGTAGTATTAGCATACAGCGGCGGATTAGACACCTCATTTTGCTGTATATATTTAACACAGGATCTGGGTTATGAAGTTCATTCGGTAATTGTAAACACCGGCGGCTTTAGCGACGAAGAACTAAAAGGGGTGGAAGAACGCGCTTATAAAATGGGCGTTACATCGCACCATGTGGTTGATGAAACCAAAAACTTTTATGATACCTGTGTTCGCTTTTTGATTTATGGTAATGTATTGAAAAACAATACTTACCCGCTTTCGGTAAGTGCCGAGCGTGTGAGCCAGGCTACAGCTATAGCCAACTACGCCAAAGAAATTGGCGCCGAGTTTGTTGCCCACGGCAGCACAGGCGCCGGTAACGACCAGGTACGTTTCGATATGATCTTTAACATCCTGGTTCCCGAAGTAAAGATCATCACCCCTATCCGCGATTTGAAATTGAGCCGTGAAGAGGAAATCCAATACCTGAAAGATCATGGAGTGGAGATGAACTTCGAGAAAGCTAAATACTCCATTAACAAAGGTATCTGGGGAACATCTGTTGGTGGTAAAGAAACCCTTACGTCGAACTTAGGGTTGCCCGAAGAAGCCTGGCCTACCCAGGTAACCGAATCTGAAGTAAAAGACCTTGTACTTGAATTTGAAAAAGGTGAATTAGTTGGTATTAACGGTGAAAAATATGATCACCCAACCAAAGCCATCCAGGCTTTGCAGGCTATAGCGCAGCCATATGGCATTGGCAGGGATATTCACGTTGGCGATACCATTATCGGCATTAAAGGCCGGGTAGGCTTTGAGGCTGCTGCGCCAATGTTAATTATAAAGGCTCACCATACTTTAGAAAAACACGTGCTAACTAAATGGCAGCTATCATGGAAAGATCAGCTTTCTGCATTCTACGGTAACTGGCTGCATGAAGGCCAGTTCCATGACCCAATTATGCGCAACATGGAGGCCTTTTTGAGCGATACCCAGGCAAACGTAAGCGGTAAAGTATTTCTTCAATTACATCCATACCGTTTCCAGGTTGTAGGTATCGAATCGGATCATGATTTGATGTCGAATAAATTTGGTAGCTACGGCGAGATGAACAACTCGTGGAGCGGCGAAGACGTTAAAGGTTTCTCGAAAATATTTGGCAACCAGGTAATGATCTATCACAAAGTAAATGCCCCCCAGCCCCCTGAAGGGGGAGCGCAAATTGCTCAAGACTAATCATGGCAGATAAAGAAAATATTAACGCTATTCCTACTCCCCCTTTAGGGGGCAGGGGGGCACCCTTTTCAAAAGGAGAATGCCTGAAGCATTATAACTGGGGTGACGACTGCCACGGCTGGACTTTTATTGATACCGAGGCATTATCTGTAAAACAGGAGCTAATGCCGCCAGACACGGCCGAACAATTACATTACCATGAAAAGGCAACTCAATTGTTCTTTATTTTGAAAGGGCGGGCAACTTTTTCCATTGATGGAGAAACGACCGTTTTAAAGCCAGAGCAAGGCATCGAAATATTACCAGGGCAAAAACACTTCATCAGCAACAACGATCAAAGTGACCTGGAGTTTATTTTATATTCATATCCATCAACAAATAATGACAGGATCAATGTTGCCCCCTAACCCCCTTAATAATTGATATTATGACTGATAATTTAAAAGATATAACAAATAGTTCAACTCCCCCTTCAGGGGGGCGGGGGGCTATACGTGCAGGCATTATAGGCGGTGCGGGATATACCGGCGGCGAAATATTGCGGATACTCATTAACCACCCTAATGTTGATATTGCATTTGTACATAGTAACAGCAATGCGGGCAATTATATTTACGAGGTGCATACCGATCTGTTTGGGGATACTGACTTGAAATTCGCTGCCGAGCTTACAACCAATGTGGATGTACTTTTTCTTTGCGTAGGTCATGGTGATGCCAAAAAGTTTTTGGATGCAAATGATATTCCCGATAGCGTTAAAATTATTGACCTGAGCCAGGATTTTCGCTTAACTCAAAACTCGAAACTTAAAACCAAAAACTTTACATACGGTTTGCCAGAGTTGAATCGTGAGGCTATTAAAACAGCAGAAAACATAGCCAACCCGGGCTGTTTTGCTACTTGTTTACAATTGGGATTGTTGCCCCTGGCATCAAAAGGGTTGCTAAATAACGAAGTACATATCACAGCGACTACCGGTTCAACAGGTGCAGGCCAAAGCCTGGCAGCCACCTCGCACTTTACATGGCGTAATGATAACTTATCTGTTTACAAGGTATTTAATCACCAGCATTTGAATGAGATAGGGCAATCTTTAAAGCAGCTACAGTCTGGTTTCGATAAAGCCATCAACTTTGTGCCTTACCGTGGTGACTTTACACGTGGTATCATCGCATCGATATACACAGAAAGTGATTTAAGCGAAGATGAAGCTTTAGCGCTATATCAAAACTATTACGAGGGACATCCATTTACCCACGTTACCAACAGGAACATCGATTTAAAGCAAATTGTAAATACCAACAAATGCTTTATTCAAGTACAAAAACATGGCAATAAAATATTCATTGTCAGCATTATGGATAATTTACTTAAAGGCGCATCGGGCCAGGCAGTACAAAACATGAACTTAATGTTCGGACTGGATGAGCGCGCAGGACTACGACTTAAGGCGACTGCTTTTTAAGCTGAAAGGCTAAAGACAGTTGCCGACAATAACCAGGATTTGTTTCAGCAAACAAATGCGCTAATAAATGAAGTTAAGGCAATACTGATTAGCCTTATTAAAACAATTAGAAAATAAAAGCTTTTGGCCTTCAGCCTTCTGCTTTAAGCTCAACGAAAATGAAATTATTCGACGTATATCCAATCAATCCTATAAATATAGTAAGAGGCCAGGGTAGCCTTGTGTACGATGCCCAGGACAATGAATATCTTGATATGTACGGCGGTCACGCTGTAATATCTATCGGCCATACGCATCCCCACTATGTAAAACGATTAGAAGATCAACTGCACAAACTGGGTTTTTACTCCAACTCTATCGAAATCCCTATCCAAAAAGAGCTGGCCACCAAATTAGGTAAGGTATCGGGTAAAGAAGACTATCAACTTTTCTTGTGTAACTCGGGTGCCGAAGCAAACGAGAATGCTTTGAAACTGGCATCATTTTATAATGGTAAAAAGAAAGTCATCGCATTTACCAAAGCATTTCATGGCCGTACATCATTAGCAGTCGCGGTTACTGATAACCCAAAAATCGTTGCTCCTGTCAACGAAACCGATAATGTGATATTTTTGCCATGGGCAGATGAAACTGCTTTAGCTCAGGCTTTTGCCGAAAACGAAATATCCTCTGTAATTATCGAAGGCATCCAGGGCGTTGGCGGTATCCAGGTTGCTCCTGAGGGATTTCTGCAAAAAATCAGGTCGCTCTGCGATGAATACAATGCCGTTTTTATAGCCGACTCGGTACAATGCGGTTACGGGCGTACCGGCAAATTCTTCTCGCAGGATTTTGCAGGAGTTGATGCCGATATATATAGCATGGCCAAAGGAATGGGGAATGGTTTCCCGGTTGGCGGTATCATTATTTCGCCAAAAATACAGCCTGCGTATGGCATGCTGGGCACCACGTTTGGTGGCAACCACTTGGCTTGTGCCGCCGGATTAGCCGTGCTGGAAGTAATGGAACAGGACAACCTAATGCAAAATGCTGCCACCGTTGGCGAGTACCTTATAAAGGAACTTAAAAAACTGGAGCAGGTTAAAGAAGTAAGAGGACGTGGCTTGATGATCGGGATTGAATTGCCCGAAGAATTGGCCCACGCGCGTAAAGAACTTTTATTTAAACACCATATTTTTACAGGCGAAGCGAAACCTAACGTAGTAAGGTTATTGCCTGCGTTAAACCTAACCAGGGCTCATGCCGATAGGTTCCTGGAAGCTTTTGTAGATGTTTTAAATCAATAGATAGCAATATATAATAATCCCGACTGATGAAACTATTTTCTTCTGTAAACGACGTTACTGATATTGATGCCCTTGTAAAAGAAGCGTTGGCGCTTAAGCAAAACCCTTATGCCAACCAGGAATTGGGCAAAAATAAAACCCTTGCATTGGTGTTTTTAAACCCAAGCCTGCGTACACGCATGAGCACGCAAAAAGCGGCCCTTAACCTGGGCATGAATGTAATGGTGCTTAATATCGATAAAGAAGGCTGGGCATTGGAGCTTCGCGACGGGGTTGTAATGGACGGCACAACCGTCGAGCATATACGTGAAGCGGCGGGTGTTATGGGCCAGTATGCTGATATTATAGGTGTGCGTTCATTCCCCGGCCTGCGTAACCGCGAAGAAGATTATAGCGAAATGATATTTAACAAGTTTGTAGAGTTTTGCAAAGTACCGGTAGTTAGCCTGGAATCGGCTACCCGCCATCCTTTGCAAAGCCTTGCGGATTTGGTTACTATAACAGAATTAAAAACTACTGCCCGCCCTAAAGTTGTATTAACCTGGGCGCCGCATATCAAACCGCTGCCGCAAGCCGTGCCAAATTCATTTTCTGAGTGGATGTGCAAGGCAGATGTTGATTTTACCATCGTACAGCCTAAAGGATATGAGCTTTGTGCCGATTTTACCCAAGGTGCAACCATCAGTTATAACCAGGATGAGGCCTTAGTTGATGCCGATTTTATCTATGTAAAAAACTGGTCGGCCTATGAGCCGTATGGTAATATACTCGGTAAAAATGAGGAATGGATGCTGACCAACGAAAAGTTGAAATTAACCAATAATGCTAAGGTGATGCATTGTTTACCTGTTCGCCGCAACTTAGAGCTGTCTGACGAGATTTTGGATGGGCCTAACAGCATTGTGGTGCATGAGGCGGGTAACCGCGTATGGGCTGCTCAGGCTGTGTTAAAGCAAATGCTGGAAAGCTTGTAGTTAGCTTTTGTAGTTACATACTTTTTTAGCAAAAATCATAACTCTTGATTCTTGACTCTTGATTCTCGAGAACTATGTACATACCCGCTTTCAATAAATTTCCAAACCAGCAGGAAGCCATTAATTTTATGCAACGTTATAGCTTTGCCACTATAGTTACGGCTGATCATGATGTGCCGGTTGCTACGCATCTCCCCTTTTTGATTGAACAGCGCGATGATAAGGTAGCGCTGTTATCTCATTTTGCCAAAGCAAACCCACAGGCACTGGGCATCATTAATAAACCGGTATTGGTGATATTTACTGAACCGCATGCTTACATATCCCCGGCCAATTACGAAAAGGAAAACAACGTACCCACCTGGAATTATTTAGCTGTACACGCCTATGGAAAAGCAAGTTTATTAGCCGAGGAAAATGAAACAGTCGAATTGTTAGCCAAAATGATAAACAATTATGAGCCTGGTTATTTGCAACAATGGAATAACCTGCCCGGCGATTACAAGCAAAAAATGATAAAAGGCATTGTGGCATTTGAAATTATTGTCGACGATTTGCAAGGCAAACAAAAGCTAAGTCAGAATAGATCAGCGCTCGAGCGTGAAAATATCATCAATACACTAAGCAAAAGTGAAGATTCGGTTGAAAGCGAGATAGCCAACTATATGTCGAAATTAAAATAGCATTATTCGATGTACTTAGATGCCCTGTTTATCATCGCATTAAGTGTCAATCCCTGAACTATTACTGAAAATATAACTATAAAATAACTTCCCGATAAGATCAGATGACGGTAGGGTGTATTTGGCAAAGTTAACGCTAAGGCGATGGAGATACCTCCCCTTAAGCCGGCCCAGGTCATTACGTTAATATTACTGTAATTAACCTTTAACGACCGCCTTAAAAAGGTAAGCGGCAACATGATACTTAACCAGCGGGCAATCAATATAAATACAATAGATATGCTCCCTGTAACCCAATAATTATTTACAAACGGTAAATTAATAAGTTGCAGGCCTATCATCACAAACAAAATAGTGTTCAGCATTTCATCAACCAGTTGCCAAAATTTTTCCAATGATTCATGCGAACGCTCTTTATTATCCTGGTTAATGGAATGGCTTCCGGCAAACAAACCTGCGGTTACCACTGCTAATGGAATAGAAAATTCGAAAATGGTAGCCAGTACTGATAAGCCCATTACCAAAGCCAAAGAGATAAGCACAATGGTTTGAAAATCCTTTACCGACTTCATGAGGCGTTGTGCCAGGTACCCAAAAGCAGCCCCGGCCATTATACCCAGGAAAACTTCCTTTAAGATAAGTATCGCGACTTTCGAGGCTTCGATATTTTTTTCGCCTACATTGGTTATTTCAAGTAAAATCACAAATAATACTAAGCCTACCCCATCGTTAAACAGCGATTCGCCAGAGATAATAGTCTCCAGGTGCGCAGGCAACTTTGAGTTTTTAACAATTGCCGAAACCGCTACCGGGTCGGTAGGTGATACTAAAGCCCCAAACAAAAGACAATAAATAAGTGGCATGTGGATATGAAAAAAGGGGGCCAGGTAATACAATAGAAAACCGAAAATGGCAGTAGATAATATTACCCCTAATGTGCTAAGTATTAGTACAGGCCGCATTTCTTTTTTTAGCTTTTTTCCATCGAGGTTAAACGCGCTCGAAAACAGCAGGAAACCAAGCATAATATTGAGCACTACCTTCGAAAAATCGATATTCTTGGCAAGAGTAGTTAAGTACCTGGCCGTTGCAGGATTCAGCTTATCAACAATCAGTATAGCAATAGAAACTATGGTGGCTATTAAAACAATTCCGATGGTACCCGGAAGTTTTATAAAGCGAGCATTTAAGTAGGAAAAAAATGCACTTACAATAACCAATAAAGCAATTACAACAAATAGATCCATAGGCGTTTACTTTGTTACTAATAAAATAAACGCCGCAATGTTTTAAATCAACTGTTTTTATTTAGACTCGGGATCCGTCATCCGGGTTTCCGTATCAAAATAACGTACAATCAGGCGGTTATCGCTGTTTTTATTAAAGTAGTTAATTGCCCAGCTAAAAAATATAATTCCCTTATTGGTAAAACCGGCCAACGACATTAAATGCACAAAGCCCCACAATAACCAGGCAAAAAAACCCTGGAAATGCAACTTCCCTAAATCGGCCACAGCTTTGTTACGCCCAATTGTAGCTAACGATCCTTTATCTTTATATTTAAATGGTACAGTAGCCTGGTTATTCAATATCCGCACCAGGTTTTTGGCAAGCCACTCCCCCTGCTGGATAGCGGCAGGAGCAACTCCCGGATGCCCGTTCGGTGTCTCGGCCGTAATCATAGCCGATACATCGCCAATGGCAAAAATATTGCTATAACCATTTACTTTATTAATTTCATCAACTTGTATGCGGTTACCCCTTGTAATATTAGTTGGGGGTAAGCCGGCGGGTACCTCGCCTTTTACGCCTGCAGCCCATAAAACATTGCGGGTAAGTATGGTTGTTCCATCATCTATTTTAAGCAAAACACCATCGTAGCTTTGCACGTGTACGCTATTGTAAATAGTAACGTCCATATCTTCCAAAAACCTTTTCGCTTTTGCCGATGCTGCCGGCGAGAAGGCGCCAAGCACAACATCCTTACCCTCAATCAGGTAAACTTTCATATTATGTTTACGCAAGCCATGATAATCTTTCATCAAAATTAACTGCCGCATTTCGGCAAGCGCACCTGATAGCTCTACGCCGGTTGGCCCCCCACCTACTACAACAAAAGTCATCAAAGCTGCTTTCTCTTCCGGATCTTTGGTGACTAACGACATTTCGAGATTTTGCAATATCAAACTACGCAGGTTTAATGCCTCCGGGATATTCTTCATCGGCATAGCAAAGTGTTCAATTTCCTTGTTGCCAAAAAAGTTGGTATTTGAACCTGTCGCAATAATCAGGTAATCGTAATATATCGTACCTATATTGCTGGTAAGCGTGTTGGTTTCAGGGTGTATCTGTTCAACCTCTGCAAGCGCAAACCTGAAGTTCTCCTGTTTTGTAAAAATCCTCCTGATTGGGAAACCGATAGAATCGGCGGCTATAGAACCGGCAGCTACCTGGTACAGCAAGGGCTGAAATGTATGGTAATTATGTTTATCAAGCAGCAGTACATCTACCGGCGCATTTTTAAGGTTCTTTGCTAATTCAAGTCCTCCAAAACCGCCGCCGATGATCACGACACGTGGCTTTGTACCTTTCTTTTTATCCATAGGAAAATTTTACAGCAAGTTTAATGCCTTAAATTGATGTATACTAATTATTTCATAATCAAATTTTAAACTTACATTACTGTAACCAAACAATCATTTTTGAATCATTTTTACCGGAAATAGACTATAATTTCTTATTTTTAACAGATTTCTATTTAAAATGCGGTCAAATTAACAAGTGCCGTATTAAATTATTGTGAAGAATGAACAAAAGTGATACAGTTTCTATTAAATCGACCGAAATAGCAGGCAAAAAAAGTCTGCATGTTATCAAAATCGGTGGAAATGTAATAGATAACTCCGAAAACTTATATCATTTCCTGAAAGATTTTGAAACGCTGGATGGATATAAAATATTGGTACATGGCGGAGGCAAGGTAGCCACACAAATAGCAGGAGATTTGGGGATTGAAGCGAAGCTTGTTGATGGCCGGCGCATAACAGATATAGAAACGCTAAAAGTGGTTACCATGGTATATGGCGGCCTCATCAATAAAAATATAGTGGCTCAGTTACAACGTTTTGGTAATAACGCTATAGGGCTTACAGGCGCTGATGGCAATTTCATAAAAGCAAAAAAACGCCCGGTAAAAACTATCGATTATGGTTTTGTAGGCGATATCGACGAAAACTCTATCAACCCGGGTAATATAAGCAAATTGATGGAAGCGGGCTTTACCCCTGTTTTTTGCGCGATAACGCATGATGGCGAAGGGCAGTTGTTAAACACCAATGCCGATACCATTGCATCGGCATTAGCGGTGAACCTGGCATCGTTATATGATACAACGCTGATATATTGCTTTGAAAAAAAGGGGGTTTTGCAGGATATTGATGATGAAGATTCATTAATACGGGAGATAAACCCGGAGCATTACGAAGAATTAAAAAAGGAACGAATTATACACAGCGGTATGCTGCCTAAACTCGATAATGCATTTACAGCAATAGCCTGCGGCGTAAAAGCTGTAATAATTGGCAAAAGCGACGATTTAGGAAATATAAAGAACAACAAACCATTTGGAACTCGTTTAAGTAAAACCACATGAACGCATCACAGCAAATAGCCATTTTGGGCTCTGGAAACATCGGGCTTTCGTTAGCCAAAGGGTTGGTTAAAGCAGGTATTTGCAAACCCCAGCAAATAACACTTACACGCAGAAATGTAGCTGCACTGGCAGATTACGCCGCTTTAGGCTACCATACTACTGATAACAATTTAAAAGCCGTTAAAAAATCGGATATCATAGTTTTGGCAGTTTTACCTCAACAATTAAATAAATTACTTGACGAGATAAGGCCTGCCATTAAGCCCGAAAAACAACTCCTGATATCAGTAATATCCGGCGTTAGCTGCAGCGATATTCGCCAGCAACTGGAATTAAACGTACAGGTGGTGCGTGCGATGCCTAATACTGCGATTGCCATTGGCCACTCCATGACCTGTATTGCCACAGATAACGGTACCAATAAAAACATTAACCTGGTAAAATCACTTTTTGATACCGTTGGTGTAAGCATCCAGATTAATGAAGAATTAATGACATCAGCTACCGCGCTTTGTGCCTGCGGCATCGCCTTCTTTTTACGCTCTATCCGCGCTGCATCGCAAGGCGGTACCGAGATTGGTTTTCATGCCGGCGACGCATTGAAAATGGCTGCACAAACGGCCAAAGGCGCTGCCGATTTGTTATTGCAGCTATCATCGCACCCCGAACAGGAAATTGATAAGGTAACATCACCAAGTGGTTGTACCATTGCCGGCCTTAATGAGATGGAACACAATGGCTTTAGTTCGGCCATGATCAAGGGGATTAAATTATCCGCCGAAAAGGCCGGCGACCTTTATAAAAAGGAAGAGCATTAATATTGACACACAAATTGGCACTAATTTTATCGAATTACACGAATTAGATTAGCGTAAAGTCAGTGTCAACATAGTAGTTATATCATATAAAGTTTTCATATCTAAATAGACAGAAATTTGTTTTTTATTCGTGTAATTCGACAAAATCCGTGTCTATTCGTGTTTTTAAATAATGTTAACAGTAGAAAAAATCGGCGGTACATCCATGACCGCATTGGGTGATGTCATCAAAAACATTATCCTGTTTGAGCGCAGCGGCAACCAGCTTTACAACCGCATCTTTGTAGTATCGGCATTTTCGGGGGTAACCAACCTGCTGCTCGAAAATAAAAAAACCAAGGCTCCTGGTGTTTATCACCGGTTGGCGACTTATAAAGATTTCCATAAGCCCCTTAAAGAACTCATTGTTAAGCTTAAACAACTCAATAAAAACTATGAAGGCCTCGGCTTAAACCTTGCCCAGGCCGATGCTTTTATTGAGCAACGCCTTAAAGACGCACAAACTTACCTGGAAAATATTGCCAATATTCTGGCCTCCGGCTATGTAAACAAAGCAGATGTTTTACTGGCTGCACGCGAAATCCTGGCATCTATAGGCGAAAGTCATTCGGCATTTGTTTTTGCCAATGTATTGCAAAATATGGGCATCAATGCCACTTTTGTAGATTTGAGCGGCTTCCATGATCACCGGTCATTAACTATCGATCAACGCATCAGGAAAGATCTGCAGCATATAGATTTTGCCGGCACCATTACTATTGTAACCGGTTATGCCAAAGGCACTGAAGGTATTATGCGCGAGTTTGACCGCGGCTACTCTGAAGTTACTTTTAGTAAAATAGCTGTTGAAGTAAAACCACAGGAAGCCATCATCCATAAAGAATACCATTTGTGTACTGCCGACCCGCAATTGGTAGGTGTTGAAAATTGTTTCCCGGTAGGCAATACCAACTACGATGTGGCCGACCAATTGGCCGACGTGGGCATGGAAGCTATCCATCCAAAAGCATCCAAACCATTAGAGATCAATGATATTGACCTGAGAATAAAAAACACTTTCCAACCGGAGCATCCCGGCACGCTAATTACACGCGAATACATATGTGATAAAAAACGGGTTGAGGTGATTACCGGTACCGAACAAGTAATGATGATTGATATATACGACCCATCGATGGTGGGCAACGTAGGTACCGATTTTCATATCATGCAGCTGTTTTATAAATATGGCGTAAGCTATACTTTTAAGGCTACCAGCGCCAACAGTATCTCGATTGTGATATGGGATAAGGATTTCAACAAAAAACTGATACAGGAATTAGAAGATGATTACGAGAAAGTAACTGTTGAAAAAATGGCCATGGTTTGCCTCATAGGTTCTAATATGGATCAACCGGGTTTATTGGCCAAATCGGCAACGGCACTGGCACAAAAAGGTATCAATATTAAAAGCTGTGGCTTTGCCCTGCGTAAGGTAAACATCCAGTTTTTGGTTGCAAGAGAAGATTTTGCGGAGGCCATAAAAGCATTGAATAAGGCGATGATATAATTTGAAAGGAAATCGGGAAATGAAAATTGTTATCAGAAGGCTCAGTTTTCACTCCCTGATTTTTCCATTTTTAAAGCTTTTATGCTGTAGCTATTCAGCGTAGTTAATAATTCTGACAAATAAGCATTCACATTTCCAAGCCTGATAATTTTAGGAGCCTGACGTATTAAAATCTGGCCGGTTGAAGTTTGCTTTGCAACCGGGTACATTTTAATCATGAGTGAACCATTTTCTTCCTCAATTTCCTCAATATCCGCCCAATAATATTTTACATTTTTAACATGGTCGTAAATAAAAACCTCATCAAATTCAAGCTGGGGCTCTTTATTTATTGCTACTATTATTGATCTTAAATTTGAATAGAACAAACTGATAAGGTTAAATGCAAAACCTATGTAAATAAACCAGCTTGCCACAGGCGAGACATTCCGGTTAAAAGAGATAACAAGTATCCATATTGCAGTTATCACCAATTGCAGAATTAACCCGGTGCCAAATTTAAAATAGTATTTCATCCTTCATCAAATATAACTAATTACCCTAAAGTAACTAAGCTTTTACTTTTCGGATTAACCCTCTCCCATTCGCTTTAAATTGTAACTTTCCCGTGGTTAATTTTTCTAAGCGGGTTATTTTGAGCATATTTAATGGTTAACAAAGTTGATATGCGTAAACTTTTACTAATAACATTTTTATCGGCTATCTGTGTTAGCCTGTCTGCTCAAACGATCTCAAAAAAGCCTTTAGATCATGCTGTTTTTGACGGATGGCAAAGCATAACCGGCCAGCGGATAAGTAATGATGGTAAATGGATTATGTATGTTGTGAAACCGCAGGAGGGCGATGCCCAGCTGGTGATAACTGACTCGAAAAACACTACCGAAGTGCAGGTCCCACGTGCCGATACGGCGCGTTTTAGCAGCGATGGTAAATTCGCTGTATTCCAGATCAGGCCTTTTTTTAAAGATATCAGGCAGGCTAAGATCAAGAAGAAAAAGCAGTCGGAATTCCCTAAGGACACTTTAGGATTTATTTCGCTTTCCACACAAAATATCATCAAAATACCCTCAGTCAGAAACTTTAAGATTGCCGAGAACGCCAATGTAATCGCCTATCTGTCTGCTGCTGATACAATAAAAAAGCCTTCGCCTGCCGACACCTCCAAAAAAGCTGTTAAAGAAACTACTGCGCCGTCAACTCAGGACGGTGCCGACCTTACAGTAAGACAATTGGCAGGTACTATAACCCATACATTTAAATACGTTACCGATTACCAGGTAAGCAAGAATGGTAAGCTGGTGGCTTTTGCGGTTACCGCGCCCGCAAAACAAAAACAAGTTACTTCTGGTCTGTATGTTTTTGATGTAGATAAAAATATAGTAAAAGCTATCAGCAAAGGCAGGGGAAATTACCATAATATAACCATTGATGACGCGGGCAGGCAAATTGCTTTTGCCGCCGAGAAAAATCCCGAGAAGGCCCTGGTAAAACCATTTAAACTTTACTATTACAACCTAACCCGCGACAGTGCTACAGTGATAGCCGCCGAAGGATTAGAAACTATGCCCGATAAATGGGCCGTGAGTGGCGATGGTAAAATATATTTCAGTAAGAGCGGCACGAACCTGTTTTTTGGCACTGCCCCTATCCCCAAACCGGCCGATACTACCATTGTTGATTTTGAAGTAGCCCGGCTTGATATCTGGAACTATAAAGATGATTACCTGCAACCCCAACAGCTCAAAAACCTGCAAAAGGAACTCAAAAGAAGCTACCTGGCGGTAATAAGGCCCGAAGATCCAACATCCAAACAGGTACAATTGGGCAGCAAGGCAATCCCCGAGGTTTTCGTGGCCGAGAATAAAGACGCACGTTATGTTTTGGGGCTTACAGATACCGGCGCACGCGTACAATCGCAATGGGAAGGCGACACCAAACAACAAGCTATTTTAATTGATACCAAAAGCGGCAACAAACGGCTGATAAACCAAGGTGTAAAAGCGAGTTATCGCATCTCGCCGGACGGCCAATATGTGGTATGGTTCAATTTTGCCGATCAGCAGTGGTACAGCTACCAGATCATGACCGGCGCCAAAACCAACCTGACTAAATCAATCGGCACAAAAATGGGCGACGAATTGAATGATGTGCCCAACTATGCCCAGGATTACGGCTTAGCAGGCTGGACGAAAGACGATAAGGCAGTATTAATTTACGACCGGTACGATATCTGGAGCATCGATCCGGCAACAGGTGAAGCCACTAATTTTACCAACGGAACCGGGCGTAAAAACAGACTCATTATCAGGTACGACATTACCGATCCCGAACAAAAATTTATTCCCTCAAAACAGCCTATGTGGTTGTTGGCACAGGATGAAGAAACAAAACAATGGGGATATTTTGTAAAAACACCCGAGAGCAAATCCCCACCTGAAAAGATAACCTGGGGCAAATACAGCTATGGCGATTTAACCAGGGCAAAAAAGGCAGCAATTTACATCTATACCAAAGCCAATTATGAATCTTCGCCCGATTTATATGTATCAACCGACCTGAAAAAAGAGGCTAAGCTAAGCGGCATCAACCCTCAGCAGTCCCAATACAACTGGGGAACGGCCGAACTGGTACACTGGACTACACCTAAGGGTTATAAGTCAACGGGGATATTATATAAGCCTGAGGATTTCGACGCTAATAAAAAATACCCCATGGTAGTTTATTTTTATGAGAAGTTATCCGACGGATTGTATAATTACCTGCCGCCCGCGCCTACCCCCTCGCGCCTGCCCATTTCATTCTTTGTAAGTAACGGCTATTTGGTTTTTGCACCCGATATCAGCTATGAAACCGGCCATCCCGGCGCTTCGGCCGTTGAATTCATTAACTCAGGGGTCGAATCTTTGAAGAAGAATTCATGGGTTGATGGCGCGCATATAGGCATCCAGGGGCAAAGCTGGGGTGGCTACCAGGTGGCTTACCTGGTTACCCAAACCAACATGTACGCCGCCGCATGGGCCGGTGCACCGGTTGCCAACATGACCTCGGCCTACGGTGGTATCCGCTGGGAATCGGGTGTTAACCGGCAGTTTCAGTACGAGAAAACACAAAGCCGAATTGGCGCTACATTATGGGAAAAGCCTGAGTTGTATATCGAGAACTCACCCTTATTCCAATTACCCAAAGTACAAACCCCGGTTATGATTATGAGTAACGATGCCGATGGTGCTGTGCCCTGGTACCAGGGGATAGAAATGTTTACCGCCCTGCGCCGCCTGGGCAAACCGGTTTGGCTGCTGCAATATAACGGCGAAGCACATAACCTGGTTCAGCGGCAAAACCGCAAGGATATTACCATTCGCGAACAGCAGTATTTCGACTACTTTTTGAAAGGTGCACCAATGCCTGTCTGGATGGCCAAAGGTGTACCCGCTGTGGATAAAGGTAAAGATTGGGGCCTTGAGTTGGTAAAGCCCCTCTAAATCTCCCTTCAATGCTATTAAGTTAAGAGAAACAGAAGCGAAAAAAAATATCGAACACCGAATTCCGAATATCCAACACCGAAGTTTTTCCTGAGTTTGACACCTAAAGGTCAAAAAAGTGCGAATCGGGCAAATGGGAGTGGTTTTTAGGTGAATTTTGAAAATTTGTATTGCGAAAACCACTATTGACTGGTGGTGCGAAAACGGCGTAATTTGTGCAACCAAGCACAATGGCGACCTTAAAAATCGATCAGAAAGACGGCGAAAAATACGTTCGGATTGTAGAATCTTACCGGGACGAGTCCGGCGTGTCACGAATGCGCACATTGGCCAACCTGGGCAAGCTCGATGACAAGAAGATAGCATCCCTTAAACGGCTCGGTACTAAGCTTTACCAGGCGATGGGCGGCCCCCCCGAAGAGCTGACCGGCAATGGCATTACCGAGCAGGGACGTTATAACTACGGTTACGTACTGGCCTGCAAGCACATACTTTCATGGTATAAACTGGACAAATTGCTTGACCGCATCGGTAAGAAAGCAAAGCTTCGGTTTTCTTTAGTCAACACCATTTTGCTGATGCTATGCGAACGGCTGAACGAGCCGGCAAGCAAGCGCCGGACTTTCTTTAACCAGTCAGAGTACATTGGTTTGGAACAGGTTCCGCTACACCACCTGTACCGGACGCTGGATAAACTGGCGGACTGGAAGGAGCAGATACAGGAGCGGATCTATCAAACCGGGCGCGACCTTTTCAACCAGCGGCTGGATGTAGTGTTCTACGATGTAACGACCTTCTACTTTGAAAGCGAACAGGAAACGGAAGGTCACCTGCGGCAGAAAGGGTTTTCTAAAGATGGCAAGATCGGAAACACACAAGTACTGCTGGGTCTGCTTATCGATAAGGACAAACAGCCGGTGGGCTACCAGGTCTACAAAGGAGACCTGTTCGAGGGCCATACATTTAAAGAGGCTATTTCTTCATTAAAAAAGCGATACCAACTGGACCAGGTTATCGTAGTGGCTGATCGCGGCATGTTGTCCAAAGAGAATATCCAGGAACTAACCGAAAATCAGGGTTATCAGTATATCCTGGGTGAAAAACTTAAAATGCTTCCCCATGCTATTCAGAAACCTTTACTCGAGTTGAAAAACTACAACAAGGAATGGATAATGAATGAGGAACGCAGCCTGATTGTAAAGTATACCGCTATTGAATATGAAGACCGCCTGATAATCGGTACATGGTCAGCCAGCAGAGCAGAAAAAGACCGCAAGGAAAGGGAAGAGCGGGTAACCAAAGCAGAATTGATGCAGCAAAACCCGTCATTACTTAAAAAGAAAGCATCACATTACTTTCTTAAAAATGACCAGCAAGAGAAATACCTGCTCGACCAGCAAAAGATTGAGCGGCATCAGCAGTATGATGGATTCCTTGCAATCGCAACCAATGTAAGAGATATGGACACCGGTATCATACTCGATCATTACAAACACCTCTACCAGGTAGAACACGCTTTCCGCACCTTTAAAAGCTTTTTGGAAACCAGGCCCATGTTCCACTGGACAGATCAGCGCATAGAGGGACATATCTGCCTGTGTTATATGGCTTATACCTTTCAAATCTTTTTAAGCAATCAACTCAAAAAGAACAATACGCCGCTTTCAGAAAATGAGATCAGGCGGACATTAGACAAAATGCAGCTTAGCCTGGTGGAACAGGCAGGCCAACAATATTACCTCCGCTCGAAGCAAACTACCGAAACTGCCGCCCTGCTCAAAGTGATCGCCGCCCGGCCATTACCAGATATGTTTCATAATCGACAGATAGTCAATTACTTATAAAAATATGTATTGCGAAAAGCTAAACATAAACTAATTGACTATCAGATATTTAACCAAAAATCGTGTCAAACTCAGGAGGATATTACCATTCGCGAACAGCAGTATTTCGACTACTTTTTGAAAGGTGCACCAATGCCTGTCTGGATGGCCAAAGGTGTACCCGCTGTGGATAAAGGTAAAGATTGGGGCCTTGAGTTGGTAAAGCCCCTCTAAATCTCCCTTCAATGCTATTAAGTTAAGAGAAACAGAAGCGAAAAAAAATATCGAACACCGAATTCCGAATATCCAACACCGAAGTTTTTCCTTCATTATTCGAAACTGGGCATTCGGTGTTCGATATTAAATTGGCCGCAATTCCTTAACCTAATAGCATTAAACCTCCCCTTAAGCGGCGGCTTTTCATTTTATATTTTACAAATTGCCGTCCTGGTGAAAATACGGGGGGGCGTGAAAACAACAAAGCCGGATTGATTAGTCCGGCTTTGTTGTTTTATATAAAGAGTTGATTATATATCTCTGTTTGCATCCCATTTCTCCAGGTAGTCGGCCACGCGACGTACAAATGAGCCTCCTAAGGCACCATCAACAACCCTATGGTCATATGATAATGACAGGAACATCATGTGGCGGATGGCAATTACGTCACCTTGTGGGGTTTCAATTACCGCTGGCTTTTTCTTGATGGTGCCAACCGCCAGTATAGCTACCTGCGGCTGGTTTATAATTGGCGTGCCCATCACATTGCCAAACGAACCTACGTTGGTTATTGTAAATGTACCGTCCCTAACATCATCCGGTAATAATTTACCAGTACGGGCGCGATTAGCCAGATCGTTAACTGCTTTGGTAATGCCCAGCAAGTTCAACTCATCGGCTTTCTTAATCACCGGCACTATCAGGTTGCCACTTGGCAAAGCGGTTGCCATACTGATATTGATGGCTGCCTTTTTAATGATTTGCGTACCGTTAACCGTTACGTTAATCATCGGAAAATCCTTGATCGCCTTAACTACGGCCTCGATAAATATCGGTGTAAAGGTTATTTTTTCGTTCTCGCGTTTTTCAAAACTACCTTTCACCTTTTCGCGCCATAAAACCAGTCCCGTTACATCAGCCTCAACAAATGAGGTAACGTGCGGCGAGGTTTGCTTGCTCATCACCATATGGTCGGCAATCAGGCGGCGCATCCTATCCATTTCGATAATCTCATCGGCACCAGAAACCGAGCTTAATGACGGCGTTGGCTTTGCCTGTGCAGCCTCTACTTTGGGCTCGCTTGCATTTACACGCTCCGCTAGCGGTTCTGCTTTGGGTGGCGCTGTTACTTCTGGTTCCTTAACAGGTTCAGGCGCTGGACTTGCAGCGACAGGCTCCTCGGCAGTTACTACATCGTTTAAAGTATCCGGCTGGCTTATCGTACTTTCTTCAGGTAACACAGCGTTTGGTGGCTCAACAGTTGTTTCCGGAGCTTCAGCAACGGGTTGTACTATGCTATGGGTATTGCTTTCGGCAGGAGCAAAAGATTGTACAGGAGCCTCTGCTTTCTGCGCTGCCGGGGAGTTCTTATACTGAATATAACTTAACAGATCATCTTTGGTTAAACGGCCTTCAGAACCGGTACCGGGAATACGATCAAGTTCGTCAATGCTGATATTCTCCTGGCTGGCGATGTTGCGTACCAAAGGCGAGTAAAACCGTCCCTCACCTTTAAAATTCTGATCGTAAGGCGATGGTGCCTGGGGTTCAAGCTGTGCAATTCCAGGGATATCAACAGGTGTCGCTATATCGGGTTGATGCTCTGTAACCTCTTGGTTTTCAATCACAGGCGCTGGTGCATCATACCTAACCTCGTTAAACGGCGTATATTCCTTAAAATCGGTCTGACTTTCTTCAACAGGAGCAGATTCTGCTACATGAGGTACTTCAATGGAAGGAATTGTTGTTTCAACTTCAGGAGCTAATTGAGCCTCCGGGGCGGCAGTTGCAGTTTCCGGTTCGTCAGTTTCAATAATGGCAATTATCGCCCCTACCTGCACTACATCGTTTTCCTGGTATAACTGCTCTATTAATTTACCGGCAACGGGTGATGGCACATCAGAATCAACTTTATCAGTCGCAATCTCCATTACTGCTTCGTCGGCATCAACGCGATCTCCTGGATTTTTGTTCCATTTAATTACGGTTGCCTCCGCAACACTTTCACCCATTTTTGGCAATAATAGTTGATATTTGGCCATAGATACAAATTATACTTTACGCACAAAATTATGCATTTTGAAGCTTAATCTGCAACATCTGTTAGTAAAGTATTCAACATCGACAATGCCGTTACAGCGCTCCTTTCGATGTTTTGCTGCCTTTTATTGCCAAATGTGTATTTCTTTACTAACAGTTTACCCATGCCCGAAACCGCAATCCACACAGTACCAACCGGTTTATCTTCAGTGCCTCCATCAGGGCCGGCTATGCCTGTTATGGATATGGCAAAATCCGACTTGAAATTTAATAATGCGCCTTCTACCATTTCTTTTACAGTTTGCTCACTTACGGCTCCAAAAGCTGCCAAAGTTTCTGGTTTTACCCCAAGTATATGCTCTTTCAACTCGTACGAATACACAATTCCTCCTCCAAAAAACACTTTTGACGAACCGGCGTGCTGGGTAAAAAGATGAGAAAGGTATCCCCCGGTACAGCTTTCGGCCACCGATAAAGTAAGCCCTTTTTCGGCCATTTTGTTCAGGATCGCTTTTTCTAAAGGGATATCTTCGGCAACAACAAAAACACGGCCTATACGCTCAATAATTTTTCCGGCAAATTCGTCAACTCCCTTTTGCATCAAGGCAACATCATCGCCAAAAGCACTCAACCGCAACCTAACCTGGCCCAATTTGGGTAAATAAGCCAGCTTAATGTATGGTGGCAAAGCATCTTCAATGTCTGCTATTCTTTCGGCCAAAAATGATTCGCCTTCTCCAACTGTTAAAAGTGTTTTATGAATGATGGATGGAAGTGTAAGTGTATTCTTCAACTTCGGTATTACGCCATCTTCCATCATATACATCATCTCGAACGGCACCCCCGGCATCGATACATATATCACCCCGTCATGATTAAACCACATACCCGGCGCTGTACCGTTTTTGTTTAATATGATTTCGCAATTTGCCGGCACTTGCGCCTGTAACTTGTTTACTTCAAGTAATGGCCGGTTATATTTAGCAAAAATGCGCGCCACATTTTCCAACGCATCTTTATCCTCCATCATACCAACCCCAAAGTACTCGGCTAATGTTTTTTTGGTTATATCGTCCTTTGTCGGCCCCAATCCACCGGTTATAAAAATAACCTTCGCGCGGGCAGCGGCTTCGGCCAATGCCTTTAGGATATGTTCCTTATCATCAGATACCGACGAGATTTGTTTTACCCTTACCCCTATTTTATTGAGCTCCTTAGCCATCCAGGCCGAATTGGTATCAACAATTTGTCCTATCAGTATTTCGTCGCCAATGGTTATGATCTCTGCCAGCATAGTAATTAATAAAAAGTTCTGTTACTTGAATAATCGTTTCTTTTACTCAGTTTTAAGTCCTGCAAAATAGTCGATTTTACCTTTAATGTAACATTATATGATTTTAAATAGCCAAAGGGCACCCATTGAAACGAAAGGTCCCAGCAATGCAGGTCGCGATAAATGGAAAATGAAGTAGCGCTGGCCAATTTCATCGCCTTAAAATCGTAGTTGGTTGAATATTGTATTTTCCATTTTTGCGTGATGCTTACATCGCCGCTTATCATGAGCGTGTTACTGGTAGATACCTGGTTAAGATAATTGCTGTAACTGTAACTGTAATTTAAAGATATATTCCATGGTACATTAAAATCTACATATGAATTGGGGTCGCTGTTTACCAGTGCCAAACGTTGCAACTGTGGAGCCCCCGCCCCTTGCAAGGTATTTACGTTAGGCGTACCCGGTGCTTTGGCCGACGTAGAATTTAAACTGCCGCTCATGGATATACTCAGCTGGTTCAACTGCGGAAACTGCCCATTTGCCCACCTGAACTTATTAATACGCTGGCTGGTGCGTACAATGGTGTTATTGGCTATAGAATCATGCACAGCGGTAACGTAAGGGTCAAAAGAGCCGCTGAAACTGATATTTACCTTTTGCTTAAAAATAGCTGTGTGCCCTGAAAACTGAATATTAGCCAGTTTCATGGAGTCGGCAGCAAAATTGTAGAAACTCGAAAACGATAACCCCTGCAACAAGGTGATCTTCCTGTCGGTGCCTGAAGTATCAGTGCTTTTGGCTTTTAGCTTGGCTTCGATGGTATTATCCAGCGCGAAGCTGATACCAGCCTGTTTGCCTGCCGACGGATAGCCATATACGCCGTTTTCGAAAATTGAATACTTTTGGTAGGTATAAGGGTATGGTACACTTGCCTGGCTTACCGCGGTTTTATAATACCCGTAGCTGGGATCGCTAAAATCTGGCGTGTAGCCAAACCCTATAGATGGGGTCATTACGTGCCTTATTGCTTTTAAATTCCCTTTAAAGTTCAACGTACCGTATAATTTGGTGGAAAGGCCGGTGCTTAAGCTGTAGTTACCCGCACGTTTAAAACCTTGTAAGGTATCAACCAGCAATTGATCGGAACTGCTGATACTTCCACGCTCGAAATGTTTGTTTACCGATTGAAAATACCAGCGCTCGGTATAATTCACACTGCTATTAAACTGAAAGTACTTGAGCACATTTAAACCTAAACTCACCGGTATCTGGTGCTGAAAACCGTTTTGAAGACGGCGGGTAATCGTACTTTTAAAAAGTTCAGATTCGGGGATGCTGTTTACCTTATTGGTAGCATTCAGGTTGTAACTCACTGTTATTTTTTGATACCATTTTTGCTCGCCAACCCTGTCTTTCGAATCAAAAGGATTAATTGACGACATACCAAAAGCAATGGTTGGCAATTCAATAGTAATTGTTTTATTGGCTATATCCTGGCTGTGACCAATACCCACACTTAAATTAAATGGTGTACCTGCCCAGGTTTTTCCATAAGAAATACTCGACCGTAAACTACTTTGGGCAGCGGTAACCACGTTATAATTTGAGGTTGATGGGTTGCGCGAAAAATAACCCGAGGTACCGGCATTTACTGAAGCACTAAAGGTAGAACCTGGATTAGCACTCGGATCCTGTGAGTGTGTCCAATCGATATGGATATCTTTTACTGCAGGATCGCCTGGCAAACCGTAATTATGCGATCCGTAACTTAAAGACAGGTTACCTGTATACTTATAACGTACAAGATAACGCGCTGTGGAGTTTACCTCGTATGATCCCTTGGAGTAAATAGTACCCGTAGTGGTTAAATCCATATAATCACTCAACCCAAGGTAATAACCAAAACCGGCTAATTTAAAGCCCAGCTTTGCGTCTTCGCCAAAAGTTGGCAGGATAACCCCCGATGTTCGCGAATCGGGCTTGGGAAAAAAGCCGAACGGAATGGCCAACGGTAGTGGCACCCCCTCAATTTCAAGATACGCCGGGCCAGATATAATCCTGTTTTTTTCGCCAATACCTTTGGTAATTACTACACCAAAGTGCGTATCGGGATAAGGAAGGTCGCAGGTGCTAAAAATTACGTTGCGGTAAGCTACCTCTGTTTCGTTAAGTTTTTTTGCCTGCCCGCCCGATATAAAATTTCCTTCCTGCTCGGACGCCGGGTTATAAAGCTTTCCTTTTTTGGTAGTATAATTAAACAATAACGAATCGGATGCTATTGGTTTTTCATTTTTTGATTTTGACAAAGGCCTCCCCACGTAACGTTTGGTACGTGGATCAATGCTCCCGCTGGCAAAAATGAGATGATTTTTCTGGTCGACCCTGATATAATCGGCATCTAACTCAAAATCTTCATAAGTTACCCTGGCGCGTCCATACAGGTATAAAATATTATGCTCATTATCAACAATGGTCGAATCCTCGGCCACCGCTTTAACTTCAGATTGAATGCCATCTTTCTTTTTTGTCGTATCCGCTTCGGGCAATTTGGTTTGAGGCTTACCCGGGATGCCTGGCTTAGCCTGGATGTTTCTATTTTTGTTGGTATCTGCCTTAATTACCGTATCTACAGCGGGCGTAATATTATAAGTATTGCTTACACCCTGCCCATCTGTATTTAGATTTGGCTTAGTTTGCTTAGATTTCTTAACTTTAAGAAGTTTCCTGTCTCTTGCCTTAGTTGTATCGAGTTTAATGATCGTATCTGCGACGGCCTTGCGGCTATGCCTGTTATATGTACCTTTGCTTTCGGCAACCAGTACATTTACCGTTAAAATAATTGCAAGCAGAAAAAAAAGAGTTATGAATTTCAAAATTGATTATGAATAGTATTTTTGCAGATATAGTTAACAGCGTTCAAAAATAATGAAAAATAGGGCATTGAAAAGATTGATTTATAGTTTATCGGTATTGTTGGTACTCCTTTCATCGTTCCCACTTATTTCTTACGGCCTCATCAAAACAGATACGGTTGTTAATTCGGGTTTCAAAATAAAAACTATTATCGTTGACGCAGGTCATGGCGGTAAGCCCACCGGGACTGGGCATTTTTCGCATGGTGCATCAGGAAGTTTTTCTTCAGAAAGAAATGTAACGCTTGCCATTGCTTTAAAATTGCAGGCTGCTATAGAAAAAGATATGGCCGGAGTAAAGGCTGTTTTAACACGGTCGACAGAGGATGATGTGTCGTTTGAACGCCGTGCCGAAATAGCCAACGAAAACAAAGGCAACATTTTTGTATCCATCCACTGCAACTCACTATCCGACAGACGCGTGCGGGAGCAGGTGGGCACAAAACATCACAAACCCATTTACCGTACAGTAACCGTACCCGATCGTTCGGGCAAGGGGGTATTGTTATTGGTTTACGGTTTACACCGGTCAAAAGAAGAGGAACGAACCATAGTACACAACCAGGTTGAAGAAGACTCAGGAATGGACGCAGGCTTAGATCCGGATGATCCGATTACCATTATTTTAACCAACGAGTATAAAAGAAAATTCAGACAACAAAGCATTAAGCTGGCTACGTTAATTAACAATGAGTTTACTGAAACCGACGGGCGGCCAAGCGAAGGTTTGCGTGAACAAGGTATTTATGTATTATGCCATACGGCAATGCCTTCTGTTTTGGTTGAAACCGGTTATATTAATAACCCAACAGACGAAGCTTACCTGAACTCGGAAGATGGACAAAATGAAATTGTAAGTTCAATAGTACGCGCACTATTAAATTACAAAAACGAGGTTGAACACGTATCGCAGTAGCAAACAAGTAATAAAATGACATTCTTCACGTTTACTGCCAAAACTTAATCTATCTTTCAAACGTATATTGCATATAACATCACCTGTGCCGTGGGCATTGCCTGCAAAAAACATTTAAACATAATCACACTACTGAATGAAAATTTCAAACGAAACAAAAATAGGCGCCCTTACAGTAATTGCAATCACCATACTTGTTTTAGGATACAGCTTTTTAAGAGGCAACGATGTATTCTCAGGATCGAATAAATTTTACGCTGTTTATAACAGCGTTGAAGGATTGGGAGTATCAAAACCTGTACTGGTAAATGGTTTCCAGATTGGTCGTATATCTAAAATGGAACTTCAGCCTGATGGACGCACGATTGTTGAATTTAAGATTGAAGAGAAATACGATGTACCCAACAACACCCTCGCCAAGTTGGAAAGTACCGATCTGTTAGGCAGCAAGGCCATAGTTTTTGAACTGGGCAATAGTAAAATACTTGCCGAAAACAAAGACACTTTGAAGGCTGATATACAAGGTAGCCTGGCCGAAAGCCTGCAACCGATACAAAAAAAGGCAGAAATGCTGATCAACAAACTCGATTCGTCATTAGCTGCGATTAACAAGATCCTTAACCCAACGTTTCAAAAAAATGTTGACCGGAGTTTTATGAGCATTGCTAATTCATTGCAAACACTGGAAGGCGTTACCAAAAAGATAGATAACCTGGTAGGTACGCAAACCAAGCATATCGACGTAATACTATCAAATGCCGAAGTAGTATCTGCCAACTTAAAAACCAGCACCGGGCACATCAACGGTATGGCTACCAACTTTGAAAAAATAAGTAACGATATAGCGGCATCCAACATCAAAAACACCCTTGATAATGCCAACAAAGCCATGGCCGATTTACAGGCTACCATTGCCAATATTAACTCCACTAAAGGAACTTTAGGCTTGTTAATGAATGATGATAAGGTATATAAAAACATGGATGCTGCCACCAACAGCCTAAACAACCTGTTGCTTGATTTAAAAGCGCATCCTAAACGTTATGTAAGCTTCTCGGTTTTTGGTGGTAAAAAAGACTGAAAATAGAGTCAAGAATCAAGAGTCAAGAATCAAGACAAGCGCAAAAAAAGCCGGTGATTACTAATAGTCACCGGCTTTTTTCATTCTGAATAAATTACCAAGCATCTGAAATCTGCACATTGAAATCTGCACATTGAAATTTGCACATCTACAAGTATTATTCAATATAAAAAGTGCGTCCTTCAACAGCCAGTTCCGTTGCAGGGAATACGCTTCTTGCCTCATCCAGCAACTCGGTTAAGGTTTTATAACGGGCAGAGAAGTGACCAATCAGTAACCTTTTCGCATTGGTTTTTAGTGCTACATCGCCGGCCTGCAACGCCGTTGTATGGAAAGTATCATTAGCCCTATCCAGCATCTCATTTAAAAATGTGGCTTCGTGATAAAGCAGCGTTGCGTTGGCTATTTGTTCAAAATACTGCTCACCGTAAAGCGTATCAGAGCAGTAGGCGTATGACTTAGGCTGATCTGAATCGATAGTCAAATCATCATTTTTGTAAACCTGCCCGTTTGGTGCCGTATAATCGGCTCCTTTTTTTAACGAGGTGAAGTAAGGAACCGGGATTTGCAGTTGCTCAATCACCTCCTTGCGTAGTTTACGCAAACGCTTTTTTTCTCGAAAAATAAACCCGGTTGTATCAATCCTGTGGTTGAGGGGGATTGTTTCAACTATAATGTCATTGTTGTTTACAATTACCTCGGGATGTTGCGTGTGTGTCTGCTTAAACTCTAAGGGGAAGTGCAGGGTAGTTTCTGAATATTTTAACTGCAGATCAATGATCTCCATTAAATGGGGCGGCCCAAAAAGATACAATGTTTTTTTTCGCCCGTTAAGGTGCATTGATGATAACAGTCCTACCAGGCCCAGGTAATGGTCGCCATGTAGATGGCTGATAAAGATATAATCTATCCGGCTGGCTTTAATGTCAAAACGTAGCATTTGCTGCTGGGTGCCTTCGCCGCAGTCAATTAAGTACAAGTGCTCGTTGATATTGAGCACTTGTGCTGTAGGATTTCTGTTAAAAATGGGTGTTGCGGAACTGCTTCCAAGTATTGTTACCTCAAATTTCATAATGGGATAACAATGTAAGGATTATCTTGATTCTTTTTTCAATTCTTTCTCAATCTCTTCCATAAAAATAAGATCGACACCTTCTTCGGCAGTAGGTACAACTGTAAGCACGTTATCCAGTTGCGAGATAGTGATTAAACGCGCCACGGCATCGTTCAATCCACACAATATAAATACGCCAGATGCGTTTTTGCACAAACGGTGACCAACCAACAAGCTACTTAAGCCGGATGAATCGGCAAATTTTACCTGTGAAAGGTCAAGAATGATGTTTCTTTGTCCTTCCGTATTGATCAATATCAGTTCAGATTTTAATTGAGGCGTTACTAACGAATTCAATTTTGATTCGTTAAGCTTCACTAAAATGTATTTCTCGTGTTTATCGACAGCAAATTTCATTCTTATAAAAATTAATAAGCTAAGATATGATTAATTTATGTGTAATTAAAAATTACATAATACTAAGCGCATTCTTTATGGCGGTTTCAACCCTGTTCAACACACTTTCTGTATCTGATTTCACGAAGGCCTCACCTATAATCTTTTCATAAAGTTCGATATAGCGTTCAGATATCGATGTGACTATCTCCTTAGTCATTACAGGAATAACCTGTCCTTCCTTACCCTGGAAACCGTTTTCAATCAGCCATTTGCGTACAAACTCTTTTGAAAGTTGTTTTTGCGGCTCGCCTTTTTGCTGGCGCTCCTCATATCCTTCCTTATAAAAATACCTTGACGAATCGGGCGTATGAATTTCATCTATTAAATAAATAACGCCATCAACTTTACCAAATTCATATTTGGTATCAACCAATATTAAGCCTTGTTTGGCAGCAATTTCGGTACCCCGTGCAAACAGCGCTTTAGTATATGCCTCCAATCGGGCATAATCTTCGGCAGATACAATACCCTTTGCCAGGATATCCGCTTTTGAAATATCTTCATCATGCCCAACCGATGCTTTGGTAGTAGGCGTAATTATCGGCTCGGGCAGGATATCGTTTTCCTTTAAACCTTCGGGCAATGTTTCACCGCAAACCTGCCGGCGGCCGGCGGCATATTCACGCGCAGCGTGGCCTGCCAAATATCCCCGTATCACCATCTCCACCTTAAAGGGCTCGCAAATGCGGCCAATGGTAACACTCGGATCGGGCACGGATATTACCCAGTTGGGTACAATATCGCTGGTAGCCTTTAAAAAACGGGCAGCTATCTGGTTAAGCACTTGTCCTTTATAAGGGATAGCCTCGGGTAGCACCACATCAAAGGCCGAGATCCTGTCGGATACCACCATGGCCAGGTACTTATTTTCTATCGTATATACATCGCGTACCTTCCCCTTATAAAAGCCTGTCTGGCCCGGAAAGCTAAAATGTGTTTCTTTTATTGCATTCATAATGAGAGTCAAGAATTAAGAATCAAGAGCTAAGACAAGAAAAAAACATTTAAGTTTTCTTGATTCTTGTCTCTGTTTTACTGTATATCCCCGTAGGCTGCTAATATTTTGCGTACCAGTTTATGGCGTACAACGTCTTCACCGCTTAGGTATACTATTTCTATTCCTTTTATATCTGTTAATATGCGCAGGGCAGTGTGCAGACCCGATTGCTGTTTTTTTGGCAAATCTATCTGCGTTACGTCACCGGTAACAATAAATTTGGCCGATGGGCCCATACGCGTCAGGAACATCTTTAACTGCATATCGGTTGCGTTTTGAGCCTCGTCTAATATCACAAAACAATTATCAAGGGTACGGCCACGCATAAATGCCAGCGGCGCAATCTCGATGGTACGGTTTTCCAGGTAAAATTTTAATTTCTCTGCCGGGATCATATCATCAAGTGCATCGTACAATGGCCTCAGGTACGGGTCAATCTTTTCTTTTAAATCACCAGGTAAAAAGCCGAGGTTCTCTCCTGCTTCAACCGCCGGGCGGGTTAAAATAATGCGTTTAATTTCTTTGTTCTTTAACGCACGCACGGCCAATGCAACCGCAGTATAAGTTTTACCGGTACCAGCAGGGCCAATAGCAAATAAAATATCGCTTTGATTGATGCTATCAACCATTTTACGCTGGTTGGCTGTACGGGCTTTCACCATTACACCATTCGGGCCAAAAACGATAACCTCGCCACTGGCAAACTTATCAGTTACAGGCTCAGACGAGGAATTTGAAGATACTTTTGATCCTAAAATACGTTCAAGATCGGTAATGTTCAGGTTCTCGAATTTCTCAACATGAGCAAGCAGGTGCGAGAATTTTTCCTGGAAAACATTCAGTTCGTGATCATCACCCAAAACTTTTACTTCGCTGCCTCTTGCAACAATTTTAAGTTTGGGATATTGTTTCTTAATGATCTCAAAATGATCATTATTAGGCCCCCACAATACGGCTGGATTTACGTTTTCAATTGATAGCTTAAGTTCGTTCAATACTAATTGATTTTTTAGTTACGGATTTTTATGAATTAAAAATTGAATATTTGTAGCTTCAAATGCTATTACAAGATTAGCAATAAATATTTATAAAATTAATGGCAATAATAACATTAACTACTGATTTGGGCGATAAGGACATTTACCAGGCTGCTTTAAAAGGTAGCATCTATAAATCGTTGCCAACAGTTAATATTGTTGATATTACCAACAGTGTGGCGGCTTTTAACGTGCAACAGGCTGCTTTTATATTAAAGAACAGTTTTTATTACTTCCCCGAAGATACCGTACACCTTATAGGTATTGATACCGTTTACAGCGACCATACCAAGTACCTGGCGGTAAGGTACAAAAAACATTATTTTGTGGGTGCCGATAATGGAATTTTTTCGTTGATGTTTGATACCGACCCTGAGGAAATTGTGGAGATAAACATTATGCAGGATTTAAAGTTCCTGCATTTTCCGCTTGCAGATATTTTTGTTAAAGCGGCCTGCCACCTGGCCAAAGGCGGCAAACTGAGTGAAATTGGTTTGCCGGTATACGATATCGAAAACAAAATGAACCTGCAGCCTGTTATCGAAAAAAACCTGATCAAGGGTGTAGTGATCTATATCGATTCGTTTCAAAATGTGATAACCAATATTACCAAGGAGTTTTTTAACAGTGTGCAGCAGGGCCGTAAATTTGTACTTAACTTTAAACGTAACGAAACCATCAATCACCTGAGCTGGCATTATAACGAGGTACCCGTTGGCGAAAAACTTTGCCTGTTTGGTATAAGCGACCATTTGGAAATTGCAATCAATAAAGGCAATGCCAGCGGCCTGCTGGGCTTAAACCTTAATGATAAGGTTATCATCGAATTTCAGTAAATTTTAGATATGAAAAAACTGTTACTGTTTGGCCTGTTGTATTTTTTTGCCATAGGCGGCGTGCTTGCGCAATCGCAGGCTAACGCTGATTCTGTTGCTTATCAGCTTCAGCGTAAAAAGATAAATACCATGCTGGCCGCCCGCAAAGCCAAATTTGGCCAGTACAGCCAAAGCTTAAGCCAACACACCGGCATTTTTGGTTTGCAGACAAAAGATGATATCCGCAGATCAAACAGCATACTGATGGACATTGCCCGTACAGATGATGCTATCTTTAAAGAATTAAAAATACTATTTGAATACAGTGCCTTCCAACAAAGGCAAATTCAAAGCCACAGCAAAGAAGCCGAGACCATAAATCACAATTTCCTGCTTACAATAAGCAAGTTAAGACAGCAAAACGCCCAGCTAAAAACCAAGGTTGCTGAAAACAAAGCGCAAACAAACAGTTCAACTCCCATCTATATTACGGTTATTGTGCTCATGCTTGCGTCAATTTTGTATTTGCTTTACCAAAAAAACAAAGGGAAGGCGTAATTTCGCGCCCGTAACTACTTAAAACTATAAATGGCACGAGGAAGACTGAACAGTGGCGCTAAAGCAGAAGCCGAACTACCCAAAGCAAAAATTAACAGGCAGAGCATCCAGAATATCCGCAAACTACTCACTTACATTAAACCATACCGGGGAAAATTTATGGCGGGAATGCTGTTTCTGTTCATATCCAGCCTGGTAGGCCTTGCTTTCCCCGCGATACTGGGCGCATTAATAGATGCGGCGCAAGGAAAGTATAAATATCCCTATTTACCGCATAGCTTAAATGCCATAGCCATAGCTGGATTTATTATTCTGTTCGGGCAGGCATTTATATCTTTTTTTAGGGTTGTATGGTTTGTTCAGGTTGCAGAGCGCTCCCTGGCCGATATACGCCGGGACACATATTTTAAGCTCATAACCCTGCCAATGAATTTTTTTGCCAACCGCCGTGTTGGTGAATTGAATAGCCGCATTTCTGCCGATCTTTCACAAATACAGGATACGTTAACCACTACTATCGCCGAGATTATCAGGCAGTTGGTAATTATGGTAGGCAGCGTTATTTTATTAGCTATAGTATCTATCAAGTTAACCCTTGCCTTATTGGCAATATTGCCTTTTCTGGTAGCTTTTGCCGTTTTTTTCGGCAAATTTATTCGCAAGCTCTCACGCCAGGCCCAGGATAAATTAGCAGAGTCAAATACAATTGTTGAAGAAACCCTGCAAGGCATCGCCAATGTAAAAGCATTTGTAAATGAGGCTTACGAGGCTACCCGGTACGATAAAATATTACGCAACGTAGTTGATATCGCCGTTAAAGGGGCTAAATTCCGTGGGATTTTTGCTTCGTTCATTGTATTCTGCTTGTTTGGGACTTTTGTAGGTGTAATATGGTATGGATCAGTTCTGGTAAGTCATAAAGAAATCTATGTAGGCGATTTGACCACCTTTATCATGTACTCCATATTTGTAGGTGCCGCTATGGGCAGTTTCCCAGATTTGTACGCCAACCTGCAAAAAGCTGTTGGGGCAAGCGAGCGTGTGTTAGAGATACTGGCCGAAAAAGGTGAAGACATCCCGATGGTAGAAAGCAATAACAAAATAGACCAAGCTATTAAAGGCGACTTGTCATTTGATAATGTGGTATTTGCCTACCCATCCCGGTCGGAGTTAACTATCCTGAAAGGCATTTCTTTTAACGCCGCTGCAGGCCAAAAAGTGGCCATTGTTGGGCCAAGTGGCTCTGGTAAATCTACCATGGCCTCGTTAATACTCCAATTTTACCATCCGCAAAGTGGCACCATTTTATTTGATGGCCGCCCGGCTGATGAGTTTTCTATTACAGATATCCGTAATCAGGTAGCCATAGTACCGCAGGATGTATTGCTCTTTGGCGGATCGATATTAGAGAATATTGCTTATGGCCGGTTAAATGCATCAAAAGAAGATATTATACAAGCAGCCAAACGGGCAAACGCGCACCAATTTATCCTATCGTTCCCCGAGGGTTATGAAACCATTGTTGGCGAACGGGGAGTAAAACTTTCAGGCGGCCAGCGACAGCGCATTGCTATAGCAAGGGCATTGCTTAAAAATCCATCCATATTGATATTGGATGAGGCAACGTCATCCTTAGATTCTGAATCGGAGCGCCTGGTACAGGAAGCTTTAGAAGAGTTGATGAAAGATCGCACATCTATCATTATCGCCCATCGTTTATCAACTATCCGCGAAGCCGATAAGATCATCGTTCTGGAAAAAGGCGAGATCATCGAAAGTGGCAGTCACCAGGAACTTATCGGCAATGAGCAAGGGCTTTATCGTTATTTGAGCCAGCTGCAATTTGAAACACAGGTGGGATAGGTTTTACGTGGTACGTATTACGTTATACGTTTGGAAAAGCACTGCATAAACTATTATATTCACAACTTAAGATGTGTGGCGATACGGCCACTATTCAGCAAATAAACGTATAACGTAATACGTTCAACGTAACAAATGAAATTAACCATACACGGGGCGGCCCGACAGGTAACCGGCAGCATGCATTTGCTGCAGGTAGGCCAATACAAAATATTAGTGGATTGCGGGTTAGATTATGAGAAGGACCGCAGCATTCAATCAAATGAAAACTTTCCTTTCCGGCCGGAAGAGATTGACGTGGTAATACTTACACATGCGCACATAGATCACTCTGGTAATTTACCCACGCTGGTAAGGCTTGGTTTTAACGGCCAGATATTATGCACTCCCCCTACCGCCGATTTGACCGAACTATTATTGCTCGATTCGGTAAGCATTTTCATGAACAAGGCAGGCAAGGGTAACCGCAAACGCGGCAAAGGCAAATTCAATTCGGGCGGCGGCCCACAGCCGCTTTATTTGCAAAAACACGTGATGGATACTGTGGACCGTTTTGTAACCATTGGGTTTAATCGCCCTTTCAGGATCAACGGCGATATCGAACTTACATTTATCCCGGTTGGCCACTTATTAGGCGCGGCATCAGCTGTTTTAAAAGTAACCGAAAACGGCGAAGAAAAATCAATTGCCTTTACCGGCGATATCGGCCGGAAAAATTACCCGGTATTAAATGATCCGCAGGAATTGCCTCCTGTTGATTTCCTGGTATCAGAATCAACTTATGGCGGCCGTTATCACACCAAGGGAAAATCGGTAGAAGAAACCCTTGTTGAAGTTATTGAAAAAGCATGTATTAAAGAACAAGGCCGTTTAATTATCCCGGCTTTCAGTATTGGGCGTACCCAATCGTTGGTATATTCGTTAAACAAGATTTTCACTGAAGGATTATTGCCGGCTGTAAAAGTTTTTGTTGATAGCCCGATGGCTACCATGGCAACCGGCATCTTCCGCAAATACCATAGCCTGGTAAATCAGGAGGCCCAGGATTTTTATAAAGATAAGGGCGATGAGTTTGAATTTGATAACCTCACCTATGTAGAAACCCTGAAGGATAGTCGCCAGATTTCCAATTACTGGGAGCCTTGCATCATCATCTCCTCAGCAGGAATGCTGGAGGGCGGCCGTATCCAGGACCACCTATTTTACAATATTCAAAATTACTACTGCACCATCCTGTTCATTGGCTATTGCGCCAAAGGAACCCTGGGACACCGTTTACTGCGGGGCGATCCTATCGTTCACATTAAAGACCGCGAATTGGCCGTTTATGCCACTATTAAACAAACCGACGTATTAAGTGCTCACGGCGACCACCAGGACCTTTTAGATAATGTAAAACAGCAGGATAAAACCAAGCTAAAGAACGTATTCCTGGTACATGGCGAAGGGGAAAGTATGAAACTGCTGGCTGCTTCTCTGGAAGATGAAGGGTATACCGTTACCATACCGGAAAAGGATGTAACATATAATATTTAACAACTAAATGCACACGTAAATAACCATTATCAATGATTTTTATCCCTGGCCTCATATTGCTATTGATAGTCACGCTCATTATTTATAGCACAAATAAGGGGAAGTTTACTGAATACACCAGATGGAGAAAAACAGGAAAGTTTGCCCTTTATTTTTTGTATACTGTATTAGGTACTATAGTATTGGCTTTTATTACATACCTGTTAAAAAAGCCTTAAATTAATCCGGACCATACTATTATGTCGAAGAATAAAGCCTTCGCTAACTTTGCAAATCGAACTTATTGGTGTATAAATACTACTTCCTTTAATGTAATAAATAGACCAAAAGCAAATGGCACGAACTCATAATAGGAATTCGTGCCATTTGCCTTATTTAAAAATTCGAATTGAATCAAATTCGTGCCATTCGATTCAATTCGTAAAATTAGTGTTTATGCTTTCTTAAAGTGATCAATGATCAAATTAGCTAACTCCACACCTATTCTTTCCTGGGCCTCGTTGGTGGCTGCGCCAATGTGAGGAGTTAACGAAATTTTAGGGTGTTTCAGTATCTCTTCGCGGGGCGTAGGCTCGTTATCAAATACATCTAATGCTGCAAATGAAACCTGGCCGCTGTTTAACGCGTCAATTAAAGCCAACTCGTCAATTAAACCCCCACGCGAAATATTTACAAAACCAACACCTTTTTTGGTTAACGCCAATTCTTCGGCACCAAACAAAGCCTTGTCGATAAATGGTGTGTGTAGGGTAATAAAATCAGCCGTTTTGGTTACCTCTTCTAAAGTTGAAGTTTTTACACTTACTTTAACAGTAGTACCACCACCTAAAACAATATCCAACTCGGGGTTAAACGGAAATAAATCGTAAGCCAAAACTTCCATGCCTACGCCAATAGCTATTTTGGCTACCTCGCGGCCGATACGGCCAAAGCCAACAATACCTAAAGTTTTACCGCGCAGTTCGATACCTTTTGCGTAAGCCTTTTTCAGGTCATTAAATTTAGTACCGCCTTCAACCGGCATTTTGCGGTTGCTATCTGGTAAAAACCTAACCGCGCCAAATAAACTGGCAAAAACAAGTTCGGCAACAGATAATGAAGATGATGCAGGCGTATTATAAACGCTCAGGCCTTTTTCCCTTGCGTATTCTACATCAATGTTATCCATACCAACGCCACCACGGCCAATCACTTTAAGATTTGGGCAGGCATCAATAAGCGCTTTACGCACTTTAGTTGCGCTGCGTACAGTAATGGCATCGTACTCTTGTAATCTTACAGGCAATTCATCCTGCGGAATGTTATTGGTATCAACAATAAAACCAGCTTCTTCTAAAAGCTGTTTTCCAATTGGGTCGATACCGTCATTAGCTAATATTTTGATCATCTTATTTTGTCATTGAGTCATTTGGTCATTGAGTCATTGCCATAAAAAATGACTTAATGACCCAATGACTTAATGATTAAAAATTATTTATTTCCTTCAGCAAACTCCTGCATTACGTCAATCAGGGCGTAAACGCTGGTTATTGGCAATGCGTTGTAAATTGATGCGCGGAAACCACCAACGCTTCTGTGGCCTTTAATACCTACTATACCTCTTTCGTCGCATAGTTTCAGGAATGGTTTTTCCAGTTCAGGATTTTCCATTACAAAGGTTACGTTCATGTGCGAACGATCTTCTGTAGCGCAAACAGGTTTAAATAACGGATTACGTTCAATCTCGTCATATAATACCCTTGCTTTGGTTATGTTTTCCTGTTCAATAACTTCAACACCGCCTTTGGCTTTTAACCATTGCAGGGTAAGCATCGATACATAAATAGCCAAACATGGAGGCGTATTGTACATCGATCCACCTTCAATTTGCACCTGGTAATTAAGCATTGCCGGAATTTTACGGTCAACCTTACCTAAAATATCGTCTTTAACAATAACTAAGGTAACACCTGCAGGGCCCATGTTTTTTTGAGCGCCGGCGTAAATTAAGCCAAAGTCGGCAACGTTAATTTTACGGCTGAAAATATCTGACGACATGTCGCAAACAACCGGTACCGGTGATTTCGGGAATTCCTGTAACTGTGTACCATAAATGGTATTGTTTGAAGTGATGTGGAAGTAAGCCGCATCAGCAGGAATAGTATAATCTTTAGGGATGTAAGTAAAATTATCGGCTTTTGAAGAGGCAACAATCTCTACTTCGCCGAAAAACTTGGCTTCTTTTAAGGCTTTGTTGGCCCAAACACCTGTTTCCAGGTAAGCGGCCTTACCTGTTGAAGGCAATAAATTGTAAGGGGCCATGGCAAACTGCGTGCTGGCGCCGCCTTGTAAAAATAACACCGAATAACCCTCTGGCACGGCAAATAATTCTTTTACCAAAGCAACAGCTTCATTCAAAACTGCTTCAAATTCTTTCGACCGGTGAGAGATCTCCAGCAATGATAATCCTGTACCATTAAAATCAATAACCGCCTCGGAAGCTTGTTTTAAAACCTCCTGAGGTAAAATGCCTGGTCCGGCACCAAAATTATGTTTCATATAATTAACGAATTGTAGGTTCTGAATACTTGATTAGGAACTTTGTATTTAGTTGGGCCGAAGTTAATCAATTTGACAAAATTCATAGGATTAATTTACGTTTTTTGAAAAAATATACAATTAATCAACAAAAGCCTTTTTGATTGCAAATATCAAATTTATCCTATAAGGTTGGTAGTAATTATTACAATTGTAATAACTTTTAAGGGTGTTTGAGGTTATATATCGCATCGGCCGGTATGGCCGATGAGAACACAGAACTGCCGGCAACAAGCACATTTGCACCTGCTTGCAACAATTCTTTAACATTGTTTTGATCTACGCCACCATCAACTTCGATAAATAAGCCCGGATTTTTCTTTTCACTCAGTACTTTCAAATCGTTAAGTTTTTTGTAGGTATTGGCAATAAACTTTTGCCCCCCAAAACCAGGATTAACAGACATAATAAGCACCATATCCAGGTCGGCAATAATATCCTCCAATAAAGCAACAGGCGTATGCGGATTAAGGGCTACTCCTGCCCTGCAGCCAAGCTCTTTAATAGCCTGTACAGTGCGGTGCAAATGCGGGCAGGCTTCGTAATGAACAGTTATACCATTGGCACCTGCATCTTTAAATGCCTTAAGGTACCTATCAGGGTCAACAATCATCAGGTGAACATCCAGCGGTTTGGTGGCGTGCCTTTTTGTGGCGGCAACAACCGGGAAACCAAAAGAAATATTTGGCACAAACATGCCGTCCATAATATCAACATGCACCCAATCAGCTTCGCTGTTATTGATCATTTCAATATCGCGTTGCAGGTTGGCAAAGTCGGCTGCTAAAATAGATGGCGCTATCAGATGGTTCATGTGCAAATATATAAATCCCTGGCACTGCGAATGGCAATTTTTTGTAAAGTTTTATCAGTATAAATCCTAAGCCAATTTTACGTTAACGGTACCACCAAGGATTAAATACAACGTAGATATTGGACTAAGTGGTATAAAGATATGCTAAATCGTTCCCCCTTCAGGGGGTTAGGGGGCTAATCGCAGTTCAGCAACAAATCGTAGTACTTTTTCATCAGTACTGTATCGTAGTTTACCAGCGATTGATAGGCCTCTGATACCAGTTCATTCAAAATTGATGAGCCAAGCTGGCCGCCTCCATTGGGAATGGAGTCATAATACAATATCAATTCTTTAACCCGGATGATCTCATAGAGCAAAAGCTGAACCAAATCGGTTTGCGTAGCCGGTTGCATTCCCTGCGGATTACTGTTAAGAAAATCTAAAGGATCATTTGTAGCAGGGGTCATCGTTTTTACAAGCAGGATCGGATTTTATGGTTTATTCAACTATCTATGAACTAATACAAAGTTTAAACATCCAACTTTTGTTTTAATTTTTCTCAAAAAAAGTATAAAAAAACCAAATAAAATAACAAAACCCTCATAAAGAGGGTTTTGCATATGTAATATTTACAGTTATTTTTCTGTTTTTGGGGCTTCCGGCCTCGGTAACAATGCTTTACGCGATAACTTAAGTTTACCTTGTTTATCTACATCAAGCAATTTAACCCTTACCTCGTCGCCAACTTCAAATATACCGTCCATTTTTTCGATCCTGCGGTGGTCTATTTCAGATATGTGTAACAAGCCATCTTTACCCGGCATAATTTCAACAAATGCACCAAACGGCATAATTGATTTCACTTTACCTTCGTATATCTCGCCTACCTCTGGTTTAGAAGCAATGTTACGGATACGCGATAAAGCCTGGTCGATAGACGCCTTGTTGTCGGCAAAAATCTGAACGATACCCTGGTTATCTTTTTCTTCGATAGAAATAGTTGCACCGGTTTCGCGTTGCATTTCCTGGATGATTTTACCACCGGGCCCGATAACTGCACCAATAAATTCTTTATCAATTTTAATGGTAACAATACGCGGAGCGTGTGGTTTCAGATCAACACGAGGGGCCGTAATGGTTTTAGCCATCTCGCCAAGGATATGTAAACGACCATCTTTAGCCTGGTTTAAAGCGTTGGTTAACACTTCATACGATAGGCCATTAATTTTCAAGTCCATTTGTACGGCAACAATACCGTTGGTGGTACCGGTTACTTTAAAGTCCATATCACCTAAATGATCTTCGTCGCCCAGGATGTCAGATAAAATGGCATATTTAGTACCCATTTCGTTGGTGATCAATCCCATCGCGATACCAGATACCGGGTTGGTAATTTTGATACCGGCATCCATCAAGGCCAATGTACCGGCACAAACCGTAGCCATTGACGATGATCCGTTTGATTCCAGGATATCAGAAACGATACGGATAGTGTATGGATTTTCATCCTCAGATGGTAATACTTGTTTTAACGAACGCATAGCCAGGTTACCATGACCAATTTCGCGGCGACCAGCACCCCTGTTCGGACGAACTTCGCCGGTTGAGAAACCTGGGAAGTTATAGTGCAACAGGAATTTTTGGTAACCGTTGATGAACGCGCCATCAATCATTTGCTCGTCATCTTTAGCACCTAAGGTAACGGTGGTTAATGATTGTGTTTCGCCACGGGTAAATACCGCAGAACCGTGAGCAGATGGTAAATAGCCAACTTCGCTCCATATTGGGCGAATCTGGGTAGTTGTACGGCCATCTAAACGTTTGCCTTCATCTAATACAAGGTTACGGATAGCATCATACTCCACATCGTGGTAATATTTTTTGGCAAGACCTTTAGTGATATCATCAATTTCGCCTAAAGTAGCGATATAAGCGTCACGTACTTCTTTAAATTTAGCACCACGCTCGTCTTTTGCAGAAGCAGAAGAAGCGATAGTGTAAACCTGATCGTAAGTAGCGGCGTAGATGGCTTTTTTCAAGTCCTCGTTGCTGTGTTCGTGGCTGTAAACGCGTTTTTCGGTTTTGCCAACCTCAATAGTTAACTCTTTTTGAGCTAAACATTGAATTTTGATAGCTGTGTGTGCAAATTTGATAGCCTCAACCAATTCAGCTTCCTGGATCTCTTTTGATTCACCTTCAACCATGTTGATGTCATGCTCGCTACCTGCAACAATAAATTCTAAAGTAGCGTTTTCAAGCTGGCTAAGGGTTGGGTTAATTACCAACTGACCATCAATTTTAGCAACACGAACTTCAGAAATTGGGCCATTAAACGGAATGTTTGATACAGATAATGCTGCTGATGCTGCCAAGCCGGCAAGGCAATCGGGCATAATATCTTTATCGGCCGAAATTAAAGAGATCATCACCTGTGTATCAGCGTGATAATCTGAAGGGAACAACGGGCGTAATGCACGGTCAACCAAACGCGAGATTAAAACCTCATAGTCTGACAAACGTGCCTCACGGCGTAAAAAACCACCCGGTATACGACCGGTGGCAGCGTATTTTTCCTGGTAATCAACAGAAAGGGGTAAAAAATCAACTCCCTCTTTCGCTTCCGGCGACGATACTACGGTAGCCAATAACATGGTATCGCCCATTTTAATAACTACAGAGCCATCTGCCTGTTTGGCCAGTTTTCCTGTTTCGATCTCAATGGTGCGGCCGTCACCTAAATCAATAACTTTTTTAATTACGTTTAAACTCATCTTCTTTTTGTTGTGGTGCACTTTTCATCTTTCGGAGCGCACCGGTTTTTTATGTGTGTGTGTATAATTTTTTCAAAAGTAAAAAAGCCATCCACAAAATCGGGATGGCTTTTCAATAAAAAGTATGAGAATTATTTAATGATATCCCTTAGCTGTAAAGCTTTGATGATAGCACGATATCTTTCAATGTCTTTTTTGTACAGGTACGCTAACAAACCGCGGCGTTTACCTACTAATTTTTGCAGTGATAACTGGGTAGAAAAATCGTGTTTGTTTTTCTTAAGGTGACCAGTTAAGTGTGCGATGCGGTGAGTGAATAATGCTACCTGACCTTCGGTTGAACCAGTGTCTGTAGCACCCTTACCGTGTTTTGCAAAGATCTCTGCCTTTGTCTCTTTACCTAAATACATTACGTGAATAATATTAAAGCGTTAAATACTTTTGTTAATTGTGGGTGCAAAGATAGTGATTTAATTCAAAAGTAAAAGCACAAAGTAATCTTGAGCACCTTAATTAAAAAATAATAAGCGAAAAATTCAAAAGTTGGTGAGTGGTTGATTGGATTGCTTAAGTGAGTAGTTAAACTTAACGTATTTCGGTAATGCCCACACCTTGTTTATCAAAATTCTCCAGTCAGAATCCCAGTGAGTTGAAAAACTTATTTCCGCCCCGTTTATTTAGTCTTACCATCATCATTTGTTAAAATAATTGCCTTGGCGCGCTCCAACAACTCATCGCGACCTTCTTTAATGCCTTTAATTGTTGGCTTTATCGCAACATCAATTTTAACCCCTTTGCGCTGCGTATCGGTGCCATCAGGGTAGTAAATACCCAGGCCCGAGATCATTGTTGAAATCGCCCCCGGTAAAATAATGGCTGAAACATTACCATCGGCACCAGCGGTTGTACTGCCGATAACCGTTACATTGGGCGAGCTTTGGAATGCCATAGTAGTATACTCGGCCTGGCTTTGCGATACGGCGTTTACAATAACCACTACTTTGCCCTTATAATCGTTATCCGGCTTAATACTCAGCGGATCTGAAATTACCATTAAGCCAGGGGTGTTAACCTGTGCCTTGGTAAACTTTACAAACCGGGCGTTCCCGGTTTTGATATAGGGGACAAAAGTGAAAGGCATAAATTCAGATGGGTAGCAGCGCATATCTATTATTATACCCCTGGTATCTTTAAATAGTTTCTTAATGTCAGATAGATCTTTGTTATGATACCTGCCCGGATATACATACCCAATTTCCTTATCAATTACATAGTAACCCGGCGATTTGATATCATATAATGAACTGTAATTTATCTTTTCGGCAGGCAAAGCAGTTACAGTTGATTTTATAGGCTGTCCGTCTCTTATTAATTCCAGGTTTAAAGCAACCGTATTGCCGCGCAACAGGTACGTGCCCGGTATATCGCGCAGCTGGGTATCATAGTTGGATGCAGGGGTATACGGCAGGTATTTTTCGATAAGTTGGGTTACAGGTTGACCGTTAATAGTTTCTATAACATCGCCAACTTTTACCAGTTGCTTTACATTAAGGGTATCATTTAAATAACCGGTCACTACCAGCTTATCTTCAATAAATTTAGCATCAAAAGGCACGCGGTATTTGCCTTTAAATGCGGTTATCGCTTTATTGTAGCTCCAGATGTTAGCGTGCGTATCATGAATACGAGCTATCAATGCCAGCGTATTCAGTGCGTAGTCGCTTGCATTGGCAGCCGTGGCAAATTTGGGGATACAATCTGCGAGTACGTTGTTCCAGTCCTCGCCTATCAAATATTTATAGGGATAAAAATAATTGATCATGCTCCAATACCGGTACAAGGTAAGCAGGCGGTAGCCTGCATCGGGATAAGTAAATTGGGAGTAAGCAGCTTCATGGGTAAAAACCGGGTTGCCAATAAACCTGGCCATATCTATATAATAATTATCACCCGTGTTACGGTTATCAAGAATATACTGAAGCTTTTGGGTAAGCGATGCCGATAGCACCTGTTTATTAAACAACAATCCATAGTCAGGCTTTAGCTTAATTTCATCGGGCCTGGCCGTAATTTTACAGTTGCCGCAAAGCGACGGAACTCCAAAGCCGTCAACCCATTTTTCGATGGCTTTGCTCAAAGCCGCATTGTCGGCTGCTTTTAACACCTGCGGCATCACCCTGAATAATTCGGCGTCCCAATTGTGGTTGCCTTTGGCTACATCCGGGTGGTGGTATTTTAAAAAGCCCCAAACCTGGCCTAAAGCGGTAAGGTTAGTTACCTGCTGTTTGCTTAACAGAATGGTATCAATTTTTGAACCTATATTGTAAGCAGTATCCATCCCGGCTTTGGTTAATACTTTGGTGGCTTTCTCAATGGGTTTGCCGTTTATAAACAAACGCAAATTATCCACCCAGACCTTACCATCGCCAACCAGCAAAGCACCGCCATGAATATTTATGGCCGCGGCATCATCATAAGGTAAATCAATCACATACTCCTTCCAATCGGTAGTACCTGTAACGCCCCTGTTTTGCATATTATCAAAGGCCGGGGTACCATCAATCCGCAGCCACAAACCGGCATAGCCGTTTTTAACGTTTTCTGTTTTGATATAACCCCTAAGCTGTATTTTATTGCCGGTAAATGATTTCAATATCGGGTAATCAATTACCCCGAAACGACTTTCGTTACTTACCTTTTCAATAGATAATGAGTATTTGCCATCCTGTTTTACCAGGCTATCAATCTTTACGGGATAAGCTTTTTGTTGTTCGGCCTGAAAATAGGTTAACCAGCCGGCGGCTTTGGTTTTATCGGCGGATAATTGTTCCATATTGCCGTTATATTGCACCTGGGCCGGTGAAATTTGACAGCCAAAAAACAATATACTTAATAATAGCAAGGTAAATGATTTCATAGATGGGTATAGGTGATTATAAGTTTAGCATAATGGGTAAACGTTGAATTTGGCTGTTTAATGTGTAAGGGGAATAAAAGAATAATGGATTTAACACTAATTAACTACGCGAATAAACCACCCACCTAATAAACCCAATCCCCCCTAAACCAAATACTCTCCGGCTTTTCCATATTTTTCCAGCTGCCTGATGCCGGTGCTCGAGATATGCTCAAACTCCATATCACAAAATATGGCAATTACATTGATATTTTTATCGCCAAGCTCCTGCATATAGCGGTACTGGTTTAATTCGTATTGCAAATCCGATCCATTGCGTAGGCCTCGGATTATTGTTACCGGGTAGCCCAAGTTACCGGTAAAATCAGTTAGTAAGCCTTCGTAGGTGGCTAATTGCCTGTACTTTAAAATATCGGGTAAAGCATAACTGGTGGCTTCTTTACCGGGGTTAACTCCGCGGGCTATGATTACCTTATCAAATACCTGTTCTGCTTTTTGCAGTATGTTAAAGTGTCCTTTATGGAATGGATTAAAACTACCGGGGTAAACTGCTATCCTGGGCTGGCGGGTACGCACGTAGTCAATTAAATACTCCAGGGCAGGGTTGTTTACATTTTGCTGTAAACTCCGCAACACCTCTACCCTCTTTTCGCGGTAAATGGAATAATCAACAAACTGAAACTCCTTAAATATCTGCTGCTCATACTGCAGCAATTTATCAAACGGCTGCGTGAGAATATTTAAATCGGCATCACAAAACACTTTTGACAGTTCTGTTTTGGGCTGATGAGTTTTGGTATCGAGGATGATCTGCGTTACTTCATCCTTTAAATGCTGGTCGCCGATAAACACCTCATTAAAATACTTAGCCGAGTCCTCTTCGTTTGTAACCGAACGCGGATCATAAATAATATCGTGAAATACTGTAGCAAGCAGTAATGCATGATTATCGGCAAAACCTTTCAATTCCAGTTGACTGCACAAATCGTCCAGATGATCCAGCGTATGGTAAAACCGGTGAGGCTCGCGGTAATGGTTTAATATGTCCGCATCAAGGCCAAGTTCGATGAGCCGGTTTGTTTGTTCTGTAATTTTCATAACGTTTTAATTACCCCACAATGCTACAAACAAATACTTTTAAAATTGTAAGTCATCTTGGAATTTCGACTTTACAAATTCCCTATCCAGCTTTTATAAATAGCCGCCTGTAAAGGATCGGGATTAGGTAGCGGACTTATCTTAAAGGTTTTTTCCTTTTTGCTGCCCAGTATAATAGTTACGTCCCGTTTTTCGGTACCTTTTACTATGGTGAGCGTTAAAGCATCGCCCGTGTTTTTTGCTTCCAGCGTTTGATTTAGCAATTTTTGTGTTGCCGGCTGGCCTTCAATAGTTAATATTTTTGTTCCACCCCTTATGCCTTTTTCCCATGCAGGCGAATTGGGTTCAACAGTGCCAATCGTTAGCGTATCCCGTCGCTGCCTGTAATTTATGCCGGCCCATGAGTTATAAGTAACCGTAGCGTTGGTATCTATCCTTAAACCACCGTAAGCAAAATATTTTGGATAATCGGGCGGTTTAACGGTAACTGCATATTCAAACAGTTCAGGCATTGGCGAGCCTGCCATTTTTTCACACTCGGTCCTAAATTCTTTTTCGGTAAAACCGCGGTTAAGCTTTTTATAGTATTTGTAGTAAAGCAGCCGCATTACATCATCAAGTGTTTTTTCATTCTGCGTGGCATGCCTGATGTTAAAATCGAGCATTAAGCCAAGCACAGGGCCTTTATCATAATAGGATATGGTTTTATTAATATCTTCATTTACGCGGCCGTTTGGCCCATCGTTCCATGTATTATAACTGGCCTGGGTGGCCGACTGATAAAAATGGCCCGGCTTATTCTCATAGTTTTTAATATTTTCTTCAAAATCTTTCAGCATATCTTCACCCGTCATTAAACCGGCCCGCCTTGTTATCATATATTCGTAATAAACCGTAAACCCTTCAGATACCCAAAGCATGTTGGTATGGTTCTCTTTCGAATAATCAAACGGACCCAATTCAACCGGCCTGATACGTTTAACATTATAATGGTGAAAATACTCGTGCGCTATAAAGTTATAAAGCTTTTTCCTGGCTTCGGGCGAATTAAAACCCTCGCCCCCGCTAAAACTTAACGACGATGAGTTTAAATGTTCGATACCACCGCCACCTGCACCAATCGATAAAAAGGTGTAGTGCGTATAGGGTATTTCGCCAATGATGTTACTGCCGGTAACCACAATCTTTTTCAAATCGTCCATAAATGCCTGCCTGTCAAACTCCGGCAGCTTATAACCAATAAAATTGTGTGGTTTATTTTTAACCGTAAACGGCGGCAGTACTTCCAGTTCGCCCATTAAAAAAGGGCTATCATACAGTACGTCAAAATTATCTGCTTTGTACAGGTGATATTTACCTGCAACCGTATCTAAACCCGTGGCCACCATTGCATTCCATTTACTGTAAGGCGTCATTTTTATGGTAACCGGATGCCGCAGTTCATTATCCAGGTACATAAATAAACCACCGGGTGTAATATATCCCCTGGTCTCATCAAGGTAAATATTGCCCACAAAGGGCACTGTGGCTTTAACATCGTACGAAATTTTTACAGCGCCAGGGTTGTCATGATAAACGCGCCAGGTATTTTCCGAGGCTTTTTGCCACTTCAGGTTTACGCCTTTGCTATCGGTTACTTTAAAATTTTGTACCGCGGCGGCAAAATCAATAAGTTGGTAGTACCCCGGAGTCCAGACACACATTTTAAAATCGAGTGTTTTGCCGGGCGTTTTATTGGTAAGCTCAACATGGTAAAGATGATCGGCTGCCTGCTCCATCGAAACAACGTATTGCATATTTACAGGTTGCTGTTGTGCAAAAGAGTTAACGCTTAAAAACAGGGTAGCGGTAAATAATAACCGGGATAGTTTTTTCATTATAAGCAGAAGTTTCCCGAATATAGGAAAACCCCAACAAACGTCAATCTGTTATTTGGATATCTATTCTGTGTTTTTTTGCAGTATCTTAAGGAAACTGTTTAATCTAATTCCATTATAATGCTGTTCTAATCCTCTTCTAATAAGGGCATTGTAATTTTATGTCGTACCATAAATAAACCGTCATGAAACACTTGCTACCTATTCTTTGCCTATTTTTAACCACCAACTTATTTGCCCAACGCAATGCCAATAACCAGGATCACAACGTATTAATCCTCGCGTTGGGGGTCGATCAGCCTCTTATGGATAATGGAGCATTTAACTCCTGGTCGCAATTAAATTATAAACATCATCAAAATTGTACCGTAGGCGGTAATTTTGGTTTAGATGTAATTGTAAAATCTTTCGCTTTTGGATTGGATGCCGTAATTGGCAAACCTTACGCCACCGGCAGTATTTACGCGGGCAGCAGGCTGACAACGCCCGAAAGCATTGTTTCGTCTTTTTTAAACTTACAGATGGGCCTTTTTGATTTTCATGGCAGCGGTGACTCCCCGCTTAACTACGTACCTACCGCCGACCAGGCCGGCAAATCACTTTATCTCGATTATTCGGCATTATACTTTGGCCTGTCCAGTAGGAATTATATCAACAAATTCCATTTTGTTAGCGGGAAAGGCAAAAACAAGATCTCCTATAATTCCGGTTTTTTCTGTAGTGTAAATGTAGAACCGTGGACAAACGACTGGCGTTACGGCTATAATAAACGCTCGGGCCGCTATACTCATTTTATCAGCAATAGGGTATATGGCATCCCAAAACCTAATCCGTTTTTTTTTGAAACAGGCGTTTTTATGGGGATAGGGATTTAGGGGTTACTTAGATTAGTATCTGTCACCATCCCAATCAACCACTCTCCAACCCAATCACTATATTTGCCATATGGATACTCCCATCTACTCTACCTTCGAAAGCGAGTTTCGTGTACGCCCCGACGATATAGACATGTTTCAACACGTACACAACAGCAAATATTTTGATTATGTATTGGCCGCCCGGTACGATCAGATGGAACGTTGCTACGGTATGGCTATGGAAAAATTTATGGAGCGCGGTTTTGGCTGGGTAGTGCGTGTAGCCCATGTAGACTATAAACGCGCGCTCACTATGGGCGACTACTTCATCGTAAAAACCGGCATCGAAAGTATCGACGACAAAGGCTGCCGCGTAAAATTCAGCCTAAGCAACAAAGCCAACGGCAAAATATGCTGCGACGGCTATTTTGATTACGTAATGATTGATATGGCCACCGGAAGAAGCGCCAAGGTACCTGAAGATGTAATTGCACATTATACTATTTAGGGTCATTGGTCATTGGTCATTGGTCATTGGTCATTGGTCATTGGTCATTGGTCATTGGTCATTGGTCATTGGGAAAAGTTCTTTTGAAGAAGATTGTTTTGACTATTTAACATAATCCAACTCACAACTCACAACTCACAACTCACAACTCACAACTCACAACTCACAACTCACAACTCACAACTCACAACTCACAACTCACAACTCACAACTCACAACTCACAACTCACAACTCACAACTCACAACTCACAACTCACAACTCACGATCTCACAACTCACGATCTCACAACTCACGATCTCGGGTGAAACTGGCTTATTGTACTCTTTAAATACTCTCTGTCCAGGTGAGTATAAATTTCGGTAGTGGTGATACTCTCGTGGCCCAGCATTTCCTGTACGGCGCGCAGGTCGGCGCCGCCTTCAACCAGGTGGGTGGCAAAGGAGTGGCGGAAGGTGTGCGGGCTGATTGTCTTTTTTAAGCCAATGGTTTGCGCCAGGTCCTGGATCATCAAAAATATCATCTGGCGGCTTAAGCGTGCTCCCCTCCTGTTTAAAAACACAATATCGTCTTCGCCTTTTTTAATTGGGATGTGCACCCGCAGGCTTTCGATATAAATTTTAATGGCTTTGATGGCTTCGGCGCCTATGGGTACCAGGCGTTCTTTATTACCTTTCCCGGTAACTTTTATAAATTCAATATCAAGGTACAGGTTGGATAGCTTTAGTTCGGTTAATTCAGATACCCGCAGGCCACTGCCGTACAAGGTTTCTAATATCGCTTTGTTGCGCGGGCCTTCGGGTTTAGATAAATCGATGGCGGCTATCAGTTTATTAATGTCCTGGTAACTGAGTGTATCGGGCAGTTTTCGCCGAATTTTGGGCGATTCCAATAACTCCGACGGATCACTTTTTATCAGATCCTCCATCAGCATGTATTTGTAAAAAGCCTTGATGCCCGATAGGATGCGTGCCTGGGATGATGGGATCATGCCCAGTTCGGCCGCCCAGGTAATAAACTCCCGCAAGTCGGTTAAATTAATGGTTTCCGGCTTCAGCTTAAAGGGTTTAGTTTCGGCAAACTGGTATAGTTTTTCTATATCCCGGCTATAGGCCTCCACAGAATTATCGGCCAGCGATTTCTCTAATTTCAAATATGCCTGGAAACCTTTTATTGCCGAACGCCAATCCAAATTGATTTTAATTTAATGTATTTAGGAAAAGAGTCAAGATATAAGAGTCAAGAATCAAGATAGAAAACAATATTAGGGTATTTTCCCTTAGCTTCGATGACGAAAATAGTTTTTAAAGCGATACGTTTGTTTTTTTCGCTTATCTTGATTCTTTACATTGTTGTCTTAATTCTTGACTCTCATATCTTGACTCTTAATTAGCATTTTTATACTTAAGTTTGGAGCAATGAAGATACAAATTATAAACGGCCCCAATTTAAACCTGCTCGGCGTTCGCGAAAAATCCATTTACGGCGATACCAGCTTTGAAGGTTACCTTGAACAACTACGTGCGCGTTACCCGGCGGTAGATATAGCCTACTACCAAAGTAATGTTGAAGGCGAAATTATAAATAAACTTCATGAAATTGGCTTTAGTTATGATGGCATTGTAATAAACGCTGGTGCTTACACCCATACATCCATCGCCATTGCCGATGCTATTGCGGCTATCAATACCCCGGTTATCGAAGTGCACATATCCAACGTATACAAACGCGAAGACTTCAGGCATCACTCCATGCTGGCCGCGAGTTGTAAGGGCGTTATTGCCGGTTTCGGCATGGACTCATACAGGCTTGGTGTAGAGAATTTTCTGAACAAATAACAAGCGTTTCAATAATAGTCTATAACATGTGGTATATGATAAACAACCGTCATGATCAAATACACGCTAAAAGGATTAAATGCTGAGCAACAGGAGCAGCAACTAAAAAAACTCCCCAGCCTTTACAAGCGACTGGAGGGTTTTATTACTGCTACAGTGGTTGTTTATCTTATTCTTTTTATGGCGCTTCATGCTATTTGCAAAAAAATTGGAACGGCACCGGCAGCAACTCAAATCATTGGTTGCTTACTCGTTTTAGCAATTGCCTCGGCCTTTGCAGTATTTATTTGCAATAAGTTCGTAACGCCGCTTAGTAACGCTAAAAAGATAAGCGCCATTAAAACCGGGCAGGTTGAAATTATTACTGTTAAAACATCAAGAGCAATAAAAAGAGCTGATTTTGATGATTTTGGGTCAGCTTTTTATGTTGACGTTATCGATAAAGACCGCAAGAAAACCTTGTTTTTATGGGGACAGTACCTGGATGAAGACGATTGCCAAAATAATTTCCCAAACACCGAATTTGAAATCATCCGCCAACCCGGTAGCGATGAGTTTATGAGTTTTAAATTAATGGGCCAACATTTTAAGCAAGAAAAAACCTTGCCGCCATTTGATAAAAAAATTTGGCAAACCGGGGCATATCCTGTTAATGGTGATTTACTTGATCAAAGTATTGATGAGATAACCTGACTATTCCTCCCAATCATCGCTAAACCAAGTCCTGCCGCGGTAAATCGGTAAATTTTCGTTTCTTTTTAACAAAAAACTGCCACACTATGCTGCCCTGGAAAGTGCCTTTTGAGTTATGAGCTATGAGTTGTGAGTTATATAATCCTTTTGCCTTTTGCCTTTTACCTTTAACCTTAAATAAGCCCAAAACAAAGGCCTGATGTGCCCTGCTTACGGCCCAGGCATCTTTACGTTTGCCTTCCATCATAAACCGGATAAGGGCAAGCAGATCCATTAAAAAGCGGATACTGATAACCCAGAATGCCCTCCAGAAAGGCAGGTTCTTTTTTAACAATAAAAGGTTGTTCCTGAAATTGAGGTAGGTTTTAAAGGGGTTTTCGGTATTGAGTGTACCGCCGCCAACATGGTAAACGGTAGATTCGGCGCAATACATCACTTTATAGCCCATGTTTTTTAGTCGCCAGCACAGGTCAATCTCTTCCATGTGGGCAAAAAAGTATTCGTCAAAACCGCCTGCCAGGTCCCAGTATTTCTTTTTGATGAACAACGAGGCACCCGAGGCCCAGAAAATCTCGCCCGATTGCTGGTATTGGTCATGGTCTTTTTCAACTTCATAAAACATGCGGCCACGGCAAAATGGGTAACCGTACGCATCAATAAACCCGCCTGCAGCGCCTGCGTGTTCAAATGTATTCTTATTGGCATACGCTAACAGCTTGGGCGCTGCCGCGGCTATCTTTTCGTCGCTTTCCATCAGGCTTATCACCGGCTCAATCCAACCGGGTACCACCTCAACATCGGAGTTTAGCAGGATATAATAGTCGGCATCTACTTTGGCCAGCACACGGTTGTAACCGCCGGTAAAACCGTAGTTTTCATCGTTCTGAATGATCTTTATTGTGGGATAGTTTTCTTTCACAAATGCTACCGAATCATCTGTGGAAGCATTATCTCCCAAAACAACATCAAGCCCGGGCCAGGTTGACGCCATTACCGAAGGAAGAAATTGTTTAAGATATTTGGTGCCGTTCCAGTTTAAAATAACTACGGCAACTTTTGGTGCACTGATCATTTATGTTTGTCCTCCGGCTTAAATTTCCACCTCCGGTGACTCCATAGCCAATATTGAGGCTCCTTCCTAATCATCCCTTCCAGGTATTGCACATGCATTTCGGTTAACTCATGCTCTGCGGTCTGTTTCGGGGTTTCTGTCAGCGGAACCAATGTATAAGTATAATAACCGCGTTTAACGCGTTTCATATCGTAAAAAACAACAGCGGCATCAATTGTTTTTGATATTTTTTCGATGCCCAGGAAAACTGCTGTAGGCTGGTTTAAGAAGGTGGTAAAATAGTTTACTTCGTTTACACCGGGGGTTTGGTCGCCCACTAATACACTTACCGTTAATTCTTTACGGTACTCTACCATTTTACGCATGGTTTGTTTCATGGCAATGGGCTGTCCCCCAAACCGCGACCGGATCTGGATAAAAAAGTCGTTAAAAATTTCGTTATTCAACGGCTTGTAAACAATCATGAACCTGTTATCAGTCACAAAGTTAAAGTTCAGCGCAGCCATTTCCCAGTTGCAATAATGGCCTGCCACCGCTATGATGCTTTTACCTTTTGCAAAATATTCGTGAACTAATTGGGCATTGGTAGCCACTACCCTTTTTTGAATTTGCTTTTCAGATACGGTAATCATTTTTACCGTTTCTACAATCAAATCGGCCAGGTAATGGTAGTATTTGCGCTCGATATCCTGGCGTTCTTCAATTGTTTTTTCGGGAAAAGCGTTGGCCAGGTTTTGCTGTACAACTGCCCTGCGGTAATGAACAATGTGGTAAATAATAACGAACAAAACATCAGATATGAGGTATAAAAACCAAAAGGGCAATAACGAGGTAAGGTATAAAAATAAAATCCCTAACCTTGTAAACCCTTTTTTTACCATTATTTTAACCAATTTTGACCACAAACATAAAATATATGATTGAAAAAGGTGCTGTATTACCTATGTTTTATCTTCCGCCGGTTGAATACTTTGTACAATTAAACACGTACAAGCCTGATATACTGATAGAAAGAGAAGAACATTTTCCCAAACAAACTTACCGCAACCGGGCTAACATCTATTCGCCCGAGGGTATACTTACATTGGTGGTACCGGTGGTAAAAGGTTCAAAAACACATACCAAAGTTAAAGATGTTAAAATAAGCTACGATTTTGACTGGCAGCGCCTGCATTGGCAAAGCCTGGGCGCATGTTACCGCCGGTCTGCTTATTTTGAATATTACGAAGATGACTTTGCCCGTTTTTACAACAGGCAAAAGCAGGTAACCTATTTATTTGATTACAACCAGGAGCTTTTACAATTGCTGTTCAAATTCCTCAAAATTAAAACGGAGCTGCAGTACACATCCGAATATCATGCCGAATATCCTTCGGTTCCGGACTTTCGTGCGTCCATCCACCCAAAAAAAGAAACAGAGTTACAACAAAAACCGTATTTTCAGGTTTTTGAAGACCGGCAAGGCTTCCTGCAAAATTTGAGCATTGTCGATTTACTGTTTAACCAGGGCCCACAGGCCATTAATTATTTGTAAATGAATAATGTAATAAAAAGGGTTAAGTACAATGCCCGCCGCAATGCAGGAAATGTTGGCGACAGCCCCGGAATGATACGAGTGCCCGATGGCGCACTTAAGCCGCACATAGCCATGTTTAGCTATAATAAGGACGAGCTGATAACTTCCGAAGGCAAGGATATTAAGGTAATATTAGCGCAGTTAAAAAAATGCGATAACCATACCCACTGGATAAAAATAAACGGCCTTGGCGATGCCCGGCTGATTGAACAGATTGGCGAACACCTGCATATAAACCCATTGGTTTTAGAGGATATTGCCAATATTCATCAACGCCCAAAGTTTGATGAGTACGAAGACTATGCCTTTAGCACCAGCCGCATTGTACATTTTAACAGCGAAGACGAACTGGTGAACCACCAGTTTTCGGCCATTATAAAGGATAACCTGATCATCAGCTTTGAAGAGGACCATGTGGAGTGCTTTGAGGCCGTTAAAGCCCGCCTAAAGGCTGGGAAGGGAGCTATACGCACGGCAGGGCCCGGTTATATGTGTTACGCACTCACAGATACTATAATTGACACCTATTTTATTTTGCTGGCGCAGATAGGCGACAAACTGGATGCCATTGAAGATAAGGTTTATACTGATGCTGACAAAAGCATCATGTTTAATTCGCAACAAATTAAGCGGACGCTTATCATCATTCGCCGGGCAAGCTGGCCCGAACGTGATAAGATAAACGACATGATCCGTTCCGAAAGTCCGCTGATAACGCCCGAAGTAAAGCTGTTTTTACGCGATGCTTATGACCATTGCATCCAGGCAATGGATTTGATTGAAAACTACAAAGAGGTAACCTCCAGCATTATAGACCTTTACCTATCTATGGTGAGCAACCGTATGAACGAGATTATGAAGGTGCTGACTATTATCTCAGTAATTTTCATCCCCCTGACTTTTATTGCCGGTATTTACGGGATGAACTTTGCACGGCAAGACGATAAAGGCCACATTATCCCCGGCAATATGCCTGAACTTTACTGGCACAATGGTTACGCTTATGCTTTATTATTGATGTTTTTTATCGCGGTAACACTTGTATATGTATTTTGGAAAAAGGGATGGTTTAATAAATTGTAATATATTCAATCGATATTTGATTTTCCATGAAACTAAACTTTTGCGTGTTGTTTTTTTTGGCAAGCGCGTTTTTTAAACCTGCATTTTCGCAAACTGCCAATACCGATTCTGCCGATCTGGAGTATGTTAAAAATATAGGCATAACCACAACCAGTTTTGAAAAGTTATTGCCGGCTATAACCAAACCAGGCATTACTGCCGAACAAAAACTAAAGCTGGTTTACTATTGGGTATACGCGCATATCGATTTTGACACTCAGCGTTTCCGGGAATCTGGCCCACTTCAGCCTTTAAGTACTCAGGAAACTTTAAAATCGGGCAGGGCGTTGTGTTACGAGTATAATGGGTTTGTCGACATAGCCTGTAGTTACCTTAAAATTCCAGGCTTTGATATTGAAGGTTATGTAAAGTATTATGGCTTTGAGCCAGGCGACTCATTTACGCAAAACAACCATATTTGGCACGCAGTATACATAAACGGCAAGTGGAAAATGATAGACTTCCTTTGGGGAAGTGGTAGCCTGACAATAAAAGGAGACGATTATAAATTTAAAAAGGGACTCCACCCATCATACTTTCTGGCATTGCCCGACGATTTCCTAAAAACGCATTTACCTGCTGACCCTGTTTTTCAATTCCAGGAAAAGCCATTAACTATGGCAGGCTTTACTGCTAAAGATTATAATGAAATTGATAACGAGAAGCGCGGGAACTATATTAACTATGCAGATAGCATAAAAGCATCTTACAAATTACCAGTTGCCGATAATGAAATAAAATCGGCGTTGCGGGCCTACAAATTTAACCCGAACAACGCCGATCAATTAATTATTGTTTATTATAATGCTGCGGTTAAGCTTATGAACAATGACAAGGCCAGTAAAGATGAGCTTACAAAAGCCAAAAGCTATTTTTTACAGGACATACCGTTAATTGAGAAAACCCCAACAAAAGAGTTAAAACCACTGTTACAAGTTTGCAACCGTGGCGTAGCCTCAGCCTCGCTCCGTTTAAAAAAGTTTAAAAGCTAAAATCACTTCGCAAACTCCGGCTTTAATTCTGCAGCCATCGCTTTCCTGAATTTCAGCACTTTGGGTGTTGATACCGAGGCAATATAAGGCTGGGTTAAATGCGTTTTATAATAGCCCTGGTGATAGTTTTCGGCGGCGTAAAATACGGTGAACGGAACAACCTGTGTAACTATTGGGTTATTATAATGCTTTGATTCATTTACTTTTTTGATTGTGGCCAGCAGGATATTTTTCTCTTCGGGTGTGCGGTAAAAAGCTATCGAACGGTAATCTGTACCTTCATCAGGCCCCTGGCGGTTTAATGTAGTTGGATCGTGGGCAAAAAAGAAAGCTTCGGCAATTGTAGCGTAGTTAATCACCTTAGGATCATAATAAATCTGCACTGTTTCTGCATGGTTGGTGGTGCGGGTGCTAACATCCTCATAGGTCGGATTTTTGGTATTTCCACCGGCATATCCCGAAATAACTTTGTTTACCCCTTTAAGCTCAGACATGGCCTCGCTCATACTCCAGAAACATCCGCCGCCAAAGGTAGCCAGTGCTTCGCCTGCTTTGGGTTTTGGCAACGGGGCCATCGCATCCTGGTTAGGTTGTCCGTTTGCGCAGCCTATAAATAAAAATACGCCGGCAATATATAACATCAACTTTTTCATAATTATTTATGTTTTTACTGTTAGTCGGATATACGCAGGATACCTTACAAGCGGATGGTCATCAATTGGTCACTTTAAGCTATTTTAGTTTCGGGATAATACCCTGGCCTTTATTTAGTGATTTGCGCACCACAAACAAAATCTCGCTTAAACCATTGGTTTTTATCTCGAAAACGGTAGATAACATCATTCCAAGCTTGTCTTTTGTAAAACCCTTACCGCTCATCCACTCCAGGTAACTAATTGGTATATCGGCAATTATTGTGCCTTTATACTTACCATAAGGCATTTGCGTTTGTACAATATCGATCAATACTTTGGGGTCGGGCTGTAAGTTTTTCACGTGTTAAAGATAATGATTTTGCGATTGAAGATTTACCTTGCTACTAACCAATATACTGCAAACACAAAGCAACAACGCGTGTTAGTATTAAAATTATAAACTATGGAACAGCAAATTGAAGCCAAATTAACCGGCACCGACAGTACGATTGATGGCACATTAGAACCCATTGCTTACGGCAATTTTACAAAAGCATATGAATTTAAGTCGGTTGATGGCACACTGCACCTGATAATAGCGCAGGAAGCCGATGGCGGATGGATCAGGTTAACAGGCACCGAGCCATACCTGTCAAGTTGGATTGATGAACTTGCAGCGCAGGTGGGCTAAATTCATATAATAGCTAAAAGCAGAAGGCGAAAAGCGAAAAGCATAAAGTAATTTAATGGCAATCGTCCCGGCTTCGTTACCTGATCAAAAAAATTCGGCTTTAAAAAACTTAAACAAAATCATATAATCAGGCACCGGCTGCAAACGCCGGTGCCTGATTATACCAACAGGGAAAACATATCTCAATAGTTAACAGCAACAGCGTACGGAACATATAAGCACCAACCAACACCTTGTTTTTATTGCCTGATCCTGTTTAAATAATCAAGGTAAGGAAGGCACCTGGATTGGCCAACAACAGGCACAAATATTTGGATTTACCTAAATTGCGCAATCAATTCAATGTTAACCATGATTAAAAATAAAACATTGATTATCAAATACTTATAAAGTATTTATCTAAAATATGTTAAGTTATGTTAACCCAAATTTGGATGCATTTTCCGTTATTATATAAGATTAAAGCTTAATCGGCTTCATTTTAGGAACAAGCGCATGCATAATTAACCATGCCAGTATGTAGGCGCTGCCGCAAACAAAAAACATGATGTAATAGGCAATTTCTATTTTATGAATAGCGCGGTAATGCACAAACAGATTTTTTTGTACTGCCATTGACAAAAACACACCGCCTATTGATCCAAACATACCTCCAATACCGGTAACTGATCCTATAGATTTTTTAGGGAACATATCCGACACTGTTGTAAATATATTGGCGCTCCAGGCCTGGTGTGCCGACGCGGCAATACCTATAACCAATACTGCAAGCCACATGTTGATGCCGCCCAAGACCTGTGCAAAAACAATAGGAATCACAAACAAAGCGTAAATAAACATAGATGTTTTACGGGCCTTAAAAACCGCCCAGTTATTCCTGATGAGCCGCATTGGCAGCCAACCGCCAAAAACACTTCCAACCGTCGACATGGTATAAACAGCCGCCACGGGGAATGCCACATCGGTACCTTTTAAACCATACTGGCTTTGTAAAAAATCGGGCAGCCAAAACAGGTAAAACCACCAGATAGGATCAGTTAAAAACTTGCCGATAACAAATGCCCAGGTTTGTTTAAAGGTGAGCAGTTTGCCCCATGATATTTTTTCGCCCTCAATTAATTTTTCGTCCGGCGTTGCTGTTTCCTGGTCGCTGTTGATATAGTCCAGTTCCGCTTTGGTTACATACTTATGTTTAGAAGGAGTCTGGTAAAAAAAGAACCAGAGCACCAGCCAGATAAAACCAATTGAACCGGTAATAACAAACGCCCAGCGCCAGCCCCAGGCAACGGCGATATAGGGTACCGTTAAAGGAGCAACAATGGCCCCGATGTTTGATCCGGAATTGAAGATGCCAGTTGCAAAAGCCCTTTCTTTTTTTGGGAACCACTCGGCTACGGTTTTGATGGCAGCCGGGAAGTTACCCGCCTCGCTTATCCCTAATGCCGACCGGACAACACCAAAACCAAATGTACTTGTAACAAAAGCGTGGCACACGGCGGCAACGCTCCAAAAAAAGGTCGACAAAAAATAGCCCAGCTTGGTGCCTACTTTGTCGATAATACTACCGGCAGCCAATAAACCCAGGGAGTATGCTATTTTAAATGCAATTTCAATATTGGCGTAATCCCCATCGTTCCATTTGAATTCATCTGTTAGCGGCGACTTTAACAGACTGATTACAGCCCTGTCAAGGTAATTAATGGTTGTTGCAAAAAAAACAAGCGAACATATCACCCATCTGTAATTTCCAACTTTTGCTTCTCTCATTATATAATTGGTTTATATTTTGTTGGTTTGTAAGCGCAAACAAGGGGAAATTCGCGCTAAAATCAAGCTTCTGTCATTATGCCTTGGGCTTTCCGCTCAAAAAGTTACCTGGCAGCTTTTACCATATCCAGCAGTGTTACGGTATCACTGTATAATTGGTCGTACAGTTTGTTTTCCAATACATTTTTGCTGATCAGTTTGCTCCCCATACCCACAGCGCAAACGCCGGCCTTAAACCAGCCGCTAATGCTGTTAATATTTAAATCGACACCGCCCGTAGGTATAAACAACTGCCCGGCAAACAAATCGCGGATTGACGATACAAACTCCGGCCCTAAAATATTGGCCGGAAAAATTTTTATTAGCGCCGCACCGTGCTGCTGCGCCGTATAAATTTCGGTAGGCGTCATACATCCAGGAATCCATAGCAACTCATGCTTCGCGGTAAATTCGCCCACTTCGGGGTTCACAATTGGCGATACAATAAAATCGGCACCGGCGTCAATAAAAGCTGTTGCTTCCTCCAGGCTTTTAATGGTGCCTATGCCCAGGTGCAAATCGGGCATTTCGGCCTGTTGCGCCTGTTTTAATATTTTAAAATTGGCCAGCGCGGCTGCGCCACGGTTGGTATATTCAAATACCCTCACCCCTGCTTTGTACAAAGTGCGGGTAATTTCAAGGCTAACCTCGGCATCGGGATAAAAAAACAGCGGCAAGGTACCCTGTGTTAATATCGCATCCAGTACTATATCTTTCTTGCTCATAATTTTGTTACGTCTTGAATTCTAAGTCGAGAGTCTTAAGTTCTAAGTCTTAAGTCCAAAATCTAATTTGTCACTTTTGACTTAGAACTTAAGACTTTTGACTCCAGACCATCGGTCATTTCGCGCTAAACGCGACATTAGTAATTTCTTCAACTGTTTTCGTGGTGGCATCGCCCTCAATAAACAGTTTGGTGTATGCTGCGGCAGTTGCAAACTGTAATGTTTGCTGCGGCCCAAGGTTATTGTAAAACCCATAAATAAGCCCGGCCATAAAGCAATCGCCACTGCCAACTTTGTCAACCACCTTATCGGTTTCATACTGGCTGGAGTTGTATAGTTTATCGCCGGTATATAAAGCCGTATAGTAGTTAATACCCTCGCCGGCATCAAACCTGAAAGTATTGGCTACTGCTTTACATTTTGGGTATTGGGCCATGATGGTTTCCGACGTTTTGAGCGCCTCTTTCAGGTAGATGCTTTTCTGTCCCGATTCATGAATATCCGGCGCTACCGGGATATCCAGCATTAACTCGGCTGCCCAAACATTACCCATTACCAAATCGGCGTATTTTACAAGCTGTGGCATTATATCAACCGGTTGTTTACCGTATTTCCATAATCTTGAACGGTAGTTTAAATCAACAGAAATGGTGATACCTTTTGCCGATGCAGCTTCCAGCACTTCAAGGCAAACATCCGCCACATCCTGGCTTATAGCCGGGCATATCGCACTGAAATGGAACCAGGTTACGCCATCCAAAACCTCGTCCCAGTTAACCTGACCGGGTTTCAACATGGCAAATGCCGACCAGGCGCGATCATAAATAAGGGCATTGTTTTTGATATCCTTACCCCGGGTTAAATAGTACAGTCCTATCCTATCGCCATGTTTGTATACCGAAGATGTATCAACCTTTTTTGCCTCCAGGTAATCAATGATCTGGGCCGACATGGCGTTATTAGGCAGGGCCGTAAAATATGCCGAGGGCAATTGCCAAAGCGCCAGTGCACCGGCTACGTTCAGTTCGGCACCGCCTATAAAAAATGGCAGCTGGTTATCGTTCAGCCATTGGCCGCCGGCGTCGGGGCATATCCGCAAAAGCAGTTCTCCGAATGAAAGGATGCGCCCTTTTGATGCCGTTATTTCAAATGGCGTACTCATTTGCTCTGATCGAAATTAAAGTAATTCTTCGCGTTGTAATAACAAATATCCTGGACGATTTTACCCGTCCACTCGATATCGTTTGGCAATTCGCCGTTTTCGATATCATCGCCAAACAGGTTACAAACCAATCTGCGGAAATACTCATGCCTTGGGAAAGACAGAAAGCTGCGTGAATCGGTAAGCATCCCTACCAGCCTGCTGAGCAAGCCAATGTTGGATAGCGCATTCATCTGTTTGGTCATGCCGTCCTTTTGATCCAAAAACCACCAGGCCGATCCAAACTGAATTTTACCGGCTACCGAACCATCGTTAAAATTGCCGGTCATGGATGCCATCAGTTCGTTGTCGGCCGGGTTTAAGTTATACAGGATGGTTTTGCTAAGCTGATTGGTTGTATCCAAACGGTTCAGGAATTTAGACAAAGCCCGGCCTTGCGAAAAGTCACCGATGGAATCCCAGCCGGTATCCGGCCCAAGCTCGCTTAATCCGCGGGTATTGTTGTTACGCAGCGCACCCAGGTGCAATTGCATTACCCAGCCTTTCTCGTGGTTCCACAAAGCAAAATTGTACAGCATGGCCGATTTAAATTGCAGGGCCTCGGTTGCATCAAGGGACTGGTTGTTCCTTATCTTGATAAATATATCAGCTATTTCGGCATCGGCATAATCTTCGGCATATACTTGCTCCAAACCATGGTCAGATAACCGGCCTCCGTTTGCTGCAAAATAGTCGTGGCGGGCTTTCAAAGCCCATAAATAGTCATTAATGGTATGGATAGCGGCGCCTGCTATTACCTCCAGTTTATCAATGTACAGGTTTAATGCAGCCAAATCATCGGCATTCATAGCCTTATCCGGCCTGAATGTTGGCAACACCTGTACTTCGTAACCATCAGCTTTTATTTTTCGATGATGAGCCAGGTCGTCAAGCGGATCGTCGGTTGTACATATTACCTCGACATTTTTGCTTTTGATGATATTGCGGATACTATACTCCGGCGATTGGAGTTTTTTGCTACTCTCGTCATAAATCTGCAGGGCAGTTACCGGCGATAGCAGGTCGTGAATACCAAAATACCGCTGCAGTTCAAGGTGTGTCCAGTGGTAAAGCGGGTTGCGCAGTGTATAGGGTACGGTGGCCGCCCATTGTTCAAATTTTTCGAGGTCGGTTTTTTTCCCGGTAATGTAATCTTCATCAACGCCGTTGGCACGCATGGCACGCCATTTATAATGGTCGCCGTTAAGCCATACCTGGGTTATGTTTTCAAAATTGATATCACCGGCAATCTGGTCGGGCGGCAAATGGCTATGGTAATCAATAATAGGTAAATCCGCAGCATATTCATGGTACAGGCGCCTCGCGGTTTGGGTAGTTAATAAAAAGTCTTTATCTAAAAAGTTTTTCATCAATAGTAGGTTATGCTTTATCCAGTAAAGAGCGTTTAACGCCCATTTCAAGGCCTCGCAATTCAGCAAGCCCTTTCAGCCTGCCTATGGCCGAGTAGCCGTGGTAAGTTTTGTGGTTAAAATCGTCCAACAGTTTATGTCCATGATCCGGGCGCATGGGTATGGCAATATCATCACGGCCATCGGCCACGCGTTTTTGCTGCTCCAATACAATATTTTTCATAACGGCATACATATCGGTACTGCCGCCCAAATGCTCGGCCTCGTAAAAGCTGCCATCAGCTTCGCGCTGCACATTACGCAGGTGCAGGAAGTGGATGTGTTCGCCTAATCGTTCTATAATTCCCGGCAAGTCATTATCGGCCCTTGCCCCTAATGAGCCGGTACAAAACGTGATGCCATTACTGGTCGAAGGGTAATAGTTAACCAGGTCGGCTAAATCCTGCTCGGTAGATACCACCCTTGGCAGGCCCAGTATCGGGAATGGAGGATCGTCCGGGTGGATGCACATTTTAACGCCTGCTTTTTCGGCCGCAGGTATAATACCCCTTAAAAAGTAAGCAAGGTTTTCTTTAAGGCCCACGGCATCAACATCCGCGTAGCGTTTTAAGTGCTCCTTAAATTCGGGAATGGTTAGTGTTTTGTTGGTGCCTGGTAAACCTGCCATCAGGTTATTAATTAGCTGCGTGCGTTCATCGGCAGTAATGTTGTCCAAGTATTGTTTGGCAACCTGCTGTTGGGCGGCACTATAATCGTCGCGGGCGCCCAGGCGCTCCAGGATGTAAAGGTCAAAAGCGGCTAAAGCTTTAGCATCGTACCTTAAAGCAGTTGCTTTGTTGGCCAGCAGGTAATCCAGGTCGGTACGTGTCCAATCCAGCACGGGCATAAAGTTGTAGCATACGATGTTGACGCCTGCCTGCGCCAGGTTTTGAAGCGTAGCTACATAGTTTTGGATGTATGTATCCCTATCGGCGCCGGCGGTTTTTATACTTTCATGAATATTCACGCTCTCTACAACCGACCACCGTAAGCCAGCTTCTTCTATCGTATTTTTACGTTGGATGATTTCATCCAAACTCCAAACCTCGCCAACTGGGATGTGGTAAAGTGCTGTAACAACGCCGGTAGCCCCGGATTGCGAAATTGCTGTTAGTGTAACCGGATCGGCGGGGCCAAACCACCGGAATGTTTCTTCTAAATTATTCACTATAGGTTAATGGTATTGTAGTTTGAACGGGCAAATTACACATCATTAGTTTAGGATGGAAACGATATTTACAACAATCTACGATAACGATTGCGGAGAGGCCTCATCAAAGGAGAGCATTCTGATTTTCAGCTTTAACTTTATTTCCTAAACCAGTTAAAAAAAAAGCGGCAGGTAAAACCCGCCGCTCGCTAAATATTTCAATTAACTTGTCTACTACCAGAATACAGAGTACAGCGCAACCACGATGCCTGTAATAATTACCGCACCGGCCAAAAAGCCTTTCGAAGTTTTAAACATCGATGCGTCAATTTCGAGACCATTTGTAACAACGCCTTTGGCGGTTTCAATTTTTGATATGATGTACATGCCTATAATACAAATAACAAATACAAAGCCCATACGGTCAAGGAAAGGTATTTCGTACAGTTTAGTTACTTTATCATCTTGTAAAGCCAGTTTGGAGAAACCGTATGGCGATAAGAAGCTAAGATCAGCAAAGCGTGGTAAAACTTTAAACACACACGACATAATGAAACCACCGATAGTAGCAAACAAGGCCGCGTTTGATGTTGCCTTTTTCCAGAAGAAACCAAGGATAAACATGGCAAATATACCCGGAGACACAAAGCCAGTATATTCCTGGATGTATTGGAACCCTTGTTTACCTTCGCCCATCAAAGCGTTGCCGATAAAAAATGATAAAATAACACCTAATGCCAAAGCAACCAAAACAGATATTTTACCAAGATTTACCAATTTTTTATCTGTAGCACCGGGATTGATAGCTTTTTTGTAGATATCTAAGGTAAATATGGTGGCTATACTATTGGCTTTACCTGCTAAAGAAGCCACAATTGCCGCCGTTAGTGCCGCAAATGATAAGCCTTTTAAGCCGGTTGGCAATAAGTTCAATAAGGACGGATAAGCTTTATTAGGATCGGTTACACCTGTTGAGCTCATCATTTCCTGGTGGAACATGCCTTTTTGGTACAATAAATAAGCGGCAATACCTGGTAACACCACAATAACAGGCATTAGTAATTTAAGGAAAGCCGCGAACAAAATACCACCACGAGCGGTTTTAAGGTTTGCACCCAAAGCTCTTTGCGTAATATATTGGTTACAGCCCCAATAGTTAAGGTTGGTTATCCACATACCACCAATTAAAACTGATAAGCCAGGCAAATCCATATAGTTAGGATTATCCTTTTTGAAAATCATGTGGAAGTGGTCTGAAGCTTCTGAATGTAATATTTTAAATCCATTCAATAAACCTGTAGTGCCCTCCTTCTCACTCAATAAAGTTAGCGCCAGGTACGAAGCCATCAATCCGCCTAAAATAAGCACAGCAACCTGAATAACATCGGTGTAACCGATAACCTTCATGCCCCCAAGAGTAATAAATGCCGAGAAAACTGCAAGTAATATGATACATAACCAGATGTTGAGGCCAGATATACCGCTGATAGCCAATGCACCAAGGTAAAGGATAGACATTAAGTTAACCACGATGTATAGCAACAGCCAAAAGATGGCCATGATCATGGCCACCGTACTGTTATATCGCTGGTGCAAAAATTGCGGCATGGTGAATATCTTATTTTTAAGATACACAGGTATAAAAAATACCGCCACAATGATCAGCGTTATTGCCGCCATCCACTCGTAGGTTGATATGGCCAATCCCATTTTAAAAGCCGAACCACTTGTACCAATAAACTGCTCGGCAGAGATATTGGAAGCGATTAATGATGCCCCGATTGCCCACCAGGTAAGCGACCCTTCGGCCAAAAAATAGTCTTTAGAGGTCGCGTCGGCATTATGCTTACGCTTGTATACCCAATAGCCATAACTGGATACGATAACGAAGTAAATAAAAAACACGACATAATCGCCGTACGAGAGGGTTTTCAGGTTCATTGTTTGGTTAAGTTGGTTTTAATAATGTTAGATTGACAATTATAAGCTATATATAGCGATTTATCAAATTTTCTAAATATTCTTGTCGACCGCTTAATGTTTTTGGCTCACCATTGGTTATTGCATAGTTACGCAAATCTTCTAAAGATAGCTTACCATCTTCAAAATCTTTTCCCGAACCTGCATCAAATGAGGCATATCTGTCGGTACGGATCTTTTTATACTCTGATTTTTGCAAAATATTATCGGCTATAACCAGGGCGCGGGCGAATATATCCATGCCACCTATATGAGCGTAGAATAGGTCGGCCTGATCTGTTGAGTTACGGCGAATTTTGGCATCAAAGTTAATACCGCCGCCTTGTAAACCACCTGCTTCCAGGATAATCATCATCGATTCGGTAATTTCGTTAATATCATTCGGGAACTGATCGGTATCCCATCCGTTTTGGGTATCGCCACGGTTGGCATCTATCGAGCCCAATAAACCCGAATCGGCAGCTACTTGTAATTCATGCTGGAAAGTATGGCCGGCTAATGTAGCGTGGTTAACTTCCAGGTTCAGTTTAAAATCATTCAGCAAATCGTATTTCTGCAAAAAGCCTAAAACGGTAGCCGCATCATAATCATACTGGTGTTTGGTTGGCTCGCAAGGTTTTGGTTCGATAAAGAAGTTTCCTTTAAAACCTTGTTTACGTGCGTAATCTTTAGCGGTATGTAAAAATTTAGCGAAATGTTCCTGCTCGCGTTTCATATCGGTATTCAGCAGACTCATATAGCCTTCGCGACCACCCCAGAAAACGTAGTTTTCGCCGCCTAAAGCGATGGTTGCATCAATTGCCGCTTTAACCTGTGCTCCGGCATGGGCCAGTACATGAAAATCGGGATTGGTAGCAGCACCGTTCATATACCTGCGGTGGCTAAACAGGTTTGATGTTCCCCAAAGTAATTTAACACCGCTTTCGGCTTGTTTTTGTTTGGCATATTCAACCAAAGCCTGGATGCGGCGGTCGTTCTCATTTACATCGTTGGTATAATCTACCACATCTACGTCATGGAAACAATAGTAAGGGATATTCATTTTGGTGATAAACTCAAACGCTGCATCCATTTTGTCTTTAGCGCGTTCTACAGCGTCGGCTTTCTCGTCCCATGCAAAAATGTGGGTAGGTCCGCCAAACGGATCCGCACCATTACCATTAAATGAATGCCAGTAAGCGCAGGCAAAACGTAAATGCTCGGCCATGGTTTTACCAGCCACTACCCTGTTGGCATCGTACCAACGAAACGCCAGCGGGTTATCTGATTCCGGCCCTTCGTAAGCAATCTGGCCTATCCCTGTGAAAAATTCCTTTTCGCCTGTGATGATTTTCATATTATTTAATTATTGAATTACTGATTGTTTAATTATTGAATTACTGAGTTATTGAATTATTGAATTTCTTCTGCTTTTACTGGTCGGCTCCGACCTTTCGCTTTTAACCTTTCGCCTTTAACCTAATCTCAAGTAGCTCTTTCCACTCGTTATAAATAGGTTCAAAATCAACAGAAAGATCCGGCTCTATTAATTGGATGGCTTTGGTGTTGCTGAATGCTTCTGACGGCGATTTGAAGATGCCTGCACCTATCCCTGCGCCTAAGGCCGCGCCAACGCTGCCATCGTTGTTGTATAGTTCAACGGGAACACCTGTGGCGTTTACAAAGGTTTCGGTAAATAGCTCGCTCAAAAACAGGTTGCTTTTGCCGGCGCGTATAACCGTAGGGTTCATGCCGTTGCTGCGCATGATATCAAAACCATAACGGAATGCGCAGGCTATGCCCTCCTGTACCGCGCGGAAAATATGCGCTTGGGTATGCAGGTTAAGGTCGATATTCTGGAAATGGGCGCCTACCTGCTTATTGTTCAGCATGCGCTCGGCACCGTTGCCAAAGGGCAGTACGCGCAGGCCATCGCTGCCCAGGGGCGCTTTTTTTGCTTCTTCGTTGAGTTGATTGTAGCTTAAGCCTGCGCCAAAATTGTATTTGGCCCAGCGGTATAAACTGCCCGTTCCGTTAATACAAAGCAATACGCCTAAACGTTTTTCCTCTTCGGAATAATTTACGTGGGCAAAGGTGTTGATGCGCGATTGCTGGTCATAAGCCAGTTGATCGCTTACGCCGTATATTACTCCGGATGTGCCTGCAGTTGCAGCTACCTCGCCCGGATTCAATACATTTAATGATAAAGCATTATTTGGCTGATCGCCTGATTTATAGGTTACAGGGATGCCGGCTTTAAGGCCAAGTTTTTCGGCTACATCGCTTTTTAATGCTCCGTGAGATGAAAACACCGGGTTGATAACCGGGAACAGGCTTTCATCAAAACCAAAGTAATTGATAACGTCTTTAGAGATGCCGTTGGTTTTAAAATCGAAGAATACCCCTTCAGATAATGCCGATACCGAGGTAGTGATCTCGCCGGTTAGCTTCATGGCGATGTAATCGCCGGGTAGCATGATCTTGTCTATTTTAGCATAAATTCCGGGCTCGTTCTCTTTTACCCATGCCAGTTTGGATGCGGTAAAGTTGCCCGGCGAGTTTAACAGGTGCGATAAGCATTTTTCCTGGCCTATGGCGACAAAGGCTTTATCGCCAATTTCAACGGCGCGGCTATCGCACCAGATAATGCTATCGCGCAAAACATTCTGGTCTTTATCAACCAAAACCAAGCCGTGCATCTGGTAAGCTATGCCTATGGCGGCAATATCCTGCTGGTTGTAACCTCCCTTGGCGTGGCAGCGTGCCAGTGCCTGTTGTACCTGGTCCCACCACATGAGTGGCGATTGCTCGGCCCATCCCGGGTGTACCGCTTTTATCGGCGATTCCTCGTCCGGAAACTGTGCTGATGTTATAATTTGTTGCGTATCAGCGTTAACAACACTAACTTTAACTGAAGAAGTACCTATATCAATCCCTAATAATAGCATGGATTTGTTTTGGGTTTTAGCATGAATAGTAAAAACGGGTTTATTTTTTGGCATTTAACTTCACGAAATTAAATAAATATTTAAAATTACAATCGATTGCGTAAAATATTTTTTCCAACTTGCACTTTATAATGAAAAAGGGAAAACGCACCACCATTTATGACATCGCCGAAAAACTTGGCATAACCGCTTCGTCGGTGTCTCGCGCATTGAATAACAGCAACCAGGTAAACGAAAAAACCAAGGAGCTGATCATGAAAACCGCCGATGAACTTAACTACAAGCGTAACATCCTGGCATCAAACCTGCGCAAGGGACACTCCAAAACTATTGGCATTGTGGTGCCGCGCATTAACCAAAACTTTTTTGCCAACGTTATTGCAGGTATCGAGGAAGCTACCTATCAAAAAGGCTACAACCTGATCATCTGCCAATCGGGCGAATCGCATGATAAAGAGATACAGTGTGTAAATACCCTGATAAACCAGGATGTGGATTGTATTGTAATATCGGTATCGGCCGATGGCAACGACTATCAGCACCTGCAAAATGTGATTGACCACGGCATCCAGCTCATCCAGTTTGACCGTGTGGCCGAAGAACTGGAAACCCTGAAAGTAATAAACGATAATGAACAGGCATCGTACGAAGCTGTATCGCACCTGATTGAAAGCGGCTACAAACGCATAGCACTATTGGAAGGCCCTCAAAACCTCAGCATTTTTAAACAGCGTAAAACCGGCTACCTGCGGGCCTTAAAGGCCTACAACATTGATGTGATTGATGAACTGATAGTTGAAAACGCCTGGACAAAAGAATTAGGCGCCGAAGGTACCCGCAAACTGCTAAGCCTCCCCCAGCCTCCCGATGCCATATTTGCCTCTACATCTGATTTCTCGGCCCTGGGTGTTTTGGAGGTTGCCAACGCAATGAAAATAAAGGTACCAGCCGAGTTAGGCGTTTGCGGCTACGCCAACGAAGGTTTCTCGGAAATTACCAGCCCATCCATAACCACTATAGACCAGTTTAGTATTTACATGGGCAACACAGTTGCTAATTTGTACTTCCAGGAAAAGGGAAATACAGATACGATATCTAAACCAAAAACCATCAGCATAAAACCAGAGTTGATTATCAGGGGATCAACGGCGAGGAATGGGAAAAGTTAATCGTTCAATAGTCTATTTTTATAGGGTACCGATATTAAGGTATCATCGAGCAGAAAATAGGGGTTATTTCTCTACTTGTCCTCTCAAGCCCCCTACGTGCCGTTAGGTATACGGTGGTTTGTCGGGGTAATGGTGGTGCTTCTCAACAGAACGATTTCTATTAGTTGCCTTAGCTCTAATTCAGTTCCCTTGTCTTTTACTCTTAGCTTCCAGCTTACCTCAAACAAGCAGTTCTATTGCGTGGTTCGGTCGTTATTGTATTGAGCCTGATGCTTTCGTTTTATCCCGACATTCAGCCCTTCTCCAGTAAGTAAGGGATACTATGGGTTCTGTAGATTTCTGATAAAAAGCCTTGTACTACTGGCCATTGCTCTTTCAGGCGGCTTTTTCCCTCCGTCTACTATTTACCAGCTCTCCCCGGGGTAAGAACACAAGCTTTCTCTTGCTATACCGATCAGATATACCGCGCCACGTTTCGGATAACTTGGGGCTTCGTCTCACCCAAATGGAACTGCCTCATCTGCTTCCTGTTCGTCAATCCGGAATTACCACCGGCTTCCTTCAGATTCGCAGTCACCCACAACATCCTTGCATTTAGTTAACGCCTCCCACTATCAAGGCGCGTTGGGGACTAAGCTTGTTCCCATGCCAGGCGCACGTAAAAAAGGGGTAATAATTAAAATTATCGCCCCTTTTAAATTTAATCAGATACTTATTTTGCTATTTGACGTCGGTAACCTTGGTAAGGTTTTGATCAAAGCGGAATAGATTTGTACTCAATACCACGGCCCCCATTGCATTTTTAGCACGATAGGTATGGCTTATCACCCAACCTATAGGCTTACCTTTGAATTTTTCGATAAAAGCTTTTTCATCTTCCAGATTTTTCTCCTGTTTTGAATAGATGCTGTCAGCTTTATGCTTAAGATTAGCAGTATCTGATGGAGAGGACACTATTGCACCAAGGATGGCATTATGAAGTGAATCCGCAATAGTTTTCAAACTGTCTTTTACTTGTTCGTAATTTCGGTATTGAGAATTTTCATCAATACTTTCTGTTAGAGTATCAAGCTTAGAAAATTTGACGGCTTCATAACTTTTAGCATCGTTTAAAGTACTGTCCAAATACTTTTTCGTTAAGGTTTGAGCTTTTTGTTCATTAGATTGCGTACACGACGCCAATGCTACGCTCACTAAAAAAATTGTGATAAGTTTAATTTTCATATTGTTTTTTTTCTAAAAGTAATATGAAAATTAATATTTAGAAAACCCTTAAGATTAAATATTGACATTATATAAAACACAATATCATCAAGACTTTTAAAGTTGAAGGGGGGGGATTTTAATTTGTAGATTTTCCATCGCTTTAGGCAAACTTGCCTTTCACTTTATTGCAATACATTTTCCGGCATATACCAAGGCTATTAACTTGAAAAGTAACATCCCTACATCTTTAAAATATTGACGACACAAACATCCTTTTCTACAAAAAAAGTTCCACTAATCCAATAGCTTACGCTAAAAACCTTGTAATTCATATTCGATATCAATTAACATTTCTGTTACATTTGTGCGATATAGCTTTTAACTTTCAACCATAATTTAACATCACAACTATGGATGACTTTATAGCAGCCAGGTCGCAAATGGCCTTATCCTTAGGGTTTCACATCATCTACTCCTGCATTGGTATGGTTATGCCTGTTTTTATGGCCATATCGCATTATAAATGGATAAAAACCAAAGATCCCGTTTACAAAAACGTTACCATCGCCTGGAGCAAAGGTGTTGCTATATTTTTTGCAACCGGGGCAGTATCGGGCACCATGCTTTCATTTGAGTTGGGGTTGCTTTGGCCGGGTTTTATGAAGCATGCCGGGCCGATATTCGGGATGCCATTTTCTTTGGAAGGGACTGCCTTTTTTATTGAAGCGATAGCGCTGGGCTTTTTCCTGTACGGATGGAACAAATTGAACACCTGGTTTCATTGGGTTACGGGCATTGTGGTGGGTGTAAGCGGGATAGCATCGGGTATATTAGTGGTGGCGGCCAACTCATGGATGAACAGCCCATCGGGTTTTGATTATGTAAATGGCAAATACCTCAATATAGACCCGTTAAAGGCCATGTTTAACGAAGCCTGGTTTTCCGAAGCATTACATATGACGATAGCGGCATTTTCGGCAACGGGTTTCGCCGTGGCGGGTATCCACGCGCTGATGATCTACCGGAAACAGAATGTTGCTTTTCATACCAAATCATTTAAAATAGCCATCGTATTTGGCGCGGCAGCTGCCATTTTACAGCCCTTAAGCGGCGATATATCTGCCAAAGGAGCAGCTAAACGGCAGCCAGCTAAACTGGCCGCTATGGAAGCTTATTTCCATACTCAGGAGTATGCGCCGCTGGTTATTGGTGGTATCCCGGATACTGCTGCTAAAAAGGTTAATTACGGCCTGGAAATACCCGGTCTTTTGAGTTTTTTGGTTCATGACGATTTTAAAACAGTTGTAAATGGCCTGGATAAAATCCCGGTTAAAGATCAGCCTCCTGTTGCCATTACGCACTACGCTTTCCAGGTGATGGTGGGCATCGGCACGCTGATGATGTTTATCGGTATTCTGTATTTTATAGCCCTGTGGAAAAAGAAAGGATGGCTAAACAAACCTTGGTTTTTAAAGCTGTTTATTATTGCCACGCCAACGGGTTTTATAGCCTTAGAGGCCGGCTGGACTGTAACCGAAGTTGGCCGCCAGCCATGGATTATCCAGGGTGTGATGCGCACCAGCGAGGCGGTTACCAAAATGCCGGGTATCCAGTATACTTTTTACCTGTTTACATTTATTTACTTCACCCTGAGCGTATTTGTTATTTTCCTGCTGAAAAGACAAATTGAGATGGTGCCTAAATTGTACGACAAATAACCTGCTGATACTATGTTATACATCGTTATATTATTTTTATTTGCATCCATCACCCTCTACTTTTTATTGGGCGGGGCCGATTTTGGCGCCGGTATCATCGAGCTTTTTACCTCCGATGACAACAGGCACCGCACCCGCAAAACCATGTACCAGGCCATAGGCCCCATTTGGGAAGCCAACCATATGTGGTTGATTATTACTGTGGTAATACTTTTTGTGGGTTTCCCAGATATTTATAGCCAGATGTGTACCTACCTGCATATCCCGCTCCTTATCCTGTTATTAGGTATCATTGCGCGTGGTACCGCTTTCACTTTCAGAAATTATGATGCCATTAAAGGCGAAAGGACACAAAACCTTTATAACCACCTGTTTATCTACTCGAGCTTTGTTACCCCAATGTTCCTGGGCATTATAGCGGGCAGCGCATTATCCGGTCAGATTGATCCGGCAGCCAAAGATTTTGTCCATGCGTATATATTCAGCTGGTTTAACTGGTTCTCGGTGGCCGTAGGGCTGTTTACCGTAGCGCTTTGCGGCTTCCTTGCGGCCATTTATATTGTGGGAGAAACAGATAGCATTGACGATATTAAACGCTACATCAAAAAAGCAAAGATATTTAACGTAGTAGCCGTTATTTGCGGCGGGCTGGTTTTTATAGCTTCCGAAATTGAGCACGTTGGCTTATCCAAATGGATCTTCGGCAATGTTATTAGTTTGGTAGCCGTAATAGCCGCCACTTTATCACTCGTGCTGCTTTGGTTTATCATCTCCGAAAAGAAAAACAGGCAATGGATAAGGTTATTAGCCGCTTTCCAGGTAAGTATGATCCTGATATCGGTAGGGTCAACCCGCTTCCCAAGGTTTGTGATATTTAAGGGCGGCAGTTCGATGTCATTACTAACGGATCACGCAACCGTAAATACCATAGATGATTTGGGCATTGGCTTATTGGTTGGCAGTATGTTCATATTGCCGGCATTAGGATATTTGTATTATAGCTTTCAGCGGAAGGAAAAGTAATTTTTGTCTGAACCCGGATTAAGCAGATTCGTCGGATTTATCGAATTTTTAAATTTTGACAATTCATCCTCGTGCAAATCAAATCCAAAAAAATCTAAAAAATCTGCTTAATCCGGGTTCAGAAACCCCACCATCCCCTACTATCTTTTTAAACAAAAAATACAATCCGGTAATATTACATTTGTGTAACCCAATTGTAACGCGTGAAGAACTATCTTAAAATATTATCTATCGACGAGTATTCCATTACTCCCAAATACCTGCAGCTTTCAAACGCCATTATCAGGGCTATCGAAAGTGGCGATATCGTTAAAGATGATATGTTACCATCCATCAATGATTTAAGTTTTGCTTTGGATACCTCGCGTAATACTATAGAAAGAGTTTATAAAGAACTGAAGGACAAAGGAATAGTAAGTTCGGTTCCTGGAAAAGGTTTTTTTATATCGAATACCGATTTTCAAAAGCCATTGAAGATATTCCTGCTGTTCAACAAGTTAAGCGCCCATAAAAAATTGATTTACGATGCCTTTGTAGACACAATTGGCGAACTGGCTACCATCGATTTTTACATTTACAATAACGACTTTTACTTTTTTAAAAAGATCATGGCCGAAAGCTTTAACAGCGACTACGCCAAATACATTATCATCCCCCATTTTTTAGACAACGAAACCAAAGCACATGAGATCATCAACACTATCCCAAAGGATAAACTGATCTTGTTAGATAACCTGGTACCGGCTATAAACGGCAAGTTTGCAGCCATTTATGAAAACTTTGCATCGGATGTTTATGAAGCACTTAAAAGTCTTACACACAAATTAACTAAGTATCATAACATCAAACTGATTTTTCCCGGTAAAACATACCATTCGAAAGAGATATTGAAAGGTTTTCTTAATTTTTGCAGGCAATACGCGTTTGATTATGAAGTAGTTGAATCGTCGGCAATAGAAACCATCCAGAAAGATACCGTATACATCAGCCTCACCGAAGATGACCTGGTAGAGCTGATTAAGAAGATCATCGCATCCGACCTGAAAGTAGCTAAGGATGTGGGCGTTATATCTTATAACGAGACAGCACTTAAGGAGATCATTTTGGATGGCATCACCACCATATCAACCGATTTTAAGCTGATGGGCAGCAAAACAGCAGAGTTTGCTTTGAGCAATTGCCATGATCATTTCGCGGTTCCGTTTAATGTGACGTTGAGGAATTCTTTGTAGAGAATAAACTATAAAAACCGTCATTGCACGAAGCAATCCTCTATATGCTCATTAGCTTTGCTTATCGGGGATTGCTTCGTGGCAATGACGGTTTAATTTACGATTTCAGGGATTTTTACTTCAGCTCCTTCACCTTTATACTTCTGAAAAAAACCTCGTTACCATGATCCTGTAATAACAAATGTCCTTGAGGAGCTTCGCCAAAGTTTTTCCAGATGGTGTATTTGCTGATGGCAACCAGGTCTTTAAAGGCTTTTGAGCCGCGTTCGTATTCAAGTACCTTCACCCCATTCAGATAGTGTTCTACATGGTTATTGGGATAAACCACTACCCTGCCAATGTTCCAGGCGCCAATGGGATGCACAAAGCGTTCCTGTTTGTTGGCTTTGATGAGGTCATATAACGAGGCCAGCGTTCTGTCGCCCCCCCGGCCAAGTTTGGCATCGGGGTGCAGCTTGTCATCCAATACCTGGTATTCAAGGCCTATAGCCGATCCGGTTGTTACTTCACTCAGGGTAACAAAGTATTTAACACCGCTGTTGGCCCCCGGAGTCAGCTTAAACTCAAACGACAGATCAAAGGCACTGTAATTATCATCAGTAACCACGTCGCCACCGCCCGATTCTTCTTTACCGGCAGACGGCAGTACATGCATGGTTCCGTTGGCTACCTCCCAGCCATGGTCAGGAAAAGTTTTGAGGGTTGCACCGCGCCAGCCGGCACTGGTTTTACCATCATATAATAACTTCCAACCGGCAGCTTTTTCGGCTGCGGTGATGCTGTTGGGTTGCAGGTTTACCACATACACATTTTTAGGAAATGATTTGGATTTCAAGTTGGTAGTTTGCAGGTTAAAGTTTTTGAAATACACTTTTTTACCGGCTTGTTTTTCGTCGCTCACGGCGTGAACCTGTAAAGCAATGAAGCCTTTAGTGTCAATGGTATCTACCACATCGGCAGTAGGGATTCCGTTTACCCAGGTTTTCATTTCGTTGCCAATGCATTCGATGCGGATATGGTTATACTCGCCTACTTTAAAGGCGTCTTTGGCAGCAGCATTCAAATCCAGCGGGTACAGCCAGTCGCGACGGCCTTCGTCATAAATACCACCTGTCCATTTACGGTCAGATGGATCTATCTCAAACTGTCGCCCATAAACCATCCCCTTGCCATCGTGGCCGGCCGGGTTATAATGGCTGCGTGTTTGAACGCCAGAGTTGCTCAGTTTACTTTCTATTTTGGCATCCAGCTCTAAAATAAAATCGCCGTATTCTTTTTCGGTAACTAAAAAGGTGTTGCCTGAGTTTAAAACGGTGGTGCCCACAATGGCTCCGTCTTCTACCTTGTAATCGGCGGTGCCGGCAAGGCGTTTCCAGCCTTTGAGCGTTTTGCCATCAAATATTTTTGTTTGCGCCTGGGTTAATGAGGCTGTTGCAAGTAAAAGAGCTAAAGGATAGATGTATTTTTTCATGGTATGGTATTAAATGAGTACATTATTATGTTACGTCATTGCGAGGAACGAAGCAATCCTCTACATGCTAAGTCCCACATTGTTCGGGATTGCTTCGTTCCTCGCAATGACGGTTTAATTAGTATTAGTGGCGTTTTACACCTTCACCTCCCAACCTTTTTCATATTCGCGGCTCCAAAGCTTTTGGGCTTCGGGGTCATTCAGGATATGGCCGTTGGTTGGGTTAATGTGCAGCACACGGTCAACCCGGTATGATGTATTGCCCAATTGCGGCAGCAGAGTTGATTTAAAACCAATCTCAATGGGGCAGTTCAGCGGTGCTAGTCCCCTTACCCCATCAATAAAATTTTTCAGGTGAAAACCATCAAGCGCCTCGGTGGGGCTTACTTTGTTGGTGCCATCAACTTTGGTATCATCTTTAACTTCTTTCACCAGCTTGTTATCGCCATCGTAAACCTGGTAGCCGTTGCCGCTACCGTAAAACAGGGTGCCTTTATCGCCGTAAAATACCACCCCGCGACTTAACTGCTCAATATTAAAACCATTGCTACTGCGGCTTTCCCACTCAGCAGCTGTATTGTTTGGGAAGTTGTACAGGATATTCTGGGTATCGGGCGTTTGCCAGTCATCATTAAAATGGAAACGGCCACCGGTTGATACTACTTTGTTAGGATAATCAACACCCAAACCCCAGCGGATCACATCCAGCTCGTGGGTACCATTATTGAGCGCCTCGCCGGTTCCCCAGTTCCAAAACCAATGCCAGTTATAGTGGATAAGGTTATCCTGGTAGGGCTTACGTGGGGCCGGGCCCTGCCACAGATCGTAATTCAGATTAGCAGGCACAGGCACTTGTTTGCCATGGCCAATGCTTAACCTGTGGTTGGTGTACCAGCCTTTGGCATAATAGGTACGACCAATGACGCCATCGTGCAATTCCTTAACCATAGCCTGCACGTTGGAGAATGAGCGCCGCTGACTGCCCATTTGCACCAGGCGATTATATTTTTTGGCGGCTTCAACAGCCATCTCGCCCTCGTGCGGGTTATGGCTGCAGGGCTTTTCAACATAAACATGTTTGCCAGCCTGGCAAGCCATAATGGTGGCCGGGGCGTGCCAATGATCGGGCGGGGCAACAACTACGGCGTCGATATCCTTTATTTCCAGCATTTTGCGGATATCGGTAATACCTTTTGGCCGTTTGCCTGTTATTTTATAAATTTCTTCAATGGTTTTGTCAACTACTTTAGAGTCAACATCGCAGATATAACCTATCTCTACATTAGGAATTTTAGCATAGCTCTGCGCCAGGTACAGGCCGCGGCTATTGGTGCCCATGGAGCCTAAAACTACTTTTTCGTTGGGCGAACCTTTGAAAAAACCAGCTGCCTTTGAAAGTTGGGGCGCAAGTAAAAAACTTGTCCCGGCAACTGACGTATTCTGAATGAACTGTCTTCGGTTAAGCATAGGTAAATGGTAAATTGGTTTACAAAACTTTGCCCGTTGGGCGCTTGCGGGCAAATTAGCTAAGTTTTGCAAAGCTTCGAAGAAAACAGGCTATTTTTTTTGAATACCATTGTAATTTAACTGTTACCTCAACCCGTTATCATCTCAACCGGCTGGCCTGGAAACAAAAAACAAGCCGGCAGGAAGCTGGCTTGTTTTTGCAAAGGATAATGTTTAGGAGCATTAAATTATTAACTGTTTACTTTGTAAAAATAGAGATCCCTTGTTGTTATCAAATTAGTAGAAACACGGTATTTGAGTGGTTTTTACACGTATTTTTACGTAACTAAACAGAATAATTCAAACGCCCGCAGCTACGGGTTTAACCTGCCGCTATAAATGTTTGTAGACAATGATATTAGTATTGTATTGGCGGAGGTATAAGTTGTGGATTTTGAAGTTGGTGCCAGTACGGATATATCGGCGCTAAATCGCTGGCGGCATCAAGTTTTTTAACCTGATCGGTAGTTAAGTTCCAGCCAACGGCGTCAAGGTTTTGTATTAATTGTTCCTCGTTACGTGCGCCTATAATAATGTTGGCAACGGTTGGCCTTTGCAATAACCAGTTAATTGAAATTTGCGCCACAGATTTACCTGTTTCCCCGGCAACTTCTTCTAAGGCATCAACGATGTTGTACAGGCGATCAAAGTTGGTTTCGGGTCCATGAGCGCCGCCTTGCACGGTTCTTGAATCTGCCGGAATGGGCTGCCCCCTCCTGAATTTACCACTCACCTTGCCCGATGCCAATGGGCTCCAAACTATGGTACTCACATTTTGATCAATGGCTAAAGGCATCAACTCCCATTCAAACTCGCGGTCTAACAACGAATAATAAGCCTGGTTGGCAATGTATCTGCTCCAGCCATAACGTTCAGATACCGATAGCGATTTCATTAAATGCCAACCCGAAAAGTTTGAACAGGCAATGTAACGTATTTTACCACTTGTTACCAGGTCATCAAGCGCGCGCAGGGTTTCTTCAACCGGGGTTGTGGCATCAAAGCTATGCATGTGGTAAACATCTATATGGTCTGTTTGTAACCTTTTAAGGCTATCTTCTGCCTGTTTTATCAAATGCTGGCGCGATGAACCATAATCATTAGCATCGTCGCCCATCGGAAGCGTGGCCTTTGTGCTGATGAGTACCTGGTTACGCAGACCTTCCAATGCCTTGCCCAATATTTCTTCAGATAGCCCCCTTGAGTATATATTCGCTGTATCAAAAAAGTTAACACCAGCGTCAAGGCATAAATTAATCAACTTTTTGGCCTCATCAACCTGTGTATTACCCCAGGCTTTAAAAAATTCGTTACCACCGCCAAATGTGGCCGTTCCGAAACTTAATACCGGAACCCTCAATCCCGATGCTCCTAATTGTCTGTATTCCATAGTGTAATTTTAAGCAGAAAGTTTAAAGCAATAGGCCCAGGACCTTTATCGCATATAACAAAGCTAAAACATCTGTTTCTGTAGCGCGGATATGGTACATCATCATTTTGTCATTTGTGGCCTGCGATAATAAAAGGCTAAGCTACCCGCAGCTATATTGACTCATGATCCTATTCGCAACCCCAATCAGGAACCCTTCTAAATAGCAAATAGCCCCTTTAAAGGCCACCGCATTGGTTAACTTTGCGCCAAAATATAACTTATGGCAACAACCAAACTTACTATCAATAACAACGGATCTGTAAAAATCGATGGCGATTTTGAAATTGTAGATATGCAAGGCAACAACTATGGCTTACAGGGCAGAACAATAGTTTCTATTTGCCGCTGTGGCTTATCGGCCAACAAACCATTTTGTGACGGCTCGCACAAAGGTCATTTTGAGCATGATGCAATCGCTTTTGATTTGCCTCCAAAAAAAGTATAATTCGTTAAATAACGGGCACCGCTACTAAGCCGGCGCATTAACTGTTTTTTTATAACAAATGGCTCTTACGGAGCCATTTGTGTTATTATACCCGTAAACTTATTTACATAGTGTATATTTATAGTAATGAAACAATATTGTATCCTGTTAATAATAATTGTAACCGGTTTAAATACATTAGCCCAACAACCTGATACCATCTTTCTCAAAAACCTGCTACAATCTCACCCCGAGTTATTTCAAGGCATCCTTAATCATCCAACGCATAACGAAGTACAGATCCTGTACACGCAGATCAACCGCGACAAGAATAACAAACCACATTTTAAGTCATACAGTTACCGGCTTAATCCAAAACGATATTTTTATCCGGCAAGTACGGTAAAACTGCCAACCGGCATTTTTGCGCTCGAGAAACTAAATGAGCTTAAAATTAAGGGCCTTACCAAAAGCTCGGCAATGATAACCGACAGCGCTTTCGCAGGCCAAACTAAAGTTAAAACAGACACATCGTCGGCCAATGGCCTGCCATCAATAGAAAACTATATAAAAAAAATATTGCTGGTAAGCGATAACGATGCATATAACAGGCTTTATGAATTTGTGGGCCGTGAAGAGATTAACAAAAAATTAAAAAAATACAAGCTCAACAATACCCGCATTATTGGCCGGTTGGCGATAAATGATACCGGCGAGGGTACCAAACACGCCAATCCTATTGATTTTTACAATGGCGATAAACTGGTTTACCAAAAACCAGCGTTGTTTGATGGCAATGATTACCCTATGCAACTGGATAACATGCTGCAAGGAAAAGGCTACCTGGATAAAAACGACAGACTGGTAATGCAGCCCTTTGACTTTAGCCAGAAAAACGTTTATACCATTGCCGACCAGCAAATGGTTTTAAAACGGTTGCTTTTCCCCGAAGCTTTCGCTGCGGAACAACGCTTCAATTTAACACTGGCAGATTATCGGCTTATCTACAAGTATATGAGCATGTTCCCTCCAGAAAGTATCAAACCTACCTATAACCGGCCGCAAAATTATCCTGTAATGAGCAAACTGTTGTTTTATGGTGCTGATAGTACCGCAGTGCCCGATGCCAACATCAGAATTTTTAATAAATACGGCGACAGCTATGGCTACAATATTGATAACGCATATATAGTTGATTTTAAAAACAAAGTGGAGTTTTTACTTACCGCCGTTGTGCAATCAAACGAGGACGGTATTTACAACGATAACAAGTACGAATACGCCACGGTATGCCTCCCTTTTCTGAGAAACCTTGGGCAGGTAATTTACCAGCACGAATTGCATCGACCAAAGAAACACCTCCCTGATTTAACCAACTTTAAATTTAATTACCATACGGTTAAATAAAATACGATTCAATAAAACTTACCATGCCATGTGTTGTTTAGTTTTAGTACCATTTAAACAAGCACATGGCAACTACCATAATCGAATACAAAGATAATTTTCCCATACTTTATGGCGACGACAGGGTAAACCTGAACTGGCCGGAACGTTATACATCTATCATTGGTGGTGTAAAACTCGGCTGGTCGGGCTTTAAGAACATTTTCTCGAGCCCGTTTTCAAGTGTTTTAAAAATTGGCGCGGGTGGTTACCTGTTAAACCGCGGCCTTACCGGGCATTGTGAGCTTTATAAGCGCATCGGCAAGCTTTCTACCAGCCCTATCAACGTTAATATCCGGTCGTCGTTCACGGTAAATCAACCAAGGCACAAAGTTTATAATTTTTGGCGCAAATTGGATAACCTGCCGCTATTTATGAAACACCTGGAAAGTGTGGAAATTATTGACCCTAAATATTCTTACTGGGTTTTAAAATTACCCGCCGATATGGCAACCGTAAGCTGGCATGCCGAAATTGTAAAGGATGAGCCAAACGAAATGATAGGCTGGAGCTCGTTGCCCGATTCGGCCATTAATAATGCAGGCAAAGTACGTTTCCAGGATACCATCGACGGAACCGGCACTGTAGTTGATATCGTTATCAGTTACCAGCCACCCGCGGGCGGCATAGGCGCCGGTATAGCTCAGGTACTTAACCCGTTGTTTAAAAACATGGTTGACAAAGACGTACAAAACTTTAAACAGTATATGGATCTTGATAACGGATTCGAAGCATCTTTTGATACGTCTGAAGTTATTATCATATCTTAAAGGCTGTCTAAATTTGATTTATGAATGGTTATGTTTCTTATGAAGCACATATCCATGCGTCATTGAGGTACGAAGCAATCCCCTACACGCTAAGCCCTGAATAGTTCGGGATTGCCTCGTACCTCGCAATGACGATAGTTTAGAACATTCGTTCAACGATTTTTTGGGGTTTTACCTTATAGATACTCAATGACGGTCTGATTTTTTTATTTTGGATAGCTTCTTAAAAGCATTAAAAAAGCCGTCTTGCAAAACGCAAGGCGGCTTTTAAATTCAAGGGCAAAGCGCCGGTGAATGTTATTATTTTACTGCATCAATAACGGCTTTGAAAGCATCAGGATGATTCATCGCTAAATCGGCCAATACTTTACGGTTTAAACCGATTTCTTTTGCTGCTAATTTACCTATTAATTGAGAGTAAGAAATTCCGTGCTGACGGGCACCGGCGTTGATACGCTGGATCCATAAAGCCCTGAACTCTCTTTTCTTGGTTTTACGGTCACGATAAGCGTACTGTAAACCTTTTTCTACTGTGTTTTTTGCAACGGTATAAACCTTGCTGCGTGAACCCCAATAACCTTTGGCGAGGTTCATGATCCTTTTCCGGCGTCTTCTCGACGCTACTGCGTTAACTGAACGTGGCATGTTGTTTGATTTTGGTAGTGAGTGCCTGCCTTTACAGCCGAACTTAAAACTCTAATACCTGGTTAAAAAAATTGTGAATTACTTTCCGATGCAAAGCATGCGTTTAACATTGCCGCAATCAGCTTTTGAAACTAAGCTGGTGTGGCCAAGGTTACGCTTACGTTTAGTCGACATCTTGGTTAAGATGTGGCTTTTGAATGCATTCTTCCGAGTGATTTTACCTGTTCCAGTAAGCTTAAAGCGCTTTTTAGCACTGGAATTGGTTTTCATTTTTGGCATAACTATTATTTATTTGTGTTAGACGTTGTACGTAATACGTTTTACGTGAACGTTTTATTTTTATTAAAATTCAATACGTATAACGTTGAACGTCAAACGTAAAACCTACTTTTTAGCAGCTTTAGGCGCAAGGGTTAAAAACATCCTTTTACCTTCAAGCTTTGGTAACTGCTCCACTTTACCTACATCCTCCAATGCCTGAGCAAAACGGAGTAATAATATCTCGCCCTGCTCTTTGTAAACAATGGCACGACCTTTAAAGTGTACGTAAGCCCTCACCTTTTCGCCGGCTTCCAAAAACTTAATGGCATGCTTTAATTTAAATTCAAAGTCATGGTCATCAGTATTAGGCCCAAAACGGATCTCCTTTATAACAGTTTGCTTGGCATTGCTCTTTATCTCTTTAAGCTTTTTCTTCTGCTCGTAAATGAACTTGTTATAGTCCGTTACTTTACAAACCGGAGGTACGGCGTTCGGAGATATTTCAACCAGGTCAAGTTCCTGCTCCTGCGCTATAGCAAGGGCATCTCTTAATGAAAAAATACCTTGCTCTACGTTATCACCTACAAGGCGAACTTCCTGAGCCCTAATGAATTGATTGATGTTGTGTTCAGCTTCTTTTTTCTTAAAAGGAAGCCTTGGTCCTCTATTGAAAGGTTTGTTTAATGCCAAGTTATACTTTTATTTCTTTAATTATTTGTTCTTTAAAATCTTCTATGCTCATACTTCCCAAGTCTCCCAAACCATGTTTCCTTACAGAAACCATGCCTTCAGCAGCTTCTTTTTCGCCCACTATCAACATATAAGGGATCTTTTTGACTTCAGCATCGCGTATCTTGCGTCCTATTTTCTCATCCCTGAAATCAATCAGCCCGCAAATATCGGAATCTTTTAACACATCAGAAAGTTTTTTTGCATATTCCTCGTATTTTTCTGATATCGGCAAAATAATAAATTGCTCAGGAGATAACCAAAGCGGAAAATTACCCGCGCAATGCTCAATCAATACGGCAATAAAGCGTTCCATTGAGCCAAACGGCGCCCTATGGATCATTACCGGACGGTGTTTCAAATTGTCGCTGCCGGTGTATTCCAACTCAAAACGCTCTGGTAAATTATAATCTACCTGGATGGTTCCTAATTGCCATTTACGACCCAAGGCATCTTTCACCATAAAATCGAGCTTAGGGCCATAAAACGCGGCCTCACCCAATTCAACTACAGTGCTTAAGCCTTTCTCGGCAGCGGCTTCAATGATCGCGCTTTCGGCCAGGGCCCAGTTGTCGTCTGTTCCGATGTATTTGGCTTTGTTCTCCGGATCGCGTAGAGAAACCTGCGCTGTATAATTTTCAAAGCCTAAAGCTTTAAATACGTATAATACGAGGTCAATTACTTTTTTAAACTCTTCTTTTACCTGATCTGGACGGCAAAATAGGTGAGCGTCATCCTGTGTAAAGCCACGCACCCGTGTTAAGCCATGCAACTCGCCGCTTTGTTCATAACGGTATACTGTACCAAACTCGGCAAAACGAACCGGCAGATCTTTGTACGAACGAGGCTTTGTTTTATATATTTCGCAATGGTGAGGGCAGTTCATTGGTTTCAAAAAGAACTCCTCCCCTTCCTGCGGGGTTTTTATTGGTTGAAATGAATCGGCCCCGTATTTTTCATAGTGACCAGATGTTACATACAGATTTTTGTGGCCGATGTGCGGTGTAATTACCTGCTCATACCCGGCTTTAATCTGTGCCTTTTGCAAAAAGTTTTGCAGGCGTTCACGCAGGGCGGTTCCTTTTGGCAACCACAAAGGCAATCCCATACCTACTTTTTCAGAGAATGCAAACAGTTCCAGTTCTTTACCTAATTTCCTGTGATCGCGCTTTTTAGCTTCTTCAATCATGTGCAGGTATTCGGTAAGCTCGCTGGCTTTAGGAAAAGTAACTCCGTAAATACGGGTTAGCTGCTTACGTGTTTCGTCGCCGCGCCAGTAAGCGCCGGCCAGGCTCATTACCTTCACCGCTTTTATAAAACCGGTGTTTGGGATATGCGGACCACGGCACAAATCGGTAAAGTTACCTTGTGTATAAAAAGTGATCTCGCCATCGGCCAGGTCTTTGATCAGGTCGAGCTTGTACTCGTCATTTTTTTCAGTAAAATACTCGACAGCGTCGGCTTTACTTACAGGTTTGCGGATGTATTCTGATTTGGCTTTGGCCAACTCGATCATTTTATCCTCTATCTGCTTAAACTCATCGCTCGATAAAACTTTGTCGCCAAAGTCTACATCATAATAAAAACCTGCTCCTTCTTTAAGCGCCGGGCCGATACCAAATTTGGTGCCCGGGTAAAGCGCCTCCAAAGCCTCGGCCAATAAGTGGGCTGATGAATGCCAGAAAGTTGACTTACCTGAAGCATCGTTCCAGGTTAATAATTTAACGTGCGAATCCTTTTCGATAGGGCGGCTGGAATCCCAAACCTCGCCATCAACCTCGGCTGCTAATACGTTACGTGCTAATCCTTCAGAGATCGACAACGCGATCTGGGCAGAAGTAATCCCCTTGTCGTACTGACGAACGGAACCATCGGGAAGTGTAATACTAATCATCTACAACTATGATTTAAAGTTTATAAAATTACGTTTGCACAATCACCTACAAAGTGATTGTATATTTTGAGGTGCAAAAATAGGATTATTTTTAGGATTTCGGAATTGGGAATTTCGATTTCGGATATGTAAATGTTTATTTGCTAATAAAAGGTTTGTGAATTATCGTGGCCTTATTCATGGTTTGTTGTAGACGGCGATTTCTGATTCAGCAGTACTTATAAGGCTGGCTACGATTTATAACGCGTTCAAAAAATATACCGGCTATAAATTTCATCCTGGATAGTTTTTTGTTTATTTTCAGTTCGTTTAATCAACTTCATTTCCACAACCTTAATCGCACCAAACAATGATTATTTACGGCACCAAAGCTACCCATCGAAAAACCGATTTTATTGCAGATGCTTGCCCGGCCTGTGGCACCGGTAATGTAATGCAGATGAATGTGTTTCAACGGTACGCGCATGTGTACTGGATCCCCTTTTTTCCAATCGGCAAAACCGGTGTTTCGCAATGTACCAACTGCCAGCAGGTGTTAAAATTCGACCAGATGACGCCTTCGCTCAAAATGAGCTATTACAATATTAAAAAGCATACCGCGATACCTGTGTGGACATTTTCTGGTGTTTTTATCATCGCGCTGATAGCAGTAGGCGTAACTATTTCCAGCAGGCAAACGGCAAAAAAGGTAAGCAACATGATTACCTCCCTCAAAAAAGATGACATCCTTCAGGTTAAATTAAAGGATAATGCATACACACTAATTAAGGTTAACAGGGTTGTTGGCGACAGCATATATTGCGTTACCAATAAATATCAAACCAATTTGGAATCGGGTATCGACGACTTGAAAAGCAAGGAATTTGAAACCGAAGAAGACGGAATGAGTATAGCCGATTTAAAAGCGATGGACAAAAAAGAGCAGATACTGGATATTGAAAGAAATTAAACTACCCAATACCACAAGCACACATCTTGATATTCTCAAACAAATTAAATCCCCATCAAATCCAGCCTCACACATTCCCCCAGCCCAACGCCAAAACATCAGCAAGGTGAATAGTGCGTATAGGTAAGCTGTTTTTATCTATATAAGTTTGCAACTGCATTAAGCAGGAGGCATCTGTCGAGATGATATATTCTGCACCGGCGGCTAAAGCATTATCTACTTTTTGTTGGGCCATAGCCGTGGAGATGGCTTCAAACTTAACGGCAAACGTGCCGCCGAAACCACAGCAGGTTTCATTGTCTTTTAGTTCAAGCAATTCCAGGCCCAATACCTTGGAGAGTAATTGCCGCGGCTCGGTCCTGATCTTGCATTCGCGCAATGCTGCACAACTATCGTGGTATACGGCTTTGCCATCCAACTCGGCGCCGAAGTAATCAAACTGGAGGATGTTTACCAGGAAATCCGACAGCTCGTAAATATTACCCTGTATGGCGCGGCATTTATTGTGCAGGGCTGTATTGGTAAATAAACCGTTATAGTAATTTTTCACCATACCGGTGCACGATGCCGATGGCGTAACGATGACGCTATCTTCCGAAAAATCATTCAGGAATTTACTGCCCACTGCTTTGGCATCGTCCCAAAATCCGGCGTTAAAGGCAGGTTGCCCGCAACAGGTTTGGTTAGGGTTAAAGCTAACCTTACAACCTGCCTTTTCCAGCACTTTTATGGTATTAAAAGCAGTATCAGGAAATAATTGATCTACAAAACATGGTACAAACAGCTCTATCTTCATCGGCACAAATTATTCGGCGCTAAATTCCGCATTTTTTTGAATGCTTCTTTCGGCTTTCAGCAAAGAAAACAATAAAATTAATCCTACAATAAAAAATATAGCTAATACCAACACAGAATTACGCGGACTGCCCGTTATTTCTTCAAAAAAACCGAAACTGAATAAACCACCAACTATAGCCAACTTTTCAGTAACATCATAAAAGCTAAAGAAAGATGCGGTATCCGGAATATTTTCGGGCAGGTATTTGGAATACGTTGAACGCGACATGGATTGAATGCCCCCCATAACCAAACCTACAATTATTGCAATAACATAAAACTGGCTATGGGTTGTTGTATAATAAGCGGCAATACAAACCATTATCCAAATGATAACTGTACCAATCAAAACCCTGACGTTACCATATTTACCAGATAACCTTGACATTAGCGTTGCGCCGGCAATGGCAACAAGCTGAATAATAAGAATAATGGTAATTAAAGCTGAAGTATCCATTTTTAATTCCTTGGCGGCAAAGCCTGTTGCCACCAGCATAATGGTTTGTACCCCCATGGAGTAAAAGAAAAATGCGGGCAAAAACCTTTTGAGTAATGGCATCTTTTTTACTTTTTTCCAAACATTGCCTAACTCAATAAAACCGCCTTTAATTATATTATGATTGTGGGGTACCGCATTGGGGCTTCCTTTGGGTAACACCACAAACGGAATAATAGCAAAGCCCATCCACCATAAACCAACCAGTAAAAATGATAAGCGGGGCGCAAAACTACTATCGGTAATCCCAAACCATTCTGGCTTTTTAACAAATACAAAACAAACTATCTGCAGCAATACACTACCGATATAGCCATAAGTAAATCCCTTTGCGCTTACTTTATCCTGCATGTCAACGGTTGCAATTTCTGGTAGGTATGAATTGTAAAACACAAAACCACCACTATAACCAATTGCCGCGAGGGCAAATGCAATAATACTTGCCTCAATAGGCTGATGTGGTTTAAAATAAAATAAATAACAGCACGACAACGAGCCTATAGCGGTAAAAAATTGCATAAAAAGCTTTTTATTACCCTTGTAATCGGCTATCGACGACAATATGGGCAATAATAAAACCATGATCATGTAGGCTGTTGCCAAAGCATAATCTGATAAGGCCGTGTTTATAAAACTTTTGCCAAAAAAGGCGACCCTGTTTCCGTTAGCCGGATTGGCGGTTATAGCCACATAATATGCCGGAAAAATTGTTGAGGTGATGACCAGGTTATAGGCCGAGTTAGCCCAATCAAAAAATGCCCAGGCCCGGATGGTTTTCTTGTTATTCTTGGTTTCCATTGATACTTTAAAAGTAGGAAAAAAGAGTTAAGAATCAAGAGCCGCGAAGAATCAAGAGTCAAGAGCCAAGACAGGATTTGTTGTAATTGTTGCAAAAAAAATGTCATTGTGGGTTTAGAGCCCACAATGACATGCAGAAATGGTTCCGGTCTTGATTCTTGACTCTTAATTCTTGACTCTATTTCAGGGCAGTTGGTTTCCACTTTTCCTGTAGCTCCTTTATAAAGTATCCGCCTACAACGCTGCGTGCCTGGAAACCTACCTGTTTACCATCGGTAGTTTCATGCCAATCGCTTAGCGGTACGCGGGTTGGGGTTTCCATAGCGTATTTGTAAACAGGGGCAACAAGGGTTTTAAAATCGTCGTTACTTTTGGCCAGGGTGGCTGTCCATATTATCCAATCGCTTTTGGTATATGTTTTACGGCTATCCAATGGTAAGCCAAATTCGTTTTGTTTGGTGAGATAAAATTTAACCTCGCGGTCATAAACCGATTGCGGGAACAGGTTTAAGCCTAAGATTTTATCCCATACAATATTATATTTCTGGCTCCAGGTTTCCGGCTTTTCAAACACCAGCGAGTAATGATCGCCGGCATCGGCAAGTTTCATCCATTTGGCAACCATTTCTTTGGCTATAGCCCTGTATTTGGTGCCTGTAGCTTTATCGCCCATTAAATCGGCAAGGTGAGCGTAGCAGCCTACGCCTACTATTGCTTTGGCAGATAAGTTTGCATTGCGCGCCAGGTGACCGGCAAAATCATCGGTACACAACTGGTTGGCCGGGTCGCCGCCTTCACGTACCAGGTAATTAGTCCACGCAGTTAGCGTTTTCCAGTGCTTTTTGGCATAAGCCGGGTTATTACCATTTGCTTTAACAATAGCCGCGGTAAGTGCCAGCATATTGCCCGATTCTTCAACAGGCATCCCTTCGCCATAAGTTTGGCCGTTTGCCAGCGGGTAAGTGCCTAAATCATGGGCGGCAAAATCATGCGGAAATTTACCGGTTTCGCTGAAATAGAAAATACCATTCAGCATACCTTCCATCAGTTTTGGGTTATAAATGAGGAATAGCGGCGCCGAAGGATAAGTTACGTCAACTGTGTTAATAGATCCGTTACTGAAATTCTCTTTCGATAAAAACAAGATTTCGCCCTGCGGGCTTTTCACCAATATATGAGCGCTTATTGCCTGGCGGTAAGCCAATACGCAAAGTTTAGCATATTTATCGCCACCTGCTTTTAAAGCATCGTGATACATCAGCGCGTTAAAAGCCGCGCAGTTTTTAGTAATCACGGGGTAATCAGCAGCTGCTTTGGCCAATAACTGATCGATAGTTTTAATTTGCGCGTTTTGCCAGTAAGGTTTTAAGTTTACATGAAAGTACTGAACGGGCGTAATATCATCGTAGCCCAGCTCAACAAAATGTTCAACCGCGGTTTTACCTACTTTACCAAATGGCACTACCGTATTCAGTACCACATCGGTGCCTTCTTTAACGGTTGATTTACTATCGTTGTTAAAAAACGACGTCACGGCTTCATCGCCTGTGCTGATGTACTGGGTGGCAGCAGCCGATTTTGGCGCCGCAACATACATGTATCCCCAATCTATCCGTAAATCGTCGCCGCGTTTTTGTAAAATGGGCTGCTCAACAGTTCCTGCTTTTAACACCGACAAAGTGCTTGTTTCATATTTTTGAGTTGTAACCGGCTGTGATGGTTTGTTACGGGCAATATCCGCAGATGCACCTAAATAAACCTGTACGTTGTGCGCCTTGCCGTTATTTGATTTCACACTGTAGGTAATGTACGATATTGGCCTTGACATCAAATCAAGATTATTCATCAGCAAAGGTGATGTAAACGTTACCTGCAAATCAATTTTGCCGCATTTAAATGCATACATGGTTTGGGTAGCGGTAATCTCAACGTGGGTTTGTTTAGCTACCTGAATATCGGCATGTTGGGTAGGTTTTAGCTCATCAGCAAAGCCGGCATCAAGGGCAGCACCACCACCCGTATTGGTGCAATGCAAAGCCAATACGTTTTCGCCTTCTTTCAGTTTACCCGCAACATCGTCTTTAAGCGGCATCATTTGCAAATCGCCATTGGCGCCGCTGCTTACGTTTATTTTTTCGCCGTTAAGGTAAACTTCGGCTTCATCATCGTGGTGAAGTTTCAGGAACAGTTTATTAATGTCTGTTTTATGAAAGTTAAACACCCGGCGCACCCAAATGTCGCGGCTTGTCCACACTGTTTTACCTTGCTTGGGGTCGTCACTAAAAGGAGCAGTACCCGTTTTCCATGCTGTATCGTCAAATTTTCCGTCGGCCCAGTTATCTGATGGCTTTGTTTCGGTATACTTTACTTCGTAAGGTTTTTCATCGCCGCCGGGTACCAGGGTTTTGTAGTGTACCGGTTCTTTACCCATAAAACGGTAAACCTCGCCATCAACCTTTATCAGGCCCAACAAGGATTGATCTTTTCCTGTCCAGTGATGAGTTGTTGATTCATTTAAATCATCAGTAGACGACCAGATGCTGAAGTACGGATTGTGCGTAATAAGCGGATAAGCCGGCGCCTTAACATCCTGCGCCCGGGCAAACAGCCCCAAAATTGAAATACAAACGGTTAATGGAAACCTCTTCATGTGTTTTAGTAGTATTATTATATAGATTGATAAGTACCAACGGTAAATATTTGGTTTTCTTTTCAATTAATAACCGCTTTTGAAAAAAAGCGTCAAATAGACGATTAATTGATACGAATTGTAGAAAAGATAAGCTGTGGATGTGCAGATGAGCTGCGGATGTGCAGATTTCAAATTTCATATGTGCAGATGAAGGATTATCAGAATCAGAATTTTCAGAATTTAAGAATTAACAGGAATTAATCTGTCATCTCATTTAACATCATCCCTCACCTGAAATTTGCATATCTGCACATCTGAAATCACTGTTGTCCGGGGAAATAAAAAAGGAGGCATAACCTCCTTTTAAAAGAGTAGCTTTAGTTACCACACCAAACTATTCTTTATGCCCAAAGATAATTTTTTTAGCGGACAGCCGGTATTCGCACAATTGCTTAGTTTGATCCCCCGCCATATTGTTTCAAAGCAAAGCCAAAAGTATTCTGCCGATAGGTATTGTAAGTCATTCATGAGTTACGACCACTTGGTCACGATGCTCTACCAAGGCTTTTTCCAATGCCTTTCCCTGCGTGAATTGGTTACGGGGTTACAGGCGAACCGAAGCAGGCTTCTCCATCTGGGGTTGACCAATACCCCACGCAGGAGCACGCTGTCGGATGCCAATAGCAGGCGCCCGGCTGATTTCTTCGCGGCGGCCTATCATCAACTGTACAGATATTTCTACGGAAGTTTACCGGACAGCCGCCCTTCGCTTAAGAAGCTTTTCATTATCGATTCGACCACGATCTCCCTTTTCTCGAATATTATGGGCGGTGCAGGTATGTCGAAAAGCAATGGCAAAAGGAAAGGCGGGATAAAAGCCCACGTAATGATCGATGCGGAACATAATTTGCCCTGTTTTACCTTACTTACGGAAGCCAGGCACCACGACCTTGTATTCCTGCAGGAAGTACAGGTACCGCCAGGCTCTATAGTCGTCTTTGACCGGGCTTATACCAATTATAAACAATTCGAGGCGTGGGGCGCACAGGGCATTGCCTGGGTTACCCGGCAGAAGAATGATGCAAACTACCAGTTGTTGTCCGAATCCCCTGTTTCTACCTATTCATCCGAACAGGGGGTAATAGCTGACCAGTCCCTGCTGCTTGGACGGCATAGCAACAGGCGCAAAGTATCCCTTATCCGGGCCCGCAGGGTCGTTTTTAAGGACCCTGCCACCCAGAAAGAGCTCGCGTTCATTACCAACGAGCCCACTCTTGCGCCCGAACAGATCGCTGCTTTGTATAAAAAACGGTGGCAGATAGAATTACTGTTCAAACGCATCAAGCAGCGATACCCGTTGAGGTACTTTTTGGGGGATAATGTCAATGCTATCCAAATACAGGTCTGGTCTATGCTGATATGCGACCTCCTTGTCCAGATCGTCCTTTCCCAAGTCAACAAAGCCGGTAAACGGAAATGGTCTTACGCTAACTTAGCAGCTATGGTCAAGCATCACCTGATGACCTATATCAACCTGATGGCTTTCCTTTTTGACCCAGAGAAAGCCTTGTTGAACTACAAGCCGCCTGAACCAACTGCGGCTACGCTTTTCTAAAGGGCCTTGATTTTTGAATTACCACTTAAAACTGCCTTGATTTAATTGGGAGCCGGTTTTTTCTGTGTTTATAAATTTCCCCGGACAACAGTGATCTGTAATCTGCACATCTAACACCTACTTAAACAAATCAAAGCTATAGCTCGCGGTGCTCCAGAAATCATCTAAGGCAATGATCCTGGGCTTGAAAAAGCAGATTAGGGCGGGCCAGTCATTTTGATTAAAAACGCTTACGTTGGGCAGCGTTTTGATGATGCGGCTTACCGTTTTGTGATTATCATCGGTAGTGTGCAGTTGCCAGTCCCATTCTTCGCCGATACTGGCGTTAAATACGGTTTTAAGTTCTTTAAACTGATCAAAAATTAGTTCTTGTATACCCAAATCAGGGTGCGAAATTTCGATACCAATAAATGCCGACCTTTTATCGGCCTGCATTTTAAAATGCAAGTGCTTTATGCCCGTTTTATAATTAACCCAGTTAGTGCGTAAACCATCGGCCGATGGTTGCGGCGCAATATACTGGCCAAAAGCCGTCCAGAATGCCTGTTTAATTTGTGATGCCTGATCGCGCGAGTACAATAGTTGTTATATTTATTACGCGGCGAATTTATAGATTATTTTGTGCTTTGTATAAACGCCACCACCTGCGCCTGTTCATTTGCCGAAAGAGGGCCACCGGTATAGTGCCACTTTAATTTGTTGTTATCATAGGTCAGCCGTCCTAAAAAAGCCGGGTTAAGCACATCTTCTACCAGGGGCAGGCTATCCCCTATTTCGGGTGCTATCTCCTGCAGCTCCAGTAAGTGGGCTACACCATGGTTGTCGCCCTTGTATAATGCGTAAACGCCCGTAAAATCAAGGCTGTTGTTTGACGACTGGGTTTGTACCGGCTCAATGATAATACTTATAGGAGTTCCGTTGTCTTTATTAATCTGATAACTTACAGTGCGTGGCATAGTTTAGTTGTTGTTTAATAGTTGTATTACAAGTTAGCGCCAGAATTGTTCGGGTGAATAAGGCTTGAAAACGAAAGTATATTAAAAACTGACCATCATTTTATTGATGATATTAAATTAACAACAAAGTAATGAGGCAGATAAGCAAAAAACTAAAATTATGTTTTATAATTTAGCTTAAAACACTATCTTTGCGACCTGTTAAAAATCCTAATGCGGAAGTGGCGTAATTGGTAGCCGCACCAGACTTAGGATCTGGCGCCGCGAGGCGTGGGGGTTCGAGTCCCTTCTTCCGCACAGCAGTTAAAACCCGGTCAATTTGGCTGGGTTTTTTGTTTAAATATTAAAAACCCGCCGCCCTATAATCTGTTAACTCACAAGCTATTCAACAATGAACAGCCTTAATACAGATTATGAAATTGTTTAAATGTACCAACTGCGGTCAGCTATTATATTTTGAAAACAGCATATGCGAATGTTGCAAAAGTCCTTTGGGTTTTATTCCCGGTGATGTCAATCTGGCCACGCTTGTTCAGGACAATAACGACGTTTATCGTTTACACAGCAATAAAAAGCCGTTATTGGGCGGCCTCATGAGCAATAAAAAGCAATTATTTAAATATTGCAAAAACCATGAGTTTGATGTTTGCAACTGGCTGATACCGGCTGATAGTCCGGATATATTTTGCCGCGCATGTGAATTAAACCACACTGTACCCAATTTAGCCGACCCCGATCATTTAAGGCAGTGGCGGTTGATAGAATTTGCCAAGCACAGGCTTATTTATGCCTTGCTGCAAATGAAATTGCCCCTGATAAGTAAAATTCAGGATGCAGCAAAAGGCCTGAGCTTTGATTTCCTTACGGAGGCGGATGCCGCTCAACCCGTTTTAACAGGGCATGAAGATGGCTTAATTACGCTGAATGTTGATGAAGCAGATGATGAGAAACGCGAGCTATCGCGCAAGCAAATGAACGAGCCTTACCGTACTTTATTAGGGCATTTCAGGCACGAAGTGGGACATTACTACTGGGACAGGCTAATTGATAACAGTGCATTTATTGACGAATATCGCCAATTATTTGGTGATGAACGCCAGGATTACGCCCAGGCACTTGAACGGAATTACAGCCAGGGACCACCCGCTGATTGGAACTTAAATTTCATTAGCACATACGCAAGTTCGCATCCATGGGAGGATTGGGCCGAAACGTGGGCACATTACCTGCATATTATGGATACGCTTGAAACCGCCGATGCCTTCGGGATGACGGTATCTCCCCGCCTTGCCGATAAAAAAAGTAATCTGAAGGCCATCATCAATGTAAGCCCTTACCAACAGGAAAGTTTTGAAACCCTGCTTAATTTATGGTTACCATTAACCTTCGCCATGAACAGCATGAACCGCAGCATGGGCAACAAGGATTTGTACCCTTTTGTAATACCACCAAAGGTGGTTGAAAAACTGGCCTTTATACATAAGGTTTGTTATGCTTCAAGAGTGAATTAGTAAAAGGGCATTGGCTTTAAAATACCGTTGGAAGCTCCGAAGGATGAATGACGTTCAAAACAAGAAGGTTGTGTGGTAAAATTTCGCAAAAGCGCCGGGGCGTGACATTCAACAATAAAATATTGTCATCTGGAATGGCAATATTTTGCGAAATTCTGAAAGGGGAATGACATCGTTAAAAGTGCTGTCATGGTGAGCCTGTCGAACCATAGCGGGCAAAGGCCTCTCCGCGCGACCCTTCGACAGGCTCAGGGTGACCGGCCTGCGCACCTCGAAAGTACAACATGTCATGCTGAGTGGTAAAATTTCGCGAAATTCTGAAGGAGAATGACAATTAAAAATAAAAGACTGTCATCCTGAGGAACGAAGGATCTATTCGCGAACTTTTTTGGCGGTTATGCATGGCGTAGAATAGATCCTTCGCTATCGCTGCCATTGACACATTTGTAACCAACTGATTATCAATTGAAAAAAAGGTGTCATTTACAATGCGATCATTTGCGCGCAAATGAAAATTACTCAGGATGACAGAAAAAGAAACATGTCATGGGTAGGAACTAAGCATCTGTTCGCGAACTTTTCTATCGGTCATGCATAGTTGATAGATCCTTCGTACCTCAGGATGACAGGCAAAGCGAATTTGTCATTTGTAAGTATGAAGGATGTCATAGTTGTTCTATTCTACCCTCCGCACATCCACATTTACGTACATTCTTTGCCCGGCGCCGCTGTAAACCACTCCTTTTAATGGCACTACGTCGGCAAAATCGCGACCGATGGCAGTACGGATGTGGCGGTCGTTAACCAGCATGTTATTAGTCGCGTCAAACTCTGTCCACCCTATATCCGGAATGTATAATGCTATCCATGCGTGCGAGGCATCTGAGCCAAACAGTTTTGGTTTTCCCGGTGGCGGCAGCGTCTCAATATATCCGCTTACATACCTGGCCGACAAGCCTATCGAGCGTAGGCAGGCCAACGAGAAATGCGCAAAATCCTGGCAAACGCCTTTTTTATGGATAAAAACTTCTTCCAGTTTGGTGGTAACATCTGTAAAGCCGGGCGTGAAATCAAAATCATCAAATATGCGCGAATTAAGATCAAGCATGGCTTCCATAATTGGCCTGCCGGGGGTGAATGATTTTAATGCGTACTCCCTGATGCCCTGTATAAACACCACATGGTCCGATTCAAGGTAAAATTGCCTGATGTCACTTTCGGCATCGGTACTTTTCAGCCAGATCACCACGTTTTCCCAGGGCGCTGTATTTTGTGGCGCTGCGCCAATCCATACCGGCTCGGATATTTTAACCTCGCTTTTTATCTCGACAGTTAACCGTTGATGAAATTCTTCTATCGAAAAATAGATGAATTTATTGCTAAAAAAATCCTCCCTGGTCACTACCAAATGCGGTACGGGATGAATTTGGTAGTTTACCTTCTCCACCTCTTGAAAACTGTGATTAACCGGTACCTGGTATACCAGGTTGTGGCATAATGATGCCGGCAACTGGTATTCATATTTGGTAATATGGGTTACCTGGTATTTCATAAGCTTTGGCTGTTGTGAAAACACCGGTTAAAAAATAACTTTGTATTAGCGGTTCTCATAATTCGGGTAGCGCGTTATTGTTTTTCACAAAGCTGTACTGGCTTTGCGTTGGGCTAAAATAACTTTCAAATATAATGGTTGATGCCTGGCTCAACAAGGTAATCAGGTGGTGTAAAAAGCCGTTAAGCTCCTTTTTTCCAAAAACATTGGCATTGGCCGATGGTACCATCTTGTTTACATCGCAAAGCCTAATCATGGTTAATGCCTCCAGCAGTTTTTTGTGTGCTGGGCTAAGGCCGCCTTCTTTATGGTTATCGGGCAAATGAGCCAGGTGCTCATCAATTTTAGCAATTAAAAACGCCACCGATTTTGGATTATCCTCGTTAACCAGCAACAAATTGAGCACACCCGGCAATTGCAGCGTCGACCGGTATAAGTACCGGTACGTAACCAAACTCTCGTTGCACATCAGTACCAGTTCCATCAGCTGTTTCTCTACTTCGGGTGTTACGTTGTTGGCCAATGCCGCCTGTAAAATGATGCATGTATTTAATGATGACTCTAAAAAACGGCCTATGTTAAGTAACCGCCAGCTGGACGCCCTGGTCATGTTATCGTTATTGAGGCCGATAAAAGCCATCAGCTTAATAATAAACTGATCGAGGTTATGGTAAATCTTGCGTAAATCGTTACCGTTTTCCTTCATCAATTCAAATTCTTCGGATATGCTATCCAGAATCCTCCAGGTATCCAGGCTTAAACGATCACGTACGGCATAGCCGTTTGTTAAAAATGATTGCAGGGATTGGGCCAAAGTGCCTGCCCTGCCCGTTTCAACAGCCAGCGACAATAGCTCCTTTTCGGGCTGCCTTAACCTGGTCTGATCGGCTGAGGCAAAGCCGGGTAAAGTACCTGTTACCGCGCTTAAAGTTTTAAGCAGTATTACCAGCGTCTGGTTGGTTTCGGGGTGAATTTCGTCGTCGCGCTCGTTATAAATTTTAAGCACAATTCGCATTAGCCGCACGTTTATAACTGCCCTGTCAAGGTACCGGCCCAGCCAAAACAGGCTCTCGCCGGTACGGCTTGGCAAAATATTTTTTACCTGCCGCAATACCGGCTGATTAACCGCCGGCTTTGCCTGGCTTTGGGGCGATGGCCCCAGTACCCAGGTATCTTTACTGATACCACCCGATTGGTTAGAAATAATAAACTCGCCTTTTGTGGGAAAACTTCTTGATAAACCGCCGGGCATAACATGATAAACCTCTTTATCCATATCGGCTACAATGTAACTCCTGAAAACTGCGTTACAGGCTTCCAGGTTGTTGCCAATTAATGAGGGCGTGGTACTGAAGCTTACTACCTCCTGCGCTACGTATAAATAAGGCCGGGTGTTTATTTCGGTCCTCAAATCATCTATCTGCTTTTTGCTCAGTTCACTGCCAATGTATGGGCGGTTCTCGTTACTCCGGTAAATAGACCGGATAATAAGGAAGGGCAGGTTATCCAGCACGTATTTTTTTTCTTTCTCGTGCCCGCACCACCACGTGGCTACCGATGGCAGTATCAGTTCTTCGTTTAACAGGTGCTTGCACAGGCGCGGCAGAAAAGCCATCAGCCCCGGGTTCTCCAATATGCGGCCACCCAATGGGTTAATTATAGTCACCTTTTTTTGTCGTACGGCCTCCATCAATCCAACCACACCTAAGTGCGAATCGCCTAAAAACTCCAGCGGGTCGCAAAATATATCATCAACACGGCGTACAATAACATCTACTTTCTCCAGCCCTTTTAAGGTTTTTAGCCATACATAGCCATCACTCACGGTTAAATCCTGCCCAAAAACAAGGGTAAAACCTAATGACGATGCCAGGTAGGCGTGCTCAAAGTAAGTTTCGTTGGCCGTACCCGGCGATAAAAGCACTACCCTTGGGTTCTCTTTATTTTGTAAAGCGAGCCTGGTTAGCGTATTTTTTAATGTTTGATAATAAGACGAAATTTTACGTACCTGGTTTTCACGGATCAGATCCGGAAAAACCCTGGTCATGGCAGCCCTGTTTTCCAGCGTGTAACCAGCACCTGATGGCGCGTCGGCACGGTCATGCAGCACCCACATTTTGCCCAGGGGGCCGCGTACCAAATCGGCAGAGTATTGGATAAGCTGGAATTTGCCGGGTATTTTAATTTTATCGGCCTGCCTTAAAAACCCTTTGTGGCTAAATACCAGCTCAAAGGGAATAAACCCCTCTTTAATCAGCCGGCGTTCGCCATAAATATCAGCTATGATCAGGTTAAGCAATTGGGCCCGTTGTACTAAGCCTTTTTCAATATTCTCCCATTCCTGCTGGCTAAATACCATTGGTACAGGGTCAAGCTTCCAGGGACGGTTAATGCCGTCAGGATCGCTGTACACATTATAGGTAACCCCATTATCGCGCAACTCCTGACTAATTTCCCGGCTCCGCTGCTCCATTTTTTCAACGCCCAACTCGTCATAAGCATGTGCAAGCTTTTTCCAATGCTCGCGCACCACGCCTTCGGGTGCGGCAAGCTCATCAAAAAAAGGTTTGGCAGTTTTACCGTTCCGCTCCAGGTAAGTCTCAATCATTCTCCAAATGTCTTATTTTTCCGCTATAAATTTTTGGCATTTTTATATCGCCTCAAATCCATAGTATACGGGTACTCCGGGCTAACTACTTCATTGGTGATGGTATATTGCGGCAGTATATTCATTTTGGTAACAAACCTCCCTCCTGCTGTTTGCTGGGCAACGGCTGGCTCAACCAGGTTAACCGAATGGCCAAAATCAAAAAAGCGGGAAATGATGCGCGATTCGGCTTCATAGCTGTTTACCGGGAAGGTATCATAACTGCGGCCTCCGGGATGCGATACATGGTACTGGCATGCAGCCACCGATTTTTGCGTCCAGGTGTCAAACAAATCAAATACCAGCGGCGTATCTGTACCGATGGTTGGGTGCAGCGCCGATGGCGGTTGCCAGGCCCTATAGCGAACCCCTGCAATATACTCGCCCTGTACACCTGTGCTTTTCAGCGGTATTTTTAAGCCGTTACATAAAAAGGTGTATCGCGAATCGGTAAGGCCCGATATTTTAACCTGAATACGCTCCAGCGACGAATCTACAAAACGGGCGGTACCCGTACTTGACATTTCTTCGCCCAATACATGCCATGGTTCAATAGCCATTTTAATTTCGATATTGATATCATCTACCTGCAATTCGCCCAGGAAAGGGAAACGGAAGCTAAAGAAGGGCTCAAACCAGGATATATCAAATCCATAACCGGCATCGCGCAGGCTGTTTACCACCTCGGTCATGTCCTTATAGCAGTAGTGCGGCAGCAGGAAGCGGTCGTGCAGTTCGGTTCCCCAGCGCACCAGTTTATGGTTGTACGGTGTTTTCCAGAACCAGGCCAGTAACGTGCGGATCAGCAGGAACTGCACCATACTCATGCGGTAATGCGGTGGCATATCAAATCCCCTGAACTCCAGGATGCCCAGGCGGCCGCTTGATGAATCGGGCGAGTAAAGCTTATCGATACAAAACTCCGACCGGTGGGTATTACCGGTGATGTCTGTTAAAAAGTGACGGAAAATCCTGTCAACCAGCCAAAAAGGAACTTCATTTTCGGCCCGGTCGGGAACTTGCTGAAATGCAATTTCCAGTTCATAAAGTGTTTCCATTCTTCCCTCGTCAACCCGTGGCGCCTGGCTGGTGGGGCCTATAAATTGGGTTGAGAACAAGTATGATAAGCAAGGGTGATGCTGCCAGAAAGTTATAAAACTGCGCAAAATATCAGGCCGGCGCAGTAGCGGACTATCAGCCGGTGTTTCGCCACCCAGTGTTACGTGGTTGCCCCCACCCGTCCCGGTATGCCTGCCATCAATATTGAATTTTTCTGTGGCCAGGCGCGATTCTGCCGCCTTTTTATACAGAACGTCATAATTTTTTGCAAGTTCGCGCCAGCTTGCTGCCGGGTGAATATTAACCTCGATAACGCCGGGATCGGGCGTTATCATCATTTTGGTGATCCGGTTGTCGGATGGAGGATCGTAACCCTCAATCAATACCGGCGTCTTTAGCTTTTCGGCTGTACGCTCAACGGCATTAACAAGGTACAAGTAATGCTCAAAATAGCTGGTAGGCGGGAAAAATATAAACAACTTGCCCTGCCTCACTTCAACAACCATCGCCGTTTTAAAAATGGTTTTACTGTTATTGAATTTGGCCCCTGTTTCGGGAATCAAATGATCGCCGTCAGGCAAAGCATCCACATCGGCAAAAAGGCTTCTTTCAGGTAATTCCTCCTGCTCTGCCGGGTCAAAATACTGCACCGAATCCAAAGGCAGGCGCAAGCCCACGGGCGAATTACCTGGCACCAGGAACAGATTTTGCCGCCTGAACGACCATTTACAACTTTGCCAGTTGCTTTGTTCCAGGTCCCATTTGATAGGTACCACATAGCCTACGGGCTCATTCAGGCCAGTATTCAGCAACTCGGCCAATTTCTGGCGTTCCAGCGGAGATTTCAGGTCTACCTTTAGCGGATCGACATTGATGGGCGTTTTACTTTCTTCCCACAGAAAGTAAAAAGGGTCTTCGTAAGTTGGATTAATATTTTTAGGGTCGATGTGCAATTCTTTAGTAAGCAGCTTCATGAAGCTTTTGGCATCCTTGGGGCCAAGGCCGTAATCTTTCGACAGGTCGGCCATTAACGTATCGTTGTTCCACAAGGGCACATTATCTTTACGCCAATAGCAGGCCAGTTTCCAGCGGGGTAATGGTTCGCCAGGGTACCATTTGCCTTGCCCGTACTGCATTAACGCGCCTTCGCCATACTCGTTTTTAAGCTTGTGGAACAGGATATTGGACAGGCGGCGCTTATGCTCGCCATCGGCAGCCGAATTCCACTCAGGCGCTTCATTATTATCTACTGATACAAATGTAGGTTCGCCACCCATGGTAAGGCGTACGTTATTGGCGGCAAATTCCTCGTCAACCTTATCGCCAAGGGCCATAATATCTTCCCATTGCTCGTCAGAGAATGGTTTGGTTACCCGTGGTTTTTCTTCAATACGGGTAATGGTATTTTCAAAATGAAACTCTGTTTCGATGGGGTCGTTTGTATCGCTGATGATACCACCACTAATTGGGGCCGCGCTTTGCGGATCAGGCGTACAGGCCAATGGAATATGTCCCTCGCCGGCAAACAAGCCGGATGTTGGGTCGAGGCCTATCCAGCCGGCGCCAGGCAGGTAAACTTCTGTCCAGGCATGTAAATCGGTAAAGTCCTGTTCGGGACCCGACGGACCTTCCAACGATTTTATGTCGGGCTTCAGCTGCACCAGGTAGCCCGAGGCAAAGCGGGCCGCCAGGCCAAAATGCCTTAGCAACTGCACAAATAGCCAGGCTGTATCACGGCACGAGCCGGATTTAAGTTCTAACGTTTCTTCGCAGGTTTGCACGCCAGGCTCCATCCGGATATTATAGGATATCTCACTGTAAAGCAAACGGTTAAGTGTAACTAAAAAATCCTGGGTAATGGTATTTTTTTTGAGTAACTCGGCGGCTTTCTCTGTTAAATCCATTAACAGCGGGCCGCGCTCGGTTATCTCCAGATAAGGCACCAGGTTCTTTTTTAATGAATCTTCATACTCAAAAGGATAGTGATTAGCATATTCCTCCACAAAAAAATCAAAGGGGTTTATCACCACCATATCGGCAATAACCTCTACATCAATCACAAATTCATTTACCTTCTCCGGGAAAACAATCCGGGCAAGGTAATTACCAAAGGGGTCCTGCTGCCAGTTTATAAAGTGCTTTTCGGGTAATATTTTTAGCGAGTAGCCTTTAATCATGGTACGCGAGTGCGCAGCAGGCCGTAAACGGATAACTTGTGGCGAAAGCGTGATATGTTTATCGTACTTGTAACTTGTAAAATGACGAATTGCTACTTTTATTGACATCGGCTATGTTTTATGTTATAAACATAGCCTATTTACAGTAAAATACGCAATGAAACCGGCAATTATTTATAGATTTTTTAATATTGGCAATATTCAGTATTCCCATTACTATTAACGCTATCGTTGTAGTGAAACTGCGGTGGTAACCTGTGTATTTATCGGACATCTTAGTTCAAAAACACCTCGTCCATAAAAACCCAGGCAGGTTTTCCTTTTGCCGGGTGCCAGGCCGGGACGCTTTTAAGCGGCCTGGCAACCAGTTTTATACAGGATATGGGCTGGCCGTTTTTTAATTTACACTCCAGGTTCATGATGCTATAAGGATCATTTTTAAGCGGTACAGCATGTGTAACGCTCCCTAACAGTTTAAGATGAGATTGATCGGTACCGCCCCATACCTCTACTTTTGCCGGTAAAAATATCTGGGGGCCAGTATTACGCATCACGTTCAGGTTAACACTATGCAAATCTACAGGTTTATTAAACCACATCAGCAATTCCAGGTCTTTTTGCGATGCCAGCCATTTTCCATCGCCAAAATTACCGCTACCCAGTTCTTTATCTATCATTGTTTTGGGCCCCTCGCCTTTGTACTTACTATCGGGATAGGTTAAAAAACTGATACTATCAGGGGTGTAGGTTGATTTGTAAATGTTAAACTGAACCGTATCGCTGCCTATCCAACCGGCTTTAAAGGCCCTGGCGCGTATTACCGTATTTTGCGTAAACAATACGCCCGGTTTATAGGATATAGCATGAATACTATCCGGCGCGCTACCATCTGTAGTATACCGGATATCGGTTCCTTTTATCGGGTTGCCAAGCTGTAAAAGATAACTTTGCTTAAATATTACCGCGGTATTTTTTAACTGCGGACTGGTAAGTTTTAAAGGCCTGCCATCATCTTTAAAACCGGTTAACAGGGTAATGTGCTTATTGGCTTTTTGTAATGGAACAAGATCGGCAGTTTTAAGGCCGGTATCCCAGATGGCCAGTTCGGTAAGGCTTTTGATCGCCGTCAGTTGCTTTACATCGGCAGGGTTTAATTTTACACCGGCCAGCGAAAGGCTTTTAAGCAACTTAAGCGAAGCCAGTTCCTTCAATCCGCCACCGGTAACATCGCTAAAATTCAGATTAAGCCTGTGTAGGTTTTCAAATTGGGCTATCGTTTTTAAATCAGCATCCTTTACCGGCATTTTATTCAAATCAAGCGACACCACTTGTTTCTTTATCGGGCTAAGTTCATCAAGCACCTTGATGTTGTAGGTGCTTTTGTTGTAAATATTAACGGCCAGAGCGGGCGATTCCTTTGCCAGGGGATAAATTACCCGGTAATTATTGTTGAGTTTTTTAATCTCTTTATCATCAGCTGCCGAAAAATCATATACCTCCTCTGCGCTTTCGGCGGGTTTTAATAATGTTGCCGCAATCATCCGGAGTGAATCTGTTGCGGGCAGGTCGATAAACTTTTTCTTAAAATCGGGCTTGTTTTTTACCCAAAGGTAAAGCAGTACTTTTTCTTCGTCGGTTAGTTGCGGTTTACCGGCGGGCGGCATGTGCTTTTTCTCTGATTCGGGCATGTGTACCCGCTGCAACAGCAAGCTCATAGCCGGATCGCCGGGAATAAAAAGTTTACCATTTTTGCCGCCTTTTAATATCGCAGCCTGGCTGGTGAGCATTAGTCCACCTTTCATTTTATCAGCATTATGGCAGCTTTGGCATTTGGCTTCAAAAATTGGCCTGATAACATCCTGGTAAACAAAGGCCTTATCAATGGATACTTTATTCTTGTCTTTATCCATTACCGGCCCTAAAACAAAATCGTCGCCGTGGGTAAGGTTTGCACCAAAATGCCCGGCAACTATCAAACAAAAAACCGTAACCAAAGCCCCTGTTTTGGCCAGCGTAACCGTATATTTTGCTGTGTTACGAATAAGATAAACGCCATAGCCCACAAACGCCACACTGATGCCAAACCACTTATGCCATAACAAATTACCTCCCTCGTAACCCGGCTCGCGCGATAACAGCAGGCCCATGATTACCGTTAACGACGATAAAAGCGCTCCCAGCACCAGTAAATAATTGGTAAAGTTTTGGTAAAGCTTCTCGTTAGCAAATTCGGCCCTGAACCGAAAAAACTCCAGCACCATGGCCAGCATCAATATTACGATAGGGAAATGCAAAATTAAGGGGTGCAACCGCCCAACCGGCTGTAACCATTGCGGCACAACCAGGCTATCGCCGGCTATTAGTAAAACTAAAATGAAAATATTAAGCGCAAACAATGCCCCGTCTGCGAAAGCCCTGTGGTTGCCCTTCATACCAGCAACAATATTTTATTTATCAAAACTAAATAAGCTAAAACGTTTTAAACACATCGATAAAAAGATATCAGCAGTCAAATCTATCAAAACCGGATAAGCTAAAACATTTTAAGCATGTCACTAAAAAGAATCAGCCTTAAAATCAAAATCCTGTCAATCCTGTAAAATCCTAAAATCGTGTTAAGTGATAATCCCTTTTACCACATTTCCGGCAACATCCGTTAGCCTGTACCTCCTGCCTAAGCTTTTAAACGTAAGCTTTTTGTGATCGATACCTAACTGGTTGAGCATGGTAGCATGAAAATCATGCACATGCACAGGATCTTTAACAATATTATACCCAAAATCGTCCGATTCGCCGTAAACCATGCCCGGTTTAATACCGCCGCCGGCCATCCACACACTAAAGCAGCGCGGGTGATGATCGCGTCCATAGTTTGCCTTCTCCAACTTACCCTGGCTGTAATTGGTACGGCCAAATTCGCCGCCCCATATTACCAGGGTTTCATCCAACAGGCCCCGTTGCTTTAAATCGGTAACCAAAGCCGCCGAAGCCTGGTCTACATCCTTGGCCTGCCCGGCCATTTCCTGGGGAAGGTTGCTATGCTGATCCCAGCCCTGGTGGTAAAGCTGCACAAAGCGAACGCCGTTTTCTGATAGCTTCCTGGCCAGTAAACAATTGGCCGCGTAAGTACCGGGAATTAAACATTCGGGGCCGTACATTTTTACGATGTCGTCCGACTCTTTGGAAACATCCATAATTTCGGGCACGGCCGTTTGCATGCGGTAGGCCATTTCGTACTGCTGTATCTTGGTATTTATCTCCGGGTCGCCGAATTGTTTATAGTTGATATCATTTAAAGCGGCCAGGTTATCCAGCATTTTGCGGCGTTCGTGCCGGTTTAAGCCTTCGGGATCGTTCAGGTACAATATCGGGTTTTCGCCGCTGCTGAATTGTACACCCTGGTGTATAGAATCTAAAAATCCATTACTCCACAATTTGGAGTATACCCCTTGCCCGTTGCCTTTTCCCTTAGACAATAATACCGTAAAGGCAGGCAGGTTTTTATTCTCACTGCCAAGGCCGTAGCTTACCCACGAGCCCATACTTGGGCGATTACCCTGCTGTGCACCGGTCTGGAAAAAAGTAAGCGCAGGATCGTGATTTATGGCATCGGTGTTCATCGAGCGGATGATACAGATATCATCTGCGATTTTGCCAATGTGGGGGAACAAATCGCTCACCCATGCCCCCGATTCGCCGTATTGTTTAAAATCGTAAAATGAACCAACCAGCGGGAACGAGGCCTGCTTTGCCGTCATCCCGGTAAGTATCTGGTTGCCGCGCACAGAAGCGGGCAGCTCCTGCCCCATCATTTCGCGCAATTTGGGCTTATAATCAAATGATTCCAATTGTGAGGGCGCGCCATCCTGGAAAAGATAGATCACCCTTTTTGCCTTTGGTGCAAAGTTGGGTATGCCCGGCACAAAATCAGCTTCGGCATCGGCACCGCTGCCACTAAAAAGATCGGGAATAAGTAATGAGCCTAAGGCAAAACTCCCTATTCCCAGGCTTAACCTGGATAGGAACTTTCGCCGGTTTATATTGAGCCTGCTCTCTAAAAAATCTTTTTCCATATCAGGTTTTTGTTATCGCTTCTTCTACATTGTACATAGCATCAACCACTTTCATCATAGCTGCCAAGGTTACTTTATCAAGGTTAGCAGGTATCGGGTATTCGCCAACGCTTAACAGCTTTTGGGCATCAGCCTTGTTCATCGCTTTCAGTTCATCGTTGTAGTAGGCTGTAAGTATGGCCAATTCTTTTTCCTGCGGATGACGGCACATAATCAACCGGAATGCTTTGGTTATTTTATCCTGCGGGCGACTGTTATCCCGCAATAGTCTTGCTGCTAAAACACGGGCTGCCTCCAATACTGTAGGGTCATTAAGCATCACCAAAGCCTGTAAGGGTGTATTGGTGCGCAGGCGTTTTACTTCGCACTGATCGCGGTTGCTGGCATCAAAAATGCCCAGCGAGGCCGGCGGAACGGTGCGTTTGATGAGGGTATACATGCCCCTGCGATAAAGATTGGGGCCATGTACCTGTTTATAGCTGGCCAATTGCCCGCGGCCAGATGTGGCGTTTTCCCACAAGCCGGGCGGCTGGTACGGGTTAACACTTGGGCCGCCAATGGTTTGGTTAAGCAAACCGCTGCTGGCTAAAACCAAATCGCGTACAAACTCGGCGGGTAAACGGCTACGTGGTCCGCGCGCCAGCCAGGTATTCTCAGGATCATCTTTTAACTTATCGGGGCTTATTACAGCTGATTGCCTGTAAGTAGCCGACATCACAATTTGTTTTACCAGCCGTTTGATATTCCAGCCATGATCCCTGAAATCAACAGCAAGCCAATCCAATAATTCGGGGTGCGACGGCAAATCGCCCTGCATGCCAAAATCGCCCGAGCTTTTTACAATGCCTTTGCCAAAAAACTCCTGCCAAACCTGGTTCACAAATACCCTTGCGGCAAGCGGGTTGTTTTTATTAAACAGCCATTCGGCCAAACCGAGGCGATTTTTAGGATAACTGGCGGCAAATGGCAGTATAGCTTTTGGCGTACCCGGCTCAACAACATCACCGTGGGCATCGTAATTGCCGCGTTTGAGGATATAAGTTGGCCGCACTTTATCGCTATCGGTCATGATAGATACAATAAGTTTATCGGTATCCTGCTTATTGATAAACTTCATCACCTTTTTAACTTCATCGTTACTTATCTGCATCAACGGCCGTTTGGCATAAGTTTCGGGCCCGCCTACAACCGACTCAATGCCTACTTCTTTTACATTGTTAAAAAAGGCAAACATCTGGTAATAATCCTTTTGCGAAAACGGGTCATATTTATGATCGTGGCAGTGCGCGCACTCCAACGTAACCCCAAGCAGCGCTTTGCCGAAGGTATTGGTACGATCTGTCACGTAGCTTACCCGGTACTCTTCGTCAATTACGCCGCCCTCTTCGGTAATTTTGTGGTTGCGGTTAAAGCCTGTTGCCAGTAATTGTTCGGTAGTGGCGTTAGGTAGCTGGTCGCCGGCTATTTGCCAGGTAATAAATTTATCATAGGGCAGGTTTTCGTTAAAGGAATGTATCACCCAATCGCGCCAGGGCCACTGGCTGCGGTAATTATCGTCCTGGTAACCGTGCGAATCGGCATAACGGGCTACATCAAGCCAATGCAGGGTCATTTTTTCGCCGTATTGTGGGGTTGCCATTAACTGGTCGACTACCTTTTGGTAAGCGTTGGCGCTGTTATCGGCCAAAAAATTATCCATCATTTGTAAAGTTGGCGGCAAGCCTGTCAAATCAAGCGATACGCGTTTTAGCAAACGCTCTTTATCGGCTTCGGGATTAGGATCAAAGCCTTTTTGCTCCATTTTTTGAAGCACAAAATTATCTATCGGATTTTTAGGCCAGGCTGTATTTTCCACCTGCGGAACCGCATACGAACGGGGCGGCACAAAAGCCCAATGTTTTTCATAGCGGGCGCCTTGTTTAATCCATTGCTTAATCAAGTCGACTTCAAAAGTTGTTAATTTTTTGAGGTTGGATGACGGCGGCGGCATTTGTTCCGAAGTATCTTTGGTTGAAATGCGGCGGTAAACCTCAGACATCATTGGATCGCCGGCAACAAGGGCATGAGCTGTTGGATTATCTTTCAAGGCTTTAAAAGCACTTTCCGGAATATCAAGCCTTAAATCGGCCTGGCGATGTGCAGCGTCGGGCCCGTGGCATTTAAAACATTTATCAGATAATATTGGTCGGATGTTGAAATTGTAGCTAACGGTATCGGGCATTTGCTCCGCATCTGTTTTACCTGCCCGGTTGCAGGCATGTATGATAAACAAAACACAGGCGGCTATTACAAGCCACACTAAATACAACTTCCGGAACATCAGTCTACTAATTGGTTAATTAAGAAATTAAAGTTATTAATTTCAATCGTAATCCGCAATGCGATTTAATGGCACGTCGGTAACATTTCAACTACAGTAATTAACGCAAACAAAAACAGGCCTGACAATAATGCCAGGCCTGTTTTCCTCTTGAATCTTGATTCTAATTTCTTGATTCTTATTGTTTAACCGGGGTGGTATCCGGTGCTTTACCTATCAAATCCATAAACTGATCAAGTTTTGGCGTGATGATAATTTGTGTACGCCTGTTTTGACTTTTACCTGTTGGCGTTGCATTATCCGCAATCGGGTTATACTCGCCGCGGCCGCCTGCAGTTAAACGTTTGGGGTCCACATTATAAGTATTTTGCAGGGCCTGCACTACAGATGAAGCCCTCAGTGTACTTAAATCCCAGTTATTACGAATGTTGGTTTGCTTAATAGGCACATTATCGGTATTACCTTCAATAAGCACATCGTAGGTTGAATAATCGGTAATAATTTTGGCAATTTTAGCCAAAGCCGCTCCTGCTTTATCTGAAATTTCATAGCTGCCTGATTTATATAACATATTATCAGACAAGGAGATATACACAACACCTTTAAGCACTTGTACATCAACCCCCTGCGCTTCTTCCCTGCTTAGGGAGCGGGTAAGATTATTGGTTAACACCATGTTAAGCGAGTCGCTTTTGTTTTTGGTGGCTACCAGGTATTGAATGTATTTATTGGAGGCATTAATCTCGTCAACCAGTTTTGCAATGTTTGCCCCACCCTGGTTATTGCCAGCCAAACATTTATTTAATGCATCCTTTAACGAGTTATTATTTGACCTCTCGGACGCCAGCTGTTCTTCAAGGCTGGTAATCCTGGAGTTTGACACGGCAAGTGCCTGCTCGCTTCTTTGATATTTTACACTAAGATCCTGCGTGCTATTTTGCAATTGGGTGTAATTGCCCTCCAGTTCCTTGTATTTTTTGCTGCTAACGCAACTTTGGGTTACCGTTGCTACAACAAGTACCAAGGGTATTAAATGGTAAATTTTCATATCTGTTAAATGTTTAATAGCCGGTTATAATTATCTATAAACAGCATTGCAACTTACAACAATGCTTTGATTAAAAAGTTTACAACGCAGACTTTGACCGTATTTTTACCTACGCGGGCTAATTTCGTTTAGGGTGCTAAAAACGAATAAACTTTTATATTTGACTATGCCAAACAACAACCCACCTGTTACGGGTAAATACATTGACCCTTTAGTCGATTTCGCCTTTAAAAAAATATTCGGTAGTGAGCTTAATAAAGATTTACTGACCGCCTTTTTAAATGAAGTATTCAGGGGACGGAAGCATATTGTTGACCTGGTTTACAATAAAAACGAACACCCCGGCGATTTAAAAGACGAAGGCTCGGCTATGTTCGACTTACTTTGCACAGGTGATAACGGCGAACGTTTTATAATTGAGCTACAGCGGGCAAAACAAGGGTATTTTAAAGAAAGGGCCTTGTTTTATACTTCCCGCCTCATAAGCGACCAGGCGCCAAAAGGCAAACGAAACGCCTGGGGCTACAACATAGCCGAAGTATATTTAATAGCCCTGCTGGAAGATTTTACGTTGGAAGATAGCCCGCCAAATAGTTACCTGCATGATATTTGCCTGTGCAACAGGGATACCGGTGAAATTTTTTATGATAAACTGGGTTATACGTACATAGAATTAGGTAAATTTGTAAAAGAGGATATCGATTTAGACACCGACCTGGATAAGTGGCTCTATGTATTAAAAAACTTGAGCCGGATGGAAAAAATTCCGGTCTATCTTCGGAAGCCCGTATTTGAGAAATTGTTCAGTATTGCAGAATATACAAACCTGACAAAGGAGGAGAAAACAATGTACGATAGCAGCTTAAAATACAAATGGGATAATAAGAATGTGATTGATTATGCCCGGCAGGAAGGCATGGAAAAGGGTATGGAAAAAGGTGAGTATAAAAAGGCAATGGATATTGCACGCGAAATGAAAAAGGACGGTCTGCCGCTTGCCCAAATTTCAAAATTTACTAAACTTTCTGTTGAAGAAATAGAAAAGCTTTAATTACTCTCCATATAAAAAGGGGGTAGTGATTTTGTCAGCTTTGGAAGCTATTGGCTGCACCCATTCAAATTAGGTTAAATTAGTCATAAGCAAATTTTTGCTTATGAAAAGTTATATCCTTGCCAACAATCGCACTTGATTTTTTCAGACAAAACAATTATCGTTTCTATTGAAAAAGGAGCGCCCAACCAACATTGCTAATTAAGGAAGATGAAGAAAGAGAGAGAAATTTATCTCACGGTATGAAAAGTAGTTATTTAAGGGGCTTGATGGCTGTATTGTTGCTCACAGCAACCGCTGGCTGTGGTTTGGTAAGGTCAATGGGGAAAAATCCGCAAGGAGAAGAACTTGGCCGGTTGAAGGCATTGTCTAATTACAAAAACGGCAGTTTCGAAAACCTGGCCGAACGTTCCGACTCCACTATCAAGCGTAAATTTCTTTTCCTGCACAGCCGCCCAAAAACCATCCGGCCTTCTCACGCATTGCCATGGGTTAAAACCAATTTGAATACACTGGCTGCTCCTGCACCAACTATTGTATGGTTTGGGCACTCCTCTCTGCTCATTAAAACCGGGCAGGGTAATGTACTTATTGATCCTATTTTTAGCAACCATGCAGGGCCGGTACCTGGATTAATTACGGCATTTGCCGGCACGATGAATTATCATGCTGAGGATATGCCCCCGATTGACGTGCTTATCATTTCCCATGATCACTATGACCACTTGGATTACCGTACTCTTAAAAAATTAAAAGATAAAATAAAAATGGCCGTAGTGCCAATGGGCGTCGGATCGGATTTAGTGTACTGGGGATTTGACCCAAAAAAGATCACCGAACTAAATTGGGGCCAATCTGTCACGCTACTTGGTGGCCTCCAGGTTACCGCTACCCCGGCGCAGCACCGCAGCAACCGCTCATACACGCAAGAAAATAAAACGCTTTGGGCATCATACGTGATACAGGCAGGCCATTACCGGTTGTTTTACAGCGGCGATAGCGGCTATGGGCCACATTTTAAAAAAATAGGCCAGCAGTACGGCCCCTTCGACCTGGCGCTGATGGAATGCGGGCAATACAGCCCCAACTGGCCGTGGACACATCTGCTGCTGGGGCAAACCGCCCAGGCGGCCGTTGACCTGCAGGCTTGTTTGATACAACCCATCCACTGGGGTAAATTTGTGGAAGCTAACCATCCCTGGAACGAACCTATTGAAAAACTGCTGCCAGCCGCCGAAAAACTGGGCGTTGAGGTAAATGTTCCGCGTATCGGCGAGCCTTATACGCTGGGCGATCCGCTCAAAACCAAAATATGGTGGGATTTTAAATAAATGATTGGGCTGATGACCTAAACAGCAACATATGCTTTTTTAACGGATTTAATGAAAATGAATCACACAAGCGTATGGCACCCGGATGCACACCCTTTTGTAAACACTGGCCCATTACCGCCATAGGGTTTGAACAAAAGAGTAGGTATCTGAAAAAACACATGCCTGTGTGATACAATGTAAAAATTAATTAACGTTAAATATAACGCCGGTTAACTCTTCAGTCAACCTCCACAACTTTTTGGCAGCAGCCTCATCCAGCGAATACGGTTTTACGCCATTTGGTATTGATGGATTGATAGCTAACTGAGCAATATCAACATCTTCAAGATATACGCCACCTATTTGGTTTAATAGCGGGCTGGTAGCAGCCCATATAGTTGTAGCCGCGCCTTGCGGAATGTTTTTTAACGATTCAATAACTTCCTGCACAGGATTTCCTTTATCATCCAAAAAGCCAAATTGTTGCAGTATTTCTATGGGGGCTTCCCGGATTAATTCTGTTCCCCAGATACTACCAGGATGTATCGAATATACATTTACGCCGAATGGTTTAGCACGATTGTCTAATTCAAGCGAAAACAAATTCACCGCGGTTTTTGATTGTCCATAAGCTTGCAAGGTATCGTAATCACGATGTTCAAAATTCGGATCGTCGAAACTAAAAGGTGCAAAATGATGGCCCAGGGATGATACATTGATCACCCTTGCGCCATCGGCCATTTTTAACGCTCCCCATAACCCGGCAGTAAGCCGAAACAATGACAAATAATTCGTGACCAGTTGCGATTCATTCCCTTTGGCATCACGACGCAAGGGCACAAACATGATTCCGGCGTTGTTAACAAGCAAATACAGCGGGCGACCCGAAGCCGAAAATTTTCCGGCAAAAGCGTCGATAGATTCGGGATCTATTAAATCCAATTCTTCTATTTCAACGTTTTGAATCCCTTTAAGGTTTTCCCTTGCTTTTGCTACGTCTCTTGCTGGTACAACCACCGTTGCCCCTGCTTTTGATAATGTTTTAACCGTTTCTAAACCAATGCCGGTGCTGCCGCCGGTAACAATAGCAATTTTCCCTGTAAGGTTAATTCCCTTAATTACATCAGTTGTAGTCGACGCTACGTTAAACCCAGATCCAATTGGTTGCTGTAACGCGCCGTTATAATTATTCTTTTTCATGTTGGTAGTTTCTTGTTGAAAGATGAATTTGTTATTTCATCAGGCTAATGTTGGTAAGGCCACCATCTGAAAGAATTTCGGTACCGACGATAAAAGAAGAGTCGTCGGAGGCCAGGAAAACCGCCGCGTTTCCAATATCTGCCGGCAATCCCTGCCTGCCTACAGGTGTAATATCTATCCAGATTTGTTTCACCTGCTCCAATTGTTCCTGCGGTACTATTTTGCCAAACACCGGCGTATCAATTGAGCCGGGCGAAAGTGTATTCACCCTGATTTTCCGCTCTAACAAGTCGAGCGACAATCCCTTGGCCAAAGATATCATGGCCGCCTTTGCAGCACCGTAGATAGTCATTCCCGGTGCTGCGCGGTGTGCAGCACTTGATCCGATCAGGATGATGGAAGCGCCGTCATTTAAATAAGGAAGCGCTTTTTGTACAGTGAAATAGGCGCTTTTTAAATTCAAATCCATGTAACGATCATAATTTTCTTCCGTTGCCTCGGTTATAGTAGTCAATGGCATACCATCAACTACACCGCCCGCATTAACCACCACCGTATCAATTTTGCCAAACCTATCAAAGGTTTCTTTAAAAACCCGTTCCAGGTCTTCCATCTTTGTTACATCGCCTTTGATGCCCGTAAAACCTGTGCCAAGTTCTTTAACGCATTGGTCAAGTGTTTCCTGGTTTCTTCCTGTGATTGTGCCTACCGCGCCTTCATTCCTGAATGCTTCGGCAATGCCGAATCCAATACCACTATTACCGCCCGTAATTACGGCTACTTTGTTTTTTAACTTGTTCATTCTTTGTTCAATCTTTTTTTGATAAAAATTTAAATACCATAAATGCCGCCCGAAACGGCAATCTTTTCTCCGGTGATCCATGCCGCATTATCAGAAGCAAGAAACACAGCTACTTTTGCAATGTCTTCGGGCTGGCCGGTACGGCCAAGAGGGGTGTTAGCAACCAATTTTGCTTCAAAATCGCTGCCGATAAAACCCGCACTATGCGAGCCTTCCGTTTCGACAACACCGGGTAAAATAGAATTAATGCGAATATTTTTGCCGCTAAATTCTTTAGACAAGGCAATGGTAACAGCATCTAAAGCTGCCTTGGTTGCAGAATATACCGAGCCGGTGGCCAGCGGCGTATTGCTTGCACCCGAACTAATGTTAATGATGTTGCCGCCCCTATCGCCAAATAGCTTTACCGCTTCGCGGATAGCCAATAAAGATCCTAATACATTAATATTAAAATGCTGCTGAATAGATTCTACAGTTACCTGTTCAATGGGTGCATAATGATAAATGCCCGCATTGTTTACCAAAATATCCAGCGAACCGAAGGCTTTTTTTGTTTCGTCAAAAAGTCTGATCACGTCGGCCTCCTTAGACACATCACCCTGCACCGGGATAGCCATCCCCCCGTTTTCGGTTATGGCCTGTACAACTTTATCTGCCCCTTCCTGGCTCGAAGCATAATTTACAACCACTTTTGCACCTTCTGCCGCAAGATATTGGGCTATTGATGCGCCTATCCCTTTTGATGCACCGGTAACTATTGCTACTTTGTTTTTTAGTTTACTCATTTTTGTTTACTGATTGAATATTGAGCAGCAAAGTTAGACCAGTTTGATATATATTAGTAACTTTGTATCAAAAAGTAACAGTAACCTTGAAGTAACAAAGTAACATATGGAGTGCAAACCAAAATTTCAAACAGACCGCAAAAAGGAGATGATGGCCATCCATGATGCAATGGATGTGCTGAGCGGGAAATGGAAGATTTATATTATTTCATCAATCTGCCATTACAATAAAAGAAGGTTTTCTGATATCTTAAACGATGTTGTGGGCATCTCTAACAAAATGCTGAGCAAAGAATTGAAAGAACTGGAAATTAACAAATTAGTTAAACGCACAGTTTTAGACACACACCCGGTAACCATTCAGTATGAACTTACCGAACACGGGAAAACTTTACAAACCATAATCCACAACCTGACAGATTGGGGAATAGCGCACCGGAAAGAAATTATTGGGGAAAAATAAGGCCTTGTGCATGATTAAATATTAGCACGACCAATCGAGCTTGTTTTTTACAGACAAGGACCTTATAGATTGTGATGGTATTAACAAGAAACTTCGTAGTTGCAAAAACGAGTACATCAAGTTATTAGAAATACCACTGGTATTTAAGCACCGATAGTACCTATTTTAACTTCTCCGGCGCGCTTGTAATTGGCAAAAATTACGCCGGCCGGCGTAACCACGCTCTCTGTTAACGTAAATGCAGCCGGCGTTATGCCGTTGCTAAACAGCTTTTTTCCTCCGCCAAGCAGAACGGGGTAAATCTTGAGCCAAAGCTCATCAACCAAATCATGCTTCAGTAATAAATGAACAAGCTGGCTGCTGCCCCATACTTTAAGGTCGGTGCCGTCCGAATTTTTGAGTTTTTCGATATCAGCCACACTGGTAAGGAACTCTGTATTTTGCCAATCGGACTTTTGCATGGTGCCCGACAAAACATATTTTGTTACGTCATTAATGCCCGGCCAGTAGCTGGCATGTTGAGGCCAATACCCGGCAAAAATTTCGAATGTTTTTCGGCCAAGCAAAAGATCTGCCCGCTCCATCTGCTTTTGCATAGCCTTACCCGAAACTTCGTCGCCATAAGGCGCCGACCAGCCACCATATTTAAAACCACCTGATGGATCTTCATCAGGGTTGCCGGGTGCCTGCATCACGCCGTCTAATGTCATAAATGTTGTAACGATAATTTTTCTCATGTGTATTCGTCGGTGATTACAGTGCTGACGCCGCACTTTTATGCTTGTATGCCCGGCATCATTATAGCTTGATGTGCCACTAAATAACAATTTCCCAACAGCGTTATTATTTTTCTTACAACGCCAAATACTTTCAAAAAACTAAAAATACGTATTATTACGTTTACTGGTTCGTGGTTTTTTGTTTACTTTAGCCCTTAGATGATTTCTGTAGTTTCAAAATTACCCCAAACGGGCACTACCATATTTACGGTAATGTCGGCCCTGGCCAACGAGGTTGGTGCTATAAACTTGTCGCAGGGATTTCCCGATTACAATTGCTCGGCCGACCTGATCGGTCTGGTTAACAAGGCTATGAACGATGGCCATAACCAGTATGCGCCGATGGCCGGTGTAATGAGCCTAAGGGAGCGGATTGCCGAAAAAACCGAGAAGCTTTACGGCGCCGTTTACAACCCCGAAACCGAAATAACCATTACAGCCGGTGGCACGCAGGCTATATTTACAGCCATTAGCGCGGTTATACACCCTAACGACGAGGTTATTATTTTTGAGCCTGCGTTTGATTGCTATGCCCCAGCCATAAAGCTAATGGGCGGCGTGGTAAAATCATTACCGCTGGAGCCGCCAAACTACCGCATTGCCTGGGATATGGTAAAAAGGCTCATCAACCACAAAACCAAAATGATTATCCTTAATTCGCCGCAAAACCCTACTGCAACTATTTTGCACAAAGAGGATATTGACGAATTAAGCGCATTGGTTAAAAACCAGGATATTTTAATATTGAGCGACGAGGTTTACGAACACCTGATATATGACGGCCAAACGCACCACAGCATGGCGCGCTACCCCGATTTGCAGCAGCGCAGCTTTATAGTAGCATCCTTTGGCAAACCATTTCACGCTACCGGCTGGAAGGTAGGCTACTGTATGGCGCCGGCCTACCTGATGCAGGAATTCAGGAAAATTCACCAGTTTTTGGTATTCGCGGTTAACACACCGATACAATATGCCATTGCCGAGCATTTAAAAAATGAAGAAACTTATACGGGTTTACCGGAGTTTTTTCAGCAGAAAAGAGATTACTTTCGCCAGGGGCTGCAACAAACGCGTTTCGAGCTGTTGCCTTGCTACGGATCGTACTTTCAATCAGTACGTTACAGCAATATTACCGACGAAAAAGATGCCGATTTTGTACTGCGCCTTACTAAGGAGTTTGGGGTGGCGGCAATACCGGTGTCGGCCTTTTACAGCAAGGGGATTGATCATCACGTGTTAAGGTTTTGTTTCGCCAAAAGGCAAGAAACTTTAGATAAAGCCGTTGATAGGTTATTGAAGGTTTAATTTTGAGTTAATAGACCATGGTCGATAGTCCATGGTAAAAGCACAGAATTGAACAATCTGGTTAAAGATAATTAGCTATCATCCATTAACTTTAAAAACTATAGCCCATGGACTATGGTCTATCGACTAAACACCGCTTATGGATAATCTTAAAATTACCGTTTTTCAAGGCTACCTTTTTTGGGAAAATACTGATAAAAATTTACAAAATATCACTTTACGCTTATCTGGCGGAATAAGGGAAAAAACAGACCTTATTATCCTGCCCGAAATGTTTAGCACCGGCTTTACCATGAATGCCGCAGCCCTTGCCGAACCGATGGAAGGCAAAACTATGCAGTGGATGCACCAAACTGCAAAACAGCACGACTGTGTGGTTACCGGCAGCATCATTATTAAAGAAAACGACCATTACTACAACCGCCTCATTTGGATGCGTACCGACGGCACTTATGAATATTATGATAAACGCCACCTGTTTGCTTTAGGCAAAGAACACAATACCTACACCGCCGGAACCAAAAAAATTATGGTAGAGCTGAACGGCTGGAAAATATGCCCCATGATTTGCTACGACCTGCGTTTCCCGGTATGGCTGCGCAACCTTGCCAATACCCCCTACGATTTGCTGATAGTTGTAGCCAACTGGCCCGAACGCCGCGCCCTGCACTGGCGTACCCTGCTACCCGCCCGCGCTGTTGAAAATCAGGCCTATGTAGTTGGTGTAAACCGGGTTGGCCATGATGGCAACGAAGTTTACCATTCAGGCGATTCAACCTGTATCGATCCAAATGGCAACGTAGTTTACTACAAGCGCGATGAGGACGATGTATATACCTTCTCCATCATCGCCGACGAGGTACAAAAAGCCCGCCGTGCTTTACCGTTTTTGAAAGATGCTGATGAATTTGAAATAAACCTTTAGTGGGTTGGTCACTGGTCACTGGTCACTGGTCACTGGTCACTGGTCACTGGTCACTGGTCACTGGTCACTGGTGAGAATTGGGTTGAGATTATTTTGTTTTAAAAATTTGCATTTTCTGTAATATTTTTGAGCATTTATTAACTATTACTGCACTTTTTTTGTGAAAAACTTCATGTTTTTTGACATCTTTTTATGGTATGGTGATGCTGTGCCCTGTTTTTAAAATGAGGTGTTCGGGCTTTACCTGGGTCCGAACACCTCATAAATTATAACCAACTGACAATCAGTATATATAAAAATAAACCCAAAGCTCTCTTCGAAACATTCGAACACTTAAAAATCTGATTTATAATAACTTAAGGATTAGGACTTCCTAATCCGAACGGATACTCCTGCAAAAGCGAACGCCTGATCTTAATATCCGCGTACATAATTTTCATCCGGTAATCCTCTTCATAGAAAATTCATAAGAGTTACTAACTTTTGCCCCGTTGAATTGAAAGAGGACTATGTGTAAAATAAAAACCCTGCTATTTTTATTAGTTGTATTTTTTTGCTGTAATACAAATCGGGCAACCGCCCAAACCGACACACTCAAAATTAACTTCCAGGATGCCGAAAAACAGTTTTTGGAAAACAACCTGGCCTTACTGGCGCAGAAGTATAATATTGAGGCTTCAAAAGCGCTGATACAGCAAGCCAAACTCTGGGACAACCCGGTACTAAGCACCGACCAAAACATCTGGGATGGCGGCAGCAAAAAATTCTTTTACCACGGCAATAACAGCGGCCAGGTTTTTGTGCAGCTAAGCCAGGTTTTTGCTACCGCGGGCAAACGCGGCAAACAGGTAAAAGTAGCCGAAGATGATGCCAAAGTTCAGGAAGCTGCCTTTGCCGATCTGATGCGCAACCTGCGTTACAACCTTCAGCTGGATTTCAGCCAGTTAGCTACATTGAACGCCCAGGAAAAAGTTTACCAGAACGAAATTAGTTCGGCCCAGAACCTGGTTGCGGCCATTCAAAAATCATTTGATGCCGGTAATACTTCAATGAAAGATCTGATCCGCCTGAAAGCATTACTTTTTGGCCTGCAGAATGATATGGTAGAAAATCATCGCCAGGTAAACGATTTGCAAACTGAGTTAAAAACCCTGCTGCAAACCAAGGAAACTGCCTTTGTATACCCGCTGATAAACGACAAACCTGTTGAAACGGTAACCCTCGATATCCCAGGTTTGATTGAGCAGGCCAAAACAAACAGGCCCGATTACCTGTCAAATCAATACCAGTTAAGTTCGGCCACACATAACCTGGCGTATCAAAAAGCTTTGGCCGTACCCGATGTTACTATCGGTGCCGCTTATGACCAAAACAGCAGTTATGCCCGCAACTACTATGGCCTGCAAATTGGCTTGCCCCTGCCCTTTTTTAACCGTAACCAGGGCAATATCAAGTCGGCCAAATTCAATATTCAAAGTCAGGAAGCAACTGTAAAGCAGAACGAACTTCAGCTTAAAAACGATGTTGTAGCGGCTGTAAATCAGTACAAATTAAACCAGCAACTGTTCTCGACCCAGCAACTGGAGTTTAATGAGCAATACGATAAACTGTTTAACAGCATGCTTAAAAGCTTCCAGCAAAGACAAATCAGCCTGATTGAATTTGTCGATTTTTTTGATACCTACAAAGACACCAAGCTAAAAATACTGCAACAGCAATACAACCTGCAAAAAGCCATTGCCGACCTGAACTTTGCAACCGGCACTACTATAATTAAATCGTAAAACACCTTATAAAACATATATAAATGATGAAAAGAGAAACGCTGTTATCCGGCATCTCCGCTTTACTATTGCTTGCCGCCTGCAAAGGCAAGCCGCAACCCGTAGCCGAAAATAAGCAGGTTTGCGTAAGCGATTCGATGGCAAAAATCATAACCATTGATACCGCAAAAACAACCGCCATAAAAAATGAACTTACCCTATCGGGCGAGGTTTCAAATGATGAAAATAACGTTGTAAAAGTTTTTCCTTTTTCAAGCGGGCAAATACTGGATGTTAAAGTTTCCCTTGGCGATAAAGTATCCAAAGGTCAAACCCTTGCTATCATGCGCAGCGCCGATGTTGCCGGGAATTATACCGACTTAACGGCCACAAAATCAGACCTCGCCATATCAAAACGCCAACTGGAGCAGGCGGAGTACCTGTACAAAAATGGTATCTCCAGCGAGCGTGATTACACCGAAGCCAAAGAAAATTATAACAAGGCAGAAGCAGCTAACCATAAAATTCAGCAGCAAATAGCCATTAATGGTGGCGGTAACACCAACCCGGGCGGCACGCTGATTATCAGGGCACCCGAAACCGGTTATGTAGTCGAAAAAAATGTTACCACAGGCAGCTTCATCCGCCAGGATAACAACGGCAGTATGTTCACGATATCCAACATGAAAGATGTATGGATTTGGGCCAACGTGTTTGAATCCGACATCAGCAAGGTTAAAACTGGGTACAGTGCAAAAGTAACCACGCTGGCCTACCCCGGTAAGGTTTTCGAAGGTAAAATTGATGCTGTAAGCTCGGTGCTCGATCCTGATAACAAAGTAATGAAGATAAAAGTGGTATTACCAAATACCGATATGCTGCTGAAACCCGAAATGTTTACCAATGTAGTGATTACCAATAACGATGCCGCAACGTCGGTATCAATCCCGGCAAAAGCAGTGATTTTCGACAGCAGTAAAAACTTCGTGGTGGTTTATAACAGCAAATGCGATTTAAAGGTACGCGAGGTAAGCGTTATCAAAACAGTAGACGATATCACCTACATCGCATCTGGCCTAAACGCCGGCGACAGAGTGATCTCCAAAAACGGCCTGCTTTTATACGATGCGTTAGCGGGAGATTGATTTTTTAGTATCAAGTAGTTAGTATCAAGATTTTAAAATCGTGTTTACCGGATGCTTCCAATACAAGATAAACCTTGAGAAAAAAGGTCTTGATACTTGATACTCGCTACTTGATACTGTTTAAAACTACTTGATACTATCAAAATGAATAAATTCATTAAAAATATAATCTACTTTTCGCTCAGGCACCGCTACTTTGTGTTTTTTATGACACTGGTTTTGATTGTGCTTGGTGTGTGGAGCTACATGAATACGCCCATCGAGACGTTTCCTGATGTAACCAATACCCAAATCATCATTATTGCCCAATGGCCGGGCCGCAGCGCCGAGGAAGTTGAAAAAATGATCACCATCCCGATGGAGACTGTTTTAAACTCGGTACAAAAAAAGGCTAACCTGCGTACAACGTCTGCCTTCGGCTTATCATACGTGCGCATCATTTTTGATGATGATGTGGATGACGCTTTTGCCCGGCAGCAGGTACTAAGCCGCCTGGGCAATGCCGATTTGCCCGATGGTGTAAAACCAGAAGTTGAGCCACCCTACGGCCCTACCGGCGAGATTTATCGTTATACGCTTAAAAGCCGCACCAAATCAATCCACGAACTTACTGCCATTCAGGATTGGGTGCTTGATCGCCAATTTAAATCTGTACCCGGCGTTGCCGATGTGAACAGCTTTGGTGGCGAGGAAAAAACTTATGAAGTTTCTGTTAACCCCGCCCTGTTACAAAAATACGGGCTTACTTCGCTGGATGTTTATACTGCCATTAACCGCAGTAACATCAATGTGGGTGGCGACGTGATTGAAAAAAACGACCAGGCCTATGTAGTGCGCGGTATCGGGGTTATCAATAATATCGATGAGATACAAAATATCATCATCAAAAATGTAAACAACGTACCCATATTGGCTAAGGATATTGCCGATGTAAAAGAGGCAGGCCTGCCCCGCTTAGGGCAGGTGAGCCGCGACAAGCAGAAAGACGTATTGGAAGGTATCATTGTAATGCGCAAAGGCGAAAATCCTGCCGAGGTGTTAAATCGTATCCGAGACAAAGTAAAAGATCTGAACGATAACATCCTGCCCAAGGACGTGAAGATTGATACCTTTTACGACCGCACCAACCTGATGGATTTTTGCACCGAAACAGTTATCCATAACCTTTGCGAGGGTATTATCCTGGTAACCGTCATCGTATTCCTATTTATGGCCGACTGGCGTACAACCCTTACCGTTGCTATCATCATCCCGTTATCTTTATTGTTTGCCTTTGTATGTATGCGTATAAAAGGAATGAGCGCCAACCTGTTATCAATGGGTGCTGTGGATTTTGGTATTATTATAGATGGCGCGGTTGTAATGGTTGAGGGGATTTTTGTTGCCCTTGATCATAAGGCCAAAGAAGTAGGTATGCAAAAGTTTAACGGACTTGCTAAGCTGGGGCTGTTTAAAAATGTGGGGGCCGAAATGGGTAAAGCCATCTTCTTCTCCAAGCTGATTATCATCACCTGTTTAATACCGATTTTTGCATTTCAGAAGGTTGAGGGTAAAATGTTCTCGCCTTTGGCCTATACTTTAGGTTTCGCATTACTTGGGGCATTAATATTCACACTAACCCTGGTGCCTGCCCTGTCCAGCATTCTGTTACAGAAAAACGTAAAGGAAAAACATAATCCGGTTGTTATCTTTTTTGAGAACGGCATACGCCGGATGTTCAACTTCACCTATAAAAATCAAAAATTAAGTTTGCTGGTTGCGGTTGCATTTATGGCGATCACATTCTTCTCTGCCAGGTTCTTAGGATCAGAGTTTTTACCTGATTTAAATGAAGGAGCGCTTTGGGTAGAGGCTGAATTGCCTATGAGTGTTTCATTGTCAGAAGCAGAAAGCATCAATCAAAAAATGATGCAGATATTAGATAAGTTTCCCGAGGTAAAACAAACCCTGGCACAAGTTGGCCGTACCAATGACGGTACCGACCCTAAAGGCTTCTTTGACGTACAAATCCAGGTAGATCTTAAAAACAAAAAAGAATGGCCCAGCGGCATTACCGAGGATGAACTTATTGCCCAGATGGATAAGCAACTAAGCAAAATCCCTGGTGCTGTATTCAACTATTCGCAGCCTATTCGGGATAACGTAGAGGAAGCGGTTGCAGGTGTTAACGCCGCGTTAGCCGTAAAAATCTTCGGCCCCGATTTTCAAACACTTGATAAAAAAGCCGACAGTGTACTGCGAATTTTGAAAACCGTACAGGGCGTTGAAGATCTTGGGGTACTACGTAACTTAGGCCAACCAGAGTTCAGGATTGAGCTTGACCAGCGTAAAATGGCACTTTATGGCGTATCTACCGCCGATGCAAACTCTGTTATAGAAATGGCGATTGGTGGTAAAGCGGCAACTGAATTATATGAAGGCGAACGCAGGTTTGATGTGAGGATCAGGTATCAGCAACAATACCGCAATACCCAGGATAAAATAGAGAACCTGATGGTACCTACCCTTAACGGATCGAAAATTTCAATAAAAGAAATAGCTACCATCAAAACAATTACCGGGCCTGCTTTTATTTACAGGGATAACAACACCCGCTACATTGCCGTAAAATTCTCGGTACGCGGCCGCGATTTGGGCAGCACTATTGCCGAGGCACAAAGTAAGGTGCACTCAAAAGTAACATTTGAACACGGCTACACTGATGTTTGGGCGGGTGAATTTGAAAACCAGATCCGTGCATCAAATACATTGGCCCACGTAGTGCCTATTTGTTTACTGGTGATATTCCTCATCTTGTTTATCACATTTGGCAATGCCAAAGATGCCACTTTGGTTATCATGAATGTGCCATTTGCCTTAATTGGCGGGATATTAGCCTTACACATTACCGGTACCAATTTTAGTATCTCTGCAGGTATAGGGTTTATCGCCTTATTTGGTGTGTGTATACAAAATGGCGTAATCCTGGTATCTGTATTTAAAAAGAACCTGGAAGAGCATATTCCGTTGGATAAGGCCATTTTAGATGGCGTAATCAGTCGTGTAAGGCCTGTGGTGATGACTGCATTGATGGCGGCCATAGGGTTGATGCCGGCAGCAGTATCAACGGGAATCGGCTCCGAAACGCAGAAACCCCTGGCTATTGTAGTTATTGGAGGCCTGGTAACCTCTACCATATTAACATTATTGATATTGCCTATCATATATGCTATCGTTCACCGGCTGGTTCACCGCCGCGAAAACCGTAAGCTTTTGAAAAAAATGGGCGTTGTACGCAACGCATAATACCCCCTTGCTAAACTAAACGCCCGGCTAATAAACCGGGCGTTTTTTCGTTTATATGCTTTTAAGTTTTAATTTGCGTTATTATACCACACGTTAAAAATATGCCATCGTCGCGCGCCATTGTAAGCAGTTTTTCTATCGCTGCAATCCTTTTGTTATCCCATATTTCATCGGCACAAAAAAGAAAAGATAAAGATTACGCCCAGCTGGTTAACCCCTTTATTGGCACCGGGGGGCATGGACATACTTATCCCGGTGCGGTAATGCCTTTTGGTATGGTGCAGCTAAGTCCCGATACACGACTGGAAGGCTGGGACGGCTGCTCGGGCTATCACTATACCGACACGGTGGTTTATGGCTTTTCGCATACCCATTTAAGCGGCACAGGCATTCCAGATTATTGCGATGTGTTGTTTATGCCTACAACCGGCGAGCCGCAGTTTAAAAACACCGAATACCGTTCTGGTTTTAAAAAGAAAAATGAGATTGCCACGCCTGGTTATTATAAAACCCTATTGGATAAATACAATATCGGCGTTGAATTAACGGCCACCACCCGCGTAGGAGTACATCGTTATAGTTACCCCAGTACCGAAAAGGCCAACATTATAATAGACCTGCAACACCGCGACGAGGTGCTGGATTCGTGGATTGAAGTGGTAAATGACCATGAGGTTCGCGGCTACCGGAAGTCAAAATCATGGGCCAACAACCAGCAGGTTTATTTTTACGCTAAATTCTCAAAACCATTTAAAACCTATGGGGTAGCCAGCAACAACGAGTTACTGGAAGGAAAAATCAAAGCGCAGGGCAAAAACATTAAAATGTACCTGCAGTTTAACAATCCCGGCGAGGTGATTACCAAAGTTGGCATTTCGGCGGTAAGCGCCGAAGGTGCCCTAAAAAACCTTGATGCCGAAGTACCTGATTTCGATTTTAAAAAGATCCAGAAGGCAGCCAAAGCTACCTGGAACGCCGAATTGAATAAAATACAGGTAGAAGGCGGCGGCCCATCCTCATCTCAACAATCGGCATTGAGCGATGAAGGGACAGTTAACAGCCCTTACGGACCGGCTCCCGCCGGCAAAAAGGTAAAACCTATTGATTATGCAGGTATAAAACAAACCATATTTTACACCGCTTTATACCACAGCATGCTGGCGCCCAACATTTATAGCGACGTTGACGGCCAATACCGGGGCATGGATCAGCAGGTGCATACCGCGCAAGGCTTTAACTGTTATACTGTTTTTTCGCTATGGGATACGTATCGGGCCGAAAATCCCTTGCTTGCATTAATTGATAGAAAACGGACACTTGATTTCATCAAATCGTTCCTGGCGATGTATGATCAGGGCGGTTTGTTGCCTATCTGGCCGCTGGCCAGTACCGAAACTTATTGCATGATTGGTAATCACTCCATCCCGGTTATTGTAGATGCTTATGCAAAAGGTATTCGCGATTTTGATGCGGCAAAAGCATTTACAGCAATGAAAGCCGCGGTGAGTCGCAACCAGTTTGGGCTGGATATTTACCGTAAAAACGGCGCTGCACTATCCGACCAGGAAGATGCTTCGGTATCAAAAACCCTGGAGTATGCCTATGACGATTGGTGTATAGCGCAGATGGCTAAAATGCTGAACAAGCCTAACGATTATGCCGAATATATTCAACGTGCCCAATATTGGAAAAACGTTTACAACAACCAAAATGGTTTTATGCAGGCCCGCAGCAACGGTGGCTGGCTTACCCCCTTTGACCCTACCGAGATAAACGGGAATTACACCGAAGGCAATTCCTGGCAATACTCGTTCATGGTACCCCAGGATGTAGAAACCCTAATGGCAAAAATGGGTGGTAAGGAAGCTTTTGAAGCTAAGTTGGATGAATTGTTTACCACAGAATCGAAGCTAAAGGGCAGTGATATCCCGGATGTAGCCGGCCTTATTGGCCAATATGCCCACGGAAACGAGCCAAGTCACCATATGGCTTACCTGTACAACTTTACCGCATCGCCCGAGAAAACACAGTTTTATATAGACAGGATATTGCGTGAGGAATACAGCAATAAACCCGATGGGCTGGCTGGCAACGAAGATTGCGGGCAAATGTCGGCCTGGTATGTCATGAGTTCGCTGGGCATTTACAATATTGCCCCCGGGCAGCAGGCTTTCCAGGTTGGGGTGCCACAGTTTGATAAAGCAGTTATTAATTTAGAAAACGGCAAGCAATTTACCATCCTTAACTCTGGCGCAAGCATAGGCAAAGGCAATATTTATTTACAGGGCATGAGCCTAGCCAAGAAAACCTATAACAAACTATACCTCAATTTTGACGATATAGCCAATGGCGGCGAGTTTGAAGTATTTGCCGGCAAACTGGCCAATAAACTCTTTGTACAGGATTTGGAACGCCCAACTTCAAAAATTACCGATAGCTTGATTGTGGCTAACCCTTATATTATAGCCCCAGCCAAATCCTTCAAAGACCCCATCAGCATCGAAATAAAAAGTGCCGACCAAGATGCCGGGATTTATTACACGTTAGATGGATCAACCCCTACCGCAAACTCAACACCCTACACTAAGCCGATTGCCATTGCCGGGAATACAACCGTTAAGGCAATAGCAATTATTAAGGGTAAAAGCAGCTTTATTGACGAGGCCAACTTTATTAAACTACGATCAGACATCAAACTAACGCTCGTCAATAAATATCTGCCCAGCTATGCAGATAAAGGCGACGAATCGCTTATAAATGGCATCCATGGCACAGCAAACTGGCATGTGGGCAACTGGCAGGGCTACCAGGGTAAGGATTTGGAAGCCATTATTGATATGGGTGCCATAAAACCTGTAAAACAAGTTAGCATTGGCACATTGCAGGATAGCAATGCCTGGATAGTTTTCCCTAAATATGTTCAATATTGGGTATCTGACGACGGCAGGAATTATAAGTTGGCAGCCACGGTGAATACTAAAGTAGATATTAAAGATACAAATTTGCAAACCCAGGAATTTACCGCCCCGCTAAATTTAAACACCCACTACATTAAAATCATAGCCAAACAATATGGCGCACTACCCGACTGGCATGAAAGTAAAGGCAGCCAATCATACATTTTTGCTGATGAAATAACCGTGGAATAATTTGCGGTTAAACTGCTCTTTTGATCACAATTATGGTTAGCTTTAATAATTAATTATCACCTAAAATCACCTTCTGAACTATGAGCAATTATTCGTCAAGCGATGATGGCAAATTAGCCGGCATCATCAGTTATTTTACCATTATAGGGTGGCTTATTGCTTATTTTGCCCTGTATCAAAAAAACAAAACCTACCAGGCAAGCTATCAAATGAGGCAAACGCTGCTATTCCACATCGTGTCGATGATCGTATCGTATGCCGCCGGTGCTATACTTTTTTCGGTAGGTTTTTCGTTTGGTGCAGCAATACTCTGGGTAGTACGGGTTGCACTTTTTGTAATCTGGGTGATTGGCCTGCTTGGCGCACTCCAGGGTGAAAGAAAACCAATGCCGTTAATTGGCGAACCCGCGCAAAATATATTTTCTGGCATTTAACAAGGTTGGCTTAAGCAATTGGAGCAGGTGATTTATTCCTTTTCCAATTGCTTTTTGGATTCGTCCAATTTATCCTTCTCTTCTTTTTCAAGTACCGGGTATTTCAGCTTTAATCCTTTTAGGGTATCAAGGATAACCGAAGAAATGGCTATACGTGTAAACCATTTTTTATCAGCGGGGATTACATACCAGGGGCAATCATTGGTAGCAGTTTCTTTTATAGCTTTTTCATAGGCATCCATATAGTCAGCCCATTTTTTCCGCTCTTCAATATCGGCAGCCGAAAATTTCCAGTTCTTTTTGGGGTTGTCGATTCGCTTTAAAAAACGCAGTTTTTGCTCCTGTTTAGATACATTCAGGTAAAATTTGATAATAACCGTACCGTTATCCGTAAGGTGCTTTTCAAACGCCCTGATGCTTTCGTAACGCTTATCCCAAAACTTTCCATCAATATCCTTTACATCGTTAATTCCCGGCAAATGTTCTTTTAATAACAAATCGGGATGTACCTTGGTTACCAATACATTTTCATAATGTGACCGGTTATGGATACCTATCCTGCCGCGTTCGGGTAACGAGCGATAGTGCCGCCACAGAAAGTCGTGTTCATAATCTTCGGTACTGGGTTGCTTAAAGCTATAAACCTGGCAGCCCTGCGGGTTTAAGCCCGATAATGTATGTTCAATAGCGCTATCTTTTCCCGCAGCATCCATCGCCTGGAAAATGATGAGCAGGGCATATTTATTGGCTGCATAAAGTTCTGTCTGCAGGTCAAATGTTTCGTCTATCAGGTCTTTTAATGTCTTTCGGGCCTCAATTTTTTTAAATCCATCTGAATATGCCGGATCGAAGTCTCCCAGCTTAAATCCCTTTCCATTTTCGACTTTAAATTTTTTGACAATATTACTCATGATAAAAAATTTGTTTTACACGTTGTTAACATGAAATTTAGGTATTAAAATTGCGTTGATAATAAAAGTTTATTTTTAGCTAATGTAATACACCATTGTTCAAACCTAAATATAAGTTACCTTTTAAGGCAACATTAAATTATATTACGGAAATTTTAGGCCTTTATTAAATAAAGTGGCAGGTGGCTGGTATATATTTAGCTTTATATAAACTGCACATATTAATATTTGTTTCGGGCTATGATTTAGCGCCATAATTTTACATCTTTACCCAATGTTCAGAGAAATACGAAACCGGTTTCTGCGATTCCTTGTTATCTTCATATACTTCGTTATCATCTTTTTTTGCTCTATAGAGCTCAACTTCCTTTGGCTTTTTGGTTATTCGCCTGACATGCAGGATATTAAAACACCTGTACTTTCTGTTGGGTCGGAGGTTTTCACTGCCGATGGCAAACTGATAGGTCAGTATTATAAGGAAAACCGCTCGCCTGTTGATTTAAAGCATATTTCGCCCAACCTTATAAACGCGCTTATTTCAACCGAAGACGTGCGTTTTTACAGTCACGGCGGTGTCGATTTTTATTCGTTTTTCACCAGTATGGTTTCAACGGCTAAAGGCGAGCGGCGGGGCGGCAGTACCATTACACAACAACTTGCCAAAAACCTTTTTGAAACACGCAAGCGCAAATCCCAGGGCTTTATCCGGAAAGTTCCTCTTATAAATACTGTTGTATACAAGTTTAAAGAGTGGCTTACTGCCTTTAAAATTGAACACGTATATAGCAAACAAAAAATTCTTGAATTATATTTTAATACGGTCCCTTTTGGTAATAATACCTTTGGTATAAAAACAGCCACATTAAAATATTTTAACAAACAACCCGATCAGGTTAGCCCCGGTGAGGCCGCTTTGCTTATAGGTATGCTGAAAGCCACATCCAGTTATAATCCTATCCGCAATCCCGAACGTGCTACCGAACGCAGAAATACGGTTTTAGGCCAGATGCTTAAAAATGGTTCCATTACTAAAGACCAATATACAAGCAGTTCACAATCGCCCATAAAACTCGATTTAAGCTATGTAGAAGAAGATTCGCATGGCGACTCATACCTGCGCCGCGCGGTTGAAAAATGGCTGGATAAATGGTGTAAGGATAATGGGTATGATTTATATGAGGATGGTCTGAAGATTTATACAACCATAGATTCACGGATGCAGCAATATGCCGAAGAGGCGGTTGCCGAAAAAATGAAAATGCTGCAAAAGCGTTTTTACAACCTATGGGGCAATAAAAACCCGTGGCGCGATTCGAAAGGTGTCGAAATCAAAGATTTCATTTTAAAAAACGAACAAAAACTGCCTATTTACAAATTGCTGGATAAAAAATTTGGTGGTGACACCGTAAAAATAAGCGAGTATTTTAAAACCAAAAAACGGATGACCGTTTTTACCTGGCATGGCGAACAGGATACCACATTTTCAACCATCGATTCTATTAAATATTACGCCAAGCTGTTAAATACCGGCATGATGACGCTTGAGCCATCAACAGGTAAGATAAAAGTTTGGATTGGCGGTATCGACCATCGTTTTTTCAACTACGATCACGTAAACCAATCAAGGAGGCAGGCAGGATCTACGTTTAAACCATTTGCCTACCTCACAGCACTTGACAATGGCTATACCCCCTGCGATAAATTCACAGACCAGCCTGTAACCATAAAATATAAAGACAACGGTAAAGATGAAGTATGGCAACCTAATAATGCCGATTTCCATTTTTCGTACCAGGAAATGTCGCTAAGGTGGGCTATGGGTAAATCGGTAAATTCCATTACAGCCCAGCTTACCGAAAAAGTGGGATGGGATAAAATTGTACAGTACGCTCACAAATGCGGTATCGAAAGCCCATTAAAATCGGTTCCTTCGGTATCATTAGGATCCAATGATGTTTCCGTTTATGAGATGGTGCGGGCTTATAGCACCTTTCTGAATAAAGGCCAGAAGATAGACCCCTTATTGGTAACAAAAATAACAGACCAGCAGGGTAATGTAATTGACGAATTTGAGTTGAAACAAGAAAAAGTATTGAGCGAGGAAACTGCCTGGCTGATGCTTTATATGTTCCGCGGCGGTATGGAAGAACCTGGAGGCACCTCGCAGGCCTTATGGGAATACCCTGGCCTTTGGAAAAAGGATAACCAGATTGGCGGCAAAACCGGCACGTCATCTGATTATGTCGACGGCTGGTACATGGGAATCACGAAGGATTTGGTTACAGGGGTTTGGGTTGGTGCCGACGACAGAAGTGTGCACTTTACATCATCCGAAACAGGTGAAGGATCACACACTGCCCTGCCCATTTTTGGCCGCTTTATGGAAAAGGTGTACGCCGATCCGAAATTGGGTTATACTTACGGGCCTTTCCCAAAACCATGGAGCAAGATCACCAAAAACTATAATTGTCCGTCGCCGCATATTGCCACTGATACTACGGAGGTAGATAGTACAAGCAACCCTATTGATACCACCAACGTTATACCAACACCAGCTGCCAGTACGCCGGAGAATCCCGAAACAACGCCCGCCAATCAAAAATAAGGCTTTTGTAGGAGGGGATTAAAAGTTCAGGTACAAGTTTAAATATCAATCGGCAGGCCCTACAGCCTGCCGATTATTCATTAAATTAGCCGTATTCTATTTAGTTTGAATTATGAATAAAACCTACTCATTGTTAAACAACGCTAAAAAGTTCAGCTTTATATTGGTATGCCTTATCTGCTCGCTGCTCATCAGCAACAGCGCCAGGGCGCAATATTTTGGCCAAAATAAAGTACGGTACAAAAACCTAAAGTTTAAAGTTTATAAAACACCACATTTCGAAATATACTATTATATCAAAAATGATAGTATGATCAAGCGCTTTGCCCAGGAAAGCGAATTGTGGTACACACTGCATCAACAGGTTTTTAAGGATACATTCAAAACAGCCAACCCAATCATTTTATACGCCAATCACCCCGATTTTCAGCAAACCACAGCCATCGACGGAGAAATTGGCGTAGGTACCGGCGGTATTACCGAGGGTTTAAAAAACCGTGTAGTAATGCCGGTGATGGAAACAAACCAAATGACGCGCCACGTTATAGGTCACGAATTGGTGCATGCTTTTCAGTACCATGCATTGTTAGGTGGAAATCAGAATGAGAATTTCGAGAACATCAATAACATTCCACTATGGATGATAGAAGGTATGGCCGAGTATCTTTCGTTGGGTAAAAAAGATGCCTACACCGCCATGTGGATGCGTGATGCTTATCTGAACCATGATATCCCTACGGTTCGCGATCTGACGGAAAGTAACAAGTATTTCCCTTACCGCTACGGAGAAGCCTTTTGGTCGTTTTTAGGATCGACTTACGGAGATACCGTGATCGTGCCATTTTTCAAAAACACAGCCCGCTACGGCCTTGCATATGGCATCAGGCGTACTTTTGGATACGATGATAAAACACTATCCCGCCTGTGGAAAAACTCAATAGAAAGCACCTACAAGCCCTTTTTAAAGGATACCGTACAAAAGCCTGTTGGTTTAAAACTGGTAGATAAAGACAATGGTGGCGACCTTGTGGTTGCCCCGGCGGTAAGCCCTGATGGTAAATACCTGGCGTTCTTATCTGCCAAAAGCCTGTTCAGTATCGATTTGTACCTGGCTGATGCCCGAACGGGTAAAATTTTGCGCAAGCTCACAAGCAAAGTATCAAATACCCACATAGATGAGTTTAACTTTATCGAATCGGCCGGCGCATGGTCGCCGGACAGCAAGCGTTTTGCGTTCAGTGTGTTTAGCAAAGGGCGTAATCGTATGGAAGTTGTTGACATCAACAATGGACGCATCCTTGATGATGTATCAATGGAGCAGGCAGAGCAGTTTAGTAACCTATCCTGGTCGCCAGATGGTAAGGATATTGTTTTTACCGGCCTTGTTGAAGGACAAAGCGATTTGTACTCCTATAACTTCGATACAAAAAAGATTACGCAGCTTACCAATGATAAGTATACCGATTACCAGCCAACCTATTCAAGGGATGGTAAAAAGGTTCTATTTTCAAGTGATCGCTCCACCTATGACCAATCGTTAGAGCAGGCCATCACCTTTAACCTGGCCGAACTTGACCTGGCAACAGGCAAAGTAACCGATATCAAAATATTTAACGGTGCCAACAATTTAAACCCGCAATACTCGGCCGATGGAACCCAGATCTACTTCCTGTCCAACAGGGATGGCTTCCGCAATATGTACCGTTATACCATTAGCACAGGCCAGGTTGAGCAAATGACCGATCTGTTTACCGGAATCTGCGGCATCACCGAGTTTTCGCCTGCATTAAGTGTCTCTGCTAACGATGATGTGGTATATTCCTACTACCGGGCACAAAAATATGCCTTGTACAATGCAAAAGCATCAGCCTTTAAACCAATTGCGTTACAACCACAGGCGGTAGATTTTGGCGCGGCTATGCTGCCTCCTCCCCATGCCGTGGGAGTTGATCTGATCAACTCAAATCTTAACAATTTCCTGGCCTACCGTAAAATCCCGACCGATTCTGTTAAAGAAATCCCATATCGCCCTAAGTTTAAGCTTGATTACCTGGCCGGCAGCGGCGTTGGCATTGGAGTAAGCAGCTTTTATGGCACAAGCCTTTCAAGTGGTATCCAGGGTGTTTTCAGCGATATACTGGGCCGGAATCAAATCTTCGCGGCGGCATCTGTAAACGGTCAGATTTATGACTCCGGCGCAGCTGTAACTTATGTAAACCAAACTGGCCGATGGAATTTGGGTACAGGTATATCGCATATCCCTTACCTGTTTGGTATACAAACCGAAACATTGCCGGTTCAAAATGTGGGCGGCAAAAACGTAAAAGTATTATCTCAAAACACAGATATCATCCGCAATTTTGAAGATGCCGCCAGGGTATTTACCTCCTATCCTATCGATAAAACAAACCGTTTTGAAGTAAGCGCAGGCGCATCCTATAACTCCTATCGCGTTGACAGATACAGCGATACCTATAAAATTGATACTGCAGTTGATGCTAATAACAAACAAACACTAACCTATACCTATCTTAATTCAGATAAGAAAAAGGTAGCCAATTCGGACGAGGCAGCCTTGCTTGGTTATAATTTAAAATCGTATTCTCTTTTCCAACTGTCAACCGCGCTTGTTGGCGACAACTCGTTTTTTGGAGTAACCGCTCCCTTGAATGGCTTTAGGTACAGGTTAGAAGCCGGTTATAACTTTGGCACATACAAATTCTTTTCGCCAACTATCGATCTTCGTAAATATGTGCGTGTTGAGCCGGTTACATTTGCAGCCCGCTTTTATGGCTACGGCCGCTTTGGCGATTCAAACGGTATTTACCCCCTATTTATAGGTTATCCCTTTTACATCAGGGGTTATGAAGGGCAAACTTTTTACAATAACAATAGCAAGTCATCAAACGGTTTTAATATCGACCAGCTATCGGGTAGCCGCATGGCCGTGTTCAATTTTGAAACCCGCCTGCCCTTTACCGGGCCCGAAAAGCTGGCACAAATCAAATCTAAATTTTTGTTTACCGATCTGAACTTGTTTTTTGACGCAGGCCTGGCCTGGAATGCCGGCGAGCATATTTATTTTCAGAAAAACCCGCCGGTTTTAAGCCGCACGGCTGTTGTGGATGAAAATGGTGTACCGCAAGTTGATAGCAACGGCAACCCTGTGTTTAATACAACTTACGGTCGTGTACCTGCTTTAAGCGCGGGCATATCGTTAAGGATAAACGTTTTTGGCGCCTTTGTGCTGGAACCTTACCTGGCTATTCCTTTTAACCGCACCGATGTTAAAAAACCAGTGTTTGGGCTGGGCTTTACACCGGGCTGGTAATACGCTCTTTAAAAAAATATATTTAAGCGGCCATGCGCCGCTTTTTTTATTTAAAACCTAAATTAGCAAAAACAGTTAACTGTTTGATTGTTATACCTGTAACCAACCCACTATGAAAAAATTGATATTGCTTGCTGCTTTGCTTTTATTAGGCTCCACATTATTTGCACAAACAAACGCTGTAAACCCCAAAGCTATTGGCCCGCTAAAGGTTGCTGCGGGCGATGGCATGTTACCGGCAAATGATATTGTCAAAAACCTGGCATTATCACAGGATTTATCTGTGTTTTACAACTTTCTCAAAACTGCCAACCTGGCGCTTACATTTCAAAGCCGTGGCCCTATTACAGTATTTGTTCCTGTTAATGGCGCTTTTCAGAATTTACCCGGCGGAAAACTTGATTCGTTAATGAAACCATCGCACTTTTGGGAACTCACCCGCATTTTGAGCTACCATGCTATACCTGGCTGGCTAAAGGCAAAAGATATCGAAAAGCAGATTAATAAAAATAAAGGTACGGCTACATTTACTACGCTGACTGGCAATAAGCTAACCGCTAAAATTGATGCTAACCGAAATATAGTATTGATTGATGAAAATGGTGGGGAAAGCATCATTAATCGTTTTGATATCGAGCAAAATAACGGCATGTTGCACGTGGTAAACAAAGTACTGCTGCCTAAGGCAAAAATTATTTAAATGTACTATGCAATGACAAACCGCTTAAAATGCAATTGCGTATTTAACAATAATTAGTTGTAAGGATTAATCCGGTTTTACGACTAAAAAGATAAATCATAGTTCAAAAAACACGAAATGAATAACGTAATGAGAAAATCAATTTTTGTTATAGCTATATTAAGCGTTATAACAGCTTTTGGCTGCCAGAGCAGTAATGGCCAGGCTAAACACAAATTAAGCAAGCCTGCGGCAGAATGGAAGAAAATACTTACACCCAACCAATACTATATTATGGTTGAAAGCGGCACCGAACCGCCTTATAAAAATGATTACTGGAATAACCACGAGAAGGGTGTTTACGTAAGCGCCGCTACGGGCGAAGTACTATTCAGCTCCGAGGACAAGTTTGATAGCGGCACAGGATGGCCAAGCTTTGTAAAAGCTGTTGACCCCAAAAAAGTTGCCATTGTTACCGACAATAGCTACGGTATGAGCCGTGATGAGGTAATAGAAAAAAGTACCGGACTTCATCTTGGTCACGTTTTTGATGATGGCCCTGCCGATCGCGGTGGCAAAAGGTATTGCATGAATTCGGGCGCTTTAAAATTTATTAAAAAGTAATAGCGCGCCTGTTAGCGTTTACAGACGGACGCAACTGTGGCCTTGTACGTATGCCGCTTTCATATTTTAATCCAATGGTCAGATCTACCCAATCAGGGTTAACAGGTCTGATCATTTTTTCTTTTTGAGGCCTTGTATATGTGCTAACAACTTTAAAGCGTTCCATAGCCTGCTCTTCGGTATTAATTTCTTCAAAATACACTAAACGGTTAAGCTGCTGCGCGCTATCAAAAAACAAAGTTGGCATATCGCTGTAAAACTGCAGCGTTTTTACCAGGTCTGAGCATAAGCCTACATGAAGATTTTTCCTGTTTCTGTCGGTGATGATATATACAAAACGTTTCATTTTTTGATAAAAAATTTGGTGAACGAATAAATATTACTAACTTTATGAGCATAAAATTACTAATAAATTTAGCAAATGCAAATTTTATGTCAATAATTTCACAAAATATTAAGTTCCTTCGCAAAAAGAAGGGAATTACCCAACAGCAGTTTGCTGATGAAGTGGGTATAAAGCGCTCATTGGTAGGCGCTTATGAAGAAGAGCGCGCCGAGCCAAAATATGAATTACTAAAACAATTAGCAATCTACTTTGACATTAGTATTGATGACTTTATTAATGAAACCATTAATGAAAAGTGGACGCCAAAGCCAAAAGGTAACCCCGCAAACCTGCGCGTGCTGAGTATTTCTGTTGATAAAGAGGATAACGAAAACATTGAAATGGTGCCGCTTAAGGCCAGCGCCGGCTACTTAAATGGCTATGCCGACCCTGAATATGTAGCCAAGCTCCCTAAGTTTTACTTACCCATGTTTAAGCAGGGAACCTACCGTGCTTTTGAAATAAAAGGTGACTCGATGTTGCCGATAGTGTCGGGTGATATTATTATTGCCGAGTACCTTGAAAACTGGGCAGACGTAAAACCCGGCGAAACTTACGTGGTAATATCAAAAGATGATGGCGTTGTATATAAAAGGATAGGTAACAAATTCAAAGACAATAAAAAGCTAAAGTTAATATCTGATAACCCGGTATATGAGCCGTATGAAATAAACGGCGAAGACGTGCTGGAAATTTGGAAGGCAAAAGGCTATATATCAACCCAATTGCCACAGCCAACACCCGAACCCACTATGGAAAGTCTTACCAATATGATGGCCCAGATGCAGCGATCGATATCCAACTTACAGCAAAGCAACAATTAAGTTACATCGGCTTTCTTAAACCTTTACGTTATATCTTTATCTTAAGATTAAAACGTAAATAAATTAAAAGAGCTATGAAAAAATTTCTGTTGATGTGCTGTTTCCTGATGGGGATTGCGGCAGTAAGCCATGCACAAGGTGGCGGTATGAGAAAGAGCCCCGAAGACAGGGCTAAAGATTTGCAGACACAGTTAAAATTAACTGACGATCAAACCGCTAAGGTTACAGCCATTTATAAAGAGCAGGCTACAAAAATGGACAGCGTAAGAACTGCTGCCAATGGCGACAGGGACGCAATGCGCAGCGCCATGATGCCGATGAGAAAAGCAACTAACGATAAAGTGAAAGCTATTTTAACTCCGGAACAAGCTACTGCTTTTGACAAGTTGCAAAAGGACATGATGGATAGGATGAGACAAGGTGGCGGCGGAGGAGGCGGTTCCCAAAACTAATTCAATATAATACTACAAATGAAGCGGCGATGAGCCGCTTTTTTTATTTTTGCATGGTAAAGCAAAAGCTCAGCATTAGATATATTCTATTAAAGCATCCCATAAATTGACATCAGCCAGCGAACACCTGAAAATAAAAATTGACGAGCGAAAGGAAGCCGGCATATACCGCAGCCTGAAACCAGGAAACAGCCTTGTCGACTTCTGCTCAAACGATTACCTGGGTTTCGCACGGTCGGCTGTATTAAAAGAAGATGTTAAAGCCGAATTCAATAGTCATCCATTGAGCCTAAACGGTTCAACAGGCTCAAGGCTACTTTCGGGAAACTCGCAATATGCCGAAGACCTGGAACAGGAAATTGCGGCATTTCATGAATTTGAAGCCGGCTTGCTATTTAACTCAGGTTATGACGCCAATCTCGGTCTGCTCTCGTCCCTTGCGCAACGTGGCGATACCATTATTCTTGATGAATTAATACATGCCTCGGCTATCGACGGTGCAAGGCTAAGTAACGCCAACCGGTATAGCTTCAAACATAACAGTATGGAAAGCCTGGAGGCCAAATTAAAGGCATCTAAAGGCAATTGCTATGTGGTTGTTGAAAGTATCTACTCTATGGACGGCGATTCGGCCCTAATAAAGGATATCGTTGATATAACAGAAAGGTACGGTGCGCATTTAATTGTTGATGAAGCACATGCAGTTGGCTTATTCAAAAAAGGCTTAACCAATCAACTTGGCCTCCAAAACCGCGTGTTTGCCACGGTTGTCACTTTTGGTAAGGCACTTGGCAGTCACGGGGCTATTGTGCTGGGCAGCAAGGTGCTAAAGCAATACCTGATAAACTTTGCCCGGCCATTTATTTATAGCACGGCCCCCTCCTTTCATCATTTAGCTTCGATAAAAATGGCTTATCGGCTTTTAAATAATGCCGAAGAGGAAATTATCAACTTGAAAAACAACATCGCATATTTTAAAAAGCATGTTGACTTCAATAGTGATTACCCTTTATTGCAAAGTGATAGCGCTATCCAATGTATTATTTTAAAAAACAATGACACGGCCCGCCTGATAGCAAATACCTTACAGTCAGCCGGTTTAGATGTACGACCCATTTTAAGCCCAACGGTAGCCGCCGGTACGGAACGTATAAGAATATGCCTGCATAGTTTTAATACCTTAAATGAATTAGCTTTGCTTTGCAATACAGTAAATAATTTTATTAATGCCCGCTAAACAACCCATTTTTATTACCGGCATTGGCACCGGTATTGGCAAAACTATAACATCGGCAATTGTGACCGAAAAATTAAAAGCCGATTATTGGAAACCTATCCAATCAGGCGATTTGGATAATAGCGATACCATGAAAGTACAAAGCCTGGTTTCCAATCCTATAACAAAATTTCATACCGAAGCATATCGCTTAACACAGCCATTTTCACCTCATAAATCAGCCGCAATTGATAAGATTAGCATCGATATGGAAAATATCGTGTTACCTAAAACAGATAACCAGCTGGTGATTGAAGGCGCAGGCGGTTTAATGGTGCCTCTGAACGATAATTTTTTAATGATCGACCTGATTAAACAACTTAACCCAAAAGTGATCCTGGTATCACAGCATTACCTGGGGAGCATTAATCATACCCTGTTATCCATACACGCGCTTAAAAAATACAACATAGACGTTATTGGTATAATTTTTAACGGCGCCAAGGATATTTATTCAAAAAGCTATATTCTCAATTATTCAAATCTTCCTGAATTGGGCACCATACCCACTTTTGAAAATCTAACCAGGAAGGCAATTACAGATGCCGGAGCTCTTATTAGCCTATAATACCCTGGTGAGGTTTTGCAAAACCAATAATTTGAATCAATTTAGTAATTGTATAAACTAATAAATGATGAAAAACATAACCGTTATTGGATCCGGAACTATGGGTAACGGCATAGCCCACACCTTTGCGCAATATGGGTTTGAGGTAGCGCTGGTTGATATCAACGCCGATGCACTGGCAAAGGCCTTACAAACAATTACCAATAATCTTGACAGGCAACTAAAAAAAGGCAGTATTGATGAGATTGCTAAAACAAACACGCTAAGCCGGATCAAGACGTATACCGATCTGAAAGAAGGTGCTGCATCGGCCGACCTTGTTATTGAAGCCGCTACCGAAAACCGGGAAATTAAACTCAATTTATTTAAACAACTAAGCGAAATTTGTTCATACGATGTTATTCTGGCTTCCAACACATCATCTATATCAATAACCGAAATTGCGGCTGCCACCAAAAATCCGGGCAATGTAATTGGCATGCACTTTATGAACCCGGTACCGGTAATGAAATTGGTAGAAGTGATCAGGGGGTATTCTACATCAGATTCGGTCACGCAAACCATTATGCAGCTGGCCCAAAAGCTGGATAAAGACCCTGTTGAAGTAAACGATTATCCCGGTTTTGTTGCCAACCGCATTTTAATGCCAATGATTAACGAAGCCATTTATACGCTATACGAAGGTGTAGCCGGAGTGCAGGAAATTGATACCGTTATGAAATTGGGCATGGCCCACCCCATGGGTCCGCTACAATTGGCCGACTTCATTGGCCTGGATGTTTGCCTGGCTATATTAAAAGTATTGTACGATGGCTTCGGTAATCAAAAATATGCACCTTGCCCCCTACTGGTAAACATGGTTACAGCCGGCCACCGCGGCATAAAAACCGGGAGTGGATTTTATAAATATACCGCGGGTAGTAAAGAGTTGGTAGTAGCAAACAAGTTCACTAAATCTCCATTAAACCAATAATCCCCGAAACTGTCAAACGTCTGTAAGTAACTATTAAACATTTTACAGATGAAAACAATTGCGAAAACCGGATTAATATTAGCCTTATCAGCATCACTATTTACATCCTGCGCAGCAGATTATTATGTAGCCGAACGCCCTGCCGAACCTGTATATGTACGGCCGGCAGCACCCTATCCGGGGGCTTATTGGATACCTGGCGAATGGGCCTGGCGTGGCGGCAGATATGTTTATATCAACGGGTATTATGCAAGGCCACGTGCCAATCGTGTTTATGTACAAGGCTACTGGCATCCTGTTAGCCATGGCTATGCATGGCACAGGGGTTATTGGAGGTAAGCGAGGCCCCCTAACCCCCTAAAGGGGGAATGATAGTTTTAAAAGCAAAACGCATAGTGATTTGAATAACTATGCGTTTTGCTTTTAAACTCCCTATTCAGGAGGCTGTGGCTCTACATTCTCTCTGGTACATCTATTCCTAACAAAGCCATTCCTTTGCTAATTACTTTGGCCGACGAAGCGGACAGTTCCAATCTAAATTGTTTCAGCACCTCATTTTCTGCCTGTAGTATCGATTTTTCGTGGTAAAACTTATTATAAGTCTTGGCCAACTCGTAAACATAGTTTGCAATAATTGCAGGGCTGTAGCCATTGGCGGCATCTGTTATTACCGTTGGGAATTGGGTTAATAGTACAATAAGGTCGCGCTCTACTCCGTCAATTTCAGATATTGATATCTGATTCGTCTGCAGATAATTTGCTTTATTTAAAACTGATTTGATACGGGCGTGAGTATATTGAATAAAAGGCCCGGTATGTCCCTCAAATTCTACTGATTCATTAGGATCAAATAGCAAACGTTTTTTAGGGTCAACCTTCAGCAGGAAATATTTTAGCGCGCCCATGCCTATAGTATGGTATAACTGCAGCTTATATTCGTTGCTAAAACCATCCACCTTGCCCATGGCCTCGGTTTTTTGTTTAGCAGTATCATTCATCTCGGCTATCAGGTTATCTGCATCAACAACTGTTCCTTCACGCGACTTCAGCTTGCCCGAAGGTAGATCGACCATGCCATATGATAAATGAAACAGTCCGTCGGCACCTGCCTTGCCCAATTTATTGAGGATCAAGAAAAGCACTTTAAAGTGATAATCCTGTTCGTTACCTACACATAAATAGATTTATCCATGTGGAAGTCGTTATATTTTAATTGGGCCGTACCTAAATCCTGGGTAATGTAAACCGACGTTCCGTCTCCGCGTAAAACCAGTTTTTCATCCAGCCCATCGGCAGTCAGGTCTATCCAAACCGAACCATCCGGCTTTTTAAAGAAAACACCTTTTTCCAGGCCCTCATCAATAATATCTTTACCAACAAATAGGTGTTCGATTCGTAGTAATATTTATCAAAATCAACACCCAGTTGTTTATAAGTTTCGGCAAAGCCTGCGTAAACCCAGCCATTCATGGTTTTCCAAAGGTCGAGAACTTGAGCATCACCGGCTTCCCATTTCTGGAGCATCTGCTGGGTTTCAACCATCAGCAAGGTTACATTTTTGCTATCTCTTTGATCTTATCTTCCTCGGCACCAATTTTATCGGTTAACTCAGTAATAAGTTTGGTTTCATTTTCGGGAGTAGCATATTTTTTTGACTTTAACTTATCAATACTAATCAGCAGCGCCTGTATTTTCTCTTTTTGGTTATCATTAAAGAGCGTCAGATCATTTTCATCGTAAATGCGCTCCAGGATCGGTACTAATTGTTTTCTCAGCTCTTTATCAAACAACACATAATATTTGCCCACCAAATGGTCGCCTTTCAAGCCGGACGACTCAGGAGTTTCGCCATTGCCAAACATTTGCCATGCCAGCATAGATTTACAAATGTGGATACCCCTGTCGTTCACCAGGTTTGCCTTTACAACATCATACCCGGCAGCTGCCAGAATTTGTGCCACCGAAAAGCCTAAAAGGTTATTTCGGATATGGCCCAGGTGCAACGGCTTATTGGTGTTTGGTGATGAATATTCAACCATTACCTTTTGCC